>JAFGEP010000041.1 GCA_016931535.1 Bradymonadales bacterium
CTGGTGGCCCGTCGAGTTCGGAGGCCCGGCTTACACCTGCAGGACGACCAACATTTCGGACAACACCATCACCGGGACCTCATCGACCAACGAATTTTCCAGCGCCGGCGACGCCAACTTGAGACTCGTCGGACCTGGCGGTACAGAGTTCATCGTTGTGGGTAACGAGTTCGTCGACATCGACTCGCCGAACGGTTGCGGCATTCTCCTGAAGGCGGTTACGAACCGTGCCACCGTCGTCAACAATAGTTTCGTCAACCTGTCTTTGGGGACCTGCGAAAAACTGCTCATGCAAACTGGAGCCGTGCTCACAGGCAGTCGTCAAGGAGTCGGTACCAGAAAGTGCACCATCGCAAATAACGACTATACCGAGAGCGGCCTCACGGGATTGGATCCGGATATTGGTTTGAGTCCCCCCTTCGGTGTCCCCTTCGTGACCTTGAATGAAGACTCTGAGGACAACTTGGTGAACGAGTTCGAGTACCCAGAAGATGTGATCGGCACCGGTATTATAACTGTTCTTGACCTTGGGACTAACAACACGGTCATCGTTTATTAGGCTGATGCTCGATAGCTTGTACAGTCAATTCTAACAGCTCCTCGACGGATTCGAGCACACGAGAGCTCACAAGGGGTCAGGTCGTCGATTGATGGATTATCTCGTCGAGCCTCTTCTCTAACTTTCTCTGGCAATCGGCCGCCCCATCCTCCGTTCGTGCGAGTTTCCTCGATATTATGTCAATCGACGACTTGACCCCTCCCCCAGATTGACCCCTCCCCCAGATTGACCCCCTGACCCCTTGGTTTTCGTTTGCCAAGCCGGACGGGATGGCATAGATCGAAGGGCGGGACGAGGCCCGAAAGGAGGAATTCCAGCATGAACAGGACCACCAGGCTCAAGAACCTACTGACCAGACCGGAGATCTCCTTTTTGTGCGAGTCGCATAACGGCCTTTCGGCCAAGATCGTGGAGGAGGCCGGCTTCGAGGGGATCTGGGCCAGCGGTCTGTCGCTCTCCGCTGCCTTGGGGGTGCGCGACAACAACGAGGCCAGCTGGACGCAGGTTCTCGATGTCCTGGAGTTCATGAGCGATGCCACCTCGATCCCCATCTTGCTGGACGGGGACACCGGCTACGGCAACTTCAACAACATGCGCCGCCTGGTGCAGAAGCTGGAGCAGCGCAACGTCGCCGGGGTGTGCATCGAGGACAAGCTGTTCCCCAAGACCAACTCCTTCATCCGGGGAGAGGCGCAACCGCTGGCCGACATCGACGAGTTCTGCGGCAAGATCAAGGCCGGCAAGGACACCCAGCGCGACCAGGACTTCTGCATCGTGGCTCGCACCGAGGCCTTCATCGCCGGCTGGGGGCTCACCGAGGCGTTGAAGAGGGCCGATGCTTACTACAAGGCCGGCGCCGACGCCATCCTGGTCCATTCCAAGCGCAACACCCCCGACGAGGTGCTCCAGTTCGCCCGCGAGTGGCACTTCGGCTGCCCGATCGTCATCGTTCCTACCATGTACTACAGCACTCCCACCGAGGTCTTCGAGCAGGCTGGCATCTCGCTGATCATTTGGGCCAACCACATCCTGCGCGCCGCCATCACCAACATGCAGCGCGTCGCCAGGCGTCTGCACCAGGATCGGACCCTGGTGGACATCGAGGAGGAGGTGGTCCCGGTCAAGGAGATCTTCCGCCTCCAGGGAGAGGCCGAGCTGGCCCAGGCCGAGAAGCGCTATCTCCCCAAGAGCGATTCCCGTATCGAGGTCATCGTCCTGGCCGCCTCCAAGGGGACCCGGCTTGGGACCCTCACGGACGACCGGCCCAAGTGCATGGTTCCGGTCCAGGGCGTGCCGGTCCTGCAGACGTTGCTGGAGCGCTTCCACGACCATGGGATCAAGTCCATCAGCGTCGTCACCGGCTACAAGCCCCAACCGGTCAAGGAGCTGGGGGTCAACACCTTCGACAATCCCGACTGGGCGACCACCGGCGAGCTCGCCTCGCTGCTGGCCGCTTCCTCCAAGCTTGCGGGAGCTGCCATCATCTCCTATGGCGACATCGCCTTCAGGAAGTACGTGCTCACCAACCTTCTCGCCTCGATGGCCCCCATCACCATCGTGGTGGATGGCTCTGGCAAGAACTTCGGCTCCCACAAGGCACTCGACCTGGTCGAGGTTTCCCAACCCTACCAGCCCTCCGGCTACGACATCGCCTACAAGCTGGTGCGCATCGACCCCGGGATGCCCATCGCCGAGGCCAGCGGGGAGTGGGTCGGACTGGTCAAGCTGACCGATCAAGGGACCGCGATTTTCCTGGAGGCGGTGGAGCTTCTCAAACGCAAGGATCGGGACTACCTCAAGCTCGGCATCGCCGACGTGCTCACCTTCATCGTCCAGTCAGGCCTCAGCGAGGTGGCCGTGCAGTACACCCACGGTGACTGGCTGGACCTCGATGACCTCCAGGACCTGGTGGAGGCGCGGGGACACGAGATCTGCTGAGCGGATCCGGCTCTAGGTTTCCACTGGCCTGGTGTCTGCCGCGCGAGGCGGTGGAGCGGCACACCAGGCACCGCTCTAGTGCCCCGGTCCACGTGCGGTGTCCCAATTCGCTTTTCGATCGCCCTTCGTCAGCTGGAATGTCTCGCCCTTCCAGGGCTTCCCACGATCTTGCCCTGCTTTTCCCTGGGCTTCGCCTTGGGCTGGAATGTCTCGCCCTTCCAGGGCGATCGATCTCACCGTGCAGAGGAATCCGTTACTAGAAAGCACAAGCCACAATTGGGACAGCGGACGAGATCTTGTTCACTGGCCGGCTCCAGTCCCTCCTGGCTGAGACACCACACTGCTCATGATCTCCTCTTCCAGCTTGGCTTGCTCCGGATCCCGGAACAGGCTCTTCTCGATCGCCTTCTCGAAAGCGGCCTCGCTGGTGATGATCCCCTTGTTGACCAGCTGGAGCAGGGCCTCGTCCATGGTGGTCATTCCCTCCTTCCGTCCGGTCTGGATGAGGTTGGTGATCTGGTGGGTCTTGCCGTCGCGGATGAGGTTCGACAGGGCAGGGGAGCCGAACAGGATCTCCACCGCGGCCACCAGCCCCCCGTCCTTCCGCTTCACCAGCTGCTGAGCCAGGATGGCGCGGATGGTGTCGGCCAGCACCGATCGGATGGTGTCCTGCTCGTCGGTGGGGAAGACGTTGACGATCCGCTCCACCGTCTTGGCCGCGTTGTTGGTGTGCAAGGTGGCGAACACCAGCAACCCCTTGGAGGCTGACTCCAGCGCCAGGCGGATGGTCTCCAGGTCGCGCATCTCGCCGACCAGCAGGAGGTTGGGGTCTTCCCGCACGGCGTCCTGCAACCCGGTGGCAAAGTTCTGGGTGTGGGTGCCGATCTCCCGCTGGTGGATGATGGAACGCCGGTTGTGGTGGACGAACTCGATCGGATCCTCCAGGGTGATGATGTGGTAGGGCTGGGTGGCGTTGATCTCGTGGATGAGGGCGGCCAGGGTGGTCGATTTCCCCGAGCCGGTCGGTCCGGTGACCAGGACCAGACCTCCCGGGATCCGGGCGATGCGGTGGAGCTGCTTGGGCATGCCCAGCTGTTCGATGGTGAGGATCTTGTCGGGGATGACCCGGAAGACGGCTCCTTCCCCCCTGTGCTGTCGAAACAGGTTCACCCGAAATCGCCCCGTCTCCTTGATCTCGTAGGCGAAGTCCACGTCTCCCGTGCGGGTGAACTGCTCCCACACCTTTTTCGTGGTGATCGGCTCGATCATCCGATGCCAGTCATCGCTGCGGGTGCGCTTGTAGCGAAGCGGTTCGATCTCACCGGCCAGCCGAAACATCGGGGCGTACCCCACCGTCAGGTGGAGATCGCTCGCGCCCCTCTGCACCAGCAGGCGCAGCAGGCGATCGATCTGCCTGGTGTCCCGAAGCTCCTGAGCCCGCGCCGCCACCGTCTCCGCCAGGTTCTCCTCCTGGGTGGGTGCGGTTTCCGCTCCTGTCGGCATCGAGGAGAGGGAGGCCTGCTCTACGGTTCCGGCCGCAGGGCGATCAGCAGCCTTTGGGCCGGTCTCCACCGACGGGGTGGCTGCCGGCCGGGGCACACTCTCCCCTCCGGTTTCCCCCTGTGGTTGGGGCGCAGTGGCGGGCCGTTCGGCCCCGGTGCCGGCAAGACCGTGGAGATCGCTCTGGAGCCGGTCCAGCCGGGCCTTGAGCTGAGGGATCTCTCGGGCCACACCGGTGGGCAGGACCGAGTCCCGCTGGAGATCGTGGACCACCTTGGCCAGGTCCTTCAGCTGGTTGCGCACGAACAGGATGGCCTCGGCCAGTTTTTCGATCTCGGTCACTCGTTGAGCGTCCTCACCGGTCGATGGGGTGATCGGCCTGAAGTGCCTTCGGGCTGAGGCGGATTCGGGCAAGGTTGCAGCCGACTCCCGGTGAATTCTTGGCTCGATGGCAGGGTAGGGTCCGGATTCGGCCGATTCCGGGGGAAGCGGTCGGTACTCCGACTCGCGCTCCTCCGCCTTGAGGTCGATGAGGAAATCGTCAAGGGACAGAAACTCGTCGTCGGTCGCCTCGTCGAGGGGGCGAGCTGCGCTTTCTGACCCGTGGTCGGAGTCGTAGCTCCAAGGATCCTGCCAGGAATCGGCCCGGCTTGGTCCTGGTCGGTTGCCCGACTCCGGTGGGTGGCCCCAGTAGCGGGAAGGCTTTTGCTCTTCTTCCTCGGGGGTCTGAGGGGTCCATCCGACAAGACGGCCCCGGTCGCCCTTGCTGCTTTGATCGTCGTCCTGGAAAGCCATCGCTATGCTAACACTCCCTGGAGGAACTCGGGGCTGACCATGGATTCGAATCGGTCCTTCCGGCGTGCCCGCAGGTAAGCGACCTGAGGATCCACCAGTCCCTGGTCCACCAGGGCCAGCAGGTTATCATCATAAGTGCGCATCCCCAGGCGCCGCCCGGTCTGCATCAGGGTGTTCATGAGCACCAGGCGATTCTCCCGGATCACCGCGCTCACCGTGTACCCGCCCATCAGCACTTCGTAGACGGCCACCCGTCCCTGGCCGTCGGCGCGAGGCAGAAGCGCCTGAGCCAGTATCAGTTTCAGCGTATCGGCCAGGATGATACGGGTCTGGCTCTGCTCGTCCGGGGGGAAGGAGTCGATGACCCGATCCACGGCGCGGATGGCGTTGGTGCCATTCAGGGTGCCGATCACCAGGTGACCGGTCTCGGCGGCTTCCAGCGCAAGCCGCATGGTGGGGGTGTCGCGCATCTCCCCCAGGATGATCACATCGGGATCTTCACGCAGCGCAGCCCGAAGAGCTCTCTGGTAGCTGGTCGAGTGCAGTCCGATCTGCCGCTGGTCTACCAGCGACCGCTTGTAGTGGAAGATATACTCGATCGGATCTTCCAGCGTGACGATATGGGCGGACCGCTGCTCGTTGATCAGGTTGACCAGCGCAGCCAGCGTGGTGGTCTTGCCCGATCCGGCGGGGCCCACGATCAAGACCATCCCCTGGTGCCAGTGGGCGACCTGCGCGATGTGGGGGGGCATACCCAGCTCATCGAGGGTGGGGATGGTACTGGGGATGACCCGAAAGGAGCCGTTCAGACCTCGGCGATCGATGAAGATGCTGCCACGGTATCTTCCCTGATCCAGGATCTCGTAGCACAGATCGATCGAGCGGGTCCTGATCAGGTGGCGTTCCTGGTCGGGGTTCAGCAGTGGGGAAAGCCAGGCCAGGGTCTGGTCACTGGTGAGCGGGGGATGGCCGGTCATCGCGGTCAGCTCGCCCCGGATCCGGATCAGCGGCACCTGGTCGACCGAGAGGTGGACATCGGATGCCTGGGCCTTTCTGGCGTCCGTCAAGAGCCCGATGATGGGAAGCTGCTCCTGGGCGGGCGCGGCGATCTGGCCGCGTCCCAGCGGCCGGTAGCTCTTCTGGATCTCCTCCTTGCTGAGGTTCAAGCTTTCGGCCAACCGTCCGAGCGAATCCTCGGCCGCGATCCGCACCTCCATGCTGCTGTCCGAGTCGGCCACCTTGACGAGGACCGGGATCGCCTTGGCCGATCTGAACCGGGCAAGCGCCTTGACCACCTCCACCCGCATCTCTTCGGCCGGCGAGCCGAGCAGCCCCACCAGCTTCGGCAGGCAGCTCTTGTCCCCGATGGTGGCCAAGGACTCGATGGCGGTCCAGGCGATCTCCGGATCGTCCAGAAGCTCCATGAGCTTGGGAACACACAGGGCGCTCCCGATCGCTCCCAGGGTCTCGGCGGCGTTGATCCGGACCCACCAGTCGGGATCTCCCAATAGAGGCAGGACGACCTTCTCCAGGCGCTCGTCCCGGTGAACGGTGGCCGCCAGCTGGGTCGCCGAGGCTCTGACCAACGGATCGGAGTCCCGCAGCAGCTCGGCGATGGAGGAGATCAACAGGTCGCCGAACGCTTGCATCGACTCCAGGGCGCGCTGGCGGATCCATCCAGGGAAATGGCGGGAGTAGTCGATGAACTCCCGCAGGATCCGGGAGGGGTTGGAGATCCTGCCCAGGACCTTGATGGCCGCCTGTCTCAGGTTGGCATCGCCGCTGGAGAGCAGGGGCAGCACCAGGCTGGTGATATCGTGACCCTGCTCGGCGTACTGGGCCATCACGGCGATCAGGTCCTGCTGGATCTCGATGTGCTCGGTCTCCAGCCTGGCGGCGAAGAGGTCCAGGTAGCGACGCTCTGATGTGGCGGCCAGGATCTTGATCACCAGGCGTCGGACCTGCTCGTCGGGGTAGTCGAGGAACGGCTCGAAAGTGGAGGCCGGCAGATCCCCCGGGGACTCGAGCAAGCGCAGCAATGCGCGGTGCCTGGCGAACTCGTTTGCGCCCTGGAGCTGGCGCAACAGGAGCTGCTGCAAGGGACCGGTCACCGGGCTGGCCTGGATGATCTCGTCGGCCACCGCCCGCTCCACCTCCTTCTTGCTCGCCAGGAGGTTCTCCAGCGAGCGCTCCCATCCCGAAGCGGCCAGCCTGTGCCACGAATGGGCCAGCGACCGGCGAAGGACCGGCGCCATCTCGTTCCAGCGCTCCACGAAGTAGCCCAACAGATCGGGGGGTTTGAGCTGCCGGACAAGCCGCTGGCCGGCGGAGCGCACCATGGCGTCGCGATCGAACAGCATCCAGCTCACCTCTTCGAGCGCCAGGCCGGGCGTCTGCTGGAGCATCTCCAGAAGCCGGTCGCGCTCGCGGGTCGATTCCCATTGCTGGTTGGCCAGCCGTTCGATGAGCTGCGCCTTTTTTCCCTTGAATAGCTTCATCTACACCAACCTGGAGCGGCCCTTTTTCCGGCAGGGGGGGTCGTGCCGATCATCTGCCGGATCGACAAAGCACTATAGAACCCACGAAAAGACCAGGCAATTTTGAAGGAAGGTCTGTGCCTGTCTGCTGGTGGATGGTAGATCATGGGCTCTTGGCGGAGTTTGCGACCAGGCCTGATTACCGAGGAGAACCATGAACGACCACGCCTACACCGATTCTCAAAGCTGGGATCTCCAGTCGCTCTATCCCGGCGGCTGCGCCGGCCCGACCATGCGCCAGCGGGTCGACCAGACGCGATCGGAGCTTACCGAGCTGTTGAAACGCTTCCAGGAGCTGACTACCTCTGAGCTTTCCGAGGCGCTTGGTTCTTTGCCCCAGGCTTTGCTCGACCTGGAGCGATGGAACGACCAGCTTCACGATATCGGAAGCTTCGGCCACTGCGCCGCATCCGCCGATACCGAAGATGCCGACGCCCGCGAGCTGCTGGGCATCTGTGCCGACCTGGAGTCCCTCATCAACCGGATCGGTGTGCTGCTCCGATCCCGCCTGGCCTCCTTGCCGCCCGAGCATTTCGAGCGGTTGGTGGCGGTCCCTCGGCTCGAGCACATGCGTTTCTTCCTGAACGAGCAGCGGCGCCGGTCCGAGATCATGATGGAGGCGGAGCTGGAGACCCTCCAGGAGGAGCTGGCGCCCGACGGCCTCCACGGCTGGAGCCGGCTGTACGACGAGGTTTCGGGCCGGCTGCGAGTCCGGATCGACCGGGGCCAGGGGGACCAGTCGCTGTCGGTGGAGCAGGCCCGCAACCTGTTGGCTTCCACCGACGGTCCCTTTCGCCAAAGCGTGGCGGAAGCCATTCACGTCACCTGGGACTCCCAGAAGGAGATCTTCGCCGCCATCCTGAACCACATCAACGGGTACCGGCACGTGATCTATCGCCGCCGCGGGATCGACGAGCTGGAGGTCCCCCTGCGCCTCAACCGCATCGGCCGGGAGACGCTGCAGACCCTGATGGAGGTGATCGCCGACTTTCGCCCCACCATGGCGCGTTACCTGGAGGCCAAGGCCGCCATGTTGGGTATGGACCGGTTGAGCTGGTACGACCTGGGCGTGCCATTGGGCAGCATGACCGCCAAGATCCCATACGACCAGGCTCAGCGTTTTATCGTCCAGCATTTCGACCAGTTTTCCCCGGAGCTGGGCGAGTTCGCCCGGACCGCATTTCGCAATCGCTGGATCGAGGCCGAGGACCGCGCCGGCAAGCGCCACGGCGGTTTCTGCGCCGGCTTCCCCCTGGCTCGCCAGAGCCGGATCTTCATGACCTACGGACAGACCATGAACTCCGTGCTGACCTTGGCCCATGAGCTGGGCCATGCGTACCATGGCTGGGTGCTCAAGGATCTGCCCGGTCGCCAGCGGGAGTATCCGGCTGCCCTGGCCGAGACAGCCAGCACCTTCGCCGAATCGATCGTCCGCGAGGCGGCCTTCGCCCAGGCTGCCGACGACCAGGCTCGGCTGAGCATGCTGGATCGGAAGCTCACCGACGCCGTGAGCCACACCATGAACCTGCCGGCGCGCTTCCACTTCGAGCGGGCACTCTTCAGGGAGCGGGCCAACGGGGAGGTCTCCTCCCGGCGGTTGACCGAGCTGGTGATCGAGGCCTTCGACCAGGCCTTCGACGGAGCCGTGGACCGGCACGAGCAGCTCTTCTGGGCCAGCAAGCTCCACTTCCACCTGACCGGCCTGCCCTTCTACAACTTCCCCTACATCGTGGGCTACCTCTTCTCCCTCGGCCTGTTCGCCCGAGCCCAACGGGAGGGGTCCGCCTTCGCCGAGGCCTACCGGCAGACACTCCGCCTCACCGGCCATCACTCGGTCGAAGAGGTCGCTCTCGAGGCGCTGGGGGTAGACCTGCGCCGACCGGACTTCTGGCGATCCGCCCTCGACCTGGTCGCACGAGATGTCGAGGCCTTTGTCGCCATTGCGTGATCCGATCCGCTCGGCTTCTCGATCGATCGAACCCTGCAACCAAACCGGGTCCATCTGGCTCAAACCAACCAGGAGGAGGTGCCATGCCCCCAAGAGCGATGGTTCCTTCGGGGCATTGCTGGATGCAACGACCGATTCGACAAGAGGAGTATGACGGTTATGGCCACTACCAAGCTCACGCTTTCCAACTTCACCGATACCATCGAGAACAACGAGCTGGTGATCATCGACTTCTGGGCCCAGTGGTGCGGTCCCTGTCTCGCTTTTGGCCCGGTCTTCGAGGGGGTCTCCAAAAAGCACGCCGACGTGGTCTTTGCCAAGGTGGACACCGAAGCGGAACAGGCGCTCGCCGGCTCCCTGCAGATCCGCTCCATCCCCACCATCATGCTGTTCCGCCAGGGGATCCTGCTTTTCTCCCAACCGGGAATGCTGCCGGAATGGGCCCTCGAAGACCTCATCAGCCAGGCCAAGGCGCTCGACATGGACCAGGTCCGCCGCGAGATCGAAGAGCACCAGGCCACGCAAGCCGGCCTGCAGGAGGATGAGGAAGAGAGGGAGGACTCCCCCCTTCCCAACTGAGCGCAGACCGATCGGCCTGCCGGGCGAACCATGATCCCCGGAGAAAAACCGGCCCGGTGGTGCTCAACCCAGGGCCAGCCAGGCTGGCGGTGACATCTCGCAGCACCCTCAGGTCAACCGCGGAAACTCCTTCCCTTCCACGTATTCTCGCACCGATTGCACCTTCGAGATCTCCCCCAGCACGATCAACACGTCCCCCGCCTTGAGGACCGTCTTGGGGCCGGGGTTGTAGCTGAAGGACCCGTCGGGACCGGACTGGATGGCGACCACCAGCACATCGGCCGCCTGGCGGATCCCGGAATCCATCAGACTCCTTCCGGCGACCCGCGATCGCTCCGGCACATGGACCTCCTCGATCCGCAAGATGCGGTCCTTGTCTCTCAACATCAGGTCCAGGAAGGTAACCACCTGCGGCCGGATCAGCTCCGAGGCGATGCGCCGGCTTCCGATGATGCGCGGGTAGATGACCGAGCTGGCGCCCGCGTGCTTCAGCTTCTGCTCCGCCTTCAGGTTGTCGCTGGAGGCGATGATACGCAGACTCGGATTGAGTTGACGGGCAGACAGCGTGCAGTACAGGGTCGCCATCTCATCTCCCAGGGTGACGACCAGCGCCTTCGCTCGCTGCACTCCGACCATGATCAACGACTCATCCTGCGTCGCATCGCCCACCACCGCTGCCACGAGTTGACCGTACTGGTCCGTCAACGACTGGATCTGGGCCGGGTCCTGATCCAGGACCACGCAGGGGACCTTGGACAGCACCAGCTCCTCGATCACGTGGACCCCGGTCTGACCCGCCCCGCACACGATGATATGGTTCTTGATGGTCTCCAGGTTCTTCAACATCTTCCTGCGCGCCAGCAAAGCCCCCAGATTGATATCGATGACGAAGGCCGTCAGGGTGGAGGCGAAGTAGACGACCAACCCCATGCCCACCAGGATGACCAGGATGGTGAAGACCTCCGCACCCGGCATCTGGTAGATGGGGATGACCTCCCGGTAACCGACCGTGCTGAGGGTGATCACGGTCATGAACAGGCAATCGAGCAGACTCCATCGCCCCTGGCCCAACAGGTAGTATCCAATCGTTGCGCCGGAGAGCACGGCCAACAGCATCAGTCCGGCCCGGATCAGGTTGTTCCTCAGGGCACCTACCCGAGCCACCGTTGATCCTGGAATGGGCAACCTGGGCGACATCTCCTGGGTGTTCTCCTGGTGACACGACGGCGTCTACCGAAATCAGAAACGTCATATCCTTGCCCTTCCCGCTTGACAAGCACCGCCTTCCCGCATTGATCATCCTGGACACCGTCAACCTTCAGACCGGCTCGTCACCGGATCGACCAGATGAGGAACAACATGCCCACCGACATCGAGGACCCCGGGTTATCCGATCAGACCGAATCCCCCAGGCCGACAGCCGAAGAACCGGAAACCGCCGAAAAGGCTCCCCCTGGCGACAGAACCAAGCTGACCGAGCTCAGCTCGCGAGCCTACGAACACCCATCCGATCGCGCCGCCCTGACCGGGCTCAGAAAGGTGCCGGGCTTCGACCTGGTGCTTCGAAAGCTCATCGGCCTGATCGGGGAGCGCCGACTGCGCTACCTCATGCTGGGTAGTGCGGTCCGCGTCAACGACCAGCAGTTTCGGCGGCTCAACGCGATCTACCAGGAGTGTGTCCAGGTCCTGGACCTGCCCGAGAGACCGGAGCTCTACGTCGCCCAGACCCCCTTTGTGAACGCGGGCGCCGTGGGGGTCGATCGCCCCTTCATCCAGCTGAACTCGGCCACCATCGAGCTGCTCTCCGACGACGAGCTGCGGTTCATCCTGGGACACGAGCTGGGCCACATCCTGTCCGACCACGTGCTGTACAAGACCATGCTCGGCCTGTTGATCCAGCTCGCCCTGGTCCGCTTCGGGATCCCCATCGCCAGCCTGGCCCTGGCGGCCATCATCGCCGCCTTGACCGAATGGGATCGCAAGTCGGAGCTCTCCGCCGATCGAGCCGGTCTGCTTTGCCTCCAGGATCCCTGGACCGCCTACACCGTGATCATGAAGATGGCCGGCGGCAGGCAAGTGGACCAGATGGACATCACCGAGTTCATCCGCCAGGCCGAGGAGTACGAGTCCGGCGGCGACCAGCTCGACAGCCTGATCAAGCTGCTCAACCTCATGGGGCGCCGCCATCCGTTTGCCGTGCTGCGCCTGGCCGAGCTCAAGCGCTGGGTTGAACGGGGAGACTACGACCGCATCCTCGCTGGCGACTACGCCAGGCGAGGCGAGGATGATCGGGCCTCAGTCTACCAGGAGTTCACCGAATCGGCCCGCTCCTACCAGCGGAGCTACCAGGAATCCAAGGAACCGCTGGTCCAGTTTTTCCGAGAGCTCGGCGACCAGGTCAGTGAAAAATCCGGCCATCTCTGGGACCGCCTCAAGGAACGGTTCGGCCGCCAGGATCAGGCCGAGGGCCACGAATCCGAGGACGAACCGGACAAGTAGAGGGAGGTGCGCTTCGCTTGCCGCTCGACCCGGCGACCGGCCGGTACATCGAAGCGATTGCGCCGAATGGTCGCATGCCGCCAACCACTGGAAAACCGAACCGATTCCCCATGCTGCTTCGAGACCTCTCCTCCATCGCCTTGATCATCCTGTTCACCCTGGTCGCCACCCCGCTGTCCGCCCAGGCGATCGATAACTGGACCGCCGAGCAGACGGAGGCCCGGCGGCAGGAGATCATCCGGCGCTACCGAAGCCTTCTCGAGCGCAGACCGGAGGAGGGGGCGGTGCTCGATCGGCTGCTGGAGGAGGTAGGCTCGGGCCGCGCTTTGTCCCGGTTGGTGCAGGAGTACGAGCAGCTTGCAGCCGAGCACCCAGGGCGTTTCGCCTACCCGATGATCCTGGGGCACCTGTACCAACGCTCCGGTGATCGGCAGCGGGCCATCGATTCCTATCGCCGCGCCAGCGAGATCGAGCCCGGCAACGACCTCGCCTGGCGTTCTCTGGCCAGCGCGCTCCAAACGGAAGGTCTGGTGGAAGAGGCCTGTAGCGCATGGGAGCAGGCCCTGCTATTGACCCGCGACGATCGAACCCAGGTCCAGATCCTGTTCGCTCTGGCCGACATCGCCTTCGTCCGGCGAGACTTCGAGCAGGCAAGTAGCCACTTCGAGCGCATTGTCCAGATCGCCCCCCGCGACATCTACATGCGGGAGCAGCTGGCCGATGCCCTGGTCGAGCATGGCCAGTTCGAGGAAGCGCTACGGCAGGTCCAGGCCATCGTGGATCTCTCCGGTGGCAACACTCGCCAGCGGGCATTGCACCTGGGTTCCATGGGAGACCTGCTGGTGGAGCTGGGGCGGATCGACGAGGGTCTGGCACGCTACCGGGAGGCGCAGGGCTATGTGCGGCGCGGCACCTGGTTGTGGGACGACCTGGAGACCCGCATCATCGAGGCCTATCGGGTGTCGGGAAACCTGGAAGAGCTGGTCCTTCAGTACGAATCGCAATGGCGCCGTCCCAGTAGCCAACAGCTTCGCCTCCTGGGAGAGCTGTACCAGGAGCTGGGACGGATCGAACAGGCCCTCGACGCTTACGGCAGCGCCGTCCGTGCCAGCCCGCGCTCCGTGGATGCCAGGTTGGACCTGATCGCCATCCTGGAGCGGTACGGCCACTGGGAGGAGGTGATCGAGCAGATCGAGCAGCTCATCCGCATCTCCGATGAGGCGACCCACCGCTTCCGGCTGGCGGAGGTGCTTCGCCAGGCGGGGCGGCAGAGCGAAGCGGCAGGGGTCCTACGACAAATGGAGCGGTCCTGCCGCGACCGCATCCCGGTGCTGGCCCAGCTTGCCGATGTGTACCTGCGCTGGGGGGAGCGCGGGCTTGCCAGGGGGATCTATGAGCGCCTGGTGGCTCTGGAGCCGGACAACCCTGACTTTCTGATCGCCCTGGGGGAGTTCCAGTTCATGGAGGGGGAGAGAGCCGAAGCGGTCGTCACCTGGCAACGGATCCTGCAGACGATTCCAGAGGGAGCGCAGGCTCAGACCTTGCTGGCTCAGGTCTATGCCCAGCACGGGTTGTACGAGGAGTCGCTGGATACCTTTTCCGACGCGCTCGACCGCTACCCGGGGGACGAGACGGTCCTGCAGGGCTATGCCGAGGTGCTCGAAGAGGCTCGGCGCTTCACGGCGGCTCAGGAGATCTGGTCGGAGCTTTCGCGCCAGAGTGCCGACAGCTCGGTCAGGGCTCAGGCTCGATCCCGGATCATCGCCCTGTACCAACGCCAGGGGGTCCTGGCGGATCGCCTCCCCGACTACCTGGCGCAGTTCCAGGCGGACCCACCCGACCGCCAGGCCGGTTACTTCCTGGGGGAGTCCTATACCGCCCTCGGCGACCTGGCGAGCGCCGAGCTCATCTTCCTGGCTCTGCTTCAAAGTGATGACGAAGATCTGGAGGCGCTGCTCCCCCTGGCTCGAATGGTCGAGCAGGAGGGCCGCCTCGCCGACGCCATCCGGGTTCTCCAGCAGGTCGCCGAGCTGGACCTGGACCGGTCTTCGGACCACCATTACCACATCGCCGAGCTGTCGCTGCGCCTTTTCCAGCCGGAACAGGCCATATACCACGCCAGCCTCGCTGTGGCTGCCAATCCAAACAACCCCAGAGGCCATGCCCGCCTGGGCCAGATCTACCTCCGGATGGAGCGCTACGACCGGGCCATCACCGCCTTCCAGGAGGCGGTCCGGTTGGATCGCCGAGGCTCCGCCTACAACCTGGAGCTGGCTGAGGTCTACCAGGCGTTGGGAAGACAGCCAGAAGCAGAGGAGGCCTGCCGACAGGTCGTGCGCTATGGCCGCGATCATGCGCTGGTCCTGAGCGCGGGTCAACTGGCGCTCCAGATCAACCAGGCCATGGGCTCTTTGGAGCAGCTGCTGGCCGAATGGGAGCCGCTTGCCACGCGACCGACTGCCCAGGCAGAGATCCGCGAGCTCTTGATCAGGCTGGCCTCCAGGCTGGTCGATCCGCTGGCCCGACAGGCCGGCGGCCTCGACCGGGACCAGGCTGACCCCGCTCTCGCCGAGCTCGATCGACTGGCCCCGACCCTCACACGGTGCCTGCTGCCGCTGCTGACCGACCCCGATCGAAACCTGGCGCTGGCCGCGCTGACCACCCTGGCCAACCTTCCCCTACCCCAGCTCGCTTCCCCCATCTCCCGGTTGCTGACAGACCCCGACCCGGAGATTCGCCGCATGGCGGCGCTCGCTCTGGGGCGGAGCGGCGAACAGCGCACTACCGAGGCTCTGCTCAACGCAATCCGGGACGACCTGGCCGAGGTGCGCGCGCTCTCCGCCTGGGCACTGGGACTAGGTGGCGACAGCCGAGCGACCGCTGCATTGGCCAACCTGCTGGCGACAGACCCTGCTGTCGAGGTCCGCGCCATGGCCGCCATCGCCCTCGGCGAGCTTCGAGAGGGGGTGGATCCGGGGAGGCTCGCCGCAGCGATCGGCCAGGCTGGCCCACCGCTGAGGAGAGCGATCATCTGGTCCATGGGAGCCATCTCTGACCCGATGGCCGCCGAGATCCTGGTGGCCGGCCTCGATGACCCGGACCCTGCCATCCGCACCACCTGCGCCTGGAGCCTGGGCAGGCTGCCTGTCGGGGAGGAGGTGGTGACCGCCCTGGTGACGACCTTCTGGATGGACCCGGACCGGTCTGTCCGTCTCATGGCGGCCCGGGCGATCGGAGAGCTGGGCCGGCCGCAGCCCGCCGGACGGTCGCAGCACGATCCTCGCGCAGTGCGCTACCTGGTGACCGGTGGGCCAGAAGACCGGATCGATGCCTTGCTCGACCGGCTGATGGAGATCGAACCCGCGCAGCCAGCCGGAGACATCCTGCCCCTGTTGACCGAGCACCTGGAAACACTGGAGACCTCCATCTTGCAGCTTGTGGACCGCTCGAATCCGGTGGTGATCGGACGCATCCTCGATGACCTGGGATCCCGGCAGGATGGCCTGGGATTGGGGCTGCTGACCTGGGACATCGAGCGGCATCTCGGCCGCCCCCAGATCGAGGCTCGACTGGAGCTCCTGGCGAGACGGCTGGGGCCTACCCTGGTCCAGCTGGCGGGATCGCCCGAGCCAACGGTGGCCAGCAGAGCGCTGCGGCTTCTCGCCAGGCTGCCGGATATGGCCAGCCAGGGCGAGGCTCTCCAGCGGTTGGTGGCCGCTCTGGGCGATCCCGACCCTCGCGTTCGCCGACAAGCAGCCTTGGCCTTTGCGCGGGTTGGGGGTGACAGCCACACCACCCTTTTTGCCGATCTCCTGTCCGACGACGACTGCCTGGTGAGAGCCGCCGCGGCGGAGAGCTTGGGACAGCTCGCGCCGCCGTCGGAGCGAGGGCCGGTCGAGACGGTGCTGCAAACGGATGACAGCATTCTGGCGCGCGCAGGTGCCGCCCGAGGTCTGGCCCGCTCTGGCGGGGCTGGAACCGTGGATCTGCTGGCAGCGATCCTCGCCGAATCCGGTCCCGTCCTGCGCGCTCAGATCGCAGGCGCGCTGGGTCTGATCGAGGACCCCCGGTCCACCCAGCTCTTGAGGTCTCTCCTGTCCGATCCCAGCCCGGTGGTACGAGCGGTTGCCGAGGCGGCGATAGCACCCTAGATCTGTCCAGCAACCGAGAGGGCGTCCGTCCAGCTCCATGCTGGCGGACGGCTCGGCCAAGGGCTAGGATCGCCCCCTCCGGCGCTGCGCGCCGGCCCCCTCCGCCCGCTACGCGGGCACCTCCCCCGGTCTCCGCCTCGGGGGAGGATAGCTCGGCCAAGGGCTAGGATCGCCCCCTCCGGCGCTGCGCGCCGGCCCCCTCCGGCGCTGCGCGCCGGCCCCCTCCGGCGCTGCGCGCCGGCCCCC
>JAFGEP010000042.1 GCA_016931535.1 Bradymonadales bacterium
AGGTCGTTGAAGGTGCAGCCGCGGATCTGTACGGGAAAGGTCGCCATCGCGATATCCCTCGATTCGAGGTGGAGCTGCCGGATACTACCCCGCCTTGTACCGAAACTCGACCACGTCATCGCGGTCTCTCAATAATATGTCAATCGACGACCTGACCCCTGATCACTCATGTCAATCGACGACCTGACCCCTGATCATGACCCAATCGACGACTTTACCCCTGATCACTTTGACGGAAATCTCTGGTATTGTTGGTGGGTTGTCGTCACCCTGGGTTTGTCTTTATTCATTCCCACCGACGATAGGAGAGAACAATGGGTGCGGAGGTAGGGAAAGAAACCCGGGCTCTCGTTGTCGAAGGTGGAGGTATGCGGGGGGTGTTCTCCGCTGGGATTCTCGACGTCTTCCTCGAAGAAGGGTTTGATCCCTTTGAGATGGCTCTGGGGACCTCTTCGGGCGCGTGTAACCTGGCGAGCTTTTTCGCCCGTCAGCACGAGCGGAACATTCGCTGCTACCGCGACATCATGTCTCGTCCCACGACGGTCAGTTTCTGGCGTTACGTTCGCGGGGGGCACTTGATGGACCTGGACTGGCTCTGGGATCGAATGGAGGAGGAGGAACCCCTGGATCAAGAAGCAGTGGATGCGCATCCGGCTCGGTATATATCCGTCGCCACCTGTGCCCTCACCGGTAAGCCGATCTATCTCGAGCCTTCTGCTCCCGATATCATGCGGTGCTTGAAGGGCTCATGCGCCCTCCCCCTGTTCTACCGCGGTCCCGTCCGTTGGGGGGAGTACCAGATGTTCGATGGAGGAAGTTCCGATCCTATTCCCGTTCGTAAGGCCTACGAAATGGGTGCGAGACGTATCCTGGTACTTCGCTCTCGCCCATCCGACACCGTGAAGACGATGACCGTCGTTCGCAGGGTTGAATCGCTGATCATGACGCGCAGACATCCCGCACTGGCTCGAGCGATGAGGACGACAGCCGTCAGCGCCTACAAGGAAGCCGTCACCATGGCACAGGACCCCCCGGATGGTTGCGTAGTCGTACAGTTGGCTCCACCCTCCGAACTGCGAACACCGCTTTACACACGGGATATCGATTGTCTCCAAGCCGACTATGAGATGGGCCGACAGTTGGCGAAGCAATCGCTCCCAAAGCTGCAGGAGCAGTTCGGGTGAGTCATGAGTCAGCGGTCAAGTCGTCGATTGACATATTATCGAGGAACTGGCAGCTCTAACAAATGGTCAGACCCCTCCGATTTATCGAGGGCTGCAGTGCCTGCGCATCGGCGACGTTCTCGAATTGCTCGGCCTATCGTTCGGCGACCACGCGGTGGACTTCGACAACTTCGTGCACGAGGCGGTCGACGCGGCTCTCGATGCGAGATTGCGGGCGCAGAGTTGGTTGCCCATCCTGGGAATCGAGCCCTTCGTCGAGGAATGCCGAAATCGAGGCAGAGCGATTTCGCGTCCAACCGGGTACCATCGCCGACCTGGCTCGCCGCGCGAGGGAGCTCACTCGCACGGACGATACGGCGGCCGCTTGCCAGAGAGAATTAGAGAAGAGGCTGGTCGAGATAATCCATCAATCGACGACCTGACCCCTGATCAATCGATGCTCTTTACCGCCCTGGTCTGGTGTATCAGTGCTTGCAGCGTTCCGGACACCGGTACCGGAGCGGTGGACAGCGACTTCGATGTTCGGGACGATCGGCTCGCAGAGGTTGGACTGGATGCAGCCGATCTCGAAGTCGATGCCGCCGACGAGGCGGTCGGCCAGGATGAAGGTTCCGAATGGGATATCCAAGACGTGGAGGCTACCGAGGATCTTCAGGAATCCGATCGGATCGACGAGGAGCCGATCGAGATCGGTACGAGCGCCATCGAATGGGTCCCCATTTTCGGCGGGACCTTTCTGATGGGAGACGACAAGGATCAATGGGACATGAACGAACCGGTTCACCTTGTGACCGTACCGACCTTCGAGCTAGCTCGCACCGAGGTCACCGTGTCCCAGTATCGAGCGTGCGTAGATGCCGATGTCTGCTCCGAACCCAGGACGGGTGAAGCCTGCAACTGGGGTGTCCGAGACCGGGAGAACCACCCGGTCAACTGCATCGACTGGTTCCAGGCACGCGAGTTCAGCCAGTGGAGTGGCGGGCGTCTGCCGACCGAGGCGGAATGGGAATATGCGGCCAAGAGTGGAGGCCAGGACATCGACTACCCCTGGGGGAACGAACCGTTGACCTGCCAGCACGCGGTCGTGAGCCGCGACGACTCGAACGCGGAATGCGGAGTGACCGGCACCGACGCGGTCTGCAGTCGGACTCAGGGCAACAGCGAGCAGGGCTTGTGCGATCTGGCGGGCAACGTCTGGGAATGGCTCGAGGACGCTTGGCACGTCGACTACCAAGGGGCGCCTACGGATGGCAGCGCCTGGATGGCTGGCCCTGCAGTATCGATGAGGGCAATCCGCAGTGGCTGCTGGGCCACCGCTGCTCCGGACTACGCGCGGATCGAGTTCCGGGCGGGTGCCGAGGAGAGCTATTACTTCGACTTCGTGGGGTTCCGACCTGCCCGATCGGTGCCCTGATCCTTATCGTCTTGACCACAGGGCCTGGATATCAGCATTGCAGTACCCCCCCGCCCACAGTATCGACGTCGACGACGGTCTGAGTGATCGCACCCGGTTTGACGGGGTGTTCGGACGTTTCTATACTGCTGGCGCTATTCTGTTCATGAAGGATACTCCCGTTGGCACTCAGGGACCTGCAACCAGGCTGCGTTCGTATGGCACGAGCCGACGAGGTCGATCTGGTCACGAATAGGCACGTCCAGTCCGAGAGGAGTCGGGCTCGAGGCTGTGGTGGATTCAAGAGGTCTTTGCGAAATCGGAGGTACAACCGATGAATGACGCTTCGAGGAACGAGATGATGCCACACCAGCGACGGGTGTGCTGGGGACCGGTCGTCTGTGTGGTGACGGGATTGCTGGCCTTGTCCTGCTCCGGCGATCCGACGGCCCGAGTCGAAGGGCGACTGGCCGCCGCCTGCGCCGAGACCGCGCAGACCAGCCAGCCGTTGACCGCGGAGGCCGGAAATGCCGCGTACCGTGTAGCCCATCAGGCGCTGACGGATTCTGCAGAAACCTCGCTCACCGGGCTCTCGGTCGAGCTGGTGCTGGTCAACGAGGGGCCTGCGCCCGACTACGTGACCACCGACGTCGAGACGATCGACACCGTGGTCCCCGATGAGGCAGGGCGCTTCGTCTTCGCCGAGGTCCCTGTGCAGGAGATCTCAGGGGATGAGCTCGAAGATGGTGTTGTCGCGCAATACTACCATGTCCGCATCGACCAGGAGCCCGGTGCGCTCATCGAGTACGGTGCCTATGGCATCCTGGGCGGCGTGGAAGAGGGGGAGACCTTGTTGCTCTCGCTTCCCCTGGTCACCCGTATCCTTCTCCCCCTGTGGCCCGAGCCCGACCCGGACCTTACTGAGTGGGACTCTGCGGTGGAGCTCGCCGCCGACAATGAGAACGGCACCGTGATCTACTTCAACCCAGACCTCGGCATCGGCATCTACAACCCCAGCACCTCGATCGTCGATACGTTGAGGATGGAGAGCCTGCTGGATTACCATTGCGGCGACCTGGGCTGCGCTGAGAACGAAATGTTGTTCCTCGAGGAGACGGGACAGGTTCTCCTCGCAAGGTACCACCCCCAGATCGAAAGTCCTTCCCGGTACATCCTCGTCGATCTCGATATCTTCACCGATGACGCCGTCTCCGAAGCGCTCGACCTGGACGATGCGGACACGGCCCAGGCACTCGAAGGCCGTGTCACGGTCATGGATGTGCCGGTACAGGACTCCCTGGCCTGCGAACCGGTGCTGCACGATTTCTATCACGGAGCGCTACGGCCGACGCCGGTCGTGACCGCCGACAGGAGTCGGCTGTTTTGGGCTCTGGCCAACAGGGTCGACGTCTTCGATCTCGAAGAGCGAGCCTTCGTCGAGACCTGGTGGTGTGATGGCGCCATCCTCGGCGGCTACAACGCTCACAGCGGACACCTGTATCTCGACATTACCAACGGGGATTCCGCCAACCCGAGGGCCACGCTACGGGTGGTCGAGGCGGACACTGGGGAGCTCGTCAACGACCTGGACCTCGGGGCGCAGTATCTCATCGGGCTCGCCGTAGTGGACTTCTCGGACTACCCGCGCGCCATCGTCTCCTACGTCGCTAACACCGATCCCATCCAGCATCGGATCGCGGTCATCGGCACCGACGGCACCGTGGAGAGCGACCATCTGGGTGGCGAGTACCTGGGCTTTCTCGACCGCTACTTCGACGAAGCCTACGACTGGGGTGGGTGCACCCAGGAGTGGTGCGACGTGATCGATTCCTCCCCGTTGGGTGAATGCCCTCCCATCGACATCTTCCCCACCCTCGACATGCTGCAGAACGTCCAGAACACCAGCATGTTCTTCGACCCGGTGAATGACCAGCTCGTCACTAATGAATGGGTGTTCCAGCTTCGCGACGATGACCTGTTCTACCCGACGCCCCACTTCTTCTGCGGGCACTTCGGCATCCCCTGGATGTGCAAGATTGGCCAGAAATACTACGACCCGTTTCGCAGGGTCGCTCTGTCGCGAAGGAACAATGATTCGCGGATCACCTGCATCATCTACCTCGACGCCTCGGACCTCGCGGTGCCGGTCGAGCTCGACGCCGCACCCGGCGAGTTGGAAGATTTCATCACGCACTCGTCATTGGGGGTCGGCTTGTTGGCCACGATCAATTCCTTGACCGTCATCCACTTTCGCAACCCGGACGCGGTGACCATGCCGGCGGTGCGCGATCTGCGTTGAACCGTTTGGATCTCCCAGCCCGGCTCGGCAACTGCCCCCTCCATGCAGGACCTCACTCACCGAGTTGACACGGCATCCGTGCGGTCTGACCCCTGACCCCCTTTTGACCCCTGTCCCCTCCTGTCCCCTCCCTGTCCCCTCTCCTGTCCCCCTTTGACCCTTGTCCCCTCTCGAAGACACACCAGGTCATGGACGGCCACCTCCCGCGCGGCCCCGAGCAGCGAGTGGCTTGCAGGCCGTACAGTCTTTGGCCCTGCTCTTGCGCCAGGTCTCGAGCGCATCGAGCAGCTCGGCGGGGATATGCTGCGGCAGCAACTCGCGCAGGCTGGACAGAACGGCCGACAGCAACACTCCGGGATTCTCGGCGATGCGGAAGTAGACCCAAACGGCCTCGCGGCGATCCTGCAGGAGGCCGGCGTTGACCAGGTAGTGCAGGTGCCGCGACGCCTTCGATTGCGTCACGCCGAGGACCTCGACGAAGTCGCAGACGCACAGCTCTCCCTCGCGGAGCAGGAGTCCGAGCATGGAGAGTCGCGTCTCATCGGAGAGGGCCTTGAAGACCGCGGCCAACGTGCGCATGGGTCACCTCGCCTGTTTTCCTTGCATATACTCGGTTAAACGGTTATATGCAAGATAGTTTCAAGGAGGTCGCACATGGACGATTCCAACAACCATCATGATGACACACGCAAGAGCGTGTCCGAGGACTACGCGAGGGCGGTGACAAGCCCGTCGTCGAGCTGCTGCTGCTGCTCGCCGATCCCCAAGGGCGTGGCGGCCAAGCTCTCCGGCTACACTGACGACGAGGTCGCTGCCCTGCCGGCCGAAGCTGTCGTCAACTCCTTCGGCTGCGGCAACCCGCTCGCGTTCTCGGAGGTGCAGCCCGGAGACGTGGTGCTCGACCTGGGCTCAGGGGCGGGCATCGACCTTTTGCTCGCGGCCGATAAGGTCGGCACCACGGGCAAGGTCATCGGCGTGGACATGACCGACGCCATGCTCGAGAAAGCCCGCGAGAACATCGCAGCCACAGAACTCACCAACGTCGAGGTCAAGAAGGGGATCATCGAGGACTTGCCCGTCGAGACTGGCAGCATCGACTGGGTGATCTCGAACTGCGTGATCAACCTCTCCCCTGAAAAGCCTCGGGTCTTCACCGAGATCGCTCGCGTGCTCAAGCCAGGCGGCAGGATGCTGGTCTCGGACATCGTGGCGGAGGACCTGCCACCAGAGATCGCCAGCAACCGACATCTCTATTCGTCGTGCCTGGCCGGTGCGATCGGGGAGGATGCCTACCTCGATGGCCTCCGCAAGGCCGGCCTCACCGACGTCGAGGTGAAGGACCGCATCGTCTATGACACCGCGCAGATCGAGGCCTTCATCGGCTCCGAGATGCAGGAGGCCGGGACCGGCTGCTGCGGCGGAGGCCCGGCCGTCGAGCTCGCCAAGAGGTGGGCTCCCCGCCTGCAGGGCAAGATCGCCAGTGTGAAGGTGGCCGCCCGCAAGCCGACTTGATCGGATAGGTTCCTGAGATTTCTTTCTCACCGTCGCTTCAGCGCCCGATGTCGTAGGGCCCGGGCTCGATCGTCTTCTCCCAACAGGCAGCGAGCAGTTTGTCGACCTGGCCTCCGTCCTCGGCTCGCTTTCGGTTGGCACAGATCTGCTCCTTGAGCACCAGCATGGCGCAGACGCTTCCCTCGAGCGTGGAAGGGCAAGTATTGTTGAGGGACATGGGGTGCAACGGCGAAGAGAGATGGTTCTCCAATGCCCCAGTATCTTCGGCACACCAACCAGCGCCTCGCCTGCTTCGAGTACTACACAGCGGCCGACCCGCGGACCGACCACCCCATGTCGTCCAAGATGCTCGAGTTTCACTGGAGCGGCTCCATCGACGTGGCTTCGAGGAAGACTGCGTGCATCGAGCTACTATCGAAGGGAATCGGCTGCAGAGAGTACGCTACGCGATCTTCGTCCCGGCGAACATCCATCGGGACGGCCCGAAGTCTGTTCTTGCGATGTCGGACAGCCCCGCCGCCGCCATCCACCCGCGGATGACCGGTTCCGGGTAGGTGTCCCCGAAGCTCCGCATGTTGATCGCGAAAAGGCAGCTCGAGAGCACCTCCCGTTGCTCGTCGTCGATGGAAAAGTCCACGATCGCCAACCTCCCGCCCGGTGCGAGCGATCCTGCGGCGCAGTGGATCAGTGCCTGGGCGCCGTCGGGGCGCTCCTGGTGGATGATCGAGCAGAGGAGAGCGAGGTCGAAGCCCGAGAGCTCGATGCCAGCGCCAAAGTTTGGCTGATGGAAATCTCCCGCCACGAACGAAATGCGGCCGCCGACCCCGGAGCCGGCGACATTCGCGGGACCGAGCGCGACAACGGGCGGAAGGTCGAGGACGACCGCGTGGAGATCGGCGTTCTGCCTGCACAGGTGCACGGCGTAGGCGCCGGTGCCGCCACCGATGTCGAGCGCGCGCCGGACGGCACGGAGGTCGAGCGCCCGCGCCACCTCGGGCGCATGGCGAGCGGCGCCGGCGCGCATCGCGGCGGCGAAGCGCTCGACTCCCTCCGCGCTCCTCTTCCTGGGAGGCATGGTACCCGTCCGGACCCAGCCCTCGATCGTCGCCCCCCACCCATCGTACAGGTCATGGCTGTGCTCGAGCCCCGCGACCTGGTCGCGTTCGTCGCCCTGGAACCACTCGACGAGCTCCGCTTCGAGGGCATACTCCTTGCCATGTGCGGTCACGAGGCCCATGGCGCAGAGGGCGCGGACGATCTTGGCGGTCGCGAATGGATCGATGCCGAGGGCTGCAGCGAGCTCCTCCAAAGAGGCAGGAGCCTTGGCGAGGCGCGAGAAGATGCCGGTCCTCGCCGCCACCGTGAGGACACGATGGCTGGCGAATGCCCAGCGGTAGGAGTCGAGGCGGGCGAGGGCTCCATCTGCCATGACATCATCTCCAGCTAAGGAGCTAAGGGGTCAGGTCGTCGATTGGGGGATTATCTCAACCAGCCTCTTTTCTAGCTCTCCCTAACTCTCTCTGGCAAGCCGGGTCGGCGATGGTACCCAGTTGGACGCGTAGTCGCTATGCAATGGCCGTAGCTGGGGCCAGTGTTCGATACTCGCAGTCGCCGGCTTTCAGATAATATGTCAATCGACGACCTGACCCCTGACCTTGACCCCTGTGTCCGGCTTCTCAGCTTCCCGCCATCATGGCCGCAATGTCGCCTTGCACGTCTCCGATGGGCTTGATGTCGAAGTTGTCGACGAGAACCTTGGCGACATTCGGCGAGAGGAAGGCCGGCAGCGTCGGGCCGAGTCGGATGCCCTTGACGCCCAGGTAAAGTAGCGCCAGCAGAACGGTCACGGCCTTCTGCTCGTACCAGGCGATATCGAAGGAGATGGGAAGCTCGTTGATGTCGGCCAGACCGAAGGCCTCCTTGAGCTTGAGCGCCACCACGGCCAGCGAGTACGAGTCGTTGCACTGCCCCGCATCGAGAACGCGAGGGATGCCGTCGATCTCGCCGAGGTCCAGCTTGTTGTAGCGGTACTTGGCGCAACCGGCGGTCAGGATGACGGTGTCCTTGGGCAGGTTCTCGGCCACCTCGGTGAAGTAGGAGCGTCCCTTCTGGCGGCCGTCGCAGCCAGTCATGACGATGAAGCGCTTGATCGCGCCGCTCTTGACCGCCTCGACGACCTTGTCCGTCAGGGCGAGAACCTGGTTATGGACGAATCCGCCCGCGATCCGTCCCGACTCGAGCGCCGTGGGCGGCTTGCAGGTGCGCGCCCTCTCGATGATGGAGGAGAAGTCCTTTGCCTGTCCGTTCTTTCGGTCCGGGATATGCGCAACTCAGGGATAGGCGACCCGCCCCGTGGTGAAGATGCGATCTCGGTAGGCATCTCGCACTGGCACGATGCAGTTCGTGGTGAGTAGGATGGGGCCGTTGAAGGAGTCGAACTCCTGCTGCTGCTGCTGCCACCAGGAGTTGCCGTAGTTGCCCACCAGGTGGTTGTACTTCTTGAACGCCGGGTAGCTGTTGGCCGGCAGCATCTCGCCATGGGTGCAGATGTCAACCCCCGCGTCTTTGCTCTGCTCGAGCAGCTCCTCCAGGTCCTTGAGGTCGTGGCCAGAGATCAGGATACCGGGGCGATCGCGCACGCCGATATTCACTTTGGTCAACTCGGGCTGGCCATAGGCCGAGGTGTTCGCCTTGTCGAGCAGGGCCATGACGGTCACCGCGGTCTCGCCTGCCTTCATCACCATGCCCACCATCTCACCGCTGTCGGTCATCACCTCCGTCGGGATCGGCGCACTGTCCCGTTGTAGCTCGAAGTGCCGGTAGATCGCCCCACCCGTCACGCCAATCTCCACCGCCAGGCGCGCCACGGTGAAGCGCCGGGCGCCTTCTGTGGCAAGCAACTGCGTGGCCGTGTCCACGATCTGGTTCTGTCTGTCCGACATCTCAACCCGCTGCATGTCGCTCCCCACTGGTCAATCGCGACGTCGGGCAGCACAGGTCAATAAACGTTTACTTACAAGCCCGATGGTCCCATGCGCGATGTCGAAGGTAGTCGGCAGAAGCTTTCCGAGTGGTTTTGAAGGGAAGCCAGCGGGCTCAGCACAGGTCGAAGCGGTCGAGGTTCATCACCTTGTTCCAGGCCGCGATGAAGTCACGCACGAACTTCCCTTTCGCGTCGTCGCAGGCGTAGACCTCGGCGATGGCCCGCAGCTGCGAGTTGGCGCCGAAGAGGAGATCGATCCGGGTTCCGGTCCACTTTAGCTCACCGGTGGCCCGGTCGCGTCCCTCGAACAGGTCGGCATCCGAGGTCGCCTTCCACTCCGTTCGCATGTCGAGCAGGTTCACGAAGAAGTCGTTGGTGAGCGTCCCGGGACGCCTGGTGAACACGCCGTGCGGGGACTGTCCGTAGTTCGCCCCCAACACGCGCATGCCGCCGACCAGGACGGTCATCTCCGGCGCGGTCAGGGTCAAGAGCTGCGCCTTGTCGACCAGCAGCTCCTCAGCCGGCACGCTGAACTTGGCCTTGAGGTAGTTACGGAAGCCATCTGCGATCGGCTCGAGCACCGAGAAGGAGTCCGCATCGGTCTCATCTTGCGACGCGTCGGTGCGCCCCGGCGTAAAGGGAACCTCTACATCGTGCCCGGCTTTCCTGGCCGCCTGCTCGACGGCTGCGCACCCGCCGAGGACGATGAGGTCGGCCAGCGACACCTTCTTGCCGTCGGACTGCGCGGCGTTGAACGCATTGCCGATCCCCTCGAGGGTTTCGACCACCTTCGCTAGCTGGGTAGGCTGGTTGACCTCCCAGCCTTTCTGCGGAGCGAGGCGGATGCGGGCCCCGTTGGCCCCACCGCGCTTGTCGGAGCCACGGAAGGTGGCCGCCGAGGCCCAGGCGGTGTAGACGAGCTCCGAGATCGACAGCCCCGAGGCGAGGATCTTGTCCTTCAGCGACCGGATGTCCTGCGCATCGATCAGCCCGTGATCGACCGGGGGAATGGGGTCTTGCCAGATGAGATCTTCGGCCGGAACCTCCGGACCGAGGTAGCGGAAGCGCGGGCCCATGTCGCGATGGGTCAGCTTGAACCAGGCCCGGGCGAAGGCGTCGGCGAACTGGTCGGGATTCTGCAGATAGCGCCGGGCGATCGGCTGGTAGATCGGGTCGTAGCGAAGGGAGAGGTCGGCCGTCGTCATCATCGGCCGGTGCTTCTTCGACGGGTCGTGGGCGTCGACCACCATGTCCTCATCGGCCACGTCCTTGGCCAACCACTGGTGCGCGCCGGCCGGGCTCTTGACCAGCTCCCACTCGTACTTGAACAGCACCTTCAGATAGCCCATGTCCCACTTGATCGGGTTCGGCTTCCAGGCGCCCTCGATGCCGCTGCTGATCGTGTCGCCGCCCTTTCCGCTCTTGAAGGTGCTCTTCCAGCCGAGTCCCTGCTCTTCGATGGGCGCCCCTTCCGGCTCGGGGCCCACGTGGGAGGCGGGGCCGGCGCCATGGCACTTGCCGAAGGTGTGGCCACCGGCAACCAGGGCCACGGTCTCTTCGTCGTTCATCGCCATGCGGGCGAAGGTCTCTCGAACGTCAGCGCCGGAGGCGACGGGGTCCGGGTTACCGTTCGGCCCTTCCGGGTTCACGTAGATCAGCCCCATCTGCACGGCGGCCAGCGGGTTCTCGAGATCGCGTTCACCGGAGTAGCGCTGGTCGCCGAGCCAGGTGTCCTCGCTGCCCCAGTAGATGTCCTCTTCCGGCTCCCAGACGTCCTCGCGCCCGCCGCCGAAGCCGAAAATCTTGAAGCCCATCGACTCCAGGGCGCAGTTGCCGGCCAGAACCATCAGGTCGGCCCAGGAGATCTTGCTGCCGTACTTCTGCTTGATCGGCCAGAGCAGGCGTCGCGCCTTGTCGAGGTTCACGTTGTCGGGCCAGCTGTTGACGGGCGCCAGGCGTTGAGAGCCGGACCCTGCGCCACCGCGGCCGTCGCCCATGCGATAGGTGCCCGCGCTGTGCCACGCCATCCGGATGAAGAGCGGCCCGTAGTGACCCCAGTCGGCCGGCCACCAGTCCTGCGAGTCGTTCATCAAGGCGTAGAGGTCTTCCTTGAGGGCCGCGAGGTCGAGCTTCTTGAACTCCTCCGCGTAGTTGAACGCCCCACCCATCGGATTGGAAAGGGTGGAATGCTGATGGAGGATCTTGAGATTCACCTGGTTCGGCCACCAGTCTCGGTTCGATCTCCCGCGCATTGCCGGGAAGCTGTCGGGCATTCGGTTTCCCTTGGGGGGCTGCATCTGGTCACTCATGGCGTATTTTTCTCCTGGCCTCTCGGCTTGATTGCACTCTTGTTCCTCTCCGATTCCTCGGTCTGCTCCTTGGCACAACGACTGCAGACGCCGCGCACCTCGACGTGCGTGGCATCGATACTGCCGAACTCGGCTACCGACTCCGGGATGTGAAGCGAGTTCAGCTCGGCGCTCTCGAAGTCACGAGTCAGCCCGCAGCGAACGCAGACGTAGTGATGATGGTGAGTGAGGTTGGCGTCGAAACGGACGCTCTCCCGCTTCGGCCCCAGCGTCGAGACGAGACCCAGGTCGTTGAGCAGCCAGAGCGTCCGGTATATCGTATCGAGCGAGACCGTGGGCATCCGAGGCTGGAGCGCCTTCAGCACGGATTCGGCGCTCGGATGGTCTGCGCTGGCGGCGACCTGGCGGAAGATCTCGATGCGCTGGTGGGTCAGCTTGATGCCGGCCTCCTTGGCGGCCTCCATGAAGTGCTCGACCCTGCGCTCGACCTCGGCCCTGTCTACTTCCAAGGTTATTCCTATCTGAAAGTGATACGCAGATAGGAATCTATCGACATCTAGAC
The DNA here is from genome assembly GCA_016931535.1 of Bradymonadales bacterium. Taxonomy (GTDB): domain Bacteria; phylum Myxococcota_A; class Bradymonadia; order JAFGEP01; family JAFGEP01; genus JAFGEP01. The sequence continues at coordinate 12,243 of JAFGEP010000042.1, forward strand.
GGCATGTCAATACGAATCCTTACATACAGCCAACATGATGTAATCTAAAGGAAATCATGAGATTCTCGGCGCTCTTTGGCCGCTCGACAGCCGGCGTTGCCCTCGGTGAGGTCGACTGGATAGAATGGGCAGGCTCGAGCGGGCCCGAGCGTGCAGGAGGTTTCCATGGCCGAGAGGAAGATGGCAGCCTTCGCCGAGGTCCTGAGCCGAGACCGGTGGCGGATCTACAAGTGCAAAGAGCGGCTGCGGGCCATCAACCTGGGGGGGACGGCGATGGGCATCGGCCTGGCCGCTCCCTGGCGCGGCCTCAAAGAAACGGTTATCGCCGGGGGATCTTGACACCCGAAGCCCTCGACGCGCTGGTCAGCCCCGAAGCGGTCACTCGCCTGGGCTCATCCACACCTCGGGGAAATGAAGCTCATGAGCAAAACCCCTAGGAGCTTTCGCTGCCACATCGGTCTCTTCGGACGCCGGAACGTGGGCAAATCCAGCCTCCTCAACGCCATCACCCAGCAGCGCGTGTCCATCGTGTCCGAGATCGCCGGAACCACGACCGATCCCGTGGAAAAGCCCATGGAGCTCCTCCCCCTGGGACCGGTCCTCTTCATCGACACGGCCGGAGTGGACGACGTGGGCGACCTGGGCGAGCTGCGGATGGAGAAGACCCGGGGGATATTCGATCGCACCGACCTGGGCGTGATTGTCACCGCCGCCGGGGAGTGGCACCCCTTCGAGGAGGAGATCCTCTCGTCATTGCGCAGGACCGAGACACCCGCGATCGTGGTCTTCAACAAGTCCGACCAGGGCTCGCCGCCCCCCGAGCTGCTGGCCCGCCTGGCCAGCGAGAAGGTGCCCTACGTCCAGACCGTGGCCACGACCGACCAGGGGATCCTGGATCTCAGGCAGGCGTTGCTGGACCACGCGCCGGAGAGCTTCGTCAACAATCCCATCATCGTCAGAGACCTCGTGCCACCCGGGGAGATGGCCGTCCTGGTGATCCCCATCGACAAGGAGGCCCCCAGGGGCCGCCTGATCCTGCCGCAGCAGCAGACCATCCGCGATCTGCTGGACGGCGACGCCTGCTGCCTGGTCGTCAAGGAGAAGGAGCTAAAAGACGCACTGAAGCGCCTGAGACAGCCGCCCCAAATCGTGATCACCGACTCCCAGGCCTTTCTCGAGGTCGCGGCCGACACCCCACCCGGCATCTTGATGACCTCCTTCTCCATCCTCTACTCCCGCTTCAAGGGAGACCTCATCGAGCAGGTCCGGGGAACCCTGGCGGTGGAGCGGCTCCGAGCCGGAGACCGCATCCTCATCGCCGAGTCGTGCAGCCACCACCCCATCGAAGATGACATCGGTCGGGTCAAGATACCGCGGTGGATCCGCCAGTACACCGGATTGGACCTGGAGTTCGAGTACGCAAGGGGGCACGATTTCCCCTCGGACGTCTCTCCCTACCGTCTCATCATCCACTGCGGCGCCTGCATGTGGAACCGGCGCGAGATGCTCTCCCGGATCATGCGCTGCCGCGAGGCCGGCGTCCCCATCAGCAACTACGGCCTGATGATCGCCTACTCGCTGGGCATCTTCGAAAGAGCCCTGGCCCCCTTCCCGGCCGCCCTCCAGGCCTACCACGAGTCGTCGGCTTTCAGATAATATGTCAATCGACGACCTGACCCCTATTCCTGACCCCTATTCCCCTCAAGGATCCGTACCTCGCCTACCAGAGGGAGGCAGGCCTCCTGGGCGGGTATGACAGTGCAGGATATCGGCCCAGGAGGGGGACCAACCGCGTCAGGGCGGGGGATCGAGGTCGGTGGATGCCTCGATCCGGCTCTGGAATTCGACCAGGTAGTCATCGAAATCGATGCCAAACGCAGTGCGAAAGACCACATCGTGATCGCCAGACTCGAACAGGCGGGTCATGTAGCTCCGGAAAGTCTCCAGGCCATGCCGCGAGATGAGATCGTCCACAATGCAGGCGAACTGGGAGTAGGCAAATCCGATCGGGTTTTGAACCTCGAGCTGGACCCGGTCCCCCTCATCCGTGTGGTAGAGGGACGGTGGAAGCCAGCTTCCCAGGCGGATTGCCTGCAGGGTTTCCTCCTTGCTCGGATAGATCGATGTGCCCCGTTGATCGGCACTGTAGGTCGCGATGCCCTCGATCAACCATTTCGGGTAACGCATGGCAGCGAAAAGGCTCATGTTCTGGTACAGCAGCGAATGGGACAGCTCATGGTTCAGGTAGATGCGCAAGGAGATCTCCCCTCGCTCGTCCTCTTCTTGAGCCCATGGAGAGACCATGATCGCTCCGTTATAGAGGGTGCAGAACCGGGCTGTGCAGATCGAGCGTCGGGCATAGGTTTCCCGGTCGCCAAAGAAGAAGATCCTGGGCTTCGACTGGAATTGGAGGCCGTGAAACTCCTCGACGCCGGGTATGATCGTGTCCACCCAGTCGAATTCCCGATACGGGTTGCCTTCCTGAATGTATACCACGACATGTGGCAGCGCCTTCCTCTCGAAGCCCAGGATGATGGGTGAGAAAGGAAACAGCTTGCCCCAGAGAAAGAGGCAGGTCGCAGCGAAGAGCAAAGAGACCAGAGTGAACCCGATGCCAGCCTGGAGCAGGGTCTTGGAGCGCCTTTTCATGGTCGGAATCGGATCCCTTGTCTCATGTCGTGGACTGGGTGGAAAGCCTGGGTAAAGTGAACAAGAGCAGCTGGTCTGGTCCATGCGCGCCGACCACGCCCTGAGCGCCGCGGGATCTCAGAGCGGCATGCCGGGCTCTGAGCCCATCTCCCCTGTCTCCGGGGTGGCTTGCCTGATCTTGCTCCTGTAGAATCCCGGGCGCCTCTACTCACCTGATCCGCATCGCATCCAGGTACAGGGCACCGCTCAGGTCCAGCTGGCTCTCGGGGATATACACCCGGAGCATGATCTCGTGCACATGGGCCAGCACATCGCCAGCGGGCCGCGAGACACCCTGATCGGGGGCCGTGTCCAGGGCCCACGCCGAGGGAAAGTCGTATGCCGAGAGGGTCACGACCTGGGTGGCGGACTGGCCAGGTTCGATCCAGAGCTGTCCCACGCCCAGCTCATACCGGGTCTGGTAGGTTGTGCCCACTCCGCTCACCTTGGTGACGAAGGCCAGGTTCACCCCGACCGCCTGGTCGAACCCGTTGGTCACGTGGCAGCTCCACTCGCTGGCATCATTGAGGTTCAGCGCCGTTTCGTCGTCCCAGACCGCGTGGATCCCATACCATCCGGCCGACCGGGGTGAGATGTGGAGCGCCAGGCTGTGGTCTCCATCGAAGGCATGCTGGTCGCTGCTGCTCAGGGTCACCCCCTCGGACAGGCTCGACCACCGACCGACGCCCTCTTCCATGTCCTCGAAGAGCTGGTGGGAGAACAGGCCTTCGCCGCCCTCGAAGATCCAGAAGCGAAGCAACGGGATGTCGTGGTCGGTGAGGTCGTCGACCAGCGCTGTGGCCACATCGTGGTCGTAGGCCACCCCCCACGAGAGATGCAGGGGATTGGCGGCCATGTCACGGCCGTAGCCTCCCGTAAACCAGGCCAGGTTGGTACCCAGGGTGAGGCTCTGATTGGCAGCCTCCTCGAAGGCCAGCTCGATGTCCCGCCAGCTGCCGTCGGACTCGAGATGACTCATCGCGTCGGTGGAGCCCGCATAGTTATAGTACCAGCTCAGGGCCGCCAGGTATCCACCGGCCTGAGCTTGCTGGAAGACTGTCCGGGCGACATCGAGCTGCAGGCTGTCATCCCACACCTGGCTGATCTGTGCGAACTCTCCGATGATCACCGGAAGATCCACCTCGAGGTCGTCGACTCCGGGGATGCCGGGATCATCGGAATAGTAGTGGTAGTCCAAGAAATCGAAGTCGAGGCCGTTGTAGTAACCGTCCTTGATGTTGGCCCAGTCATGCCAGCCGGATCCGGCCGAGACGGGCAGGTCCGAATGCATGTGGACCATCTGTGCGCAGTAACGGAGGTACTCCTGCATCTCCTGCCAGCTTAGCCCCCAGGTGTCCCCGTTTCCATTGGAGCCGGCGACCAGGGCTTCGGGCTCGTTGAGGCAATCGACAGCCCATATGGCCCCCGTCCCGCCATACCGCTGGAGCATGGGGATCACGGCATTGGCGAAGAAGCTCTCCGGGTTGCGAAGAATCTCCATGCCCCAGGCCCGATATTCCCGCTTATTGAAGAAGTTGGCATCGAGTATGGCAAGGTACAGCTGGACCTCGCTCTCCTGGAGGACGTTGAACACCAAGTCATCCATGTTGGTCCAGAAGCTGTCATCCACCCGACTGATGAGACCTTCCTCGACGGGCTGGGGGTGGAGCGGAAATCCGTCCCCATCGAGCTGGGAGTCGGGCGGGATAACCGGATCCGTCGTCGTGTCGAGGACATCCGACGCGGCCGTATCGCTGTAGGAGGAGTCCGGCCCGGCGTCATCCCATTCCTCTGACTGCTGGCATCCCTGTCCGAAGATCAAGGGACTGACAGCAAAAAGAGGGATGAGCAGGACAATAGAAGGTTTTCGAAAGAGGTGCTTCAGAGACATCTGCGAACCTGGTAGTGATCCGTTCCTAACAGACCTTTCCAATGCGCAGACTAGCCGATTTCGACCGGCCAATCCAGCGGACCTTCCGGATCACAGGCCAAGGATAATTCCAGGACCAACGAACCGAATGCTATAGGTGGAACAACCCACCTGGTCTATGATCTAGCCTCGGCCATTGCGATATGGGGGATGGGGGCTGTGATCGCAGTGGCCAGCGGCGGGAAGTTCACCCGGCCTCCCCCGAGGAGGGCGCAGGCGGGGCGCGAGACCAGGTTGAACCGAGAGCATGGACAATGAAGCCAAAGGTTGACCTTGACGAGATGTTGGAACTGGAAACACTGCGAATCGGATTCCTCAAGTACACCCGGAAAGCGTTCGCCCGGCTGCCCGAGCTGGATCGCCCACGCATCCTGGATATCGGCTGCGGCTCGGGTCTGCCGACGATCGAGCTCGCTCGTCTCAGCAACGGGGAGGTGGTGGGTATCGACACGAATGGCTCGGAGCTGGCCGAGCTACAACGCCGGATCGAAGACCACGGCCTCCAACCACGCGTCAAGGCGGTCCACGTCTCGTTGTTAGAGACCCGGTTCGAACCCGCAAGCTTCGACCTCCTCTGGGATGAAGGAACGCTGCACCTTACCGACCCGAAGAAGAGCCTGCCCGTGTGCCGGCACCTGCTCAGGCCGAATGGGTTTCTCGTCATGCACGAGACCATCGCGTGGTTCGAGGGCGTCATGGTGCAGCTCTCAGAGCTCGGGTTCGAGGTCTTCGATCGACTCCCTCTGCCAAGCCGGTGTTGGTGGACCGACTACTACGCCCCCCTCGAGGAGCGGATCCAGGCTCTTGGGGTGCACGAAAGCGATGTGGTGGACGCGGAAAGACTGGCGCAGATCGAGCGGGAGATCGCCATGGTCCAGGCAGATCCCGAACGATTCGATTGTGACTTCTTCATCGCCAGGAAAGTCGAGGGAGCAGCATCCTGTTAAGTAGGATGCCTCAGCATCAGGCTTCAGCAGTCCCTTCATCAACCACCCCGAGCGTCTACTCCTGGTCGTGGCGCAGGGTCATCTCTTTCGCCTTGTGGCGATGTGGGTGATCATGGGCGGGTGCTCGTCGTGTCGAGTCTCCCGGACGTCGACCTTTTGCTTGGCGATCGGTTGCCTCATGCGCTCGAGCAGCAACGCGACCACGCTCCCGCCACCAACGACCCCCAAGAGCAACGAAAGCGTGAGCTGTTCGCGGGAACCCGCCCACTGACCTCGTGTCGCGCCAGGGCGGCTACCTGAGCCGCGCCACGCGCTTGGCGATCGCCCTGCGAATGGCCTCGTAGCTCGGCGGCGGGCCCTTCTGCAGGTTCTTGCCGTCCACCAAGACCTCATCCGAAACGCCCCACTCGGCGACAGCGCTCGGCTCAGACGTGTCGATCTCGCGGAAGACCACTTGGTCCCCGAGCTCGGCCGACGCGCGCCTGGCGCGCTCGTAGACGAGGTTCTGTGCCAGACACCAGCCGCTTGAGAAGGCCACGACGTTCACCTTCCCTGCCACGGGCTCGGGGCGCCTGGAGACCTTGGGAAACCATCGAGGAGGGTGCGCGTCGTCCGCGAACGGCTTCCAGAGCAGCATAGCGATGCCACGGCGGTCCGCCTTGCGGTAGCCGTGCCGCTTGAACCAGGAGGCCTTCATCCAGAAGGGGAGCCAGACGCCCCACGCCGCCATCCCCGTTGCACCGAGCTGGCGGGCATCCTCCTCGGCGGCGGCCAGCAGCGCCGTGCCCATGCCTCGCCCCTGGAAGTTCCCGCGGCCCTGCTTGTGGCCGTGCACGTGGATGCAGTAGATGAAGTAGAGACCCGAGCCTTCGACGTGGGAGTGCTCGATCGGTCCGTACTGGATCATCCCGCCCTCGACACCGCCGTCGTCCAGGGCAAGCTTGGCCCGCAGCCCACAGTGCTCCTGGCAGCGGTCCAGCCACTGGCGGCGCTTGGGCCCAGCCTCCCTGGCGTCTGCCGACCAGTCCTCCAGGCACAAGCAGAAGAGGTCCTTCCTGTCCTCGGTCAGATCGACGACCTGCATCGCTCTTGCGCTCCTCTCCACGGCTCGCCCGGCTGGCGGACGATCAGCTCCTCACATCCGATATTCGCTGCCAGCTTCGTTTCTACTTGATCCCGGCGGGGGCGAGCAAGCGTCCCGCTCTGCTTGAGACCGGTCCCGTCGATAGCGACCCCTGCCCTTCTCGGGCTCACCACACCTTGGGCACCAGCCTCCAGCGGACCTTCTGCCGATACTCCTGGTAGCCTGGAAGCTCCCGGACCAGGACCTCCTCCTCGTTGCGGATCCGGATGACGAACATGGGGACGATGGTCAGCATCGGCAACAGCGCCCACCACGAGGCCAAAGCCACGGGCGTTGCCAGGTAGAGGGCCAGAACCCCGACGTACATGGGGTGGCGCACGAGCGCATAAGGGCCGGTCGAGATCACCCGCTGCTCCGCGAAGGTCTCCACGGTCCGACCCGCCCAGTGATTCTCGATGAATACCCGGAGGATCGCGAGGTAGCTCGCGAGCACGACGGCCATGGCGACCAGGACGGCTAGGAGAGGTGGATCCGACCAGTTGAAGCGGTGGTCCAGGCCAGGGAGGATCAGACCCGCCAGGAAGGACAGAGAACCCCAGGCCTGAAGGCGGCGCTGCGCCTGCTCCTTCTCCTTCAGTTTGAAGCGCCGCTCGAAAAATGACGGGTCACGCCGCGCCATCCAGACGGCAAACCAGGTCATCGGGACGAGCAGCAGGGCGCAATAAACCCAGGCCTCCCACCAATCGAGGGTACCGCCGGTGGCCAGGAAAAAGAGGGGCAGAATGATCCAGACCGCCACGAGCTTCGTGACAGGTCTCTTGCTGGTCCGCTCGGTCTCTACCTTGCTGTCTGTTTCCTGCACCATGGCTCCATCAACCTCTCTTTTTCTGCGGCATCCTCGTGTCGCCGCCATCTGAGTGTTGGCAGTGCAGCCACTCCAACCGACTGAAGAACACAGCCCTCCAAGAACAACCACCTCGGGGGGCACCGCCGGGCACTGAGGGCACCGGTGGGCTCCGCCAGGAAACCTGGGAAGCAGTCGCCGGCAGGACACAAGCAACTTGGAGCTCATGATCTCCCTGATGCCGATAGGGGCGAAGTCCACCCGGTCGATCCGCTATCCCGCTGCCCGAGTTTCAGTCCTCGTGGAAAGGCCGGTCCAGAGGGACGGGCGTCATGGAAACTCTGAGCTCCCCCTCCACCACCTGGCAAACCGCCATCTGCGGTGTCACGAGAAACGTCTTCCCGAGCGAGTAGGCATCCGGGTAGACGAGATCGCTGGTGGCGATCAACCGCTCCTGGGTCGTGCCATCGTCGGAGTCGCTGTATACCAGGGTGATGCCCTGGCCCATCCCCTCCGGCAGCTCGATGGCCACGCGAATATACCCTTCTCCCAGATCGTACCTCCGGACTGTGAGCGAGACCGCTGGATCGCCGTGAGCGGGTATCACCTGGCCCTCCTGGAGCATGATGGCCCACTGGACCGCCTCATGGCTTTCGGTGAGGCAGGGGGAGGTGGCGTAATAGTCAGCGGGTGCGTGAGGGCTTACCCACAGCTCCAGGTGATCCGAGTACAACCACGATTCGGCCTGGTGAACCCACCAGTCATCCCACACCTCGACCACTATCGTGCGCTCTCCAACCACCAGCACGCGAAATCGGGCATCGATCGGACCGCTCGGCTGGCCATGGATCACATACCCCGAGCTTCCGGCGGCATCGACCATCAGCGAGCAATCCCCGAGGCTGGTGCTGGCCCAGGGTTCCTCCGCAGGCAGGTTCGGAATCGAGACCTGGGGGATGAGCGTGTAACGATATCTCCGCATCTCTGCCCCCTCCGAGGGGGGGTATTCTGTCCCTTCCAGGCACCTGGGGCTCTCCCAACGGCCGGTCCCGCGGAAAGCGACCCAATCCCATTCTTCATCGATGGAATTTGACCCCAGCGAGTGATACCCCCCATGCCTCTCGGTCAACCGCCGGAACGGAGACAGCTGGGCGAGCATGCCCGTATCCCATCGCCATGCCGAGCCTCCCATCCGACTCAGGTAGATCCGGTTGTCTCCCACCTCCAGCATGTTCTCTCCCATGCCGGAAGCCCCGTACCCATCGTTGCAGAAACGGGCCAGGGGCTGGTGCCGTACCAGCGAGCCTTCGCCATTCAAGGTGACCAGCCAGTACTCGTAGGGGACGCAGCGCCCCTCGATTCCCAGCTCACGCGCCGAAAAGGGGGACCGCCATGGGGAACCTCCCGTGTCCGGGGGCTCGGGGGCCAGCACCACCTCCGCCACCACCAGCGGCTCTCGACCGGTGCTCGTGCCCGCTGCCCGAGCCTCTCCCAAAAAACAAGGGGATCGGCCGGAGCACAGGACTTCCTCGTAAAGATCGCCATCCACCGGGCGTCCCGGGAGAGTCGATGTCTCCTGGGCGAAGCACAGGACAGGGACGAGAAGAACGCCGAAAAAACCCATCATGAATGGTGTCTTTGCCACGACCCTATCATCCGTCTACGTTTCAACCAATTAGTACCACCAACCGCTGCTTTCCTGTTTATACTCCCGTCTGCGGGCAAAAAAAGTCTGAAAGAATGGGGGAAAAAGGGCAGGAGTTGCAGAAGAGATCCGATCCGGTCCAGAAATGGTCCACCCCAAAGGTCTGCTATCCGTCGCTGAACGGAGTCCGAGAAGGCCCGTCCCTCAGGCCTGCCATCCGGAAGGATACCGAACGGTCACGCAGAGCGGGCCGGTGTTACCTTTCGGGCTGTCCAACCAGAGGTCACCCGACTCGCACGATCCTCGCCAACCGCTGTTTCTCGTCCGCTAGCTCCAGCGCCCGCGCCAGCCCCCGGTCATCACCCCCTCTCGAGGTGACGGCCAGCATCACCTCTGCACCGGGCGGTACCCGCGCCAGGTAACCTTCCGGGTGGAACAGGATGCCTGCGACATGGCGCACCTCCAGTGGCGTACCCGGCTCACATCCAAGCCGTCGAGCAAAAAGCTCGGCACGATGCACCGCCCGGTCGTCCAGGGGCTGCCCCAGGCACCAGGCGCCCACCACGACGATCACCAGGTCGGCCGAGGGGGCGATGACCGGCTCCAGGGAGTGGTGGGCCTTGAGGGGACGGCCCGCTGCACCGTCCGCCTCGACGATCAGCGCATCGGCGATGCGCTCGCGGGAACGGCCATCGGGCTCCCAGTTCGGAGGTCCTCCCCGATCGCCGGTCTCCCTCTGCTGCGCCAGCACGAGGTGCGCGAGCTGTTCGAGCTGGTCGGCCGAGAAACCCACCAGCTTCTCGGCCTCACCCTGGTAGGCAAGCACGATGGGGTTGCGTTCTGCCAGCACCGTTCGAGCCCTGGTGGCGATCTCCCGGACATCCTGGCCGATCACCAGCTCCTCCAGGGCTTCTCCCTCGCTTCGGCGGATCCGGGTGCTGGTGGTTGCGATAGCGCACATCCCGCGCGCGGCGAAGGCTCTGGCCATGGCCAGCATGAGCGTCGTCTTCCCGCCGCCCCCGATCAGGTGGATGAAACGGTGATGTGTGAGGTCGAAGGCCGCCAGGAGCGCATCGCCCTCGATCATGGCCAACCTGGGGGAAAGCGGGTCAGGATCGCCTCGAGGACCGACCCGCTGAGGGTCCGTGCCTTGTCCGAGATGGTGGTGCAGTATGCCGGGTCGCCGCGCGGATCCACGTCGCTGATCTTCAAGCGGTCGGTCACCTCGATCCCCGGGTGGATCATACCCCGGAGCACGCCGGAGATCGACGCCAAGACGGGCTGACCGCCGACTGTGCACACCGTGTCGCCAGCAGCGACCCGCTGTCCGATGTCCATCGCGTTCTCGACGATCCCAGCACAGGGGGCCCGCAAGACGCGATCGGCGCTTTGACCTGCGATCACGCCCGGGACACCCGTGTCCGGGGAGGTGTAACCCGAGTGGATGACACGGCCCAGGTCGTGGCCTCGTTGGGTCTCGATGACGACATGGACATCCTGGCCAGCCAGCAGCCCCGGCCCGAGCCCGATCACGAGCGGAGCCTGGTTCAGCGAGTTGCCTTCGTTGCGCTTCAGGATTCGCGCGTCCACGACCACATCGGGGCGCCATCGCTCGATCAGGAGACCTTCAGGGTCCACGAAAACGGGAAGGTGGTCGAGGGCGGCCCCCTCCAGATCCCTCCAGTTATCGAGGCTCCACAGGCGGGCAGGAACCCCCTCCACGGTCCAGGTACCCTCGAAGATCGCCGAGCAGAAGGCCACCGCGCGACGGATCGCGGTGGGTTGCTGCACCTCGGTCAAGGCGACCCTCATCCCGCAACGGAACAGACGGTGGGCGGTAGCTGATGCGTGCTCCCCCGCACCCCGAATGACGACCTTCAGTCTTCGCATTGTGCCAGTCCTCTTGCCGCCATGGCCTGGTACCCCTCCGGCGTGTCCAGGTCGGCGACGACCGCCGGGTCTGCAACTTGGTAGTACACGGTATCCTGCTCGTTCCTTGCCACCAGGTGCCTGGCGCCCACGTCCCCCGACGAGGCCAGCAGCGCTTCGCGGTACTTGCCGGAAAGCACGACCGGATGGCCGCGGCGACCCTCGAAGACCGGCACCAGGATCCCCTTGCCGATCGCGCGCCAGGCGGCGATGAGCTGGGCCACCAGTGCCGACCGCAACAGCGGCATGTCTCCCAGAGCCAGGATGTACGCCTCGCTGGTGGGATCGGCGGCTTCGACTCCGACCTTCAGCGAACTCCCCATCCCTTCCTCGGCCTGGTCATTCACCACCACCGAAGCCCTGCCTGGCCGGAAAACCGGGCCTCGGTCCCCACGGACCACGACCACCACCTCGTCGATCTCGGCCAGATCGACCAGCGGTCGAAGTGCCGCATCGAGCACGGTGCCCTCATCCCAGGGCAAAGACAGCTTGTCCACCCCCATCCGCAAGGAGGAGCCGCCCGCCAGCAAGATGGCTGTGATGCTCATAGCACCAACCGTCTGCCCCCGCACCGTGTCGGTGCGGGGGAAGTGTCGGCGTAGCCGACGAAGGGGGCCGTCTGCCCCCGCACCGTGTCGGTGCGGGGGAAGTGTCGGCGTAGCCGACGAAGGGGGCCGTCTACCCCCCGGCCAACCCCTCCTACCGGTTCGCTCCCGTTCCGCTCAACAACGGTGCGGATTCTCGGTACTCCACGAACCACTCGGACATCGCCTGCACGCGCGCCATGACGCTCTCCGGAGTCGTGCCGTCAAGGAAGGGCAGCACCACGCCATCGTGCTTCAGGAGGCGGCCGCGAGCGACGACCGTGTCCACCTCGGAGCCGTCTGCCGCCCAGATGAGGTTCTCGACGACGTTGTCCAGCCTGGTCGGCACCAGGTTGGGCCGGTCCAGGTCGATGAGAATCCAGTCGGCCTGGCGGCCGGCGGCCAGCTCTCCCTGGTTCATCCTCAGGATCTGGTTGGGGACGACCGTGATCATCTCGACGAGCTGCTGCGAGGGAAGCAGCGAGGCATCCTGGTGCAGCGCCTTCTGGTACTGGGCGGCCAGGCGGGCTGCGGCGATGATGTCCTGGTTATCCGCCGAGCCCGAGCCGTCGGTGGAGATGGCGACGCGGATTCCGGCCGCCAGCATCTCGATCACGGGGGGCATCCCGGAGCCGAGGATGGTGTTGGCGAGCGGATTGTGCACGACCGCCGTGTTGGTGCGCGCCAGGATCTCGAGGTCGCGCGGACCGCAGTTGACCTGGTGGGCGAGGACGGTGGCCTCGTCGAGGATGCCGATCTCGTCGAAGTACTCGACCGGCGTCCGTCCGGGCTCGATCTCTTCCTGGAACCAGCGGGTGGTCTTCGGCTCCTCGGAGCTGTGGATGTGGAACAGGGTGCCGTGCTGGCGGGCCCAGGCCTTCTGCGGGACGAGGACGACGCGGGAGTTGGAGAAGTCCTGATCGGGGCCGGGAATGAAGCGGGTCCGGGTGCAGCTCGCCTGGATGGCGAGCGCGGCCTCCAGCCTCTGCAAGGCGTCCCCGGGCTTGTCGAGGAGCTCCGGGGTGTAGAAGCGATCCTGGCCGCCGATGGCCACGATCATCGTCGTCCCCGCGGTCTCGTTGGCCCGGGCGATGTCCTCGCAGTGATACTTGTTGTGGTTGCAGTGATGCACCATCGCGGTGGTGATGCCGTAGTGGATATCGCACACTCGGGCCATCAGGTAGGTCACGAGCTGCGGAGTGCATCCCAGCTTTTCGGTGAGCTCGTCGCGCTTCTTGTTGATGAAGCCGGTGTAGGGGTTGACCGCGTGATCCAGCCAGGCCGTGAGCGGCTCGTCCTTGGCGATGCCGATGAGCGGCTGCTCGTGGTCATGGCCGTGGGCCTTCACGAAGGCCGGCAGCAGGATCACATCCTGCAGCGGGATGACACCGGAGGAGGCGACCTCCCTGCGGGTGTGCAGGACACCCAGCGCGTCGCCCCAGGTCTGGATGAGGCGGCGTCCTACCTCGTCGGTGTAGGGACCGACCTCCAGGATAGTTTCGCCCTCGGACAGCACGTAGCCATCCTGGATCCGGCGTCCTCGATCGGGCTGGGCGAGGGGCAGCAGGAATCGCGCGCGGCAGACGAGAACAGGCGGGTTTTCCATGGTACTCCTCAGCGGTTGGTCCGAAATAACACGATCAGCTCTCCAGCGTTCCCAGCGCCTCGAGAATCTTCTCGGGGGTGAAGGGCCAGGTACGCATCCAGACGCCCACGGCATCGTGGATGGCGGCCGCGATACAGGGAGCCGCGCCGTTGCACGAGATCTCCGAGATCGACTTGGCGCCGTACGGCCCGAAGGGATCGTCGGTGTCGATCAGGACGGCTTGAAAATCATCGGGCAAGTCCCCGATCTGCGGCACCTTGTAGTCCACGAAGTTGGCGTTCAGGCACCTGCCCTGCTCGTCGAGCAGCATCTGCTCGTAGAGCGCATGGCCGATGGTCTTGAGCGCGCCCCCGTACATCTGGCCCAGCGCCAGCTCGGGGTTGATAGGGGTGCCGGCGTCTTGCAGGGCATAGTACTTGCGGATCTTCACCTTGCCGGTGCGGGTGTCGACCGCCAGCTCACAGAAGTGGGCCCCGTAGGGGAACGAGCCCTTGTCGGTGACGAAGACCCCGGTGGCGGTGAGCTGACCGCGTCCGGTACCGCTCTGGGTGTAGCGCGCGATCTGCTCGTAGGTCACAAAGCAGCCGGAGCGGCTGGCGACCTTCGAGGGGAACTCGAGTCGCAGGTTCTCCTCGGGCTCGCCCAGGATCTCGGCGGCTTCCCTGAAGAGCAGACGCTTCATCCCCAGAGCCGCGTTGCGCGCCGCACCACCCGAGAAGAAGGTCCCCGAGGAGGCGTAGGCGCCCACGTCGAAGGGGGTGGTATCGGTATCCGCCGCGATGACCGCGACGTCCTCCATGCGGGTGCAGAGGGTCTCGGCGACCATCTTTACGGTCACCGTGTCCAGGCCGGTGCCCAGGTCGGTACCACCCGACAGGAGCATGAAGGTGCCGTCGCCGAACATGGTGACGGCGGCGTTTCCCGAATCGAGGCCGGGCAGGCCCGAGCCCTGCTGGATGATGGCCACGCCCCTGCCGATCTTCACGTCGGGATCGGGGCTCTCGAGGGGCGTGCCCCACCCGAGCATGCGGGCACCCTGCTCCAGTGCGGGGCCCAAACCGCACGAGAACACCTTCTGGGGGATGCCCTCACGCCCTTCGCCCAGGCAGCGCAGGATCTCGAGCATCGAGCCGTCGCGCACCCGGTTCTTCTCGAGCAGGGCGAGGTGGTCCACCCCCAGCTCGTCGGCCAGCTCGGCCATGGCGAGCTGCAGCGCGTAACTCCCTTGCGGAGCGCCGTATCCCTGGTAGGCCCCGGTCGGGGGGATGTTGGAGTAGTAGGTGTGCACGTGGAACAGGACGTTGTCGCACAGCAGCAAGGGAAGCGACTTGGAGCAGGCGTTCATGGGCACCGTGAGGCAATGGTCGCCGTAGGGACCGGTGTTGGCCTCCAGGTCCATCAGGATGGCGGTGAGCTGCCCGTCGCGCCGGGCGCCGAGCTTGATGCGAACCCGCATGACATGGCGGGTGCGAGAGGCGATGAACTCCTCCTCGCGCGTCATACGGAACAGGATGTCCCGGCCCGTCACCCAGGTGCAGTAGGCGGCCACCTCTTCCAGCACCATGTCCTGCTTGGCGCCAAATCCACCACCCACCCGTTCCTTGACCACCCGGATGCGGTTCTCTGGGACCCCGATGATGCGGCTGATGATACGCCTGAGGTGGTAGGGCACCTGGGTCGAAGCGTGGATCACGAGCCGATCGGCCTCCATGCGCGTGTAGACCACGTGCGGCTCCACCGGAGTGCACTGCACCTGGGCACTCTCGTAGGTGCGCTCCAGGATGACCTCGGCCTCGGAAAACCCCTGGTCGATGTCGCCGATCCCGCCCGATACCGACGCCGCCAGGTTCCTGTGGGGATCGGCATGGATGGGAAACTGGTAGATGATGTGGCCGTCGCGCGGGTCCGCACCCTGGTTGTAGGTGTCGAGGTCAGCCGGCGCCCCTGCGACGTACTCGACGTGGGCCTTGCGCAGGATGGGGGCATCCGGGGCCTTGGCCTGGTCGATGGTGAGAACAGGCGGTAACAGCTCGTACTCCACCTCGATGAGGTCGAGCGCCTGCCGAGCGATCTCCTCGGTCTCGGCCACCACAGCCGCGACCCGGTCGCCGACGTGCAGGACCTTCTGGGCGAACATCCTGTGGTCGTAAGGAGACGGCTCTGGAAAACCCTGTCCCGCCGCGTTGTACCAGACATCGGGGCAGTTCTTGTGGGTTACCACCAGGACCACCCCCGGCAACGCCTCGGCCTGCGAGGTGTCGACGTGCCTGATGTAGGCGTGAGCGTGAGGGCTGGCGAGCACCTTGAGGTGGCAGTGCCCCGGCGCAACCCGGTCCTCCACGAAGGCCGGACCGCCGCGCGCCAGCTGGTAGCCGTCCACCTTGCGGCGGACCTTGCCCACATGGAGCAGCTCCTCGCGGAACTCGGGCGCGATGAAGCCCTTGTAGTTGGGGTCACGTCGCCGCTCGATGGCCAGCTGAACCGCCTTGAACACCTGCTCGTAACCGGTGCAGCGGCAGAAGGTTCCCGACAGCGCGTCTTTCACCTGCTCGCGGGTGGGGTTCTCGACCTTCTCCAGCAGCTCGAAGATGGCCATCAGCATGGCAGGGGTGCAAAAGCCGCACTGCACCACGCCGGCGTCGACGAATGCCGTCTGCAGCGCCGAGAGCTCACGGACTCGTGACAGGCTCTCCACGGTGCGGAGCTCGCGGCCAGCCACCTGCCCCACCAAAAGAAGGCAGGTGTTGACCAGGCGCCCATCGAGCAGCACGGCGCAGCTCCCACAGGTCCCCTCCCCATCGCAACCGGCGCGAACCGAGAGGATCCCTTCTCGTCTCAGTACCTCTCTCAGGTTTTCGTGGGCTTCGGCCTCGATGGTTCTGGGAGAGCCGTTCAGGTTGACAACAAAGCGCATCTGGTGGTCTCCTATCGGTTCCAGGCCTTCCGCAAAGCTCTCTCTACCAGCGTCGCGGCGAGGTGTCTCTTGAAGTCGGCCGAGCCCCGGATATCGGCAATGGGGTTGACCTGACCTGCAACCAGCGACTCGACCTCCTCGCGCGAAGGGAGCGGCTTCCCTTCGAGCGCCGCCTCCACCTCGTGCAGGCGGACCACCGAGGCGGCCACCCCGCCTGCGGCCACGATCAGGTCTCGCATGCACCCCTGTTCGTTTCGCAAGGATACGCCGGCCGTTATCAAAGACACGTCATTGGCGGTGCGGGTGTGACACTCCAGTGCAACGCGCAGGTCGGCGGGCGGATCGGGCACCTCGACCGACAGCACGATGCCATCGCGCTCGCCGAGAAGCCAGCGCTCGATGTCACGCTCGAGCTCCCCCGACAGGGTGGCGACCCGGAGCCAGGCACGCAAAGCCAAAAGCACGGGGATCACATCGGCGCACGACCGGCAGGTGGCGAGGTGGCCTCCGATGGTGGCCACGTTGCGAATGTTCCGATTGGCGTGGTTCCTAGCGGCCTGGTGGATAGCCGGATGCAGCAGCTCGGATTCCAGCATCTCCTGGAGAGTGGTCATCGCGCCGATGGAGACGCCCCCTTCGCGCCGCTTGATGCCACCCAGTCCCAGCTTGCCCAACCAGATGAGGTGCTCGGCCTGGGCAGCCTTGCTCTTGCTGTTGTTGACCTCGGTGCCTCCCGCCAGGAAGTAGGCGGCCTCGCCGAGCTCCTGTTTGAACCGCAGCGCTTCTTCGATACGTTCGGGCTGGTGAAAATGGCTGGCCATCGATCGACTCCGCAGTGGTGCGCCACCATGGCGGCGGCGCAAAGCCCCAGATATGATGACGATGAGAGCGGCTCGTGTCAATTCGGGTTACCGCTCAGATGGCTGGTTGCGCAGGCATCGAGTGGCGCATACGGAGGACATCATCGTGTATGATCTACCTGCTCTGGGCTTCAGCCCCTTCTTCCAACGACAGATCCAGTCTTTCGAGGGCGGTGAGGTCATCCCGGCCCGGATCGCGGCCGAGCACCGGGGTGGCTACGAGGTCTGGTCACAGACCGGTGCGGCGCGGGCACAGCTCGCCGGGAAACTCCGGCTCGAGCTGGAGGAGGCCGGTCTCCCCGGCGTCGGCGACTGGGTTGGCATCAGGGGTGCGTCCAGGCCTGACAGCCCGGCCATCATCGAAAGCGTCCTGGCGAGACGAACGGTCTTCTCCCGAGGAGCCGCTGGTCGCGAGGCTCGCGCCCAGGTGGTAGCGGCCAACGTGGACCTGGTGTTCGCCGTATGCGGGCTGGATGCCGACTTCAACCTCCGGAGGATCGAGCGCTACCTCGCCCGCATCTGGGCGAGCGGCGCGCATCCGGCGGTGGTCCTCAACAAGGTCGATCTCTGCGAAGACCTCGCCGGCCGCCTTGCCGAAGTGGAAAGCCATTGTGCCGATGTCCCGATCTACGTGACGAGCGCGCTTCGCCGTGAAGGGATCGAGGAGGTGCGCCGTGTGATCCGCGACGGCATGACCGTGGCGCTGGTCGGCTCCTCCGGGGCCGGCAAGTCGACGCTGGTCAACGCGCTGCTGGGTGAAGAGCGGATGCCGACCGGCGAGGTCCGAGCTCGAGATGGGCGGGGCTGCCATGTCACGACCCACCGCCAGCTCGTCCTGCTCCCCGGCGGCGGCCTCCTACTCGATACTCCGGGAATGAGAGAGCTGCAGCTCCTCGATGATGAGGGGCTCGACGCGGTCTTCGGGGACATCGCGGCGCTGGCAGCCAACTGTCGATACCGCGACTGCTGCCACGACACCGAGCCGGGATGCGCTGTCAGGGAGGCGGTGGAGTCCGGGGCGCTGGATGCGCAACGACTCGAGCATTATCTCAAGCTCGAGCGGGAGGCTCAATCCTACGAGCTTCGCCACGACGTGCGAAAACGCAGGCAAGCCGAGCGGGTGTGGGGCCAGCTCTATAGAGAGGTCGCCAGAATGCAGCGCTGGAAGGAAGGCCAGGAGTAGTGGCGCCAAACGAGTCGAGACGGCCGGCGATTGTGCAAGAAAGGGGGGTAGACGAGCCGTCTGGGGGCGGATCTTGCACAAAACGGCTCCTGCCGGCTGGCGATTGGTACTCGTCCGGCCGACCCCGGTTGCCCAGTTGCCCGCCGTCTATGTCGCGGTTTGCTCACTTCGCCGATGCAACCGCATGTGCCCCTCTTGGATCCCCTCACTCGCCAAGGCTCGAAGCGCCGCCAGGTTATTCGCCATACCCGCGGCGGCGGCCACCATGGCCAGATCGCCGGCGTGTTGCGCACCGATCACCGACAGCGCCAGCCGCGCCAGCTCGTGGACCCGCATCGCCCCGCCAACGGTCCCGACGGCCAACGGTGCCTCGAAACGTCCGATGAGCATCCCCTCCTTGTCGCGACGCCAGGTGCAGACCGGCCGGTACACCCCCGAGCGTGCGGCGTAAGCATGGACACCCGCTTCCACTGCTCGCCAGTCATTGCCGCAGGCGATGACCACCGCATCGATACCGTTCATCACCCCCTTGTTGTGGGTGGCTGCGCGATAGGGGTCCAGCTCGGCGAAACGGCTCGCCCGGACGATGCCCTCGGCCACCTGAGCCCCATCGAACCCTCCGGTGCTCAGCGAGGAGGGCGGCATGGAGACTTCGCCCCGCACCAGGCGCCGATCGGCGAGATTGGTAAGGATTCGCAGCCCCACCCTTCCGCCGGTCAACTCCGCCAGGCGGGGTGCGATGGTCTCCCCCATGGTGTTGACCGTGTTGGCGCCCATGGCGTCACCCACGTCGATCACGAGATGGACGACCAGAAACCGTTCGCCACGCAGCTCATCATGGAAAGGCCGAAGCACGATCTCGCGGGGGCCCCCACCGACACTCACCAGCACGGGATCGGCGGCGGCGGCCATCGCCAGGATCTCCTCCTGCCGGTCTCGGATGCGCTGCATGGCCTGGTCCAGGTCGTCTACGAAGATCTGGACCTGGCAGACCATCAGGGAGGAGAGGGCCTCCATGCGAAATCCCCCCCCATCCCTGGCCATGCGGGCAGCATTGCTGGCGGCGGCCACCACGGAGGGCTCCTCCACCACCATCGGCACCAGCACCTCGCCCCCGTTGACCAGGAAGTTCGTGGCGAGCGCGAACGGCAGGCCGTAGAGGCCAACAACGTTCTCGACCAGGGCATCGGCGGCTTCGAGTGACAATCCCCCCTGGCTGAACGTATGCCGCAGCTCCTCGACCGGCCTGGAAAGTCGGCTCGCCAGCCGTTCCTGTCGCTCGGCGATGCTCAGTCGATAAAAGCCGCTCAGACGCGAGGTTTCCATGCGACACTCCTGCTCAATAGATGGCCTGTTGGGGGTTCACCAGCCACGCCCGATACCCCGCATCGTTCAGGGCGCCGACGATGGGTGCTCCATCCCCCGATACCAGCGCGATGATGCACCCGCCGCCACCCCCGCCCGTAAGCTTGGCCGCCAGCGCACCGCTGGCCATGGCAACCGAGATCATCTGCTCCAGGATGGGATGGGATAGCTCGAGATCCACCAGCAGGCGGTGGTTCTCCTGCATGGCCGAGGCCAAAACGGCGTGGTCGGCCAGATCGAGGGCGGCCACCGCTCGCTCCACACAACGCGAGATGGCTTCGATGCGCGCCTCGACCCAGGGCGGATCGAGCTGGTAGCGATGCCTCAGACCCGCCACCATGGCTTGCGTGGAGTGTGGAACCCGGCTATCGGCGATCACGAAGGTCGGCAGGGCACAGGGCACCCGCAGCGCCTGCGGTGTTATGGCTTCCAAGGACTCCCAGGCCGAGGGCCGCTCGTTCCAACCAGAGCGACAGAAGAGGCAGAGCCCGCCGAAGGTGATCACGGTATCGTCGAGACCGGAAGGGTCTCGGTGGAAGACCTTCTCGATCTCATGAGTGTACTCGCGTTCCTGGGCACGAGACAGCCGATGACCTCCCTGCCGGGCCAGGGCTCGCACGACGAGCAGCCCCAGCGATGCCGAGCTGCCCAGGCCAGCGCCGATTGGGATGTGCGCGTCGATGGACAGCGTGAGACCTCCGCAAAAGGGGAGCAGCTTGCGCGCCAGGCGCAACGCCTCGCCAACGGGTGTGAAGTCGGCTTCGCTCTGCTCGAGCTGCCAGGCAGGCACAATCACACGCAGTGCGCCCTCGCCTTCCTCCTGGCTGACCAGCGTCAGTCCGGGCGAAAAGCTCATGGCCAGGGCGGGTCGACCATAGACGACCGCATGCTCTCCCAGAAGGATGACCTTGCCATTGGTCGAAAGCATCATGAGCTCTCCCTGTGGTCCCATGCCAGGCCTCCCTGCTCTCCTTGCCAGGCGTGGAGCTCACCGGTCAGCCCATGGAATCCCAGAAGCCTGCCCTGTCCCAGAGGTCTGCAATCCTCCAAACCCCAGGCCAATAAACCGTGATGGGATGCAAGACTCACGACAGCCGCTCCCCAGCGACGCCGCCAGCTCGAAGCGCATCGAGGGCAGCCGGGTCCGGAACGGACGTGAGGGCCAGTTCTACGCTCCACCCTTCGCCCTGGCGCTCGGACCGAATCACCGAGCCGTAGAGGTCGTCGAAGACGACGGGCCGCTCACCCCCCTCGACGATGAATCGCAGCTTGACCTGGGTATAGCTCGGGAGATCCGCTTCGAGCTGCACCACTGCGGCATCGACGTCGAGCTGGACAATCGTGGAAGGCAGGCCGGCTGGCTCGATCTGCTTGTCGACAATGACGTGCACCATCGCCGGCAGCTCCACGGGGAACCAGTTCCGCGCTTTGTTTGCCGGCATCTCCAGCTCGAAGGGCGGACCCACGGCCAGGATCTCGTGAACCGCGACCGGCTCGTGCTTGCCCTTGAACCGGTGTCGCGAGGTTCGCCCCGCGGTCACCCGTTGTTGGACCTGCTCCAACGTGGCGTCGCTGATGAGCACCTGGTTGCCGATGGTGGTGGACTCGATCCGCGCGGCCACGTTGACCGCATCGCCTACCACGCCGTACTTCATGCGCCGCTCGCTGCCGACATTGCCCACGACCACTCGGCCGGTATTGACGCCGATGCCCATCTGGAGCACGGGCAGCTCGCCTTGCTGCTCGCGATTGAATTCGTCCAGGGCACGCTGCATGGCGATGGCGCAGGCCACCGCTCGAAGCGCATCGTCCTCCTTCGGCTCGATGAGGCCAAACACGACCAGGATGCCATCTCCTATGAACTCGATGATGATGCCCTCGTGGGCCATGATGACGTCGGCCATTCGCGACAGGTATCGATTGAGCAACGCCACGACCTGTGTCGAGGAGAGACGCTCCGACAGGCTGGTGAACCCCCGCAGGTCCGACATCAGAATGGTCACCACGCGGTCCTCGCCGCCCAGGCGAAGCGTCTTCGGATCGGCCAGGATACGTCGAGCGACCTCGTCCGTGATGTAACGCCCCAGTGTTTCCCGGATGAAGTCTCGCTCGCGAAGCCCCTTGAGCATCGAGTTGAAGGTCGCCGCCAGCCGGCCGATCTCATCGCTCGTCCGGACCGGCACTTGTTGATGGAGATCCCCTGCGGTTACCCGTTCGATACTCTGTTGGAGCTGGTGGGTGGGACGCACGATGAACTGGCGGACACCGACACTCGTCAGCAGACTCAGAAAGACGAGGGTGGCAATGACCCAGAAGATGGCGCCGGCCACCGACCGCCGAACCTGAGAGTCGATCTCCTCGTGTGGTATCGCCGCACAGATGATCCAGCCCAGCTCCGGAGACGGGTGGGCGTACACGTAGGCCGACGGAGTCGAGAGGGCGCGGATGTCTCCGGACGCGGTTGCCACCTCGCCGGCACTCCTGGCGATATGGCTGGCCACGCCGCTGTCGTCGCGGTTGGTGACCAGGGTGTGGCTCTCGTCGAGCAAGACGATGTAGCCACGCTGGCCCACATGCAGGCCGGCAATGAACTCGGTCAACCCTCTCAAGGTCACGTCGATGCCCACCACACCGAAGACCTGCCCGGCCTCGTCCACCAGGGCGCGCACGGTGCCGATGTTGATGTCATCGGTGGTCACCGCCCGGTAAGGGGCCGTCCGCAGCACCTGGCCCGGATCCTCGAGCGCCCTGCCATACCAGGGGCGGGTGCGGGGATCGTATCGGGTTGGGCGACTGCGCGGATGGGACCGGACAAAGCTGCCGTTCTCGCGTCCCATGTAGACCGAGCTCACGTACGGGTGGGTATCTCGATAGGTGCGGAACAGATCGACGATGCGCTGCTCCGCAGGGCCCATCCGGTACTCGAAGGTGGACTCGTCGGCGTCGAGGAAGCTGGTGAAACCGCCGTCGTCCCGCTCACGAACCAGCTCGTTGCGCGCCAATGTCTCCACATCGAAGGAGACCTGGTCGAGGAAATCCGATACCAGGACATCCACCAGGCGGAGCTGCGAGGCCACACTCTCCTCGATGGTCGAGAGCCGGTCCTGACGAACCACCCGCGCCGTGTAGATGGCGACTGCCGGCAGCACGACAGCCGTCACGGCCACGACCGTCAAAGTGAGTTTCATACCCAACTTCATGGCCTGACCTCGATGCTCGGCGTGCCGGTCCCAAAAGAAGCGCCAGATGCTGGGGCTGCGGCAGAGGTTGATGCTCGATCAATCATGAGTCACCGAATCGGTGTCCGTCCCTCAAACCAGCCAGCTCCCAGTTCACCGCTGGCTGGACCAACCTGGCCTATGCTCGCCCAACCCGCACGTCGATGCGCCCCTCACCCTGTCCGGTCACCGTGCCGATCACGGCTGCGGTCAGATGGGCCTGGACCAGGTTCGCCACCACCTGCTCCACTTGAGCAGGGTCCACCGCCGCCAGCAGCCCGCCGGAGGTCTGGGCGTCGGCCAGGATCACCCGGAACGGCTCGTCGATCGCCTGGTCGAAGGTGGTCCAGCTCCTGGCGTGGGCCAGGTTGGACCGCGTTCCGCCAGGGACCTCTCCCATGGCGACCAGGCGACGGGTTCCTTCGATGATCGGCACGGCGTCCAGCCACAGCTCGGCGTTCACGCCGGAGCCGGCCAGCATCTCGTGGAGGTGGCCCAACAACCCAAAGCCGGTCACATCGGTGACCGCGTGAGGTTCAGCCGGCCTGAGGATCTCCGCCGCAGGGCGGTTGAGCTGACGCATGCCCCCCTGGACCACCTGCCAACCCGCCTCCTCGGCGACACCGTGCTTGGCGGCCGTGGCCCACAAGCCGGTGCCCAGAGGCTTGGTGAGCAGGAGCAGATCGCCCGGACGAGCGCCGATGTTGCGCCACAAGCGCGCCTCGTCCACCACACCGGTGACCACCAGGCCGTACTTGGGCTCGTTGTCGTCGATGCTGTGCCCCCCCAGGATCGGGATGCCGGCTTCTTCTGCCACCTCGTTGGCCCCGGCCAGGATCTCCTCGAGGACCGAGACCGGCAGCGTCATCACGGGGAATCCCACGATGTTGAGCGCGAAGAGCGGCTCGGCACCCATGGCGTACACGTCGGACAGCGCGTTGGCCGCCGCGATGGCCCCGAACAGGCGGGGGGAGTCCACCACCGGCGCGAAGAAGTCCAGCGTCTGCACGAGAAGCCGCCCATCGCCCAGCCGCCAGGCGCAGGCATCGTCGGCGGTCTCTGTCCCCACCACCACCTCTTGCCGGGTGATCCGAGGAATAGCCTTCAAGACCTCCTCCAACACCTGGGGCTGCAGCTTGCAGGCACAGCCCAGCCCGTGGCTGAACTGGGTGAGCCGGATGGCGGCGCCGGTCGATACTGGCGACACCAAGGGGTGATCTCCCGCAAGCTCCCGGACGACATCGAGAATCCGCCGAGCGCCCTCCTCCACCTCAGCCTCGGTCGTGAAGCGGCCGACCGAGAGGCGAACCGTGGACATGGAGGTTGCCGGGTCGACCCCCATGGCGGTCAGGACGTGAGAGGGATCCACCGAGTCGGCATGGCAAGCGGCGCCGGCGGAGGCGCCCAGCTCATCGCCCAGGCGGGTGAGGAGAAGACCTGCGTCCAGCCCGGGAAAAGCGATGCTCAGGGTGTTGGGGAGCCGCCTTTCCGGGTGCCCATGGTGCACCAGCCCGACAAAGCCGTCATCTAACAGACGCGACAGGCGGTCTCTCAGCGTGCGGAGCCGCGCGGCCTCCTTCTCGACATCGGCGTGGACCAGGGCGCAAGCCGCCCCCAGGCCGACCTGCTCCAGGATGTTCTCCGTGCCGGCCCTCATCCCTCTTTCGTGGCCGGCACCGCGCATCAGAGGTTGAATCGGCGTCCCTCTCTTGACGTACAGGGCGCCGATGCCCTTGGGCGCATAGAGCTTGTGTCCGGCAACGCTGAGCAGGTCCACACCCAGCTCCGTCATGTCCACCGGAATCTTGCCGATGGCCTGTGCCGCATCGGTGTGCACGAGCACGCCTCGTTCCTGGCAAATTCGCGCGATCTCGCGGATGGGCTCGATGGTGCCCACCTCGTTGTTGGCCAGCATCACGGTGACGAGCACCGTATCGGGCCTCAGCGCGCGTTGGACGTCCGCGGGATCTACCAGGCCGGTCGCATCGACTCCAAGGATGGTCAGGCGGATCTGCCCTTCGGACTGAAGCGCCTTGACCACCTCCAGGATCGCGGGGTGCTCGATGGCAGAGGTGATCACATGGCCCCCGCCCAGTGCGGCCACCACCCCCCGAATGGCCAGGTTGTTCGACTCGGTGCCGCCAGAGGTGAAGATGATCTCCTCCGCCTCGGCGCCCAGGCAGGCGGCCACCTGGCTTCGAGCTGATTCCACCGCTTTTTTCGCCTCACGTCCCATTCGATGCGTGGAGGAAGGGTTGCCAAAGAAACCGGTGAGATAGGGACGCATGGCCTGAGCCACCCGGGGATCGACCGGTGTGGTGGCGTTGTAGTCGAGGTAGATGAAGTCCTGTGTTGTATTCACCCTGCTCTCCTCTTGCCGGCCCCGGCAGGCAGCCGGCGCAACGGAGCGGCGTTGCCGATCGGTCTTCCTGACACCCGATGCGATCCAAGAGCTGCTCTGCGAATCTCCTTGCCTCTGTCCCCCAGAGGGACTCCTGGTGCCCGATGCCTTGCGGCAGTATGCTGTCGGTTGAGACAACCTGTCCAGACTACCTGGAGGGAACCCGGCCGTGGCATCGCACTGTGGTGCAGATCGCGATCGACCCGAGAATGGTCGGGCCGAGTGAGGCCACATCGTAGCAAGTAGCGGGTAAAGCAGGTGGCCAGACCAGCATTCTGTTCTGAGACACTGCGGCTCTTTCGGGCGCTGTTTCTCGGAGAGGAAAACCCGATGGTACAACCCGCATCCCCGCACCGTCACCAGGGAAGGAGGTATGGCAAAGAGCACCCCTTTTGATCTCCATTGCGAACGGTACGAACGGTGGTTCGAGGAGCACCGGGCGGCCTACATCTCGGAGCTGCTCGTCCTGCGGGCATTCGTCCCCTCCCAAGGTCGTGGGATCGAGATCGGGGTCGGCACCGGGCGGTTTGCTGGACCACTCGGAGTCGCGGTAGGGCTCGACCCCTCGGAGGCGATGCTCGAGCGTGCGGCCATTCGCGGCATCGAGACGGTGAAAGGGATCGCCGAAGCGCTGCCGTTTGCCGAGGGCTCCTTCGACCATGCGCTGCTCGTCACGACCATCTGCTTCGTCGATTCGCCCAGAAAAAGTTTGGCCGAGGCCCATCGCGTGCTCCGGCCAAACGGTAAGCTGGTGATCGGTTTCGTCGATCGGCTCAGCGAGATCGGCCAGGGCTACCTCGCGCATCAGCCGGAGAGCGTGTTCTATCGAGAAGCCGTCTTCTACTCGGCAGCCGAGGTGGGAGAGCTGCTACATGCAGGGGGCTTTGCCGTTTGCGCGTGGGGACAGACGCTATTTCGTCCGCTCGCCGAGATCGTAGAGATCGAGCCGATGCGTCGCGGTACCGGAAAGGGGGCCTTCGTGGCGGTCCTGGCCGAACGGATCGAAAGGCCTACCTCTTGCCCAGGATGACCACGTAGTTCTTGCCGTATACCTTGGCGCATTTCGGGCAGGTCGTGTACCACATGTATTGTTTTTCGATCTGGGCCGATTGGCTGCGAGCGTACTCGGCAAAGTCGTCGCACCACTTTGCGGTTTCGCGAAATGGGCCCTCGTACACTTTCGAGAGGAACTGTCCGCTGATGGTGTGCATCTCCGTGTCGGGGATGTCCCTGTCCACCGCGAGATACACATCCATGTTCCACTTGGAGGTATGGTCGGAAAGGCAAACATAGTCCGGGCACTCGGCAGAGGCGGCCTGGACCTTCTGCATCATGCGTTTCATCGTCCGGCCAAACCCGATGGGCATGTAGAACAAGCAGAACACCTTGTCTTTCAAGAACTTCTTGTTCTCCCAGGTGATCGTCTTCTCGTCCCATGGCTCGGGCTGGAATGGAGGGCAACAACCAGTTTCCATCTTGAAACCTCCTGGAAAGCTTCCCGCTGATTCGGTTTCGTCTTTTCTACCACCTCTGCTTTCACCCCGCAAACCCGATCTTCCAAGAGGGATCCCTGCCATTTTCGGTCCCGGCAACAGAGAAAGCGACCACCAGATCAACAGTGGTCCGGACTGTCATCACCCTGCGCCGGCTGGCAGCCGAAACACGAGCGGGTGCTCTTCGTCCCGGCCAACCCAACCGATAAGTGGCACCGCCAGGTGGACAGGCTGTCAAACCGCGATGGGGTCTGGTGACCCCACTTTTGACGGACAGGATGGGGAATACTGGCAACAGGAATTGCCATCATTCCTCGGTCAGCCGACCATGCGAATCGCGTAACACCCCAACATAGCTACAGAAAACGGATATTCTTGCGGGTGCCGCATCTTGGCACATCTCGTGCCGGTGAAGTTGGCCGATTGGTTGCCGATCTGCGCCCTTTCCCTACCGGGGTGCCAGTTTACCGGGTGTTTCGCCGGTTCGAAGAGGGCTGGTTGGTGTTTGGACCACTGGGAGCGATGTTCTTTCAAACGGCGGGAGATAGTTAAATGACGATCAAGACGAGAATCAGGGCCGGTCTGGGGATCTTCGACGGCGACAGCGGGAAGGATTCGCCTCCGGTCGTGGGCAAGTAGCTCCATTCACGTCCTGTCCGTTCCGTCCTCTATAAAAAGCTCGTGCGACGTCTGGGTCCCCTCGTCCTATCGAGGACTCCTATCTCTTTCGAACACCGAGTTCCCGAGGATCGACCACTTATCATCGAGCTGGACCAGGTGAGGTTGATCACATGACCGAGCAACGAGCGATCTACTGGTCGCAGCCTGAGCAATACGATGAGCTCGTTCGTCACGAAGATCGGGAGGGGAACCTGCTGGAGGCCATCCGGGCGATCACCTCGCTCGAGGGCGCGGATGTCGTCGAGTTCGGGGCGGGGACCGGGCGGCTGACCATGCTGCTGGCGCCCAGGGTGCGTTCGATCCGGGCCTTCGACATCGCCGCTCCCATGGTGGAGGTGGCGCGTCGCAACCTCGCTCGCCTCGGGACCGGCGACTGGGAGGTCGGCGTTGCCGACAACGCACACCTGCCCGTACCGAGTTGTTCCGCAGATATCGCCATAGCCGGCTGGACCTACGGGCACCAGACCGTCTGGCATCCGACCAGCTGGCGGACACCGATCGAAGGGGCCATCCAGGAGATGTTCCGTGTGCTTTGCCCTGGTGGCACGGCCATCGTGATCGAGACCCTTGGAACTGGCTATCCCTCACCGTTCGTTCCTCCCGCACCCCTCGCGAGCTACTACGCGATGCTCGTCGACGAGTATCAGTTCGAGCAGAGGTGGATCCGTACAGACTACGAGTTTCCGTCGATGGAAGAGGGCAGCCGGTTGATCCGGTTCTTTTTCGGCGACGAGCAGGCGGAGCGGTTCGCTGCAGGCGGCAGCAGCATCCTCGCCGAGTGCACCGGGATCTGGTGGCGCAGACGGCCACCCTCACCGAAATCGACAGGGGGTCTCACCCGATGAGTTTCTCGGTTTCTCAGCGCGCTCCAGAGAGCCTGGCCGTCGCTCCTCCGCTTGGATCCGCTGCAGTGGACCGGTAGTCGCGGCTGCTGGCTCAGGGGGGCATTCCCCCTGCATTCGCTGTGGGTGCATCACGAGCGGGCAACAGGTAGAATTCCGGGTGGTGAGGAGCCCAAGCTGCTCGAGCTGGATGGGCACACCGGGTAGACCATGGGCGAAGAACGGCGCCTGC
This sequence comes from Bradymonadales bacterium, assembly GCA_016931535.1. GTDB lineage: Bacteria > Myxococcota_A > Bradymonadia > JAFGEP01 > JAFGEP01 > JAFGEP01. The sequence goes on from JAFGEP010000042.1 coordinate 40,689, forward strand.
CGCTCCTGTGGTGGAGAATACGCGGGATCGAGAAGGTCTGGTCAGAGACAGACACCCGGCAAGGAGAGGTTGCAGCCGTTCGGACACACGGCGGTCACCGACCAGGCGGTCTCTTCGCCATCGGTTTGGCACCACTCCCAGTACAGGTCGTCGCGGCATCGCCTCTCGCCATTGGTGCACGGTGGCTCGGCGACGATCGAGAGGCTGTAGGTACCGGTGTTTGGCGCATTGGCATCGAGGTAGACGATCACCTTGTCGCCTTCCTCGAGCTCCGCGTAGACCGGGTAGATGGTGCGATCATCCGCGCAGTACTCGGAGAAGGAAAAGCCGGTGCTCGTTCGGACATCCAATCCCACCGTGACCTCGAAGGTGGTCCCGCTACCGGTGAATCGGTACATGCCGGATGCCGGAGGTTTCCAGGTAAGACAGACATCCTGTCCGAGCCCCAGGTCATAGGCCTCGCAGATCTGCAGCTCATCGCTCTGCTCTCCTATCGATCCGGTGGCCAAAGCCTCGCCCAACGCGGATTCGAGGGCTGTGCAGCTCGTTTTGCCGACGCAAACCGACAGACTGGGCTCGCAGGCGACATCACAATCCACCAGGGGTTCCCAACCGTTCTCGGTGCACCACTCGACGCCCATCCCGCTCTCGGTGCAGCGGAGCTCTCCGCTGGTGCAGGGTGGTACGCAGGTCGCCGGGTCCTCCACACAGACCATCGACGAATCGGCACAGCTCTGGAGCAGCCGCCATGCGTTGCAGCCCTGGACAACAGCACACTCCTCGATGGCGGTTCCCGCTTCATTACACCTTGTGGCGCCTATACTCACGCAGTCCGTCATCGGGCACTCCGGCGTCACCTCTCCTCCGCAACCCGCTACTACAAGGACCAACCCGAGCACGAACAGCTGCCTGGTCATTTTCCCCTCCTCGAAAGCCTGTTCGGTAGCTGCCGCTCAGGCCGCCAAAGGTCCCTACCCGTGTAGTTGCGATACGATCCTCACTGAGTGCAGTCCCCTTCTCACCAGCGTCTTGAGGTCGAGAGAAGAAGGAATTTAGTATACTTAAAAACAGAGCACGGGAACAGCTGACATGTTCCTAGAGGCAGAAGGCCGCCTGGGTCTGGCACCTGAAGTCGTTGGAGGCTGCATCCACGCATTCGAACCAGAGGGGATCGGGCATCGTGTCGGGGCACCAGAGGTCGTAGCATTCCCACAAGGCTGCCCATTGCTCGTAAGCTTGCTCGGTGGCCCGGGAGTAGCAGTAGTCGTAACATGACGGTCTGTTCTCCGGGCAGGAGTCGAGGCAGTCCGACAGCCCTTTGCAGTCGAGGCAGGTGGTGCTTGTCGCCGGATCGCAGAAAAAAGACCCTCCACCACTACCCAGGCAAGGCTCGGCCACCGCCTGGCACCGGCTGTCGTTGGCCGCTCCGTTGACACACTCGATCCAGCTGTCAGTGGACATCGTGTCGGGACAGTAGCGATGGAAACAGTCCCACATGGCCGCCCATTGCTCGTAGCCCTCCTCGGCGGACAACGAAAAGCAGAGGTCGTAGCAGGCCTGGTCGGCACAGGCGGACAGGCAGTTCATCAGCCCCTCGCAGTCGAGGCAGAACAGGGCGGTCTCCGGATCGCAGAACACGAACTCGTCACCACCGCCGCCACCCAGGCAAGGCTCGGCCAGCGCCTGGCACCGGGCGGGATCGTTCAAGGCCGTGTCGACACAGCTGCTCCACTCGGAATCGCTCAAGCTCGACGGGCAGTACTCATCGACACAGTCCCACATGTCCACCCATTGCTCGTAGGCCTCTTCGGTGGCTCCGTAGTAGCAGTCATCGTAGCAACCCAGGTCATCATCAGGACAGGAGTACAGGCAGCTCGCCAGCCCAGCACAGTCCAGGCAGTCCGTAGCCAAGGCCGGATCGCAAAACACGGACCCGCTTCCACCAACCCCACACGGCTCGGCCACCGCCTGACACCGGTCGGGGTCCTGCAACGCTGCCTCGGCGCAGCTGGCCCATTCGGTGGAGCTGAGACTCGCTGGACAGTGTTGTTCCAGGCAGTCGTACATCGCCATCATCTGGAGGTAGGCCTCCTCGGAGGCGGCGGAATAACAGCTGTCGTAACAGGCCTGATCCCCGGTCGAGCAGGAGCCCACGCAGCTCAACAGCTCCCCACAATCGAGGCAGGGGGCTTCGGTCGTCGGGTCGCAGAAGATGACCCCCTGCTCGACGCATCGACCATCATCACAGATCCAACCATCCTGGCACGTGCCACAGGAGCCGTCACAGCCGTCCCAGCCACATTCCCGATCATCACACAACGGCAAACAACCCCCGGGGTCGTAGCAGGTACCGAACTCGGTGTTGCATTCCCGATCTGGCGGGCAAGTGCCGCAGGAGCCGTCACAACCGTCAGGGCCGCACTCGCGGCCATCACAGTCGGGAACACACGGGTCCACACCGACCGACACGCACAGAAAATCCCGGCACTCCGCCCCTTCACCGCAAATTCCACACTGACCGTCTCCGCCGCAGCCGTCAGGACCGCACTCCCTTCCCTGGCAGTTGGCCTCCGCATCGCAATGCCGGGGCCGTTCGCTGCTGCCGCCCAGATTGCACGCCCAGAGAGCAAGCCCGGCGACAACCAGAGCGGCCACGATCGAACAACGTAGCACCCTCAACTTTTTCACGGGCTCTCCTTGCGGTGTTCTCTGGTGCGACCACCGAGCCTGCCAACTCGGGCAGACAACGCTCAACACATGTAAGACTATAGGAATTGGGGCTTTCCACCGCAAGGAAAATTACCACAGAAATGTACTTTTCCAGTCAAAATGCCTGATGGTTTCTTCTCCACGTGCAACAGGTCGAGTCATGTTGAACGTGGCGACAGCCTCCCCTCCTCTTCACCTTGGGGTCGTGCTGTCGTTGCTCGGCTGGGAGAGGAAGCCTGCATCACTCCATTCCCGTAGACCTGGACGCGGCCTTCCTCGACGAAGATGTCCCAAATGGGTTGATGGCGGTCTTGTCCAGCTGAGGCAGACTCTCCTCCCTCGGCTTGCCAGCTAGCCGATCAGCACCCCTTCCGCCCGGAGATTCTCCAGAAACTCGTCGACCTGCTGCTCGCGAGCCGCCCGATCGAGATAGGGCTCCCAGATCTCCTTGCCCTCGAACTGGGCACCGCTCTGCAACAAGGCGTCGATCAGCTGGCCCCGATCGTGCTCGCCATCGAGTAGCTGGATCAGGTCGATGGCCACCGGGTTGGGGAAAATGGAGTAATGCCAGTGGGTGGTCACCGCCTGCTTGGCCTGCCCCTCGAGGCGAGCGAGGCAGCTGACCATTGGCCTGTCGGTGATTCGCGGGCAGAGGTCGCTTTGATAGGTATGGAGCTGGACGATCCCGGCAAAGTAAAGATGGATCAGCTGGATCGCGAGGTCTTTGAGCAGCTCGGTACTGGGAGCTCCTGGCTCATCGGAGGCATGCAGCGGTGGATCCGGGCAGTGGTCCACGATGGTCTGTGCCAGCTGGTCAAACGGAATCGCAGCGGGCGAAACCTGGCTCAAGGCCGCAAATGCCCAGCGCATCGGCTCGCTGGTGATGCTCACTCTGCTGCCACCGCTCGACTCGAGCATCCACGGTTCGGGATCGTGAATGTCACCCAAGGGCTTTTCGGTCTGGAAGGAGGCCTGCACCCACATCCCCTGGACCACCACGGGGTCGACCAGCATGCTGATCTCCCGCTCGGCGTGGCACAACAGGCTGTAGCGAAACCGCCGTTCCAAGAAGAAGTCCAAGAACTGCTGGGCCTCGATCACTCCGCTGCACATCTGCATGAACCGGGCGTGGGATTCCTGCTGGTTCTCGACCTGCATCGTCTCCCGCTCACTGTCGCCGAGATAGCGGAGATCGTACTCGGCCGCCTGCTCCACGAACTGGTGAAAGTACATCGGCCGGTTCTCGTCGATGAGGTACTCGTGGTACAGGTAGCTGTCTCCACAGACCTCGATGTGCTCGATCTCCTTGCGCAGGCTCTCTGTCCGGCTGTCCTTCTCGTCTGTCTGGGTCGTCTTCAGCCAGTTGACCAGAATGCGAGCCAGACGAGCCTGCTCGGTGGGGTTGGGAGCCCGGCGCGCAAAGTATCGGAGCAGCTCCCGCAGCGGCTGGTTGTAGTACCAACCCGGATAGACATTGTAGCTGACATAGGCGACCCCATGAGGCGCCAGGTGATCCCGACAGATGGACAGGATGCTCTGACGTACCGGCTCGTCCACCCAGGAGTACACCCCGTGGCACAAGATGTAGTCGAACTGCCCCGCGTCTTGGGTCAGCTCGCGGAGGTCCAGGTGATTCAGCTCGATGTTCTCGAGCCCCAGTTCGGCGATGAACTGCCGGCCTTGCTCGATGCTTCGCCCGGACAGATCGATCCCCAAAAAACTGCTACCAGGCAGGTGGTAGGCCATGGGGATGAGATTGCCACCGCTGCCGCTACCCAGCTCCAGGACACGGCAACTCCCTACCGGAGCAGGGGACAGGCCAAAGAGTGAGCCGATGGTGGCCAGGACATCGGGATGAGACTGGTGTTGGGCGTAAGTGGGATACAGCAGCTCGTCGTAGGTGGTCGATTCAGTGGTCAAAGACGGCATGGGTGAGCTCCAGGGGATCGGTATTCCCTTCGCGCATCGTGGCTGACCACTGTACTTCAGGACGGCGGTTGCGACCAGTGAACTCTCCCCATTGTTGCTTTCAACACATAGCACAGCAGCCCCCAAAACCTCTTCCGTCGTATCCAGAAAATTCGATCGTCCAAGTCGGCTCAGATAGCGCTCTTCCTGAAAATTCGAGTGACGATTGATCGGTTTTTCGCTTGACGGCCAGAACTGAGGTGTTAGATCCTTCTTAGGCAATCCCGAAACGATCATGTAGTTGGAGCCGTGATCTTTGTCGGTTCTGTGTCGGATTTGCAGACCGACTCGGCAGGATGTTGACCGATTGCTATCTCGTTGGAATCTCACACACTTTTTGCAGTTGTGGTTGCCCGGTTCGACAACCAGGAGCCGATTGATGACGTCGAAAAGCCTCGCTCTTCTCTGGCTGTGTTTCACCATTCCCCTCGCCTGCCTGCTCACGTGTCACGGTGATGAGACCGACCTTGCCACCACTGGCAACCGATCGGTGCTTTCCGCTGCGCTTGACGAGTGGGATGCGGGTGACGCCCTGTCGGGGGGAGAAATGGAGCTGTCCGCCGAATCGGCTCAGACTGCTGGCCAAGCAGCCAGTCCACCTGCTGGAGCCGTCACCAGGCGGCATCGGGGAGTCGAGGTCGCAGCGAACGATCTCCTGATCACCTTTCGGGAGGGAACCAGCGACGCCGTGGCGCGTGCGCATGTGCATCGGTTGGGCCACACGGTCCAGCGGCGATTCCGGTTGGCCCGTAACCCCCGGGCGCGCGCCAATCGGCTCTACCTCGTGAGCCTCTCACCCGGGGCTGATCTGGATCGGGCCATCGAGGCGGCCCGCCGGCACCCAGCGGTAGAGGATGCCCAGCCCAACTTCGTTTACCAGGCACTGTGGCAGCCAGACGACGAGTACTTCGACCTGCAGTGGGCACAGGAGAATGCGGGCATCAATACCCCATACACCCTGTGGGGACTTGCGGGACCAGACCAGTGGGTCCAAGACGCCGACATGGACGCCAATGCGGCGCGTGATCTCCTCGATTCCATGACAATCGGCGAGGTTGTCGTGGCCATCATCGATTCCGGCGCGGACCTGGCGCATCCCGACCTGGCGAACAGGCTCTGGGTGGGACCGGGTGGTATTCATGGCTACGACTTCGTCAGCGACGATGATGATCCGACAGACGAGAACGGCCACGGAACCCATTGCGCGGGCATTGTCGGCGCCCTCGCCAACAACACGATCGGAGTGGCAGGGACTGCCTACAACGTCCAGCTGATGATCCTCCGGTTTCTCGACGCCAGCGGATCGGGCTACACCAGCGATGCGATCTCGGCAGTCTACTACGCCATCGACAATGGCGCGGACATCCTGAGCAACAGCTGGGGCGGCGGCGGCTATGATGCCGCCATGGTTGATGCCATCGGGCAGGCGATGAACGCCGGCCTCCTGTTCGTCGCGGCAGCCGGAAACGAAGCGACCGACAACGATTCCACCCCTCACTACCCATCGAGCTACGACCTCGACAACGTGATCTCGGTCGCCGCCTCCACCCCCTGGCGCGATCTCGCCGAATTCTCCAACTGGGGGCGAAACAGCGTCCACCTCGCCGCGCCGGGCGACCTCATCATCTCGACCACCCCAACCTCGTCGACGGATGGCATCCCCGAAGCCTCCTACCAGATCGCCATGGACTACGGTTACGAGGGCCTGATCCCCTGGAGCGGCACGAGCATGTCCACCCCGGGAGTATCGGGCGCCGCCGCCATCCTCTTCGGAGCGGGAGCCGAGCTCTGGCCGGACTGGCTGAGCAAATCCCCGACGGAGCGCATGCTCGCCGTCCGCCAGAGAATGTTCGATCGGGCGGAGCGCTGGCCGACGTTCAGTGGATTGACCGCCACCGAAGGTCACGTGAATTTGGCCGATCTGCTGGAGGACGACGCCATTGTTCCCGCCGCGGTTGGCGGGTCGCTCCAGCTCACTATTGCTGGGCCCGACTTTGTGACACTGCGGTGCATCGCCTCGGGCGACGATGGAACCACCGGTCGGGCCAACTACTATGACGTGAGGTACCAGCAGGGATCGACCCTGGATTTCGAGACGGCCACATGCGTAACCGGCATCTGGACGCCGAGCAGCGCTGGAACATGGGATAGCCTGTACGTGGGCGGACTGGCGCCCAACACCGATTATACCATCGGAGTGCGGGTGGTCGACAACGCCGGAAATGCGAGCACCGTCTCGCAGATCAACGTCACGACGGCCTCTGTCACCTCGTTTTTCGAGGACGACATGGAGTCGGGCACCAACGGCTGGACCAGCACAACCTGGGGACGCACCACCTCCCAATCGCACAGCCCGAGCTACGCCTGGACGGACAGCCCGAGCGGTCTCTACCCCAACCGCAGCACCCGCGATCTGATCTCCCCCGAGATCATCACCGGCGGCTCCGCGGTAAGCCTGTCGTTCTGGCATCGCCACGAAATAGAGCAAGGCTACGACTTCGGCTATGTCCAGGCTCGAGCCTACAACGGCAGCAGCTGGGGCAGCTGGACCACGTTTCTCAACTTTACCGGCAACCAGTACACCTGGACCCAGGTAACGGCCGAACTACCGGTGACCGGCCAGCGGATTCAGCTCAAGTTCAGCCTCGTCACCGACAAATCCGTGCAGGCCGACGGCTGGTACATCGACGATGTGCAGCTATTCGGAGGCGCACCGATCGACGTTGCCCACTTCGAGGACTACTTCCAGAACCCGGAAGGAACAGCCGATGATTGCAGTCAATGGGAGATGGCCGGACAGTGGGGATGTGAAACACAAACCCTCTCCGACAGCCCTGGCGCCAACTACTCCGTCAATTCCCGCGCCTCGGCCACCCTCATCAACCCCCTGAGCTTCTCAGGAGTCGAGGCGGCACAGGTCACCTTCCGATTCGTCTCCTTCTCCTACGAGACCAACTACGACTTCCTGTACTTCGAGTACAGCCTCGATCGGATAAACTGGCGGATCATCGACAGCTACACCGGCAGCCAGAGCGGAACGCTTACCTACCCCCTGAGTCACCTGGCCGGCCAACCTCAGGTCTGGTTCCGGTTCCGCACCAGCAGTGACTACGCCTACCAGTACGCGGGCGCTCGCATCGACGACCTCGTCGTGATGGTGCGTGAGTACGCTGCCGGTTGCACGAGCGATACCGAATGCGACGACGGGCTCTACTGCAACGGCGCGGAGACCTGCGACCTCGGAACCGGGGTCTGCCAGCCGGGTACAGCGGTCGATTGCTCGGCATTTGACGGCCCGTGCAATGCCGGCGTGTGCAACGAAGACCTCGACCTCTGCGAAGGCCAGCCCGCCAACGAGGGCGGCACTTGCGACGACGGCGACCTGTGCACCGTCGACGACATCTGCACGGCCGGGGTCTGCGGCGGCCATGACGTCGA
>JAFGEP010000043.1 GCA_016931535.1 Bradymonadales bacterium
CCCTTCACTTTGCCGACCATCCGCAGGATGTCGTCGAGCGGATTCCCATCGCCGTCCATGTCGAGCATCGAGGCGATTCCCGATTTGGAAGCACCCGGTGCTTCGGCGGGAGCATCGGAGGGTTTCCCTCCCAGCAGACCTCCCAGCAGACCTCCCAGAAGGCCACCCCCGCCCTGGGCCGGCTGGGCTTGTTGTGGGCTGGCTGTCCCTTGCTTGGCCATGATGCCTGTGACCAGCATCGCCACTCTGGGCAGCATCTGCTTCAAAACGGTGGATGCGAGCCCCGTCTGAGAAGAGGCGTTGTCCGCCACTGCACGGCTCACATCCTTGGAACCGAAAATCTGACCGAGCACTGCGTTTCCGCGATTCACGTCGGTCGGCTCTGGTGCCAGCACGTTGTCGGCCAGCTCGGCACCGCCGAGCTTTCCGAGCAGGTCGCCGAGACCTCCGGTACCCTCGGGCTGTGCCTGGGTCTGCTTCTTGAACCCGCCGAGGATTGCCGGCAGGAGCGCTGCGGCGCCGCTCTTGGCCTGGCTCTCGGTGACTCCCAGCTCACGCGCAAGCGATGTGAGGCCGCCCATCTTAGCGATGATGTCGTTGATCTGCATTGGCCTGACTCCTTGGGTTTGTAGGTGTGCCGCCTGCTCTTTCCTGTTGATCCCGCGGCACGTTGGCTGACTCGGACGACCACCCGTTCAGCTGAGATTCTGGTGTCGCCGGGCGTTTCGTGGCCTGGACTATAGCACCTTGAGCCAGAGAAAACAGAGCGGTGATCCAGGGGAGGGAGGGGAACCGGTTCGGGCCGAGTTTCCTCGAGTGTGTCGGGTTTGGCCGGCACAACGTATTACAGCACCGGCAGTCCGAGGCACTATCAGCTCCAGGACACCTCGAAACGGGCGGTCTCACCCGATCGTTCCTCTGCCCCACCCACCCAGGCGGAGGCCACCTCTCGGCCCCCGGCCAGCTCGATCGTGCGCTGGAACCAGCCGGCCAGGTACTTCCACCAGTATACCGAGACATCGGGTGGGTTTTCGATCCAGCAGGATACCGCTTTCCTCCCGCGGTCGATGATTCGCATCTTCCCGCCGTTCTTGACTCGCGCCGTCCAGAGAATGCTCGCGATCCGCAGGACGATCTTGACGGTCAAGATTTTCATCAGCAGCTTCTCGGTCACATTTAAATCATCCTCGGCATTGTGTCGGCCGAGCTTGTGCATGACCTCGTCGCCCGTGCCGCCCTTGCCCAGCTGCTCGGCGAGCGTCTTGAGCAGATCGGCCGCCAGCGGAAAATCGAAGCGCTGCTTCGGCGACAGCTCACGGTCCAGAACCGCCCGGTGGCTGGGCGCCAGGTGCTCCAGAACAGCCCCCCAGGGCTCTGGGCCATACTGGTTGGTGACGAACTTTCGCGTGCTGATGAGCATCATCTCCGTGATCTGCGTGGTCATCTGCTACCTCCCCGTTTCCCTAGAGATCGATGAGCTGCGCCGCCTCGACTGCATCATGACGGCGCATTGTACACGGTCCGTACTGCCATACCTATTGTTTCCTGTTGTTTGGCCGGTCTTCTCGTGTGACTGGAAGGAAGGGCCGGTCACTCCCAGGGGCCGACAGCCAGACGTGTCAGCTTCCAGTCATCCCTCGGGATCGTAGGCTGTTCGCTCCCCGGTGCCCGCGGGGTGTACCTTTGCGGACCCAAGAAAGAGCCGACCCACTCGGTAAGGTGGTCACAAGGTCAGGGAGCGCAGCATCTGCTCAACCTCGCCTGCCTTGTCCTGCATGCCCAGGGCCATCCAGATCCGATGTGCCAGCCGGCCGGTCAGCCTGGCCCATTCCCGCTCGCCCGAGGCTATGGCCTTCCGGGCAGCCAGCTGAGCCGTCAAGGCAGAGTCCTTCTCGATCCAGCCTTTCTCTTCGAACAGGACCCGGGCTTGCTCAAAGTGCAGGGCAAAGGCCTGTCGGTCCCCTTCCACCACGGCGAGCGGCAGTCGGACAAAATGCCGGAAGAGATAGGCCGCATGGTTGTGGAGCGCTCGGTACTGCTGCTCCAGCCTCGTAACATAGCTGCGGGCTTCCTCGTACTCCTCTCGCTCCAGGGCGACGATGGCGAGGTTGAGCAGGGGAAGCATGCCGGCCGCCGAGGGTGGCGTGTCCTTGAAGAGCTCGAACACAGCCAGGTAGCAGGCGCTGGCTCGGTCCAGCTCGCCCTGTATCCGGTAGAACTCTCCCAGGTCGTTCAAGCAGGAAGACAGGTTGAGCCGATCGCCCAGCCGCTCGAAGATGGCCCGGGCGTCCTCGTACAGCGCCGGCGGCCGCTCGCTGTCGCCCATCATCGTGAGTGCCGTTGCCAGGCGGGTATTCGCCCGAGCCAGCGCGCGATCCATCCCCGCCTCTCTGGCCAGGCGCTGCGCCCGCTCCAGGTGGGCCAGGGCCTCCTCGTATTGGGCGATCTCCCGCTCTGCCGAGCCCTGGAAGATCAGGCAGATGACCAGCAGCTCGAGGTCCTGTGCTTTCTGTGCCATCGAGGTGGCCTGCTTGGCCAGCTCGAGGCTGCGGGCTCGCTCTCCTTTCAGGTTGGCGAGGTTGGCCAGCTCCAGCAGAACCTGGCTCATGTAAGCGGGGGCACGATCGGGGTCCAGCGTTTCCTGCAGGGATGCCAGGACAGCCTCCGCCTCCCTGTGCCTATCCTTCAAGCGCAACAACTTGGATTTCCATATCCATCCCTCTATCACCCGATCATCGGACGGGTCGTACCGCACCTTCAGACCATCCAGGGCGCGATCGTACAGCTCCATCAGCTCCCAGGCGATCTCGAAGTCGTCCGTGTAGTATCGTTCGGCAATGGCGATCCCGAGGGCAGACAGGGCGCGTCCGAAGGTCCCGGCGAGAAACAGGTGCCTCCCCACTCTCTCGCTGATGCCGGTCGTCGATTGGGGATAGAGCCGTTCCAGCATCTCGCCGCAGGCCAGGTGATAGGCTTCCAGGCGGCCCGATTTCCTGGCCAGGTCCTCCAGCCAGTCGCGCAGCAGCGCATGGACGAAGCTCCAACCGCTGTCCGTCTTCTCGCCCAGGTGCAGCGACAACAGCAGCTCCGTCAGCTCCGGGCTGACCTCAATCCCCAGCTGGGCGCACGCCTCCTCCCATTCCTGCTGGTCGACCTGGCGGCCAAGCACCGCCGCGATCTGCAAGACCGCATCGAGTGTCTCCCCGCTGGTGGAGGCTGCCACTTGACGAGCCGCCAACTCCTGGTAGGAGCGCTTGAGCTGCTGGAGCCTGGCCTCCCAGATCTCGTGGATCTGCCGGGGTAAGACGGCCGTTTCGCCCGGTAGGACTCCAAAGCCATCCTGGCCGCTCACCAGCACCCCGCGCTGAACCCAGTCGCCGATCAGCTGCACCGCAAACAGGGGATTCCCTTCGCTGCGCTGTTCGACCTCTCGGGCAAGGCTGCTGGTCAGTCCAAGGATTTTCTGAACCAGTACCTGGCGATCGTCCCCCGCCAGGGGTGCCAGCGGGATGCGAGTCACATCGCAAGAGCGCTGAAGCGCCTCGATCTCCCGTCGTTCTACCGGCCGCACCTCGATCTCCTCCTGGCGGGCCGTCATGACGATGAGTAGGGGGAACGACCCCTGCTGGCCCAGAGGCAACAGGTACTGGACCAGAAACAAGCTGTCGGCGGCCCACTGGACATCGTCGAGGTACAGGAGCACGGGCTGCTTGTGGGCAAGGTGCATCAGGAGTAGCGCGATCGCCCGGTATCGCTCGGAGCGGGCAACCATCGTGTCGTGCCCGTGGCCACCCGCCGATCGGGCGGATCCCGTGGGATTCATGACTTCGCCGAGAACGCGGACGAAATGAGGTTCTTCAACCGCCTGGGCCTTGGCCCACTCGGCGATTCGCCCTCGCACCTGGGCCGGATTCTGGCCTGCACACCGGAAGTGTCGCACCAGCATGCCCCCCAGCCCATCCATCGACATCCCGGAGGCACCGTGGGTCGCCTTGAGCACCAGCGCAACGCCGAGCTCCAGGGCGCGCTCGACGAACCACTCGCACAGCCGGCTCTTGCCGACGCCGGCGCGGCCCTCGACCAGAATGGCCTTGGGCTGCCGGTCCTGGCTGACCTGGCGGAGTGAGTGCCAGAGGAGATCGCGTTCGCGGTCCCGATCGACCAGCGGAATCCTCCGCAATCCGAACACGCCCAGCCCGGTGCATACCGGCTTGGATTGACCGAAGCGGTCCTCGTCCAGCCGCCACGTTTCCGGCACCGGAAGCGCAACCGAAGACGGTCGTCCCTGTTCGCCGACGGGTAAGCCCCATCGCGAGATCGAGGCTTGGAGGGGAACCTGTGGCCGAGTCCCCCGCTTGGTCGAGGGCAGCGGCTCCATCGGTACCGTGGTGTCATCCATCTCCGTTTGCCCCCAGTTGGCGGTCGTTCGGTCGAGCCAGCTCTCTGTGGGGGGTGACTGGAATGTGAGCTGGTGGCTTGCGTCGGGCATGTCCCATTCCAAAAGCCCCAGCTCGTGGCGGGCCTCTGCCACGCTCTGGAAGCGGTGCTGCGGCCTTTTCTGGAGCAACCGGCGCAGCCAATCATTCAACTCCTTGGGAACCGGCAGGTGGGGAGGAACCGCTGGAATTGCCGCGGTCGCATGGGCCTCGGCCAGCTCCAATAAATTTTTACCCTGGAAGGGACGGCTGCCGGTGGCCAGCTCGAACGCCATGCAGCCCAAGGAGTACAGGTCGGTCCATGGCCCCTGGTCTCTGACGTTGCCCTCGAACTGCTCGGGGGCCATGTAGTCCGGGGTTCCGGCAACATACTCCAGGCTCCCCTGCTCACCAGGCTCTTCCAGGGCTCGGGCGATGCCGAAGTCGGCCAGCTTGACCTGTCCCTCTCCTCGCTCGTCGCTGGTCAACAGCACATTGGCCGGCTTGAGATCCCGATGGATCACCCCCCGGGCGTGGGCGTGCGCCAGCCCCCCCAGGATCTGATCGAGGAGACCGCGCAGCTCGGCCCAGGCGATCGGAACCGGCACCTCGTCCAGAGAGCCTTGGCGGGCCAGCTCCATGACCATGTAGGGGGTGCCCGCCTTGAAGAGGCCCTGGGAAGCGGCTTGCTCGTCGGGCGTGACGATGCCCATGTCGTGAAGGGCCAGGATGGCAGGATGGCTGAGCCTGGCCATGGATCGGACCTCGTGCTGGATGGCGCGGCGAAAGGCGGGCTCTCGCGCATGAGCCCTGGTCACCAGCTTGACGGCCAGCTCGGCGCGGCTCGGCAGGTGAGAGGCCCTCCAGACCTCTCCCATTCCACCCTTGCCCAGGCAGGTGGACAACAGGAGCTGACCGAGCCGGATGGGAGCCCCCAGCCCCGATTGGGTTTCTTTGGGTCGCATGAATCCCTGATTCGCTTGGAACCGACCGAAGCCAGCAGACTTTTTTTCGCACCACAGTATACATCATCCGGACTTGAGCAGCGATAACCGACTTGCGACCCTACCGCTCGCTTCCAGTTGATTCGCCATGCCTGCGCGGAGTACCCTTTCCGACGCAACCTGGAGGTGACCCATGAACACGCTCCGCAAGTTCTTCCTGCCGCGATCGGTCGCGGTCATCGGTGCATCGGCCGACCCCGCCAAGGTCGGCTATGCATTGCTCCGCAACGCCCTGTACGGCAGCATCGAAGGTCCCGCCGAGCGGTCGCGCGGCTTCGACGGCAAGATATTCGCCGTCAACGCTCGGGGCGCCGAAGTGCTGGGCCTGCAATCCGTCCGCTCGGTCAGCGAGATCCCGGAGCCGGTCGATCTGGCCGTCGTCGCCATCCCGGCGCCGTCCATCCCCAAGACCGTCGAAGAATGCGGCAACCGTGGCATCCAGGCCGTGGTGGTCATCACCGCCGGCTTCTCCGAGGTCGGTCCCGAGGGACACCGGCTCGAGCAGGAGATGGTCGAGGCCGCCAGGCGCACCGGCGTGCGCATCATCGGCCCCAACTGCCTGGGCGTCATCGCCGCCGAGCAGCGCCTTAACGTCTCCTTCGCCTATCGATCGCCGCCGCCGGGCTCCATCTCGCTTCTGAGTCAGTCGGGCGCCCTGTGCACCGCCCTGATCAGCTACGCCTTCGAGGAGCACGTCGGCTACCGCCACTTCGTCTCCATGGGTGACAAGTGCGACGTCGAGGACGCGGAGGTCATCGACTACTTCGCAGAGGACGAAAAAACGAGCTGCATCGCCCTCTACATCGAGGCCCTCAAGCAGCCCCGCGCTTTCTACGAGGCCGCCAGGCGCGCCACCCGGCGAAAGCCGGTCGTCGCCATCAAGGTCGGCCGCACCGCCGCCGGAGCCAGGGCCGCCAGCTCCCACACCGGCAGCATCGCCGGCTCCGACGCCGCCTACCAAGCGGCCTTCCGCCAGTCGGGAGTCCAGCGGGTGCACAACCTCGCCTCCTTCATCGACGCCACTCGGGCCCTCTCCAGCCAGCCGTTGCCTCGCGGCAAGCGGATCTGCGTGCTCACCAACGCCGGCGGCCCCGGCGTCATCACCGCCGATACCCTCCACGACCTCGGCCTCGATCTCGTCAAGCTCAGCTCCGAGACCATCGACAAGCTGAACCGACACTGCCCCGCCGCCTGGTCCCACGGCAACCCCGCCGACATCATCGGCGATGCCGGCCCCGAACGCTATTTAGAGACCCTGCGCATCATCAACCAGGCCGATGAGGTGGACGGCATCGTCCTCATCATGACCCACCAGTCGATGTCGCAGCCGATGCAGATCGCAAAGGCGGTGATCGATCTCGTCCCCGAGCTGACCAAGCCGATCACTGTCTCCTTCATCGGCCAGGAGGCCGAACAGGCCGAGGACCTCCTCGAAGAGGCGGGCATCCCCGAGTTCAACTTCCCGGAGCGCGCAGCCGACGCCATGGGGGCCCTGTGCACCCGCGCCGACATCGTCCGCCGCCACCAAGAGGAGGTTCCCTCATGACGATACAGGACATCCTCCGCCAAGCCATCGAGGCCGGACGGGAAAACCTGGGCGGTGCCGAATGTCGCCGGATCTTCGCCGAGGCCGGCATCCCCATGAACGCCTCGACCTTCGCCAAAAATCGCGAGGAGGCCATGGACGCCGGTGACCTCATCGGCTATCCGCTGGTCATGAAGATCGTCTCCCCCCAGG
>JAFGEP010000044.1 GCA_016931535.1 Bradymonadales bacterium
CGGGGCCAGCGCCGTGAGCAGGTAGCCGAAGCGGCTGGCATGGCTCAGGTTGCCGCTCATGATGAGGTCGCTCCTGAGCATCATCTCCAGCATCTCGGAAGGGGGGTGGGTCAGCAGAGCCCTGGCCGTGGCCGCATCGCGAAAAGTGAGGGTGAGATCGGGATTGACCGCGGTGCCGCGCCCGTGCTTGACGCGCCCCTGGGCAAAGATGGCGTGTACCGAGAAGGACCCGTCGCGGCTGGCGAGGACGATGGTCGAACGCCAGTCGTCGGGCACGACCGCCGAGCCGTTCTGCCCGTCGCGCCGAAAAATGAGCCGCCGGAAGCGCCGGTCCACCTTGAGCCGCAAGTTGAGGAAGCGGAAGACCGAGCGCCAGGCCATGGCCGTCAGCCGTGCATTCATGCGCCTGGCCAGGGGGGGGCGAGCGACGCGTGGCTCTTGGATCGAGCCGTCGCCTTCCCGGGAGATGGCGGGGGCTTCCTGCGACGGGACCGGATTGCTGTGGACCATGGCTCACCCTCGCCAATGAAGGGTCATTCCTTGATCTTCATGTAGTTTACCAGGATGGCGTCGCGCAGCGCCATGGGCAGCACCCGGTTCAAGCCCATGAAGAAGGTGCTCTTGAACTCGAGCTGGTTGTGGACGCTGGGCTTCTTGGCCTTGATGACCTTGTAGATGCGCTCGGCCGCCACCTCGGGGGTCGGCGCCGACTTGATGAGCTCGTTGTCGCGATCGATGAAGCGCTTGACCCGTTCGCGATAGGACGAGCCCTCGGGAGGCAGATGATGGATCTTTGCCGCGAACGAGGTGGACACCTGGGCGGGCTCGATGATGCCCACGTGGATGTTGAAGGGCTGGAGCTCCAGGCGCACCGAGTTGAGCATACCCTCGATGGCGAACTTGCTGGCCGTGTAGATCGACTCGAAGGGAAAAGGGATCCGGCCCACCAAGGAGGACATGGCCACCAGCTTGCCCCCGCCCTGCTCGCGAAGGTGGGGAATGAACGCCTGGAATATGGCCGCGGCGCCGATCACGTTGATCTCCAGGCATCGCAAGGCCTGGTCGAGGTCGATCTCTTCAAAGGGGCCGAAAAAACCGATCCCCACGTTGGAGACGATGGTGTGGACCCGGTCGTGCTCCTGCAGAACCTTGTCCTTGAACTGGAGGATCCCGGGGCGATCGGTGATGTCCAGGACCTCCAGCAGGTGGTCGCCGCCAATGCCCTTCAGCTCCTCGGCAAGTGACGAGATCCCCTCGGCGTCCACATCGAAGCCGGCTACCGTATCCCCTCCGCGGGCGATCAGCTTGGCCACCTCCCGCCCCATTCCCTGAGCAAGACCGGTCAGTACGATTGTCTCTGGCATGAGCATCCTCCCTTGGTGCAAACGGGACGACCTGGTGCACATCGGCCGTTTTTCGACCGAACTACAGTATAGGACCCGCAGGAGAAAAACCCAGCGAAAAAGGGGAGAGACCGCGCTGTAGGCTGTTGTCGGCTGGCTGCCGTTATATCGGATCGACCATGGCGACGATGTTGCGACCCTCCAGCCGGGCGGTCAGGGAGACCGTGTAGGTCCCGGGGGGCAGTCGATCGATGATATCACGGAGCTTGTTGATCCAGAGATCGGCATGGGCGTGTTCGCGGCCGCGCATGCGCATCACAAAGCGGACCTTGTTCCCCTTCTCCAAAAACTTGGTCGTCTGGCTCAGCTTGGTCGCCAGGTCGTGGTCGTCCGTCTTGGGCCGCAAGGTAATGGTCTTGACCACCACTTGTTTGGAGTGGTCCTTTTTCTTGGACTGGTCATACCGGAACTTGCCAAAGTCCATGATCCGGCAGACGGGAGGTCGGGCCGCCGCTGCGACCTCTACCAGGTCCAGGCCGGACTCTTCGGCCATTCGCCTCCCTTCGTCGGGGGTCATGATCCCGAGTTGGGAGCCATCCGGGCCGATGACTCGGATCTGGGGAAATCGGATCTGGTGATTGATTCGATGGCTTGGTGGTTGGGGCTTGTCGGTCATAAACGCTTCGAGTGCTTTTTCCCTCTTCCAATGGCATCAACTGCCGAATGTGTCAGGTCCACGTCGCAGATGGCTGCCGACCTAATGTAAAGGACATGGCCTGCTGGCGCAACGAAATAACACCTCCGCTACTCCCCTGGGAACCGTTGTCGTCAAAAAATGCGTCTCGCAAGCCTCAGGCCAACTCAGTAACCGTCAACGGGCGGCTGGTAACGGATCAGACGGGCCACCGCTGTAACCAACGCGTTATGGAAGTCGATCTGGACCGGGATCCTCCGGTAATCGTCGGAGATCCAGAGGACACCCACTTGCTCTCCACCGGCGTCGGGCCGAACCCATCGTACCGGGGGCAATGCGGCCGTCTCCTCGATCATCGGCACGGGCCGGATCGTATCCATGACATCCCGCACCAGCGAGAGCCGACGGCAATCGATAAACTCCTCTCCCACCAGGAGGGTATCGGGCTCGGGAAGCACGGTGGTAGTGATCCGTGACAACTTCCACCCATCGTACATGTAGTAGACCGCGGTCGTGCCCGGTGTCAGATCCTGCTCGCGAACGGCATACACCCAGGAGAAGGCGTCATGGGTATCGCTGGGCAGATAGCGGTCGTAGTGATCGACCTGTTCATCGCGCGTCCGACTCACCCGCGCCTTGAACTCGTCAGGGAGGAAATCCACCTGGTAGCGCCGCCTGAAGTTCCGCTCGTTGAGCAACTTCACGGTGGTCGCCGCGATCCCGGTATCCAGGCGAACAAGGGTGTTCCCCTCATCGCGCATGGGATACACCAGCGCGGCCACCCCCTCGGTAACAGCCAGCCCGTAGACCGGGAGGAAATCCTCGCCCTCCTGGTGGACAAAGTCGCCCACTACCAGCGCCCCCTCCGCCAGCTGGGTGCCGAACAGCTCGATGGCATAGTAGAGCTCTTCTCCGCGATAGCGGGCCACGGAACGATCGTCTTGTGCCCAGGCCCCGCTGCGATAGCCACAAACCGCTACCAGCAGCAGCCCACAGACAAGGTAACGGATCCGCTTCTCGTTTGGTTGCACGATCACTCCTTCTCCCCTTGTTCCTCTGCATCGTAGGCGATGGTCTCCGAACTCCCTTGCAGGTGCAACAGGAGAGTTGACATGAATCCTTGAAGGTTCTTCAGGCACACCCAGCGGGTGAAAAGTCGCAACCGGTAGCGTGCGGACCCAAGCTTGACCGACAGGACGGCTGCCCTGGCCTGGCCCGGATTCAGCGATCCGAAACCCAAGGTCTGTGCATCCAGCAGGCTCCAGTCGATCGCCACCACCTTGCGCCCTTCCCCGATGATCAGATCCTGGTCCGAGGTGGCCAGGTAGTGGATCTTGGTGAAAAGGAACCAGTACACCACCAGGCCGATGACGCCGAGGACGGTCACCCCCGCCAAGGCCAGCGCCAGCGAGTTCCAGAATCCGGTCAGATCAGCTCCAAATCCGATGTAGAACGCCAGGCCGATGGCGGCTGCAGCCAGCACCGACAGGATGACGAGACCGTAGGTATTGGCCTGATATCGATACAGGACGGTGGGATGCGCCTTCAGATAGCTCTCCATCTGGAGTCCGTCGTAGATTCGGACTCCGGAGGCTGTCTTGGCTTCCCCTTTCTTTCCCTTGATCATGATCCCCGGATGTGTCCTCACTCTGCTCGACGTGCGGTGCTCCAAGTACCTCCTCGGACCGTTTCCGCTTCAGCGGCCTGCCGCACCATCCTGGCCCCATATAATGCCCCCGGGAGGGAATGTCCACAGGCATCGGGATGATGACTCGCCGGTTCAGTCCTCCTCCCCCAACGCCTGTTGGATCCGCAGTGCCAAGGTCGGGCTGATCCCCTCCACGTCGGCAAGCTGCTCGGGGGTTGCCCGCCGGATGCGCCCCACGCTCCCGAACTGTTTCAACAGGGCGTTACGTCGTTGTGGGCCGATCCCCGGGATCCGATCGAGGACACTGGCCAGCGTCCGTTGCTTCCGCAGTTTCTGGTGGTAGGCCAACGCGACCCGATGAGCCTCGTCCCGGATCCGCTGCATCAAGTACAGCTCGGCCGTATAAGGTCTGAGCACGATCGGATCCTTGATGCCTGGCAGAAATACCCGCTCGTCGGTGCGCCCGGGATCTCGACCTGCTCCCCCCTCTTTCGCCTCTTCGGGCCGGCTCTTGGCCAGGCTCACGACCTCCAGGTGACCCGCGCCGAGCTGGTCGATCGCCCGGACAACCCCGTTGAGCTGCCCTTTGCCCCCATCGATCACCATCAAGTCCGGCCAGGGTTCCAGACCACGTTGGCTGCGTTTGATCCGCCGAGTGAGGACCTCGACCAGCGAGGCGAAGTCGTCCTGACCCGCCACCGATTTGATCCGAAAGGTACGATAGCTCGACCGTTCGGGCTCGCCGTTTTGGAAGACCACCATGCTGCCCACCTTGGCGGTTTCCCCGAGGTTGGAGATATCGAAGCCCTCGATGCGCCGAGGAACCAACGGCAAGTGGAGCCTCTTCTGCAACTTCTCCAGGCTCTCTTCGCTGTGCTCGGTCGCATCCACCATCTCCTTGAACGCCTGCTCGGCATTGCGGTTTGCGGTGGCCACCAACGCCCGGCAAAATCCCCGCTGAGGACAGGCCAGTGACACCTTGCCTTGCCGCCTTTCCGACAAGATCTCACCCAGCGGGCCAACAGACTCCACGGGGATCGGAACCAGGATCTCCGGCGGTATCTCGACCTCACCATCGTAGTACTGCAACAGGAGGCTCGGCAGGAACTCCTCGTCGGGAAGATCCTGATCGGAGTAGTGGAGTCGCCGGGTATCCGCCATAGCGCCCTGGCGGATCATCAACAATTCCACCAGGATCGAATCCCCCTGGCGGTACAGTCCGATCACATCTCGATCGACCGGATCGGCCCCTTCGATCTGCTGCCTTTCCAGAGACCGCTCCACATCCCGTATCTGGTCTCGATAGTGGGCTGCCAGCTCGAAATCGAGCTGTTCGGCGGCCCCTTCCATGCGAGTGCGAAGGACATCGACCAGCTCGCGTTCTTTTCCCTGGAGGAAAAGGACCGCCTCCAAGACATGCTGATGATACGCCGCCCGATCGACCGGAAAGACACAGGGGCCTGGACAGCGCTTGATCTGGTACTGCAGACAGGGACGGCTCCGATTCTTCAGGACGGCGTCGGAGCAGGTCCTCAGCCCGAAGTATCGGTTCAGAATCCGCAGGGTCTGCCGGATAGCGGACGCCGAGTGGTAGGGACCGAAATGGAGCGGCCCGTCCTGCTGGGGGCGCCGGATCACTACCACGCGCGGCCAGTCCACCCGCACATCCACGCGCAGCCAGAGGTACTCCTTGTCATCTCTCAGGCGAATGTTGAACCGCGGCTGGTGAGCCTTGATGAGGCGGTTCTCGAGCAGCAACGCCTCCTTCTCGTTGCGGGTGATGATGGTCTCCACATCTCCCAGCAGACGGGAGAGACGGCGAACAAACGGCCGGCTGTCGGTGCCATCAAAGTAGCTGCGCAGCCGCACCTTCAGATTCTTGGCCTTGCCGACGTATACCAGCTTCTTCTTCTGGTTCTTCAAGAGGTAGACCCCCGGCTCGGACGGCGTGCGATCGAGGATCTTCTGGAACCGTTCGTCCATGGCAGATCAGGGGATAATCCGGTAATCCACCAGCTCTTCGTAGCGGATGGAGGTCGAGCCATCGATGCGGGTGAGCACCACCCCGATACCGGGCTGGAAGAAGCGATGTTCCTTCCCCTGTGCGGTACTCCTGCTGATACAGACGGTGCTCTCGAAACGGCCCGCCGGCGTATCCGCTAGCTCCAGGCGGGAGCGGGTTCGGCACTCTCCTCGCATGTCCGGCCGTCCGCCTGTTCGCCACCCCATGGAGGTCCTCAGCGGAAAGACGAGATCGGGAACGCGGCGGGAAAAATGCACCAGCAGCCAGGAAATATCCCGGATGTTGCGGCGGCAGTCGCGGTCGCAACGATAGATCCGCCTCGCCGTCAGAACGTAGTACCGGCTGGTGGGAGTCATTGTCTGGTCCAGATACTCGCGACCGATTTCTACCAGGCTGTAACCCTCGTAGTCCTCTCGGCTGACGACCTCGTCGATGAATCGTGGGTAGACAGTCTGCTCCTCGACGTCCCCGGAGCCAACCCGTTCCCCTTCACCCGGGTGCCCGTCCTCTTCGTGGTTCGGGCCGCCGGTCTCTTCCTCGGTTTCTTCGACCGGCCCCAGCTCGACGGTCCAGGTCTGGTCCGGCTCCAACGGGGGAAGAGGCTCCTCCATGCTGGACCTCTCCCGACTTCGGACCGGCCCTTCCGGCTCCTCTGGCACAGCCGCTTCTCCGCTTCCCCAATCAGCTTCCATCGAGCTGCTCCGGGGCACCTCACGAACCTGGTAGGTCCAGTAGTTCCCGGTAAAAAGGGGGTAAGGATAATGCTCGAAAGACAACATGGTTGGCGCCAGATGAAACCCCATCTGGACAAACAGCTGCAGCATGCCGTCCACTTCGGGCGGCTCCGCCAGGCCCCAGTGTCCGTCGGGAGCCTGCAGGATCTTGGGAAAACGCAGCCGGAATACCTGTTCGGTATCGAACAGCCGCATCCGGACCTCGATCCCCCAGTACATGACTGGCTGCTCGTTGCCGCGTGCCACGGCACCGGTCACCAGGCGCCCATCGGTCATCACCACCGACTCGATCTGCAGCATCGACCCCAGACCTCCCGGTCGCTGCTCCGATCGGATCTCCCCCCGAAAGAACTCGATCAGCTCCCCGCTTCGCTGGCCTACCTCCTGGATGTGCGCCTGGGCTGGTCCCAGGTTGGTTCGGGCTGCGGCCGAGTACTCGGCCGGGGTCAACACGGTTCGCTGCAGCAGCTCCTCATCCTGGTTCACCAAGGCCCGGAAAACCGCTCTGGCTACCGCTTCCGGCGTGGAAAGGTCCACCTGGTGAAAGGCAACCCCCTCCGCCTGCCGGCGGATCTGCAGTACGGGAGGTTCGTCCGGGTAAGCGGTCGGATCGATGGTCCCATCCCACATCTCGTACCCCGGGGGAGGCACGACCGATTCATCGGCAGGTCGTTCGGTGTAAAGCAGGGGACGCAGCGGAAACTCGATCGGCTCCTCCTCCTGGGAGGCGCACCCCATCGCCAAGGGGAACAAGGACAGGATCACCAGCCATCCCGGTACCTTTGACCATCCCCGACCGCAGCAGTTCTTCATCGATCCGACATCCCGATGGTCATGCCACTTCGACCCTCGAACAACAGGCCCCCCCCATCGCCCGACCCACAGGATATTCGCTTCGGTCGCCGGCTGCCAGCCGACAGGCAACCGGGAACGCGATCAACAAGTGCCAATCGCCGGACAAGGGGTTTCTATAGGGATTTATCGAGGGAGATCCGGTCTGTCTTCGGCGCTTTTCTGTTTTCTGGTTCTCAGTCGGGTTCGATTGGTCTGGTCGCGCAGGTAGGGTCTGCGATCGTGGATCACCCCTTCTCGGAAGGCCATGTCGGCCAGCTGTCGTCGCATCTGCTTTCGACCTCGAAAAAGACGGGACATGACCGTCCCCACCGGGCAGTCCAGCACGAGAGCCACATCCTTGTAGGCAAAGCCGAGCAGGTCGGCCAGGACCACCACCGCGCGGAACTCTGGTGGCAAGGTTCCCAGGGCGCTGATCACCTCCTCGCTCATGGATCGACTCACCAGTCCCCGTTCCGGGTTGATGAAGCCGGCAGCTCGTTCCCGTCCAAAGAGGCGCTGCCTGACAAGATCGGCGTCCTCTCCACCCAGAATTTCACGTTCCTTGTTTCGACGACGATATTGATTGATGTAGGTGTTGGTCAGGATCTTGAACAACCAGGCCCGGCAGTTGGTATTCGGCTCGAAACGGTCGAAAAAGCTGTAGGCCTTGAGCAAGGTCTCCTGAACCAGATCCTCGGCATCTCGCTCATTTTTTGTAAAGCGCAGCGCAGCGCAGTACAGGTCATCGACGTGAACGAGTGCCGACTCCTCAAACTCCTTCAGCAGTTCCGAAGGGGTTCGGAGGTATGTCAAAGGGTTGCTGGTCTTCATGTCTGGTCACTCCGTGTTGTCACAACCATGGAAACGCGCAGGACAGGTCGGTTGGTCTACATCGACGGAGGAACCGAGGGGCATCGCCCCTTATCCCTTTCAGGGTAGCCGCCCTGGTTCTTGGTGGCAACCCGGGGTACCGAGCCTCCACTCGGACCACTATTTACTGAGACGTTGTCGCGGGGTTTTCTGCTACAATTTCTTCCTCGAACAACCAGGGAGCCGGAAACATGGATGATGTTCCGATCACCCCAGGCGGCACCAAAGAGTGTCCCAAGTGTGGAGCCCCGTTGCCGGCAGATGATGAGGTGCTCTGCCAGAACTGTGGGGCTGCTTTCGGGGTCAAGACCACCGTGATCAAGGCGGTGACCGGCCCCGATGCCGAGGAAAGACCCTCCCGCAAAAAGAGATCCCGAAAGAAAAGTGGCGAGATCTACCCTCAATCCCAGGGAACGGGATCTCCCGTGATTATCCTGGTCGTCATCGGACTGGTGGCGGTCATCGCGGCTCTTATGCTGATCCTGATCCTTCTCGGCTCCTAGGACCCCCTTGGACGATCCCGTCCAACATCGATCGGTTTCCTGGTTTTTGGCCACCATCGCGATGCCTTTTCCGGTAACAAGGAGAACCGCCACCGGTACAGTGTGCATGGGTCCATCCTCCGGTGGCGCGCTTTGGACCGGTGGCAGGGCAAATCGCGAGGTCAGAGGTTTGGAACCTCCCCTTGGTCTCCGAGAGCCCAGCTCCTTCACCCCCAGGTCCTGGAAGGAGGGCGCTGTGGTTTGGATCAACCCTGGCTGCAGCTGGACTGAACCTCAAGGGAAAGGTACTGTCTATCGACAACCGACGTGCACAGCGAGAGACCGATCGTGAACAAGAAAAAACAAGGCATCCTGATCGTGCTCGATTCGGTCGGCATCGGCGCCCTGCCCGATGCCGCCTCCTTTGGCGATGAGGGAGCGGACACCCTGGGCCACATCGCCGGTGCTACCACGCTGGTGCTGCCCAACCTGGCGGCACTCGGTCTGGGTAACATCGACCGGCCCACCCCACTTCCAGGGATCCCGCCCCAAGGGTACCCCAGGGGCGCCTACGGCCGCATGGCCGAGCTTTCCCTGGGGAAAGACACCAGCACCGGCCACTGGGAGATGATGGGGGTCATCACCCGCACCCCATTTCGCACCTACCCCCAGGGCTTTCCCCCGGAGCTCCTGGAGGCCTTCATCCAGGAGGCGAGCCTGTCCGGCGTACTCGGCAACAAGCCCGCCTCCGGGACCGTCATCATCGAGGAGCTCGGTCCCGAGCACTGCGCAACCGGGAAACCGATCGTCTACACCAGCGGCGATCCGGTCTTCCAGATTGCAGCCCATGAAGAGGTCATCCCCATCGAACGGCTGTACCAGCTTTGCGAGATCGCATACCGGCTGGTGCTGCCCTATGGTCTGTCTCGCGTCATCGCCCGGCCCTTCATCGGCAAGTGGCCGAGCTACGAGCGGACCTACCGCCGCAAAGACTACACCGTGCCTCCGCCCGAGCCGAGCACCCTGGTGAAGCTCAAGGAACGCGACATCGCGGTCACTTCCATCGGCAAGATCGAGGCCATCTACTCGGGACAGGGGATCACCTCTCAGCTGGATGCCAAGAGCAACATCCACGCGGTGGAGATGGTCGCCCAGTGTATGAAGGAGGCCCAGGGGGATCTGGTCTTCGCCAACCTGGTGGACTTCGACTCCAAGTACGGGCACCGGCGCAACCCGGACGGCTATGCCCGAGCCCTGGAGGAGTTCGACCGTCTGTTGCCCGGACTGATCGACCTGATGGGCAGCGAGGACCTGATGATCATCACCGCCGATCACGGCAATGACCCGACCTTCAAGGGGACCGATCACACCCGGGAACATGTTCCACTGCTGGCCACCGGAAGCTGGGTACGACCAGTGAACCTGGGAACGCGGCAGTCCTTTGCCGACATCGGAGCAACGGTGGCCAGCTTCTTCGGTCACCCCGATGCATCGATCTTCGGAACCAGCTTTCTCGAAGAGATCGGAGGCTGAGATGTGCAATGGACCGCTGCGACTCCGAACAGTTGCTGCAGTGCGGCAGCGGATTCGGATAGACGCAGGAGCAACGGTGCTTAGGTTATTGTTGTCATGTTGATGGGCCAAGGAAACAAGTACCGCCTCTTCAGACTGTTCGGCTTCCCGGTCTACGTCCAGTCCTCCATCCTGATCCTCCTGGTCTTCTACCTACTGCTCGGCTCCGGGGGGGGAGCCCCCGGCATCCTCTCGGCACTTCTCTTCGCGGTGGTGGCCTTCGCCAGCATCCTGGTCCACGAGTTGGGACACGCCTTCATGATCCGAAGACTGGGCCTGGGTGAAAGTAGCATCATCCTGCACGGATTGGGTGGACTGACACAATGGCGCTCCATGCCCGATCGACGCCAGCGGATCCTGGTATCGCTGGCCGGTCCGGCCGCCGGTCTTCTGCTCGGATGCATCACCCTGGTCTTCTACCTCCTGTTCGGCCTGCCCGATGAGTTCCTGTTGCGGGTGCTCGTCGTTGGCCTGCTCTGGATCAACCTGGGATGGAGCCTCGTCAACCTGCTGCCGGTCTGGCCTCTGGATGGCGGACAGGTGCTGCGAACCGCATTGGACAACCGGAGACGTTCCCAGGTGGAAGCTGCCGTCTCCTCCCTGAAGGTCTCGATGGCCACCGCCGGCGTGGTCGTCGTGGCAGCACTGGCCTTCCGTTACCTCTTTGTAGCCGTCCTGTTCGGATTGATCCTCTGGTCCAACTACAACGAATACAAACAGATCAACAACCCGCCCGAGTCCTTCTACGGCTACTGAGGATGAGAACTCCGGCGGAATAGAACAGGTCCCCATGCCCATCAGACCGCTGATCCTGGCCGTCCTGTTGGCGGCATCTACCGGATGCACCCCTTCCTCTGCACAGCAACCGAGCGAAGACCACCCCGCTCTGGCCGACGTGCCACAACAAGATTCTGCCCAGACGCAGAGCGAACAGCGGCCTTCTGCCTTTGACCTGGCGCAACAGGCCAACTATCAGCCCCAGGTCCACCTGCGCTCGGTGGATTGTATCGCCATCCAGCCCTTTTCCGCGGTTCCGGAGGAACAGATCTCCACCGTGTCCGATGTGCTGCAAGCGCTGTACGGTGTCCAGATCCGCCTGCTGGAACCGGTGGAGCACCCCGCTTCAGCCTGGTATGAGCCGCGCCGGCGATGGCGCGCCGAGCGGCTCCTGGATTTCCTGGAAACCCTGCTCCCGGAAGATTGCGATCGGATCCTCGGTATGACCACCCAGGACATCTCGACCACCAAGGGCGAGCATCGCGACTGGGGCATCCTTGGACTGGCCAACATGCCCGGACCAGCCGCCGTGATCTCCTTTTTCCGATGCCAGCGGAGAGTCCGAGAGGTCCCCCCCCTCGAGCGGCTACGACGACTCGCCGTTCACGAGATCGGACACACCTTGGGATTGCCTCATTGCCCCACCGTGGGCTGCTTCATGGAAGACGCCGAAGGCACGGTGACCACCCTCGACCGCGAGACCTTCCTGTGCAACATCTGCCGGCGCCGCCTGGAGTCGATCCCCTGAGGCCGGGAGAACCGGACAACCGCTCCCGACCGCGAGACCTTCCTGTGCGACATCTGCCGGCGCCGCCTGGAATCGTAGCGAAAAAGTCCGGTGGGGTAGAAGATCCGTCAGTTCCGCATGGTCCGGATGATCCGGTCCACACCCCTGGCCACATGGGCCACCCCTTCATCAAGGTCGGCGGTATCTCCAATGCCACACAGAACCAGCAGCGGATGCTCCCCCTGGACAGACAACGTGCAGAGCGCGATCTGCTCCTCATCGATGTCCGGGCAGACCTCCCACATATAGCCGAGCGAACGGCCAAAAAGCGCGGGAGGGGTGGAGATCAGCCAGGGGATCTGCGCAGACAGGCCATCGATTACGCGTCGACTGCCGGCCGAGGCCACTACCTCGCCGAAATCGTCACAGAGGACCATGGCTTGCAGGGCGAGCTGCTGCTGGACATGCTCCAGCTGATACCCCAACGCCTCCTGCCTGGAATCGCTGCGATGGATTCGCCGCTCCGACCACTCCTCGTACTCGCCTGTGGATTCGGCAGAGGACTCGTCATCCCATCGGTCCGGATCGGTTCCCATGGATCCCTCCTGGATTGGCAGGGGCCGATATCCTACATCGACCCACAATGCATGACACAGTAGTACAGGAGGGCGAGGGTGGCAAAAAGTCGTCGTGTACAACGTGACGAGGTGTTGTGGTCGCCAACAGCGGTCTTCTGTTCGCGTTCAGTCCGCGCAGCACCGAAACCCGGTGCTGTAATCCCAGTAGTAGACGTTGTGGGCTTCGGTGGTGTAGAGGCAACCTTCGCCTTTGATGGATGTGTCCACGTAGAACCCTCCTTTGAAGGTACCCTGAGGGTCGTCCACCCACTCGTGGAGGTTGCCCATCATGTCGCACATCCCGTCGTGGCTGAGACAGCCGGAGTTGGCTCCTGTGAGGTCGAGGGAGTCCTCCAGCTGGTTGATGCAGGGGTGGCCGAGCTCGGACCAGATCCAGGAATCGGTGGTGCCAAAATACTCGACCACCGGGTGAACCGCCCGGGCGTCGTTACAGACCCCAGGCTGGCGGGTGTTGCCGTAGGGGTAGATGGTGTTTTCAGGGCCGCGGCAGGCAAGAGACCATTCGGTCAGGCTGCACAGCCGTTTTCCTGCCCGCTCGCAAGCCGCCTGGGCCTGGAGCTGGTTGATGTACCCCTGGGGAACGGCTCCCGGGGCACTGACCGCCCTGACCTGGCGCTCCCCCGGGTTGAAATAGGGAGACCAGGGGGCTTCCGTTCCACCATCCAGGACCTCCACCAGGAAGGCTTCCCATCGGTCCATGCAGAATGTGCCCTCCCCAACCGGCGCCATACCGGGAGGGCAGCCTCCCAGGCCAGCTGGTGTCACGATGCCGAGATTGGGCTGGGGGACCTGCTCTGCGGTGCACTCCGACGGGGAGTCTTCATCGGGCAGGCATACCTGAGTGGAAACCGAAGGTTCATTGAAGCGGGTGCGGGTCACACATCGGTATCCTTCGCGACATCCTCCGGAGGGAAAAAGCGACCAGTCACATCGCGACACGCAGATCCCCTGGCCGGAGGTGTCCGGATCCTGGATACAGAACGTGACGGCATCTTCGGGATCGGTCGAATCGGGGCACAACTGGGTACACCACAGGGAGCACATCCCGTTGGGGTAGCCATCGGTCAAGCAGATGGAGCTTGTATAATCACAGCTCTCCTCCGAGGTGCAGGCTCCCCCGATCCAGCCCTGGTTGGGGATCTGGCCGCCGTCGCCGGGCAGATCGGCCGCCGCCTGGTCGCTCACGGGCTGATCCGCCGGCAGATCTCCGGTCCCATCCGGCAGATCGGAAGGTTGGACATCCACAGGCGAGCCCGATCCCTCGTCGCCATCGAGATCCTGCAGCAGGTCACCGTCAACTGGAGCATCTGCGGGCTCTCCATCAACCGGCAGGTCCTCACGGCCATCCGCCACCGGATCGGAAGACCGATCCCAGGGTACGGTCTCTGTCGCGACGCAGGAAGCGATCACGACGCCGGTCGCCAGCAGGACCGCTGCCTGTTGAAGAAAGGATCTCCTCGAGAGCATGTCGGACACCGATCCCTTGAGTTCGCCCAGACGGTACACTCCCTGATCGTTCTACAGGAAACCGGGCTTGGGGGAAACACGGGCCGCAGGAGCCGATGGGTGAACGGGTCGCCCCTTCCTGGCGTGATGCTCCCTCTGTTGGGGTTCTTCCATGGGGATGATGGAGCCTGTACCCCGAGCTATATTTCGGATCGATCGGGATCATGGCCTAGACGAGTTCTCGAGGAAGACTTAGACCGATCGGGAACGCTCCGGCGTTTCCAGTTCGTGGCCTGGAGAAGAAGACCACAGGTGCAGCCTCGAATCCAGGCGGCCGGTATCGGCCGGTTCCGTGCACCCGTTGCGGTGTGACGGAACAAGCGGTGTACTTGGGAGAAAACGACCATGCCTTTACTGGATATTCTGACCATCGGGCTGTCAGTCGCCGGAATGTGGGAGCTGGGTCGGTGCCGTGTAGCCCGTCTGCGCTATGGACAGCATCGGAAGGGCAGGGTGGGATGGCTGTTGATCATGGTAGCCATCGCCGTTCGTCTGGCACTTGGACCTCACCGGTGGCCCCTCGATCTGGTGATCACGGCGCGTGACCTGGGATTCGGCCTGATCGCCGCCTCCTACCAGCTGCTGGTGAAGCGATCCAACCCCCGACCCTGGTTCATCTGGGGGGTGTTGCTGGTTGCACTGTGGGCCGGGTATCGGTTCGGCCCTGGACGTGACGGACGGATCGAGCTGCTGGTCGAGCTGGGGCCTGACGACCATGTCGGCGAGATCCAACGGATCCTGGAAGACCACGACGCCCGATGGGAGCAGGCCTTCCCCTCGATCAGCCTGGAGCAAGACGAGGATCTGGCCCAGTACTACCTGGTTGCATGTCCCGCTCGCCGGGCGGAGGCCTTGCGGGAAGCGCTGCGCCTCGACCGGGAGAACGTGGACAGCGTGCAGATCAACGAGCGGGTGTCGCTGGTTCCCCCCATCCGGGGCTCGATGACCCCGACCTTGCATGGCTGGGATGTCACCGACGATCCAAGAGGTGCCGATCAATGGGGGCTGCAGCAGTCCGGAGGGATCGAGGCGTTGCGCCTGCTCAAGAATGCAAGACCCGTTCGAGCGGCAACGGTCGCCATCCTGGATACCGGCGTCGATTCCGGCCACGTCGAGCTGGGCCGAGTGTTTCTCCCCAGCCCGGGAGGAGAGGATGGTCACGGCCACGGCACCCATTGCGCCGGAATCGCCGGTGCTATCGCCAACAACGGACTCGGCATCGCCTCGCTCAACCTGGACGGACGCTTCCTGCAGATCGCCAGCTACCCGGCCCTTACCAGGCATGGCCACGGGACTATCGAATCCATCGCCCAGGCCATCATCGATGCCACCCAGGGAGGGGTTGACGTGATCTCCCTCTCCCTTGGCGGCTATCATCCGGAGCCCCCCAAGGCCCAGGTGGATGCCATCGAGTTCGCCCTGCGGTCGGGGGTCATCGTGGTGGCGGCCGCCGGCAACAACGGCGAAGATGCGCGCCACCACGCCCCAGCAAACATCCCCGGTGTCATCGCCGTGGCGGCCGTGGATCGCGAGGGCCGTCGCGCCCCCTTCTCCAACGGCAACACCTCTCTTCAACGCCCCATCGCAGCACCAGGGGTGGATATCCTTTCTCTGGCGCCCGGTGGCGACTACGTCTCCTACAGCGGCACCTCCATGGCCACCCCGATGGTTGCCGGACTTCTGGGCTTGATGCGGTCCCTCGATCCCAACCTCACCGCGGAGCAGGCTTACCGGATCCTGGCGGATACCGGCGATCGAGGAGCAGACGCCGACCGGGTCGGAAGGACGATCAACATGGGAAACGCCATCCGACGGCTTCTGCGTTGACTGGCCACTCGCCGGAGTGCGCTGGAAATCATGGCGTGGCTACTTGCGCCTTCTTTTGAGCGAGATGGTCAGGTCGAATCGGGCGACGGGCTCGTCACCGAGCTTGGAGGGAACGGTGGCCACCACCCGGACCGAATCCTCCACCCGCACCTCGGACTCCTCCGCCCTGGCGACCAGAGCGCGAAGAGTCTCGCCCTGTTCGCAGGTGAAAAGCACATCGCCCTCAGCGCGTTTGAAGAACTCGGCGTGGTAGTCCTTGAACAAGAAGACCACCTTGTTGCCGCGCTTCTGGATCTCCTGCATGGCGATGAGGCCCCCGGCCACGTCGGCACCCACGCACAGCGCACCGAAGTACATGGCACCCACGTGGTTCTTCGACCTGCGCCGCAAGGGAAAGCGGACCACGCATCGGTTGTCGGTCAGCTCCTCCACCACCGGTCTGAGATGGGCGATGAGCGGGATCTTGGTCCAACCAAACAGGCGGACAAAGGCGGTATTCTTGAGATTGCTGAGTTTCATCGGTTGGTCTACAGTAGGTTGATGATTGCCGCTCGCTCATTGTTCACCGAAACCGGTCCAGGTCAAGCGGTACAAGTCGACCGAGGTTCCCTCTTTTCCGGCTTCCTCACCCGTTTGCCGATGAAAAGGCCATCCTCGAAACCTCACCTTCTCGATCCTCTCGGTGCCACCTCGCCCATGCGACTGCCGAGCAGGGTGGTCCCACCAGCCTTCTTGCCCAGGGGCAAGGTGGTGATCATCGGCAACTGCCTGGGCGCACTGGCCGCCGCTCTTCTGCTGTTGGGGTGCGGCTCGACCTCTTCGTCACTGCGGGAAAACGGCTGTCCCCAGGATCTCCCCTGCCCGAGATCGGCCCGCTGCTCCTGCCAGGTCGTCGGCTCGCAGGTCATCGAGGAGGTCGACTACGGCCAGGATGGCATCATCGACTGGCGGACCGTCCACCACTATGGCACCGAAGGACGGCGAGTACGAGATGAGCGCCATTTTCTTGTGCAGGGGGCATCCGACGAGGTCTGGAGCTACACCTACGATGACCGGGGAGACCTGGTCGAGGTCTCTCTGGACAGCGGGGCGGATGGCACCATCGATCGGCTCATCCGATATGCCTACGACGCTCGGGGCTACCGCTCGACGGCCAGCATCGATGAGGGGGCGGACGGTTCGATCGACCAACGCGGGGTGTATCGACACGATGATCGAGGCAACCTGGTGCTCGAAGAGCTCGACCGAGATGGCGACGGCCTGGCGGACAGCCGTACCACCTATTCCTACGACCGTCGGGGCCATCGAGTCGGCATGGAGTACGATGACGGCGCGGATGGAAGCGTCGATCGACGGTGCCTCTACGATCCGCCCTGTGCTCCGCCCTTCGTCACCTGCTCGTCAGACGCCTGTGAGTGGATCGGCCGCTCACAGCCCGAACAGAGGAAAGAGGTGCTCCCGATGAAACTCGATCAGCCGGTCGACCTCTGCCACCAGCGAGTCCCGATCCGGCCCACCAGCATATAGCTTCATATCTCTCAGACCGCCGGACCGCTCCTCACTGCCCAGAAAGACCCCACCGACCAGGCCGACGAAATCGTCCACCGGCTCTGCATCGCACAACACCATCAGGGCGAGCGCCCAGCCGCGCGCCGTGTTGGCTGGATGGTATCCTCCCCCGCCCAGAACCAGAAGCGGTCGATCCAGCTTCCGCAGCTCCTCGGCGATCTCGGCGATCGCGTTGTTGGTCAGCCGCAGGTGGGCGAGTGGATCGCCGTTGAGCACATCCATCCCCATCTCGAAAAGGATGAGGTCGGGAGCAAAGCGATCTACAAGAGGCATCACGATCGAATCGAACACACGCTGGTACTGCTCGTCGTCGGTGCCCTCGGGGAGCGGCAGGTTCACGTTGTACCCGGTCCCCGGCCCCACGCCGAGCACGGTCTCGAATCCACCCCAGGGATACAGGGTCTTACCCGATTCATGCATCGAGAGGGTCAGCACTCGGGGATCCGCGATCAGCGCCTCCTCGGTTCCGTTCCCGTGGTGGACATCCAGGTCGAGGCAGGCAACCTTCAAACCCCGGTCGGCCAGTTCGCGGCAAGCGATCACCACGTCGTTCAGGTAGCAGAACCCTTCGGCATAGGCCGGACCGGCATGGTGAAATCCACCGATCGGGTTGAAGGCGACCTCGAGATCCTTGTCCGCCAGCGCACGAGCCCCAGCTAGCGTGGCACCCACTGCCAGTGAAGCCAGTTCGAACAGACCGGCAAAGATGGGGCAGTCCTCGCTCCCGATACCGTAGGCCAGCATCTCGGGGCTGAACTCCCCTCGCCCGGCCCGCTCCAGCAAGTCCAGGTACTCCACCTGGTGAAACCGTTCCAGAACCGCTCTGGGAGCTGGTGAAGCTGTTCGCTGCTCGACCTCGGGACGGGACAGGAACCCCTCGCGCCTCAAGATATCCAACAACATGCGAGCCCGTTCCGGCCGAAAGGGATGTCCCGAGGGATAGGTGAGATCCTCATAGCCTTCATAACCATACAAGCCTACACGCCGCCTGGTCGACAAGCCCCACCTCCTTGCTCGCGCTGCTGTCGGACTGTGAGGGTCCAACTGTAATATCTCACCATAACGCCTGCCATTGTGCCTGCCAACAGCTCGGGACGACCGCCCTTTACTTCCCCACTCTCGGCGGCCTACCAGCTGCAACCCGTTTCGATGTGCCCTTCCCCTTCCCGAAGGGGTACACCGCAGGAAAAAGAGGTCGTGCGAGTTGACTCACTCCTCGGAGGTCACTTCAAACTCGTCCGAATAGACCTCGTAGTCGGTCACCTCGTCACCGACCACCGCTTGTCCTGTGACCTTCAGCCTGAACAGGCCGACCAGGGGCGGAGTGGTGGAGGGCACATTACGGCTAGTGGGGAGGATCGCCGTCCAGCGGAACTCGCGGGCGGTGTGATCGAGTGACTGGTTGTAGCTGGGGTTGGCGGTGTCGAGGCGCATCTCGATCTCGTAGGCGTCACTGGCCAGAATTGTCCCGTTGTGTCGCAACACCGGGAGCCATTCTTCTGAGCTGTAGGTTTCCAGCTCCACCCGAGGAACCCCCAACCAGGGATCTCCGCCGAGAAAGGTGAAGGTTACGGCTTGTCCCCACTGCAGGGTCTGCTCGACCTCTTGCACCACGGTCTCCAGGGAAAGCGAGGGCTCCGGCTGGTAGTCCAGCCTGGAGTCCGACGGCAGAATTGGCCGGGTGAACTCCGCCTGGTGGAGAGACAACGGCGTGGTGGGGTGGAAAAAGTGCTCGGCCAGAGCGAGCAGCTCGGCGGAGATGTACTCCCCCTGCCTGGGGCCCCAGATGGCGCCGGAAGCTTCGTAGCCCCCCAGCCACCAGTAGTCGTAGGTCTCGCTGTACCCGCAGTAGTCCTGGGCGTAGCCGATGAACATCACATCTTCGAGCTCGCTGATCTGGCGGATCTCCTCGACGATCTGCAGGCCGATCTGCGTGCAGGGCTCTCCTGGAAAGGCGGCCAGCGCCAGATCGCCGATCCGTCCCACTCCGATGGAAGTGAGGTTGACCGTCCACTCCTCGAAGAGGGGAAAGCAGGTGTAGATCAGGTCGGAAGGAGAGGGGGGATCCCCTTCGCCCCAGCAGGCGGCGTCCAGGTTCATCCCGCAGTAGACGGCCCCATAGATGTGAGGCCACTCTTCGTAAGTATAGCCAATTGCCTCCATGCTCAGCTCGATGTCGGCGGTGAGAGAGGAGACCTCGATCTCGTTGCTGGTCTCGATGAGCTCGAAGGCGGGCATCACCAGATCGGCGGCCAGGTTCCCCAGGGTTTCGTAGCGAACCTGCTTGCGGGTGGTCCCTTCGGTCGGCTCGACCTCTCCGATGCCGGCGGGAGAGACATCTCCTCCCCAGGAGTCGAAAAACAGCACGGGGACCAGATGATCGAACCGTTCCTGGATCTTGTGCTTGATCGCACCGGCTACATCGGCGGTGAGCGTGAAATCGGTCATGTCGACCACGGTGCTGTGGACGGGGTATGACAGGGCAGCCGCGATCGGCACGCCATCGGCGTCATCGAAGCGGAGGAGGGCCAAGGTACCGGTCATCATCTGCGGTGTCTGACATCTCCGGTCATTGCCGAGGGCGTTCGACTCCAGGAAGGTGTAGCCAAATCGGCCGGCTTCCAGGTTCGACAGGGCGGTGATGGCCAGATCCGCCAGAAACTCGATGAAGCGGTCGTAGTACTGGGGCCAGAAACGATCCTGAGCCAGAGCGTAGGCCGGATGAGTCGTCAGTCGTCCGGGACCTCCATGGGTATGGGTGGCGCCGATGAAGATGGAATCGGCCAGGTTGAGTCCTGTTCGCTCCTCGAGCCGTTGGATGAGGGAATGCCGCGCTTCGGCCGAGATCCCGACCAGGTCCACGTTGAACAGCAGCAGTCGGTTCATGCCCCCTTCCAGGGCCAGCACCTTGGCCTCCGGGTGCATGACGATCCGATTGGTCGCCGGGAACCGGTCGGCAAATGGGCTGATCGGCCCGGGCGACGGGCCATACCCGCTTGTCCCGATACCCAGCGGTGCCGGCAGGGGACCGAAGGCGACTCCGACCCGGAATGCAACCGGCTCCAGGATCGGATCGAGCGGGAAATCCGGAGGGACAGGGATCTCCTCGACGAGGTCCTCCAAGGCGTCGGGGGCATCAGTGCCGAGGTCGTCGATGGGATCGGACTGCTCGGAATCGAATTCGGGTAGCAGATCCTGCTCTTCGGTGAGATCCTGATCGGCGATGTCCGGTTCCAGGTCGTCTACCAGGTCATCCTGGGAAACGTCGGTCGCCGGTCGCTCCTGGTCGTCCGAGCATCCCCACGCCAGAAAGAGGAGAAAAAACAGCGCTGCTGCGCGCCAAACGACTGCTTTTCGATCGATCATGCTACCGGGCTCCTTGCCAACTCCACCCTGAAAAAGCGGGGGCGCTCTCCTCTGACGGGCGCCTCCTTGACACCCAAGAGCATACACGGCTGGCCCATGGAATCCAGCCCTGGTGACGTCCAGGCAGAAAACCGGCAAATAGAGAGCCAGCAGTAAGGTCTCTCAGGGAGAACGAGGACTCAATCGCTCAACGCCAGCCCCAACAACTTCCGGTAGGAGGCGAACTGCTCGGAGGTGGTGAACCAGACCAGATCTCCCAGGATCTCCTCGGGCACGGGCTCGTCGGTCGTGCGTTTCAGCGCCTCCCAGGCGCTCATCACATCACCGCAGCAGATCAGTCCACCGATGCAGGCGCCCAGCTCGGTGGAGCGAATCCAGCCCTTCAACTCGTCGGCATCGAAACCCAGAATGGAACGGGCCTTCTCCCGTGCGTTCGACAGCACCTCTGGCGGGAGGGTGCTCATGATCTGTTCGGTCATGTCGTCGAGGATCGCCTTGGCTGCCACCCCCTCGCCGTAGGCGGGCTCGCCGGTCCTGCACAGCGCGGTCAGCAGGATCTCGAGATCCCGCAGGGAAAGCGGCTCCAATCTCCCGGGCTCGAAGCTCTCGGTGGCCACCTCGACCCTGGCCAGCAGGCGGCCGCACAAGAATCTCTGGGCTGGCACCGGCAGACCCAGCAGGTCTCTGGGCAACAGGATGAAGGGGGGATCGGCCGGTTCCACCGTTCCCCGAGGAACACCGCCCAAGGCTTCCACCACCTCGAACCCCTCCACGCCAAGCAGGTCGGCGCAGTGTTGGAGCACCTGCCGGGCAGGATGTTCCGGAGGCAGTCTCGCCTCGTCCAGAGAAGCGATCCCGTATTGGCGGAGGTCCACGGGCAGCAATTGGGCGGCATGAGGTCTCAACAGGCGGAGGAGCGTTCTCAGCGGGTGATCTCCCTCAGGCAATGCCAGCCCCGACAGAACGCCAGAGGTCAAAGAGCCGGTCGGTCTGACGGGCACCTTGCGCCGTCGCTGCTTCTGGAAGTAGGCCTCCTCCTCCGAGGCGTCTCCCAGCAGCACCAGGCAGCTGCCAGCACAGAAGCTCTCATCCGCGCGCCCAGCCTGTTGGCACAGTTCGTATAGCGCTCGAATGGATGCGGTAGACAGCGGATCGCCTTTGAGCAGAACCCGATGAAGGGAGATGATCTCGTCTACCAGGAGGGGATCGGTAGAAGGGGTGGCCGCAAGCCACCCGAGGAGCAGACGGGCGACCTGTTCGTTATCGGGCTGGAGGCGAAGCAGCTGGCGGGCCACATCCCTCGCCTCCTGGTGTTTCCCCAGGTACTTTTCCAGGATGGTTGCCCGCAGCAGGAGATAGGAGGGACGATCGGCCTCGGAGAGGTCGTTGATGTGCTCCAGCAGAATCCGATCGACCGCCTCCCATTGGCCTGCCGATCGGTACAACTCCACCAGTCTAGCGAGGATGTCCACCCGTTTTGGGTGTTGGGCGACGGCTTGCTCCAGGGCCTCGAGCACCTGGGGGGAGTCCCAGCCGTACCGTTGGCCAAGGTGGTCGCTCAACTCCAGTATGTACTGGGCGCGAACCTCCGGGTCGGTCTCCAGCGCACCCAGCTTTTTCAGCGATTCTTCTCGACGCAGGTCATCCTTGAGGTGTTTTGCCAGGTCGGTCATCTGACGAAGTGCGGGCAGGTAGTCGGGATCCCGCGCCAGGATGGCATCGAGGCTGGCCCGGGCCCGGGCGGGATCTCCGAGGATATCTCGGCAAATCCGGGCGATATCGAGGTGGGCCTGAAAGAGGTCTTCCTGATCCCGAGTACGCAGCGCCACTCGATTCAACAGGACCATCGCTTCGGTCGGTTGGTCCATCTTCACCCGGAGATTGGCCATGGCCAGGAGCGCCTTGGCGTTGTCCGGATTGGCTTGAACAGACAGGCCCAAGTACCGCTCTGCCTCCCGCAGATCTCCATGCTCATCGAGGTAGACCAGGCCGATCTGAAGATGAATGGCGGATTTCAGGCTGGATGAGCTGGTCTGCTCGGCGGCTCGAGCCAATCGCTCGACCAGCCCCTCAAAATCCCGTCGCTCTCGCAGGATCCGGTCGATCCGTTCGAGCGCACCAGGAAGGGCTGGTTTGACCGAGAGCGCCCGATCCAGATCATCCAGGGCGCCTTTCCAATCGCCCTGCTCCATTCGAATGTCCGATCGCAGAATGAGATCGACACTCAGGGCATCGGGATGGGTGACACAATCGAGCCCCGTTTGAAGGACCCACCCCAGAGACTGTCGGTCGGAGCGCCCCCAGTACCAGCCCTTGAGGGTATCGTAGGCGGTTCTACAGCAGGGATCGTCTTCCAGTGCCTGCCGATAGAAGCCGATGGCCGGCTCCACCTGTTCGGTGCTCATCAGCAGATCAGCCAGGCTGGAAAGGGCCAGCGATTTGCGCTCGGGGGTCTCGGCGATCTGGGCCTGCCTGTGCAGCACCTCGATGAGCAGCTGGTTATCCCCTCTTTTTCGGGCCACCCGAACCAGGGCATTGAGAATCCGGTGGTCCTCTGGATTATCTTCGAGAAGGCGGCGATACAACTCCTCCGGGTCATGCTCGCTGGTCTGGCCATACTCGGCCATGGCTGCCAGACGTTTCAGGATAGCGGTTTTTCTCCTCGGATCGCCTTCGCGCTCCAGTCGTTCGGCAAGAGCCTTGGCCTGGTCGAGATGATCGCGGGCGGCTCCCGTCCAGGTGTCCCGCCAACGGATGACGGCCAGAGAGCCGGGTTGCCGTTCTTCATGCCTGCGCAGGAGATCCAGAGCCAATCTGCTGTTGTGGGTTCCCGCGCCCATCACCATTGCTGCCGATAAAGGCGGCAGTTCCTCGGCCAGCCGTTCCCATCCACCTCGTCTCATCAGGGATCGGAGCAGGAGCATCCGGGCAAGGTGATTTTTCGGGTCCTTTTCTCTCGCTTTTTCGTACAGCACTTCGGCCTGCTCCGGCGCTCCCGTCTCCTCGTCGAGCAACAGCCCGACACGGACGAAGGCCGGGGCGTTTCCCGCATCGGGCGGAGCGTCCTTGAGCAGGCTGCCTTCCAGCTCGGCGACCTCCTGGAAAGCACCAAGCTGGCGGCCAACCCGCAGAACCCCTCGCAGCGCCGGCCAGTAGGACCGATCGAGCTGCAGCGCCTGGTGGTAGGTCTCGCTGGCCTGCTCCGGCAGATCCAGCTGCTGCTCCTGCAACCGTCCGATACGGAAGAGCAGACGCACCCGATCGCTTTCATCCTGGGTTACGGCGATCTCTTGCCGGTAAAGGTCCACCAGCTCCGGCCATTGCCTGTTGGCATAGAACAGGCGCCCCAGGTGCTGGTACAGCTCGGGCAAGCTCGGATCACAGGCCAACGCCTCCTGGTAGTGAAGCAAAGCCTGGTTGGAATCCCCCAGCTTTTCCTCCCAGATCTGGCCCATGCGAGAAAGAAGCTCGGCCTTTTGCCGAACGTTGGCCTGGCAACCGACCAAGGTTCGCAGGGTGGCGAGCATGGGATGATATTCCTGGCTCCGTTCGTAGAGCAGAACCAGCGCATTCAGGGCGGGTAGGTGGTCAGGCCGGAGCTGCAGGAGCTCGAGGTAGGTCTGCTTAGCCTGGTCAAGCTCACCCAGCCGGTTGTACAGGATATCGGCGATCTGTTCCAAGAGCTCGATCCGTCGTTCTTCCGTGGAGACGGATTTCAACTGCTCTGCCAGCAGATCCAGCAGGTCGGTGTCGCGCTGCTCCTTCTGGTACAGCTCCTCCAACAGCCGGACGATCGGACCGAAGCTGCTGTCCAACAAGAGGGCCTGCTCCAGGTGAGCGATGGCCGCCTCCCGGTTGGACAGCTTTTCCTCCAGGATGCAGCTGCATCGATAAAGGGCTCGCGCGCCCCGTCCAGGGTGCCTGCTTCCACCGGCCTCGGCCAAGTGCATCTGAACCAGATCCTCCCAACGCCCGGTCTGCGCGTACAGACCCCCCAGAGATTGCAGGACCGGGACATCCAGAGGAGAGATGGCCAGTGCAGCCTCCAGCTCTTCGATCGCCTTTTCCGGTTGGTCCAGCCGAGTCTCATAGATCTCCGCAAGGGAGACCAGGATCTCGACCAGGTCCTCTGCCCGGGACACCAGCCCCATCCTTGTGCGGAGCACATCGACCAGCTCTGCCCATCGCGCTTCCTGCCGGTAGAGATCGGCCAGCCAGTCCAGGATGACCAGATCTCTGGGAGCCGCGGCCGCAGCAGCTTCGGCGCTGGTAGTGGCCTGTCGAAGCTGATGGAGATGGTTCGCCTGGACGCGGCTGAGAAGAAAGGAAAGTGGCCCTGCCTGATCTGGCCTGGCTTCGATCTGCCCCACGAGTAGTCTGGCGATCTCCTCCCAGTCTGTCTGATCGGGAGGACCGGCCAATGCCAGAGCCAGCGCCACCTCCCAGTCGCTCCCGGCATCCAGCGCCAGGGTGGCCAATCGCATCCGAGCTCCGGCGGCCTCTTTGCCCGCGAGCACGGCCGCGGTCATCAACAGGCTGAAACGGGTCTCCGGATCGGCCTCTCCCTGGGCAAGCGCGGTACAGAGGGAAGCCACCTCCTCCCAGTGCTTGTTGCGCCACAGCAGCGCAAGCAGCGACTCGGCCGCCTCCAGGTTGCCTGGATCGATCGAAAGAGCCTGTTGATAGCTCAAGACGGCCTGGGTGTCGGACCTCAGTGCCCGTTCCTGCAGAGCGGCCAGATCCAGCAGCAAACCCACCTTGAACGGAATACTGTCGACCGCTTCGGCCACCTCCGCCAGCAAGGTAGCCGCCCGGTGTTGGTGGCGGCGATCGACCATCAAGCGCAAGATCGTCTGAACGAGGGCGGGAGACGTGGGGTCTCGCCGCAGTGCTTCGGATAATACCTGGAATGCCGAGCGGGTATCCCCCAGAACCTCCTCGAACAGCCGGGCCATCACACACAGGATTTGCACGGCCAGCGTAGCGGGTGCGGTGCTGACCTCTCTCCGATAGATCTCGATCAGAGTTCTCGCCCGTTCGATCTGCTCGGGCTGGATCGTCCGGATGGCCGTGGGCTGCGATTGCCTGTCGAAGACCGTCTGTTCGGCCCCATTCTCAGACCCCACCTCCCCTACCGTGCTCCCCGATGGTTCGGGCTGCTCCAAGATCTCCCCTGGTTCGCGGGTTCCGTCTTGAGAGTCAGCCTCTTCATGGCTGGACATGGGTCACTCTCCTGTCGAATGCATCCGATCGAGAACGGGAATTATAGGCTGCCCGGCAATCCCATACCAGAAACGCGTCGGATCCGGATCGAAGTCGACCCTCGTCAACTTGCTGCCATCCTCCGGTTTGCCCTTGCCCTGGGCAATGCAATTTGAAAGACTGAGTTCGACTACAAACACCTCGGCGCTCTGGAGGCAGGTCATGCCCAGGACCTTGATACTGACAATGCTCTTGCTGCTGTGCTGGTCGGCAGGCTGTGGCGGAACCCCGGCAACAGGAGAAAGGCAGCTACCGAGTTCACCCACGGCGAACGCGGATTCATCGCCACCACCTTCGGAACAGCAGACAGTCGGTCCTCTGGCTCCACGGCAGCCTCTTCAGCCGATTCCGCATGACGGCCCCATGCAGGCCGACCCGGCTGTTCATGATTGCGGTGCGGTTCCCCAGCTGGCGGTATGCGAGGTCGAATCCACTATCCTGAACAGCTCTGACGAGCCGCTGGTGATCGATCGCATCGCCCAGGACGTCTCCTTCTGGGGCGCTATCGGCCTGGTCGAGGAGCGCACCGGCTTTACCCGCACCCTTCCTTACACGATGGAGCCGGGGGAGCAGTTGAGACTGCTGTTCTCCTACCGATATCGAAGCGAGCATGACGAACCGCCTCAACCCGGCGCGATGTTCGTACGGTACACCTGGTCATCGAACCGATACGAGTTACAGATACCCATCGACATCAGGCCATGAAGGGGCGAAGGCAGCGCCTTGAGAACCTCCCGCTGACCCTGGACAGATCTGCAGTCATCACCCCCACCTACACTTTTTGGCTCGATCCCTGAAAACCTTCCGGCTGACGCCCGATAACTGACCGGCACCACCTGATGGTCAGTCAGAGCGTGGTACGGGAGGTCAACCGATGGCGTCCGAGAAATGGTGGGAACAACAGTACACCAACGCTCTTCAGGCCGCCGAGGAGCTGGGACTTCCGAGGGAGCGTAGCCAACCGCGCCGACCAACATTCGGCGAAGCCCGGGTGGCTGATGAGCCAGGTCCCGACTGGGCAG
Organism: Bradymonadales bacterium; assembly: GCA_016931535.1. Classification (GTDB taxonomy): domain Bacteria; phylum Myxococcota_A; class Bradymonadia; order JAFGEP01; family JAFGEP01; genus JAFGEP01. The sequence goes on from JAFGEP010000044.1 coordinate 26,895, forward strand.
AAATACAGGAGCCAGATCCACTCGCCACAGCAACCCGAGTGGCAGTCGATCTCGGGTATCCAGGGTCGGTCCTCGAAATTCCCCCCGAACGGAGGAGCCGGTGGAGACTGCAAGAAGCCATCCCTTTGTTCTACTGCGGTCAACGGGAGGGGATCGAGTTGTTGGCCGCAGTCGGCAGAACGCTGAACGAAAAACCGTTCAGGCGATGGATGCAGGATCTGGCCCGCAGCGAACCGCTGCGACGGTTTCTGCACCTGGCTGTGCCCAGTAAAGGGCGAAACCTACTGGGAATTGTACGTCCCGGCGTTCAGGGGGCCGACGCCTGCTGTGTACGCGAACTCACTCCGCTACTGTTCGAAGAGGTGACGCAGATCCCCTATCTCAGTCGGGATCACCTGGTCCATCGGCTGGCGGACATCCTTGGCCGGGAGGATCTGACACGCCGGTTTTTCCTCCGGTTGCGATCGGTGCTGCACCGCCTCGAGCAAGCCTGGGAAAACCTGGCGACCGCCGACTCGGACGAGATCACGCGCCGAGATCTGACCCTCACCCTGCTATGCCGCCTGATGTTCGTGACCTTTCTCTCCCGAGAGCGAACCCTGAACGGGCAACGGGATTACCTGAGGTGGCTGCTGGAACGTCCGCGATCCGGTGACATCTACCGCTCCCTCCTTCGTCCCCTCTTCTTTTCCGCCCTGAACACCCAGGAGTCACTGAGGGCACCATCCACCCACGTGCTTGGCGACCTGCCTTTTTTGAACGGCGGTCTGTTTCACCCTCTCCAGGTCGAGGTGCGCAATGTGGCGCTGACCTTGCCGGATGATCTACTAGCCGAGGGGATCCACCAACTGTTCGATCGTTTCCAGTTCACCTCCAACGAGTCCCGAAGGGGGATGGGGCGCTTTGCCATCGACCCGGAGATGCTCGGCCAGGCGTTCGAGGCGCTGATGAACGAGGAGGAGCGGCGCAAAAGTGGGTCCTTCTACACCCCGGTCGCCTTGGTCTCGAGCCTGGTTCGAGAGGCATTGTCGGAGCTGGCCAGCAGCCTTGGACAGAGGGAACAGGATTGGGTGGATGCGGCGCTGAGAATGGCCGCACCCGAGGATCTGGAGCCCCGCCAGGCAGAGCGACTGGCTGGAATGCTCTGCGAGGTGAAGGTTCTCGATCCGGCGGTCGGATCGGGCGCCTTTCTGTTGGGCATGCTGAATGCCCTGGTGCTGCTGCGGCAGGATCTGGCCCGAACCACTGGGGAATGTCGGGATCCCGGTCGGCTTCGCCGCCAGATCATCGCGCGCAACCTGTACGGGGTGGATGTCAAGGCAGGGGCGGTACGGCTTTGCGAGCTGCGATTGTGGCTGAGTTTGGTCGCCTGTGGCGAGCCGCTCGATCCGGTGGAGCCCCTGCCGAACCTGGATCACCACATCCGCCAGGGAGATAGCCTGAGCGCACCGGTCACCGAGGAGATGGAAAAATGGTCTGTGCCCTGCACCAAAGAGCAGCTGGAACGGGACCTGGGCTTTGCCGATCTGCACGGCGAGGACAAGAAACGGGAGGTCGATCGACGTCATCAAGAGGAGCTATGCCGATTGAAGACGGTGTTGGCCATGATGGAGAGGGACAGGAAGGCCAGGCTGTCGGAGCTGACGACGGCCACCCAAGGAAGCGATCTGTTCGGCCATCCGATCAACCCCACCCCGGCACAGCGGGAGCAGAAAAGAATGATAGAGCAGGAGCTGGTGCAGATCGACATCCAGCGGCGGTCTGTCGAACGGGAGGAGCTCCCTTTTTTCTCCTTCGCCGCCACCTTCCCCTCAGTCTCCAGGCGGGGAGGGTTCGACCTGGTGATCGGCAATCCCCCCTGGGTTCGTTTCCACCAGATCGATCCGGAGAAGCGACGGTTTTATCGAAGGCGGTACGGTTTCTGCCGGCCTTCGGGAAGCGGCTTTCACCAGCAGGTCGATCTTTCGGCGCTCTTCGTGGAGCGTGGGCTGGAGCTGGCCAGGGCGGGTGGCCTGGTTGCCTTTCTGCTGCCTGCCAAGCTTTTCTCCACCCGCTATGGCCAGGCCTTGAGAGGCCAGCTCTCTGAACAATTTTCCGTGCGCCGGTTCACCGACTACAGCCTGCAGCGAACCCGGTTGTTCGCAGCCTGCAATTACCCATCCTGGCTTCTCGTCAAGAAAACACTCCCCCGAAAGCGTGATCTGACCATTCTCTCTGTGGCCACCCCCTCGGGGGAGCTGGTCAGCCAACGGCTTTCGAGCTCCCTGCTGGCCACCTCTTCGGGGGGCGACTCCTGGTCTGCCTTGCCCCGCACCCTGCTTGATGCCCTGGATGAGATGAAGATCGGTGGGAGCCTGCTTGCCGACCATGGTTTGAAACCGCTTCTGGGCTTGAAGACGGGAGCCAATCGGCTCTTTCTGTCGGCCCAGTGGAGCGCATGCGACCAGCAGGAGGTCGAGCTGATCATGGCGGATGGCAGTCGGATCCGGCTGGCGATTGATCTGGCCCCTCCCATCGTGCGCGGCCGGGACGTTCGCGCCTTCCGGCTGATGCCGAAAGAGCGGATCCTGCTGGCTTACAACCGAACCAGCCTCCGACCGCTGAGCACCTGCCCGTCTCAGGTGGAGGCCTATCTGCGGTCGCACCGCGAGCAACTGCAAAGTCGCAGGGATCACCGAGGCAGGCTCCCCTTGTGGAGCCTGTTCCGAACGGCTGCGATTCAGACCTGCCCCAAGATCGTCTGGCGGGATATCGCTCCCTGTCTGGAAGCGGCCTACTGCCCCCGGGAAGAGGACACCATCCCCCTCAACACTGTGTACTTCTCCCCCTGTTCCGACCCGGACCAGGCTCGTGTGCTCGAGGTACTGCTCAACTGCTGCTGGATCCGGATATACGCAGTCGCGTCGGCTCAGCCGGCCATGTCCGGATACTTCCGGTTTTTCGCCCATACCGTGGCTCACCTACCCTGGCCCGACCGGCTACGGCCGAGCAGTCCAGAGGCAAAAAGGCTGGTCGAGCTATCCGTACAGGCCCACCAGCGGTGGGATCAGGATGTGGGCGCCAACATCGACGACCTGACCGCTTTCTTGTATGGACTGTCCCGTCACGCTCGCCGCGCTTTCCAGGAGATCGGCCGATTCTACCCGCAGCTTGCTGCTCAACACCCCTTGCTCCAGAGAGGAGAAACACTCCAGAACCCTCCACCTGACCCACAGGGAGCGTGACACCGGCAACCGGTGCAACTCGAAGGCGCCCACCTGATCACGAAAAGACGCGCCTGCCGAAAACCGTCGACCTCCTGCTGCGCTCACCGGGGCCAAACGAATGACCGCTCCTTCGCACAGGCTTGGTAAGACCGCTGGACGATGGTATCAGTAGCCCGATTCGGCGGTCGGGAAAACTGCCGACAGAAAGGGTGAACAGCGTGTCGGAATCGACAAGCACAGCGACCGTCCGTCCGGAATCGGATACGGTCATCGAGCTGGAGCGGGTCAGCAAGAGCTTCGGAACCCTGAAGGCCGTGGACGAGGTCAGCCTGTCCATTGCCAGGGGGAGCTGCTACGCCCTTCTGGGCCCGAACGGGGCCGGAAAGACCACCTTGACCCGCATCATCGGAGGTGTCTTGCCGCGCAATGGGGGGAAGGTGTGGGTGCTGGGCAGAGACCCGTGGGAAGAGCAGAGCGAGGTGAAAGCTCGGCTCGGGGTGGTCTTGCAGGAGGACGCGCTGGACGAGGACCTGGACGTGGCCCGAAACCTGGAGATCTATGGCCGGTTCTACTGGATCACCGGACGGCGCCTCAAGGAAAAAGTGCACGACCTGTTGACCCTGGTCAACCTGGATGGAAGGGAGCGGTCCCAGATCATGGCCCTGAGCGGGGGGATGAAGCGAAGGCTGGTCATCGCCAGGGCGTTGCTGAACGAGCCGGAGATCCTCCTCTTGGACGAGCCCACCACCGGTCTAGACCCCCAGGTCCGGCAGCTCATCTGGTCCCTGATGCGCAAGCTGATGGCGGGTGGCATGACCATCCTCTTGACGACCCACTACATGTTCGAGGCTGCCGAGCTGGCCGACCGGGTGGGCATCATGGACCAGGGGAAGCTGATCGCGGAAGGTGCGCCGGCCCAGCTGATCGAAACCTACCTCCCACCTTTCGTGCTCGAGTTCGAGTCCAGCCAGGCGACCGATCTCTTCCTGGCCGAGCAGGCCGAGCCGTTGCTGGTCGAACGACATGGAGATCGGACCTTGATATTCCACGAGAGCGAGCAGCTACTGTTGGATCTCGTCTCTCGTCTTCAGCTCTCCAGGACGGGGCTGCGAGGCACCACCCTGGAAGATGTCTTTCTCAAGCTGACTGGGCGAGGGTTGCATGAGTGAGATGGCCCGGGTGACCATTCCGACGCACAGAGCTCCACCGAGACCGGCTCGCATCGCGAGCGTCTGGTTCCGGCACTACCGGGTGTACTTCAACTCGTTTTTCGCCAACGCCACGCCGGCGGTGTTCGAGCCGATCTTCTTCATCGTGGCCATGGGTATCGGGGTTGGCCGTTTCATCGACGTCCAGTTTTTGGGGCTGGATTACGCCTCCTTCATGGCACCAGGCATCCTGGCGATGACCAGCATGTACACCTCTTCCTTCGAGGCGACCTATGGGACCTTCGTTCGCCTGAGGTACCAGAACACCTACGATGCCATGTTGGCCACCCCATTGACTGCGCGGGACATCTTTGTGGGGGAGCTTCTGTGGTGCTCGACCAAGGGGCTGTTGTTCGCGACCATCGTGGGTATGGTCCTTCTGGCCTTCGGCAAGGTATTGACACCCTGGAGCATCCTGATCCCGTTGGTGGGGTTTCTGACCGCCATGGCGTTCGGCGGGCTGAGCTTCCTGGTGACCTCCATCGTTCTCAACATGAACCACTTCCAGTTCTACTTCACGTTGATCCTCACCCCCCTCATCTTCTTCTCCGGTCTGGCCTTCCCGGTTCACACGCTTCCTCGCTCCCTGTCCTATGTGGCCTACAGCCTGCCGATGTTCCACGTCATCGAGACCTTCCGGATGGTGACCTCCGGATATCGGCACGTCACCGTATCCTGGGCCTGGGTCTGCCCCCTGTTGCTGGTGCTGATGGCTCTTGTCCTGGGTTGGCTAGGGGTCAGGAGAATGGCCCGACGCGTCCAGCGATGACCCTGGGCTGTTTCCTCTGGCGCCAAGACCACCGCAAATTTCTCTTCTTTCCCCCGATAACCACCACGTGATCCGACCGACCGGGTCATGGCCACCCGGGCCGGCTCGGTACCTCTCTCTGGGGGCAAGAGGCAGAGAGGACCTGTCGGCATGGGAAGAACAGGCGATCCCGGCAGAAAGGACAACCGGCGATGAGTGGATCCTCCGAGCAGCTCCAGGTCTCGACCCTGTCAGTGGTCCCCTTCGAGGAATGGCTCGCCTCGACGCTTTCGGGGCTGCGCTCGGCACACCTGGGCGATACCGCCGCGACGCGCTCGCTGCCGAGGTTCCAGCGGGACGCCGCGGTCCGTATCCTGGATCTACTGGATCACTGCCGAGGCGCGCTTCTGGCTGACGAGGTCGGGCTTGGGAAAACCCATGTTGCGGCCGCTGTCCTCCGCTCCCGGATCGAGCGATGGGGACCGGTGCTGGTGGTGGCACCGGTGTCGGTGATTCCGCAGTGGCGGCGTCTCCTTGGCGATCTGGGATCGGCCGTGCGTTTCACCAGCTTTCAGATGCTGTCGCTCGGAAGGCTACCCCAACCTCACCCGTTCGGCCTGGTGGTGATCGATGAAGCCCAGCATCTGCGAAACAGTGGCACCAAGCGCTACGACATGGTGTGCAGACTGTCCACCAGGGCTCGCCTGCTCCTCGTCAGCGCGACTCCGATACACAACTCCCCGTCGGATATCTACAACCTGCTCCGGCTTTTTCTGCCCTGGCAGACACTGGCGCGCACCAACTCGCTCGAGCGGCTGCGATCTGTGCTCCGCCTGGTGATGGTGCGCCGAACCCGCTGGACTATCACGCAGGTCTACCAGGAAGACGGCTGGATACGGACGTTCCCAGGAGCCCATCTGCCCAGTCGGAGCCACCGGACTGTGTCCGTTACCCTTTCCCCTGGGATGCAAGAGATCGCCGACCGACTGGCCGCCCTGGTCCAGGCTGCCTTTCCCGGAAAGGAGGAGAATCCGCCGACCGCCTTGCTTCTTTTGATGCTGTATCGCAGGCTTGCCAGCAGCCCGGCCGCCTACCTGTGCACCCTGAGACGTTGGTCGAACTACCTGACCCGCCAGGCGGAGGCGCATCGGGTTGGCCACAACCTGGATCGCCACCGGTTTCTTTCCCTGTTCGGCAACGATCCGGACGGGCAGCTGGCCCAGTTGGTTCTCCCCTTCTTCTTCGATGATCCCCAGCCATCGGACAACCCGGAGACGCCGGACATGGTCATCGACAGAGCGGAGGCTCTTGCGCTGCTAGACGAAGCCATCCGGACCGCCAAGGGATTGCTGCCCGCTATGGATCACAAGCTCGCCGCACTGGTCGATCTGCTGGATCGAGAGAAAAAAAAGACCGTCATCATGACCACTTACCAGGACACCGCCCGTTACCTGTACCGAAACCTCCCCCATCCTGACCTGCTGTTGCTCACGGGAAGCGGCGCCCTCTCGAGGCGAGCGGGCCGCCTCGGTCGAATGGACGCGCTGCGACGATTCGCACCCCATGGCCAGGGGTTGCCGGCCGGTCTTCTCCAGGAAGAGACGAACACCCTGATCGCCACCGACCTTCTGAGCGAAGGGGTCAACCTGCAGGACGCCTCGCGTCTGATCCACTACGACCTGCCCTACGACCCGATGGTTCTCGAGCAGCGGTGTGGCCGCCTGGACCGCCTCTCCTCGTCGCATTCCAACGTGGAGGCCGTCACCTTTGGAATGCCAGAGATCCTGGAGGTAGAGATCGGGATCGAGCGACTGCTCCATCGCAAGAGAGCGCTGAAAGTGCAGCTGCTCGATCGGGTCGGCTACCGGGATCTTTCGACGCTGCGCGATGAACAGAAGCCTTCAGTTCGAAACGACTCCCAGGTGCAATGGGATCGCGATGACCGGCTCGACCGCTCGCACGCACCGGGACACATGGATCTCTTCAAAAACGGTCGGGGCAGCCGGATAACGCCCCACAAAATCGAATGGGCGCCAACCGATCCTCTGCCGATCGGGCTGGACCTGGAGGGGTTCCTGCTGGGGCTCGCTTCACGTCTTCCGATACCCGAACAGCCAACACTTTGCTCCTGCATAATACGGGCAGGGTTGGACGGATGGCTAGCCGCATTCCAGTGTACCAACCAGGTCCACTTCTACGGATTGTCCGGCGGAAAACGTCTTCCACCAGACATCGTCCTACATCTTCTGTGGACCCCGTTGGCCAGCCGATCCACACGCCAACCTTTTCCCACCGAGCTGGGAGCTGTTGAAGCCCCACCGACATGGTGGTTTCAATCGATACGGCAGGAGCTGCTCGAACACCAACTCGAACAGTGGTGGTCTGGGTTGGAGCCTCCCGCCACCAGCCAATTTCCTGGAGCACTTCGCCGCTTGCTGGTTGGTGTCGAAAGACAGATGTACCGGGCTTACCAGCAAGGGCGGCTCCAGGAGCTGACGGATGGGAACCAGGGGCTCATCCGGCTGTCCCGGCTGGGAGCCTCTGTGAGGAGTCGGCTGAATGAAACCCTTGACTGGGGCATTGGGGGGACCGGGGACCAGAGTGATCCAGACCTTGCGGAGGCTGACTGGACCTGTCAGGATCCCGGTCTCTCCATCCTGCATCTGCTCGGATGGGCCCGCTTGGTCTGAGGCGTGTTCTACCTGATGTCGGTCAGGACCTCTTGCTGGCTGATCATGATCTCCAGCAGGCTGGCCTGCTCCGGGTCGATCTGGCTGTAGTCGAGGCCAAACTCTCCGGTTTCCTCTGTCCAGGCCACCCGGCCCAGCAGGTTCATCTCCTCGCCCAGGTCGGGAAACTTCAGGGTGACAGGGATCCACTGACCGACCGTGAGATGCTGGCTGGTCATCATGCGCAGGCCGCTTTTCCCGATATCGAGGACTCGGCGATACCCCTCGGCTTCGCCTGCGATCCTGGCCAACACCGGCACATCGCGGCGTTCGGACTGCCGCCGCTCCTTCCGTTTTCTCCTGAAAAACATGGGCGAGCCGCCTGCTGCTTTGTCCAGACCGACCCAGTGTAAGATCCCGTCTGAAAAGCTGTCAAATAACCGGCCAGCGGGTACAGGGCCAGGCCTGCCCTTCCTTGCCATTCGAAAGGGGTTGGACGGAACCAAGGGATGTGGAGCTGGCACGACCGGGAGGGATGGAGTCCCTGGCGCAGGCTAGTTTTGAAGCGTGCGGTCGATGATTGCCTGGAACTGGGCGAAGGGAACCGCGCCAACCAACCGCTCGCCGTTGATGAAGAAAGTCGGGGTACCCGAGACGCCCAGCCTTTGCCCTTCCTGCTTGTTACTTTCGATGCGCGCGTTGAAACGATCGCTGTCCAGGGCCTCGCGGAACTGCGCCATGTCCAGCCCCAGCTGCTCGGCATACCGCTCCAGGTCGGGCCGGGTCATGTTGCGCTGGTTCTGGAAGAGGATGTCATGGTACTCCCAGAACTTGCCTTGCTCGCCCGCGGCATAAGCCGCCTGGGCAGCGATGAGGGCGTTGTCGTGGAAGGGGAGGGGAAAATCCTTCCAGACGAATCGGACCTGGTCGCCGTAGTGCTCGCGGACCTGGCGCAGCGTGTCCTCCGCCCGTCGGCAGTAGGGGCACTGGAACTCATCCCACATGAAGATGGTGATCGGAGCGGTGTCGGGCCCCAGGACGGGTGCCTCGCCGATCGGAGGCATCTCCGCGATTGCCGGCGGCGCCGCCGGTTCCGGCGCAGGTGCTTCGAGGGCGCTGGCCATCAGGTGATCGTAGATCTGGTTGCGGGCGATCCCCCGCTGGGTGAGCTGGTTGGCCAGGGCGAGCTCGCTGTCGATCACCTCGTAGAAGCGCTCGATCGGCTGAGCCCCGCGCAGGCGACGCCCATTGATGAAGAAGTGGGGGGTCCCCCGGGCGCCGATCTGATTGGCGAGCTGCTGGTCGGCCGAGATCTGTTCAGAGGCGGCGTTCTGATCGAGGGCGGCGCCAAAGGCGGCCATGTCGAGGCCGAGCTGCTGGGCGAAACCCTCCAGGTCGGCCCGGCTGCGCGCCTGGGCGTTGGCAAAAATGAGCCCGGCCATCTCCCAGAACTTGCCCTGGACGCCAGCGGCCATCGCGGCCTGGTGGGCCAGCGGGGCCTCGGGGTGCATGGGTAGCGGGTTGTTCTTGAAGACCATGCGAACATCCGCGCCGTACTCCTCCACAACCTGGTTGATCGTATCGTTGCCACGCCGAGAGTAAGGACAATGGAAGTCGGTAAAAACCACGATGGTCACCGGGGCATCCTCTGGACCGGTGACCGGGGAGTCCCCGAGGGCAACCCGCATCCGCTCCGTGTTCTCGGGCGGTGGGGTGGCAGCGGCCAGCCGTTCCTCGCGGGAGCGGGCAGGGGCGGGAGCGGGCGGGGCCTCGGCCTGCTCCGGGGCGACTTCGGGCAGAGCCTGTGCTCTGGCCATGATGGCGTCATACACCTGGCCTCTGGCGGTGCCCTGCTCCACGAGACGGTTGGCTAAAGCGATCTCGCTGTCGATGATATCCGCGAACCGCTCGATCGGCTGTGCGCCTCTCAGGCGACGTCCGTTGATGAAGAAGTGGGGGGTTCCACGAGCTGCGGCACGGCTGGCAAGAGCCTGGTCGGCCTCGATGGCGGCGCTGCCCTGGTTTCCATCCAGGTAGGCACGGAACTGATCCATGTTCAGACCGAGCTGCTGGGCGAAGCCCTCCAGGTCTTCCCGGCTGCGCGCCTGGGTGTTGGCGAAGATCAGGTCGTGCATCTCCCAGAACTTGCCCTGAGCACCTGCTGCCAACGCCGCCTGGTGGGCCAGCGGGGCCTCGGGATGCATCGGCAGGGGGTTGTTCTTGAAGACCACGCGGACCTGGTCGCCATACGCGTCCAGGAGCTGTCGGATAGTCTCCGAGCCGCGCCGGCTGTAGGGACAGTGAAAGTCGTTGAAAACCATCAAGGTGACCGGCGCATCGACGGCCCCGCGAAGCGGGGAGTCACCCACGGCGACATTCCATCGCTCGACATCGTCGGCGGGAGGGGTGGCCGCCGCGATCCGCTGAGCGACCTGCTCGGCAGTGAGTGCGGGGGGTCTTTCTACGTCCTGCTGTCCTTCTCGACCCGCCTCCTGAGCGCCCGCTTCTGTTCTCGGAAGCGGCCGCTCCGGCCGCAACGCGTCCTCCCTGAGCGCACGGGGATCGCGGCGTTCTCTGGTTGGCGCATTCTCCAGGACTCGGCGCGCATAGACCTGACCAGGAGGAACCCCCGCAGCCTGGAGCTGCTCCGAAGCCTCCAGCTCACTCTGAACGAGGCTACGAACCTGCTCGGCAGTGACATCCCTCAGCAAGGTGCCATTCACCACCACCGCGGAGGTGCGACCCGTACGCAATGTCCGAGCCAGCATCCGGTTGGCCTCGATGGCCGGACTGAAGGTTCCTTCCTCCACGATCCGGTCGAACTCTTCCCCGTCCAGACCGGCCTGGACCACCAGCTCTCGAACACCATCGACGGTCAGGTTCCCGCCCGAGGCCACCAGGGGATCGAACATCTGGCTCCAGAAGAGACCGTTCTGATCGGCGTACAAGATGGCAGAGACCAGAGGTTCTCCCACCTCGCCACGTCCGGGGACGGCTTTGATGACCATTCGCACCTTGTCGTTCCAGTCGGACTCGGAGATCAGATTCTTGACCATCTGGGCCGTCTGCAGCGCCTCGGGCAGGTTGAAGTCGGAAAACAGCGCGATGGTGACCTGTGCCTGGTAGTCTCCCCACAGTGGGGAATCACCGACCGGCAAGACGCTGGATTCATTGTAACCGGGAGGGATCGCTCCCACCGCTCCCGTGGTGCTCGGTCCCTCTCCCAGCGGTTCGCAACCGGATAACAAGGTCAACAACAGGAATGACCCCATCAGCGCCAAAGGCCATAAGCTCGTTTTCTTACTCATACTGGCTGCTCCCATCACGCGCCCTTGCAGCGCGTTTTCCGATAAGATCCCAACTGGCAACTCCACGGCGTGCCCCAGCCTCTCTCGTACTGACGAGAGGTACCCCGTACTGCACGGGTCACCCGGAGATGAATCGGTTTTGGACCCATTTCATTCCCAGCCGTGCACTACCCGAATCAGCGCGGGACCGTAATGAATCCCGGCCCAACCGTCAAGCACCTCCTGCGCCACGACCCATGCGGGAGAATAGAGACGGGACCCGATCGCCAAAATCAGGCGCTCATCGAAGCGACCGTCCACTGCTCCCAACCAGCCGGGCCGCATGGACAGACTCGGCCGCCGCAGGCTATATTCCCGACGCAACCAGGAGACGAGGATTTCTTTGTTCACCCAGAGTCGTGGCCGATTAAAATGAGCATGAAACGCGTGATCAGCATCATCCTTGGGGGAGGACGAGGGACCAGGCTGTTCCCATTGACCCGCCTGCGATCCAAACCCGCCGTTCCCTTCGGAGGAAAGTACCGGCTGGTCGATATCCCCATCAGCAACTGCCTGCACGCCGGGATCGACCGCATCTACGTGTTGACCCAGTTCAACTCGGCATCTTTGAACAGACATGTCACCAGGACCTATCGGTTCGGCGCCTTTACCGATGGCTTCGTCGAGATCCTGGCCGCCGAGCAGACGCTGGACAATACCAGCTGGTACCAGGGGACGGCTGATGCGGTGCGCCATCACCTGAGGCGCATCACCGCACATCCCGTCGATCAATGCCTCATCCTCTCCGGTGACCACGTCTACGAGATGGACTACCGCGACTTCATACACCACCACCGCGCCAGCGGTGCCGACCTCACCATCGCGGTCAAACCGGTCACCCGAGAGAACGCTCCGAACTTCGGCATCCTCAAGCTGGGAGAGGCCGGCCGGATCGTCGACTTTGTCGAAAAACCGCAGAGCGCCGCGGAGCTGGACTACCTCTGCTGTGACCACCCGACCTGGGAGGATCGAAGCAAACCCTACCTCGCCTCCATGGGCATCTACGTCTTCGAGCTAGACGTCCTGGAAAAACTGCTCGCTGGCGAGCCCAAGACCGATTTCGGGCGACACATCATCCCGACGGCGCTGAAAGACCATCACGTCCAGTCCTTCTTCTTCCACGGCTACTGGGAGGACATCGGAACCATCCGGGCCTTCTACGAGGCCAACCTGGCGCTGACCGATCCCGAACCCCAGTTCAACCTCTACCGCACCGATGCACCGCTATATACCAGGAGCCGTCACCTACCTGGCACCCGCCTCGATGGCTGCTCCGTGCAACAGGCGATCATCTGCGAAGGAGCCAAGGTACTCCAGTCCCGCATCGTCCGCTCCATCATCGGCATCCGTGGCATCGTGGGAAACGGATCCAGCGTGAAGGACACCATCATGATGGGATCCGACTACTACGAGTCCCCCGAGGAGCTGGCAGAAAACCGCTCCAACCACATTCCAGACCTCGGCATCGGCGACCATTGCCAGATCGCAGGCGCCATCATCGACAAGAATACCCGAATCGGCCACGGGGTGGTCATCCGCGAACAGCAGCGTCCCAAAGAGCTCGATGGAGACAACTTCTTCATCCGAGACGGCGTGGTCGTGATCCCCAAGAACGCGATCATCCCGGCCGGCACCATCATCTGAGACGAGTACTTGGCCACACCTCCTCCATCCAAGGGAGCCCCCCTCCAAGTGGCAGAGCGTGCGATATCTTCCCGCGCCTTGATGGAGAGCTATTTTTGTCCGGGCGGCTTGATGGCCTCGACCTTGCCCGGCTACGAGAGTCGGCCGGGCCAGCTCGACATGGCCTTGGCCGTGTCACGAGTGATCGAGCGCCAGGATCGGCTGGTGGTGGAAGCCGGCACCGGCACCGGCAAGACCCTTTCCTACCTCATTCCGGCGGTGCTGAGCGGCAAGCGGATCCTGATCTCCACGGCGACCAGGAATCTCCAGGAGCAGATCTACGGGAAGGATGTCCCCTTGTTGAAGCAGCTTGGCCTGGACGTGCCCGCCACCTACCTGAAGGGGAGGAGCAACTACCTTTGCCTCTATCGATTCGAGCAGTTCAGACAGGCTCCCCTTTTCCGCAATGCACAGGACGGTCCGTACTTCGATGCCATCCTGGCCTGGGCTACCGCCACGGAGAGCGGGGATCGGGCTGAGCTTCACCAACTGCCGGACAGCTACGCCACCTGGGCCGATCTCAGCTCGACACCGGAAAGCTGCCTGGGTTCCCAGTGCCCGGACTACGAAGCGTGCTTCGTCACCAGGGCCAGGCGGCAAGCCGCCAGGTCCCAGGTGATCATTGTCAACCACCATCTCTTCTTCGGGGATCTGGCCGTGCGTGCGGGGGGCTTCGGCGAGATCCTGCCGGAGCTCGAGGTCGTGATCTTCGACGAGGCGCACCACCTGGAGGAGACCGCCACCCATTTCTTCGGGAGGGTCATATCCCTGGCGCGCATCCGCGATCTCAGGCTGGACATCGAGCGGGCGGTTCGTGGCCTTTCCAGTCCCCAACCGGAGCTTTCAGACCAGCTCCAACGTTACGAGGAGGAGTTTCGGAGATTGTTCCAGGTGGTCGGCGTACTGGTGCCCCAGCAGCAGCGCTGTCAACTGTCCGCACACACCCTGGAGAACCCGTCATTACTGGAGAAGAAGGAGGAGGCCCTGGAAGCACTGAGAACCCTGGAACGCCGGGTCATGGCGACCGCCGCTCTGGGCGAGACCGCGCTGGCCTTTGCCCGCCGATGCCGAGAGCTTGGGGGCGACACCTCCTTCATCCTGGACGGCAGCGACGCGGGCTGGGTGTACTTCTCCGAGCACCGTGGCGCCAGGCACTGGCTCTCTCTGCAGGCCTGCCCCATCGATCTGGGACCGATCTTCCAGGAGATGTTGTACCCGCAATACCCGATCACCATCTTCACCAGTGCGACACTGACCGTGGAAGGCCGGTTTCATTACTATCGATCCCGGATCGCCCTGGGGATCGATCAACCGGTCAAGGAGCTGGTGTTACCGTCTCCCTTCGACTTTCACGAGCAGGCCTTGCTGTTCGTGCCCGAGGGCTTGCCCGAACCGACCCATCCTCGCTTCGCCGAGGCCATCTCCCCCATCATCGAGGAGCTGCTCGAGGTGACCGCGGGCCGGGCCTTCGTCCTGTTCACCAGCTATCGGAACCTGCACCTGGTCCACGAAGCGGTGAAAGATCGCCTTCCCTATCCCATCCTGGTCCAGGGAGAACGCTCCCGGACCGCCCTGCTGGACCAGTTCCGCAAGATCCCCAGTGTGCTTCTGGCCACCACCAGCTTCTGGGAAGGGGTGGACGTGCCGGGCGAGAACCTGAGCCTGGTCATCATGGACAAGCTCCCCTTCGCCTCTCCGGCCGATCCGGTCGTCAAGGCGCGTATCGAGTATATCCGCCAGCAAGGAGGCGAACCGTTCAACCAGTACCAGGTTCCCCAAGCCGCCATCGCCCTCAAGCAGGGCTTCGGACGTTTGATCCGGCATCGGAGAGACCGAGGGATCGTCGCCATACTGGATCGTAGGCTACTCGAAAAATCCTACGGCCAAGTCTTCCTGGAGACCCTGCCCTCGACCGGCTTGACCCGAAGCCTGTCGGAAGTGAGAGCCTGGTGGTCGGGCGCTCGGCTTGACAACCGCACTGACCGGCACTAGAAACGCCACAACTTGTTGAACCCTAGAAACCAAAGGACTACAGAATGACCGATCATTACCAGGTGAAAGACCTATCCCTGGCCGATGCGGGAATGATGCGCATCTCCTGGGCCGAATCCCGCATGCCCGTACTGCATACCCTGCGGGAACGCTATCGCCAGCAGCAGCCTCTCAAAGGGATGCGCATCGCGGGGTGTCTGCATGTAACCAAGGAAACCGCCGTGCTGGTCCGGACGCTGCGCGACTGCGGTGCCGACGTGAGTTGGTCGGGCTGCAACCCGCTGAGCACGCAGGACGATATCGCGGCCGCCCTGGCGGCCGACGGGATCTCCATCTACGCCTGGCACGGCATGTCCGTCCCCGAGTTCTACTGGGCCATCGACCAGACGCTAAAGTTCTCGCCCACCCTCACCCTGGATGATGGCGCCGACCTCATCATGCGGGTGCACACCGAGCGGACCGATCTGGCTGCCGGCCTCTTGGGCGGTACCGAGGAGACCACCACCGGAGTGCACCGGCTTCGCGCCATGAGCGATGCCGGCAAGCTGTTGTACCCGGTCGTCGCCGTCAACGATGCCGAGACCAAGTGGGATTTTGACAACGTCTACGGCACGGGACAGTCGTCCCTCGACGGGATCCTGCGTGCCACCAGCGTGCTGTTGGCCGGCAAGCGGTTCGTGGTGGCCGGATACGGACACTGCGGCAAGGGATGTGCCATACGAGCCAAGGGAGCGGGATGTCACACCATCGTCACCGAGGTCAAGCCAACCGCCGCGCTGAAAGCCACCCTGGATGGCCACCAGGTGATGACCATGGATGAGGCCGCCGTGATTGGAGACATCTTCATCACCGCCACCGGCATGCGAGACGTGATCTCCGGCCGCCACTTCGACCTCATGAAGGATGGGGCCATCGTCTGCAACACCGGCCACTACGACGTGGAGATCCGAATCCCCGAGCTCGAGCAGCGAGCCAAGAGCGTGCGGACCATCCGACCCAACTGCGAGGAGTACACCCTGGCCGACGGCCGTCGGATCTTCCTTCTGGCCAAGGGACGTCTGGTGAACCTGGCGGCCGCAGAGGGACACCCCTCCGAGGTCATGGACATGTCGTTCGCCAACCAGTTCCTCTCCCTGGTCCGCCTGGCCACCGCCGGCAAGAGGCTGGAGGTCCGTGTCCACGATGTCCCGGTGGAGCAAGACGAAGAGGTGGCCCGTCTCAAGCTTCAGACCATGGGGATCACGCTGGATGTCCTGACCCAAAAGCAGATCGAGTACGCCACCGACTACCTCGCCGGTACCTGAGTGCCAGCAGCGCCAAACAGGACCAGATCGATCACCTCCTGGACGATCCTCCTGGACTCCTCCTCGGTGACCCGGCTGTTCACCACGTATTGCACCACGACCCGCTCGATCAGACCAACCACGCACTGGGCCAGCACATCGGAGTCGATGGGCCGATAGATGCCCTTGGCGATGCAGTGGCGATTCACGACCCCGATCAGCGCCACCACCTGGTCATAGAACTGGGCGATATGACGATTGAAGACCGGGTCGACCGCCAGCGCCTCGTGGAAGAAGATCCGGGTAAGCTCCTGGTTGCGGAGCATCCCCTGGGTCAGCAGGAATGCCACCTGCTTGAGATCCTGCCGGAGCTGCTCGAGGCTCTCCACCCGGGTCAGATCCCAGCCCGCCACGGCCCCCGTGATGAGGGAGAGGTAATCATCCAGGATCTCCCCGAACAGCGCCTGCTTGCTGGGGAAGTACAGGTAGAATGTCCCCTGGGCGACTCCAGCCTCGGCCACGATCTCGGACACCTTGGCTGCGTGATATCCTCTCCTGGCAAAGACCCGAATCGCCGCCTGTTTCAGCTCATCCTTGCGCATCGACCCCTTCAAAACAACAAAACACCTTTACGCTCCAAGACCAGCATCAACGCCGCAAACTGACCGATTGCGCCCGCAAAGCACGGAGGACCCCTCTCGGACGTTGACCTGCTGCTCATACATTACTACTGTCCGACTCCAATGCCAGTCCCTTGAAGGCTCTCACTGGGTGTCGCAACCATGAAGATCGATCCCGACCAGGCCCCACTCTCCCATCCGCCTACCCCTTTGTTGTCCAGGGTGGCCACACTGAGCATGCTGGTGCTGGTCTGGGGAACAACCGTTCTCGCCTGTGGGGAAAGTGGCAGGTCATCGACCCCTTCTCCCTCATCCGTGCAGGCGGTGGAGCCCCTCGTTTCCGGCCAGGAACAAGAAGCAAGCGACTCGCAGCCCCCCTCCTTCGACGGCCTGATCGGGGCCTCGTGCACAAGCTGGGGACGGATCGAGCTGGAGTGGGCAGCTGCCACAGACAACCGGTCCAGCCCCCATGAGATCCGGTACCGTGTCGAGGGGTTCCAACCGGCTCGCTGGAACGGCCCTCTGGCAACCGACCCATCTTCCAACCCGCCTGTCATCACCTCGATCACCGAGGGAGGAGCGGTCAGCGCAATCCTGTCCGTACCGGTCGAGCTGTCGCTGTGGCGGGTAATCGCCCTGGATGCGGCCGGAAACGAGTCGTCACCTGGACTGCCCCGCCAGGTACTGACCCGACCCAGGCCGATAGAGGTATCCACGGGAGCCGTCGAAGGTGCGCTTACGGGCTGCGAACGGTTCCCAAGCGGACCGTTGGTGTGCACCGGCGAGAACGGCCGCTTCGCGACCCTGAATCAAACGGAGTGGCAGGAAGGCCATCTCCCCGCTTCTGGGGATGTCCGTCTGGTTCCTCCCTTTTTGGGACAGCCCGCATTGTTGCTCGACGCCGAGCTCTTCCAGATCGGTCCCGACTCCTCTGTTGTCCGGCTTTCGACGACCTTCGAGGAACCTCCTCGCGTCCCCTGGAGAAGAGCGGCACGGGAGCCGACCGGGCTATTGTACCTGCTGGATTCGAACGGCTCGGTCTGGGCTTCGGCCGACCTCGATCTGATCCGGCTCGACAACCCCTTGTTGACGCCCCACAACCAGGCCTGCGACCAGATCGCCGAGCTGGCCTTCACCACCGATCGCGGCTTCGCCTGGTGCCGAGATGGTCGGCAATTCGCGCTTCGAGCCGGCGATCGGCGATACCAGTGGACGCTGTTGCCCGAGACCTCCGGACTGCCGTTGGACCCCGCCCCCCAACGGCGGATCCTCCTGCAGGAGGGCCGGCGGATCTCGATGTTGACTCATCAAGGGGTGGTGTACCGCTACGACCTGGGTGGGTGGCGGCAGCTCTATCCTGTCGAGCCCTATGCAAGTCCAGCAACCGCCATGACTCAAGGAACCGACCCAGAGGAGCTGGTCATCGCCGCCGGCGGACAGATCTTGACCATCCACACCAGCGGAGAGATCGAGTCGATGGCCGGGTTCGATCTGGCGTCACCCATCATCCACCTGGAGATCTCGGATGGCGAGGCGCTTGCCATCACCTCCTTGGGAGAGGTCCTGTCGCTTCCCGGCGGTCAGCTGCTCAGAGGTCTTCCCTCCGAGAGGTTCAGCCTTGTTGTACGTCGTTCCGGCTCCATCACCGGGACGTTGTGCCAGGCTCCACAGATCGGCTTGTACCAGAAAGGAGAGAACGGCTGGTCCTGCCAGCCGTTGCCGGCTTTGCCCCGGGAGTTTGTCCCCCATTCCGCCATCCAGACGACCGGAGGCGCCTTGCTGCTCGCTGGTGACGGCGGCGCTCGCGGTGGTCGTATCCTGCAAGTCGACTCAACCGGGGTCGACGAACAGGCTTTCCTCTACCCTCCCCCTCCTCCCCCTGTCACCCCAGAAGACCAGGTCGTTCCACCTGGTGAAGCCGATACGGCAACCGTCGGGGAGCCACAGGCGACCCCCATCCTGACGGGAGTCGCCGGCGCCTCGCTACCCGAGCCACCACCTCCACCCCCGCCAGTGCGAGCCATCGATCTGGACGAGACGAGCGGCACCCGAGTGGCGGCGGGAGAGGGCGGCTCGCTGTGGCTCGGCATCGAAGGAGGGTGGCTGAGGGTGGAATCGGGGGTGGTGGTACCTCTGCTCAGTACGGCGGTCATTGGCGATCACCGCTATGTAGCGGGGGGCGTCCAGTCCACCCTGGTCACTTGTGAACGAGCCGTCTGCACCTCTCGGCAGCTGGAAATCGGCGACATCCGCCGGTTGATCCGCCTGCAAGGAGCGATCTGGGCCATCGGATCGAGCGGCGTGGCAACCTCCTGCGACGGCGTCAGCTGGGAGCGCACCTTGCTCTCCTTGGAGGAGCCGTACCCGACCGGTCGGATGCCGACCGGCTTTTTGGCGATCGTCGAATACCAGGGCCAACACTGGCTGCTGGCGGACGATGGCTCCATCTGGCGGGAAGAGGAGGGGGTCTTCAGGGCCATGGCCCTGGTCGAACAACCGCTTGGCCTGTCTGTGGATGAGGAGGGCCAGCTGCTGATCTGGACGGAACGATCGGTCTACACCCTCTGATGTTTCACGTGAAACACCCCGGTCGGCGATCCGGAGAGGATGCACCATGAGTCCTCATCGGGGTTGCACGTGAAACAGGTTGGCAGAGTCGCCGGTCACGGCTCCTGCAAGGACCCGTCTTCGGCCAACGCCCAGATGCCGACCCGGGCGATGTCGGTGTAGGGGATCTCTCCCCCCAAAAGGAGCTCGGCCAACTCTCGCGGTTGAGGGCTGGGGCCAGCAAGCCGCAGATCGATACGAGCCAGCACCCCGATCGGGTGGTCGACCTCCAGCTCCGCAGGCCACCGATCTCGTGTAACCGGCTCACAACAAAGCAGATTCGGACGGATATCGAAGGTCTGATCCTTCCCCTTGCGCGTGCCGTGAACCAGGAGACAAGGCCTCTCCATCACCTCTCGACAGAGCCGTTCCAGTTGCCGGAACCCTTCCCCTTCATCGACCTCGGCTCCCAATCGATCGGGAGGGATCGCCAAAAGGTAGTCCTGGGCGTGAATCCGCCGAGACAGCTTTCGATCGGTCGCCTCGAGCCTGCGTGCGGACTGGAAGCCCAGCCCGTCGGGAGCCTCCCGGACCAGTCGGGCGACCAGCTCGTCACAGTCCAGCTCCTCGGTCAATCGGACATCGAGAAGCTCGGCAGACGATGAGATCCCGAGCGCCAGCGCCGGTCCAAAGGAGAGCTCTGGCAAGGGATGGAACCCTTCGGAGTAACAGAGAGGCACCGCGGCACGCCGAAAGATCCGGGGCAACAGGCGAACCAGATCCAGGTGGCCTAGCAGGGTCGCCCTCCCCAGCTTGGTGTACCGGATCCGATAGCGGGCGTTGGCGCCGCGGTCGAAAGACCTGGGGGTCAACCCCTGCTGGAATCGGCGGTAGGCCGCTTGCCTGTCTTCGGGTATCTCAGACCCATCGTCCCCCTTCCAGCCATCCAGCAACTCCAGGTGAAGCTCCCTTGCCCTTTTTTGCGCATCCAGGTCGCACTTCAATCCGCAGCCGTGGCAAACCAGCTCGATCGACCGAGAGGCCTGCCGGTCGACGGAACCAGAAAGATCGACGTCCCCTTTCGGCCTGGCGCAGGGGGTTGTGGTCTGCTCCCGACAGGACCTCTCGTACTCGGTGGCCAGAAACCGGGTCGTGACTCCGATGTCGACATGATCCCAGGGAACCCGGCAATCCAGCGGTATGGGCCCCAACAGCCGCGAAAGATCGATCCGGTTCCCGGAAGCCCACTCCTCCAGCGCACTCTGCCAGATCTCCCAGTCCAGCCGGTCATCCCATCCGTCAAATCGAGCACCCTTGCGCCAGGCCAGCTCGATCAGCTCCGCGGTAGTGCGGTCCCCACGGGAGAATACCCCTTCCAGAAAGCTCATCCGAGGATCGTGAAAACGGAGCGATAGCCCCGTACCTGCAGCACCTGACCGCAGGAACTGCTGCTTCCGTTCGATCTCCTCCCTGTCGATCATGCCGCACCACTGGAAGGGGGTGTGCGGCTTGGGTACGAAGGTGGACACCGAAACGGTGACTTCGGCCCTCCGCTGGTAAGAACGACCGATCTTCAGCGCCTGACGGGCCATGTCCAGGATCCCTTGAAGGTCCTCCGGTCTCTCGGTGGGAAGGCCGATCATGTAGTACAGCTTGATCCGTCGCCACCCTTTGGAGAAGACACGATGACAGGTGGCGAAGAACTCCGGGTCACTGATGTTCTTGTTGATCACGTTGCGGAGCCGCTGGGTTCCGGCCTCGGGCGCGAAGGTCAAACCGGTTTCCCGAACGGTGGACATCTCTTCCAGTAGCGCCTCCTCCAGACCATAGGCCCGCAGGCTCGACACGGACAGCGAGGCGTAACGTGGCCGGAGTTCGGCCATCAGCCGTTTGACTAGTTGGGTGATACCGAGGTAGTCGGCCGTGGACAGGCTGGTCAGGCTGACCTCGTCGTAGCCGAACCGGTCCACCGCTTCCATCACCGTGTCCAGGACCGATTGCGGATTTCGCTGGCGCACCGGCCGATAGATGAAACCGGCCTGGCAGAACCGGCAACCTTCTTGACAGCCCCGGGCGATCTCCACCGCCATCCGGTCGAAGATCGCTTCGGCCAAAGGCTCCGGTGTATCCGACGGAAACGGAAAACGGTCGATCCCATCAAGAAAGACACGCCGGATCACCCGTGGCACCGTTGCTTCGGGTGGTATGGCAATCACCTGGCGTGAACATCTCGGCTCCAGGACGGTGTCGTACAGGGATGGAACATAGACCCCCCCCAATTGGGCCAGCTTTCTGAGAAGGTCCTTCCGGCCCTCGGATCGCTGCCTGGCCCCGGCCACCAGTTCCAAGATCCGGGGTAGGGTCTCTTCCCCATCACCGATCACCAGGGCATCCATGAAGGGGGCGATCGGTTCCGGATTGGTCGAACACGGCCCTCCCGCGATCACCAGGGGATGTTCGTCGCTTCGCTGCTGGGAGCGCAGAGGGATTCCGGCCAGATCCAGCATGTTCAGGACATTGGTGTAGGTGAGCTCGTACTGCAGGCTGAACCCGATCACGTCGAATCGGTCCAGGGGGCGAGCCGTCTCCAGCGACAGCAAGGGCAGCTGGCGTTGTCTGAGCTGGCTCTCCATGTCAAACCAGGGGGCAAAGACCCGCTCCATGGCAACCCCCTCTCGCCGGTTGATCAGGGAGTAGAGGATCTTGGAGCCCAAGTGACTCATCCCGATCTCGTACAGATCGGGGAAAGCCAGGCACATCCGGACCTGTGCCGCCGGCTTCTCGACAGATCGCATCTCCCCGCCCACATAGCGGGCCGGTCGCTCGACCTGTTGAAGAAAGCTCAGATAGGGATGGTTGCGAAACACTGACGCTCCAAATGAGGTCCGGCCTGTCGGTGGCATCGAGGTGAGACCCAGCCAAGGCACCGGTCGCCCAGGGCAACGGATGAGCGGACGGGTTTCACCACGAGGCGCTCAGCGCTGCAGGTATACTCGACCACTGCTTCCATCCAGGGTCACCAGGTCGCCGTTCTTGATCAGCACCGTCGCCTCCTTGGCATTGACCACGGCGGGAATCCCATACTCCCGGGCGACCACGGCTGCATGGGAGAGCGGTCCCCCCATGTCGGTCACCACGCCGGAGGCGATCAAGAAAAGCGGAGTCCAACCCACATCGGTAAAGGGGGCCACCAGGATCTCTCCGGGGTGGACATCGCTGTGGGCCTCGAGCTGGACCACCACCCGGGCCCGTCCAGTGACTCGCCCCGGTGAGGCGGCGAGGCCTTGTAAGAAAGGGGTATCGGAGGGTACCCGCTGGCGGGTCTGCTGGATGCCACCATCCACGTCCAGGACAAAGGTATCGGGAAGCTCTCCGGTCTCCCGAAAGGCGACGAGGCCGGCTCGGCGCGTGGCAACAATGAGCGAGAGGTCGGTGGTCACCAGGCCTCGCTGCAGAAAACGGACGACCTCCTCTTTGGTCAAGAAGAAGACGTCCTCGACCCGAGAGACGAGCCTGGCCTCGGACAGACGTCGCCCCACCTCGAGAAAGAGATGCCGATACAGAGCCAGGGTATCGACGACACAGGCTCTGAGCTCCTCCCGCAGCCGGGCGTTCTGCTGGGTCCAGCGCAAGATCAACCGGAAGATCAACCCCAGACCGGTAGGAAAATGGCGCCGGATCATCTGGGTGGTCTCCTTTCGCACCGTCTCTCGCTCCTGCTCCAGATCCTCTCTGCTCGGAAGATAAGGCGACTCCAGGTGCCTCTTGATCACCTCGAACAGGAACTCCGGCTCCTCCCGCCAACGAGGCGTCGAGATCTCCGCCTCTCGAGAGGCTCTCGTACCGTAGCTGCGCAGGAAGGACTGGTACTTCTCCAGCAGCATCCGCCCCTGGGTGGTCTGCGCCAGCTGGTCCACGATCTGTCCGCTAGGCAGCTGCTTGAAAACCTGCGCCAGCGAGGGGTGCTGGTCCACAAAGCGGGCCATGTCCAGAAGCTGCAGCCCGGGCTCCGCGCTGGCCAGCCCCCGCAAGCCACTGAACAGATGCTGCTCCTTGCTGGCCGCATCTTCTCCTCCCCACAGACGCAACAGCTCCCTGGTGACAATGTAGCTGCTCAGAAAGTTGGAGCCGCACGACAGCATGACGATGCCGGTCCGGTCAAAGATCCGATCGATCTCCCGGAGAACCGACAGGAGGCCCACGGGGGTCAGGCCGGTGAGATCGGAGGCGAGCAGCTCGTCTCTCTTGCGCCGCAACCGCCCCGCCCAGTTTCGCGCTTGCTGGGGTGTCGCCAGCTGAGACCACGCCATCCGCGCCATGGTCAGCGGCAGGCGGGTCAAGAAACCCCGGCGGGATCGGCGCTCAAAACCGATGCGATCCAGCTCCTCCACCCCGCCTCCACCACCAACCGCCAGCAGGTTTTTCACCGAAAGAAACGGAACCTGGCTGGCAATGGAGGCGAACTGGGTCAGGTTGAGGTACACCCGGCCGCGAAAGCTCGCCACCAGCTCGAAATCCGGAGGTACCGTCAGCCCCAGCGCACCGAACGCATGGTCGAATCCGCGTCGCGCGAAGGACCAGATGATCGACCAGGTCATGGGGGTGGCCACCCCCGGCAGCGCTTCACCCACATTGACATTGCTCCAGACCGCCTTGTGAGCAAAACCCGGCCTGTGACGACCGGCTGTGATCGGGCGGCATTGGAGGAAAGCCAAACCACGCTCGTCGAGCGCCCACTCGAGATCCTGCGGAGCGGAGAACTCCCGGTTCACTCGAGCCGCAGCCTGCACCAGAAGCTCGATATCCTCCTCGCTCAGGACCCTTTCCCCCTGAGGGCTGGCCGGGATATGCTCCAAGACATGACCGTTGCTCAGATCGACGTAGACGGTCTCCGACGAGTGGCCAGCTACCACCGCCTCTCCCAGGCCGGCGGTGGCGGATATCACGATGTGGTCGGCGAACCCTCCCACCGGATCGGCAGTGAACATCACACCCGCCATTCGAGGTGTAAGCATCTGCTGGACGACCACCGCCACGTGGCTGGGGGAGGTGTCCAGCCTGATCCGTCCGCGATACAGCAGGTGATTGTACTCAAAGGAGCTGGCCCAGACCTCCTTGACCGCCTGCAGGACCGCCTCGGTGCCGCTCACATTCAACACGCTCTTGAGCTGACCGGCATAGCTGTGCTGCTCGGTGTCTTCCGCTGTGGCGCTGGAGCGAACGGAAACCGGGCGGCTGTCGAACATCGTCTCTTGCACATCATGGACGGCTCGCTCGATCTCCACCGGGATCTCACAGCTCAGAACCGCCCGGACCATCTCCTCCGGACGATCCAGCCCAAAGAGGGGACGCCGCAAGGCCTGCCGATAGGCGTCGGTGGTGACGACATAACCCTTGGGGACCCGAAATCCCGCCTGCAGGAGGCGATGCAGCCCATGTGCCTTGCCCCCGACGACCTCGATCTCTTCGAACCCCTCTCGGCTATCCAGCGTGACCACCCACATCTGTGGACCCCCGGACACTTTTGCATCAGCAACGCGCGGCGAGATACCCGCTGGCCTAACGTCGGTTCAGGCCCTGGTTTCGCCAACCGATCTCGTTCACCTTCTCACTCCCACCAGCCGCAGTCAATCCGAGGCGATACCAAAGCCCGCCTGACTTGCTCGAACACTCCCTGCTTGAAGAGCTACGCTCCACTTCGGATCGCCTGTCCTGCTGGCCCGGTTTCTTCTATAGTTCCCTTGTGGAGCGTGAGCTGGACAACCTGCTGGATGAGCTTTGCCAAGAGATCCGCGAGTCGGGTTCGGCACCTGTCTGGCCCGACGATCGCTTTTTCTCCTGGGCCGACCGGATCTCCAGGCTCCAAGCCCACCTGGATCCCCTTCGCCGCGAGCCGGTACCGGCCGACTTGGTTTCTCTGGAACAGCTTCCCTGCGTGACCACCGACGCCTTCCGCTATGCGAGGATCGCGACCTTTCCGGCTTCCAAGGCCGTCGCAGCCCGATTTTTGACCAGCGGTACCACCGCCCTCCACAGAGGAGCGCATCTTCTCTACCGCACCGACATCTATGACTGTGCCGCCCTGGCTGCATTCAAGCTGCTGGTTCTGAGTCGCCGGCAGCCTGCCAGGTTGATCTCCCTGGTGCCACCTCACCAGGCTGCCCCGGAGTCCTCCCTATCCTACATGGTGGATCGGTTCGCACGGATCTGCTTTCCCCGTAGCACCGACTGTGTGATCGATCACGACGGCTTGCGGGTCGATTGGCTGGCTTCAGCGTTGACGAAGGCCGAGAAAGAGGGGGTGCCGGCTCTCGTATTCTCGACTACCCTGGCGGCTCAGGCCATGGTCGACACCGGCATGACCGCCCAGCTTCCGCCGGGTAGCCTGTTAATGACCACCGGAGGTGCCAAGGGTCATCGGGGATCAGTGAATCCGGATGAGGTCGATCGAATCCTCCAGGAGCGTCTGGGCGGACCACAGACGGGAAGCGAGTACGGCATGACCGAGCTCTTGAGCCAGGCCTATCGCTTCGGGGGGGAACCGTATCAGCTCCCTCCCTGGTGCCGAGTCCTGGCTTTCGATCCGACCTCCGGCCGCCCTTCGCCCCATGGAAAACCTGGCCTGCTGCGCTTCATCGACCTGGCCAACATCCAGTCGGCGATCGCAATCCAGACCGCCGACCTCGGCAACACAGCCAGCGATCAATCCTTCTTCCTGGTCGGAAGAATGGCTGGCGCCCAGGCCAGAGGGTGTAGCCTCACCTACGAGGAGCTGGTGAAACAGACCGATGACTCTCGAGCCCCCTGAGAACAACCCGCCGATCAAGAGCGGGGACCGCGCGCTCGTCCGGACCCTTCTGGAGGCGCTCTCCGCTCTCAGGCGCCGTATCGAGAGCGACGACCCGCTCGTCCTGGATCTTGCCTGCGAGAGCTTCCTGCATCCGGTTTCCCTCCGGCTCTCCCTGTGTGACTGGCTGGAAACCATCAAAAAGGAGCAACTGTACTCCCTGCTGGCCACGGCTCGTGCTCCCCGCCGTCCCCTTCCCGTGCTGACCCTGGCACCTGGAAACCTGCCCATCCTGGCATCCGAGTGCCTGATTCTGGGTCTGCTGGCCGGCGTCAGGCACACCCTGGCCCTCTCCACCCGCGCCACGGGACTGGCCAAGGCGCTGGAAAAAGAGCTCGTTGCCCGTATCCCTTCCCTCTCCGACCGCCTCGAGCTCGTCGTGTGGCGACACCTCACCAACGACCAACGACATCGCATCTTGAGCAGATCCGCCAGGGTGGTGGTGTACGGAACGGCGGACACCGTCGACTGGATCGCCCGACAGGCACCACCCCACGCCGTCCTGGTTCCACACGGTCCCGGCCTGGCCGTCGCCTACCTGGATCCCGCCCTGCTGACACCGGACGAGCTTTCCGTGGCGCTCGCCGGCTTGGCCCGAGATGTGGCCCTGTATGATCAGCGCGGTTGCCGTTCACCACACATCTTGTTCTTACAGGGATCGGACCAGCAGCTGGACCAGGTTCGCGACCTCCTGGTCTCGGTTCATCTCCCGGCGATCCAGTCGGCCTTGCCGCGTGGACCCTCCTACGTGGAGGAGACCTCGGCCATGTTTTTGGATCGCCTGACCTCCCGTTCGCTCGGAGAGGTCTATTGCGGTGATCGATTCTGCCTGACTGTCGAACGGTCCGCTCGGATCGCACGCCCTTCCCCTCTTGGCCGAACCTTGCGGCTCATCGGGTTCCGGCATCCTTCCGAGCTGGCCGGTCTCCTCCAATCGACGACGATACCTGTCACGCTGATAGGTACCTTTCCCGAGGCTTTCTCTCCTCTCGACCCAGGTGGGCCCCAACCGGAAATCTCACTACTGGGCCAGCTGGGCATGCCTGTTTTCAACCGTCTCCACGACGGCCGCCATCGTCTGGACGAGTATCGAGGTTAGGACCCGAGTTCACTTCTGCGCTATCATATCGGGGCCAAGCCAGGAGAGTTTCCATGAAACCAACTAGAATCTCGGTGCTCCTACCCGTCCTGGTCCTGATCGGACTGCCCACCAATGCGTTCAGCCGAGGGGCATACGAGCTGGAGTCCCAGTACAGCTTTCCAAGCCCGGATACCCTTTCGGTGGTCGCTCCCGTTGCGGACAGCACCGGTGCGTACTGGGTCCTCGCCAACAACATCGAGACCTTCGAATGCCTGTTCATCGGTCCCTTCGACCGAGACGATCCCCCAACAGCTACCTGGCGTCTCCCCGACAATGAGCAAGGTGCGGTACCCACTCAGTGTATCTCGGCAGAAGCCGGACCTGAGGGCGGATTCTTCGTCCGTGGCTTCATCGTGCCCGATCCGCTCTCGACCGATCCACTCTTCGGCTTTATCGCCGCCCTGGACAGCGAACTTCACCTCGACTGGCTGGTGTACGACGCCCAAAACCTGGTCTCCGGTATCTACGGAGAGCCGCTACCTCGCATCGCCTGGAGCCCGCTCAGGACAAGGGTGCTGACCTTCTTTGTCGGCCTGCTCGACCTCGGCATCGACCAGGTCAACCAGCTTCACGGAATGAGCATCGCCGACGGAAGTGGCATCGTTCGCCGCACCATCACGTCATGGGGCGACGTCTCGTCAGGAACGCTGCAAGGATTGCTGGTCATGCCAGAGGGTGGAGCCTTCCTGGTCATTGCCCACGCCAACGGAACCCAGTTCTTGGTCTACGATGGCGTGGAGCAGATCTCCGTTTTTCCGGGCGGTGACACCGACTGGATGCAGCAGTCCGTCGATCATGCGCAGTTCGCCTCGAACGGGAACCTGTTTATCGTGCACCATGACAGGTTGGATACCGGCAACTTTGGCGCGGCCCTCACCTGTCTCTCTCCGGAGGGAGAGGTCCAATATTACAGCCGGAACCTGGCCCGCACGTTGGAGATCGAAGATCCGGAGAGCAACCAGCCGGTCGAGCTGACCTTCTATCGGCCCTCGCTCAGCTTCGTAACCGACAGCACGGTCACCCTGCTGCGCTCCGCACAGGTGGAGTACGTGCTGCACATCTTTGATCACTTCAACGGCACCGAGCTGGCCATCCAACCCCTGAACAGCATCGACGAGCATCAACCCACCCACCTCGCAGACGCCCACAGCCCGGATCGGTTAATCCTGATGAGCTATTCGGTAGACGGGATGTCGGTCACGAGATACCTGGGCATCATCAAGTTCAACCCCGATCTGCAGACCCCGGGTCCGTACGTCGATGGCGAGGAACCCGTGGAACCGGACGCTCCGGGGAGAGATAGCGGAAGCTCGGACCTTCCCCTTTCGGAGGGCGGTATGTCGGATGAGCACGGTTTGGCAGATAACGGGTGTGGCTGCCAGGTTGCCGATCGGCAAGCTTCCTTTTGGATCACCTTTTTGATCCTGTTGAGCGCCGTGGCGTTCTGCAGGCGTCCGCTGATCTCATAGCTCGTAGACGACGGGCACCACGACCGGCTTGTTTTCGATCCGCCGGTGGAACACCTTGCGGACCGCGATCCGCAGGGCCTCTCCTACCTCGGCGGTTTCACGCCGACTCGCCACATTGAGAGCCTGGATAGCTCGCAGCGCCTCCTGCACGGCCTCCTCGATCAGATCCTGTCCAGGATCCGCGCCCACCACGCCCTGGGTAAGCAGTCGGGGTCCAAAAACCACCTCCCCGCTGGAGGCATCCAGCACCAGCCAAGCCACCACGATACCGCCGCGGGCTAGTTTCTTTCGGTCTCTCAGGGCAACGCCGGATGCCTCGTCCAACCCCTTGCCATCCACGATGACCCTGCCGGCGGTCACCGTCCCTGTTCGCCGGGCTTCGTCCTCCCACAGGGAAAGAACATCCCCATTTTCCAGGATAAACGCCTCCTCCACGCCCAGCTCTTCCGCCAGCTCGGCATGCCGAGCGAGATGTCGGTACTCTCCATGAACAGGCACGAAGAACAGCGGCTTGACCAGGCTGATCAGCAGCTGCTGATCCGATTGACAGGCATGGCCCGATGCGTGGACCCCGTACTGGGGATGCCTGAATACCCTGGCCCCTCTCCTGTACAGGTGATCGCAAATCCGGTCGACCGCGACCTGGTTGCCGGGTATTACCCGGCTGCTGAATACCACGTAGTCCCCCGGCAGAATGCTGAACCAGGGGTGATCGTCCATGGCGATCTGCGTGAGGGCACTGCGTGGTTCACCCTGGCTGCCGGTGGTCAACACCAGCAGCTGATCGTGGCGGTAAGCCTCCAGATCCTCCTGCTGGATTACCAGCAAGTCATCGGGAAGGTTCAAAAGCCCCAACAACTGTCCGATCTCCATGATCTGGTGCAGACTTCTCCCCAGGACCAGGACACGCCTTCCATTCTGGTGGGCGATATGGAGCAGGGTTTGCACCCGATAGAGGTTGGAAGCGAACAGGGTCACGATGACCCTTCCCTTGGCCGACTTGACCAGATCAGCCAGGTTTTTCGCCACCGTCCTTTCACTCTCGCCATGCCCTGGCTCGAACACATTGGTACTGTCGCTCAACAGGCAGAGGACCCCCTGATCGCCCAGGGCCGCAAAACGAGACAGGTCGATCGGCTCCTCGTCCCGAGGCATCCATTCCACCTTGAAATCGCTGGCATGGACAATCGTTCCGGCCGCCGTCCTGACCGCCAGGTTGCAGCTCTGGGGGATGCTGTGATTGACGTGGATGAACTCTACCGAGAACGGCCCGATGGACAGCTCGTCCCCGGCGGTGACCTCGTTCAGCTTGGCGTGCTCATACAGACCGTGCTCCCTCAGCTTGCGCTTGATCAGCTCCAGAGCGAACGGCGCCGCATAGATGGGCGGGTTGATCTCTCGTAACAGGTAGGGAACGGCACCGATGTGGTCCTCGTGTCCATGGGTCAGGACCAACCCCACCACCTTGTCTCGGTTCTCGACCAGGTAGTTGAAGGAAGGGATGATGAGGTCGATGCCGTACGCCTTTTCCTTCGGGAAATTGACCCCACAGTCCACGATCAGGATCTTCCCCGACGCTTCGTACACAGTGCAGTTCATCCCGATCTCACCGGTTCCTCCCAGAGGGATGATCCGGACCGGTTCCTCTGTTCCGGACAGTTCACCCGTTCGGTTGCGCTGGTTCTGTTGGCTCATGATATCCTTTGCCTGTCGTCCATGACGGTCACGAACCGTCATCTGTTCATCCAACGCATCGCCTCGGCCAATCTCGGATCGAGAAGATGAGTGGACTTGATGTGCTTCAAGCTGGCAAAGATGCTCTCCTTGCACCGAGGGAAACGTTCCTGGAGCTCGACCAGGAGCGCTCTCACGGCCTGGCGCTTTGGATCGACCACTCCGCAGGTCCCCCCCTTGACCGCCTGGTAGCCGCACAGCTCGACATACTCTTCTATCAACACTTCGGGACAGTAGACCAGGGGTCGAATGACGACGTGTTGCCCATCGTCGCTCAGCAGCCGAGGTGCCATGGTCTTGATCTGACCGGTGAACAGGATGTTCAACAGGTAGGTGTGAATCAGATCCTCTCGATGGTGGCCCAGGGCAATCTTGGTACAACCCAGCCGTCTTGATTCGGTGTACAGGATGCCCCTCCTGAGCCTGGAGCAGAGGCTGCAGGGAGTGGTACCCAAAGCCAGCTTCTCTTTCAGGATGGAGGCGATATCCCGCTCGACCGAATGGAACGGAAGCCCCAGCGCTTCGATGGGGTCCGCGACCTGCTCGAGAGGATAGTCGTCCAGGTTGTGCCTGAGGTGGAAGGGGATGATCTCGAAGTCAACCGGGGCGATTCTCCTCATCCTCTTGAGCAGGCGCAGCATGGCGTAGGAGTCTTTTCCGCCCGAGACCGCCGCCAGGATCCGGTCTTGGTGTTCGATCATGCCGAAATCCAGCACCGCTCGAGCGGCCAGTCTTCCCAGTTTCTCTTCGACCTTGCCCAACTTGTCCTTGCTCGCCACGGAAGAGCTCCTTGTGGGGAGCCAGATACGCCTGGTGCGCTCCCCACAGATATTTTCTTCGATTGGAGGGAAAGCCCATGATAGTTTTCCTCAACTGGAACTTGCCCCCATCCGGGTTCCTATTGTAGAGAACTCCCTTGAACTTGCGTACTGGCAAGCCCACTGCTCGAGGTGAAACCGATGCCAAGCCCGAGTCGAAACGAATTGTTACCCGGTTTGAAGCGTTTCAACCGCTGGCAGTTCACAGAGGCACACAGCGCCTGGCGCGAGCTTGCTGAGCAGACGGAAGGGTCGGACCGGGAGTTTCTGCTGGCTCTGTCCAGCATCGCCGCAGGGTTCGCCAAGATCTGGCACAAGGGGGGAGAACCCCACGCCATGGTCTCTCTTCTCACCCAAGGGATCAACGACCTGCAGGGTTTCCTTCCACGGTGGATGGACGTCGAGCTGGAGCCCTTCAATAACTCGTTGCTCAGATGCTTGGAAGAGTCCAAGAGGTGGCGGCGCGGCGATACCGAGATCTTCAACCGAGATCTGATCCCTCGCCTGGAGTTCTCTCCTCGCTCGGATCTCTCTTGAGGCGAGGTTCGAACCGTTCGATCAACCGCGCACCTTTTGGACCTGGATGTTCCGGGCGAACTCCACCAGCTCTTGCCGAGGATCCCAGCGCGCTTCTCCCCGGGCGACAATCCGGCCATGTCGATCGACAATGGAGAACTGGATTCGAGTGAGACTGTAGACCGGCTGCCGTAATGAAAATCTCTTGCTTCCCTCAAATCGGTACTGCTGGCCATCGTCCCCAGTGAAAACGAACTGGTACAGCAGTTTTCTCCGCGAAAGGAGTGACAACTCCAGGGTTCCTTCGATCGGGACCTGGTGGGCCAACCCTTCCACAGTTAGCACCCCATCGATGGTCCAGAGATCCGCTCTCATCGGGAGGTGGATCTCAGGGCTGGCAATCCTGGCCGAAAGGGCCACCGAACTGGTTTTTTGATCTTTCCCCTCCAAAAAACAGGCGCCGCGGAGGTTTTCTGTGAAGGAAGTCCAGTAGGTCGGAGCGGCGTTCTTGTTCTGTTGAATCTCAGGCCGAGGATCCGGCAGGATCTTTCGACTCTGGCAGTCCTGAATGAGATCCTGGATCCCCAGTCGCACATCTGGATACTGCAGGGTAAACCCGCTGCTCTTGATCCGATCGTTACTGATGATGGTGTCCTTCAGTACGGTGGAGAGCGACTCCGGACTCAACGCTGGCCAGTACTCCTCCGTGATCGAATAGTACTCCCTCACCGAACGCCACATCCGGCTTAACAGCCTATCCAAGAGCTGAAGCAGAAGGTCGTTGTCCACCACCTTGAGCAGACCGGCCAGAATGGTTGGCGTGGGAAAGGGAACCTTGACCCCCAGGCTGTAACCGTAGGCTTCGATCAACCGGTTGATGAACTCACCGACAGACAGGGGGGTATCGTCGGCCAGATGGTAGGTCTCCACCGGCTTGTTCGAATCCAGAGCGATCAGGTGAATCGCCGCGCGTGCCACGTCCGCAGCATGCACCCAATGAGTCCTGGGTCCTCCCGCAATCCCCGGAATCAGGTTGAACGCCAGACTGAGAATGGGTGGAATGGCCAGCCAGGGCGATCCTTGCGGCGGGATAGCGTCACCATAGACGGCAGCACAACGTAGAATGATGAGGCGAGGTCCCCCAATTGCTCGGTTCGCCATCCCTCGAAGCAGGATCTCGGCATCATACAGCGTCTGTTCGTAGGCGTTGGTGGCCTCGACCTTGGAGTCCTCTGCCAGGTATCTGCCAGTAGGAGCGCAGATCCGTGCGCTGCTCAGGTACAGGAAGCTCTTGCAGCCAACCTCGGCCGCTGCTTCGAACAGCCTCTTCGACAGCTCGATGTTTCCTGTAGCCAGCTGTTCGTAAGGCAACCGTGGGCGCCGGTCAGTGGCGGTATGGATGATATGGCGGACCCCTTCCAGGGCGCGATGGAGAAACTCCGGATCGGAGTAGTCCCCCAGGCGAAGCTCATCCTCTGTGGTGATCGAGCTCGGAGTGGACGCTTTCTGATCGATCCCTATGGTGTAGAAACCGACCTTTCGAGCCTCGCGCCAGATCAGTTCACCAAGACCATGGGCGGCAGCCGTGACCAGGACCCGCTCTTGGGGCATCGCATCGGTTGAGCCCATATCTTTGTCTCCCGCTCTGGACGGAACCTGTCTGGTGCCGCGTGGATACAGATTGGAAGGTCGCCGTGCGGCCGTCAAGACGGTTGTTTTAACCTGTGAGGGTCAAACCGAAAACGCCGCCTGGCCCCGCTTTCGATAGCGCGGTCCAGAGCGGCGTTCGGAACATCGACGGCAGGAGCAAGGAGTGTACTAATCCTCGTCCTTCTCCTCCTTCTTCTTTTCGCAGATGACCGCTTCCGTGGTGATCAGCAGTCCAGCCACGCTGGCAGCGTTCTGTATGCAGCTCCTCACCACCTTGGTCGGGTCGATCACCCCAGCCTCGAAGAGGTCCTCGTAGCTGCCGGTCTCGGCGTTCAATCCGAAGCCGCCTTTCCCATCCATGACCTTGTTGACCGCAATAGACCCCTCGATGCCGGCGTTCTCCGCGATCTGACGCAGTGGCTCCTCCAGCGCTCTGCGTACGATCTTGACACCCCATCGTTCGTCCTTTCCTTCCTCGAGCTTGTCCAACGCACAGGACGCTCTGAGCAGCGCAACTCCCCCGCCGGCAACGATCCCTTCCTCGGCGGCAGCTCGGGTGGCGTGGAGAGCATCATCGACCCGGTCCTTGCGCTCTTTCATCTCCATCTCGGTTGGAGCGCCCACTTTGATCACGGCAACTCCTCCGACCAACTTGGCCAGCCGTTCTTGCAGCTTCTCCCGATCATAGTCGCTGGTCGTATCTTCGATCTGCCTGCGTATCTGGTTGACCCGACCATTGATGGCAGCCTTGTCGCCACCGCCCTCCACGATGGTGGTGTCATCCTTGGTGATGATGATCCTCTTGGCGGTGCCGAGATCGCCGAGCTTGACGTTCTCCAGCTTCATGCCCAGGTCCTCGGATATCACCTGCCCCCGCGTCAGGACTGCGATGTCGCCCAGCATCGCTTTTCGTCGGTCTCCAAAGCCGGGCGCCTTCACGGCCACTGCATTGAGTACCCCTCTGAGCTTGTTGACCACCAGGGTGGCCAGCGCCTCTCCCTCGACATCCTCGGCCACTACCAGCAGTGGTTTCTGGGTCCTGGCTATGGATTCCAGAAGGGGAACCAGGTCCCGCATCACGGAGATCTTCTTTTCGACCAGAAGCAGGAAGACGTCTTCAAGAATCGCTTCCATCCTCTCCGGATCGGTCACGAAGTACGGGGAGAGATACCCACGATCGAACTGCATCCCCTCGACGAACTCCAGAGTGGTCTCGGTACCCTTGGCCTCCTCGACCGTGATCACGCCGTCCTTGCCGACCTTGTCCAGGGCCTTGGCAATGATCTCCCCAATCGTGTTGTCTCCGTTGGCAGAGATGGTCCCAACCCGCTCGATCTCCTTGGAGGTTGCGGCAGGCTGAGACTGCTTGCCCAGCTCTTCCACCACGGCGACAACCGCCTTGTCGATCCCTCGCTTCAGGGTCATGGGGTCATGGCCAGCGGTGACGTACTTCACCCCCTCCCGGTAGATAGCTTCGGCCAGCAAGGTGGCGGTCGTTGTTCCATCTCCTGCATCGTCGCCGGTTTTCTTTGCCACCTCACGTACCATCTGCGCTCCGACATTGGAGAACGCTTCGGGAAGATCGATCTCCTTGGCCACCGTGACGCCATCCTTGGTCACCTTGGGTGCTCCCCACGACTTCTCCAAGAGGACGGTCCTTCCCTTGGGACCCAGGGTCACCTTCACGCATCGGCTCAGCTTGGTCACGCCCTCCAGCATCTTGCTGCGGGCCTCATCGTGAAAGACAAGTTCCTTCGCGGTCATATCTTGCGCTCCTTGGTGTTCTCAACGACTCGCTCCTCTTCGAGGAGTGCTCGTTCTGTTTCTTCCTCTTTCCGAAAGCTGGATCAAGCTCAATCGATCACGGCAAGGATCTCGCTTTCCCTCACGATCAGGTACTCCTCGCCCTCGATCTTGATCTCAGTGCCCGCGTACTTTCCAAAGATGACCTTGTCTCCTTCCTTCACTGCCATGGGACGTCGGTCACCCTCTTTCTGCCGTTCGCCGGGTCCCGCTGCGGCAACGATTCCTCTGATCGGCTTTTCCTTGGCCGTTTCCGGTATGATGATCCCTCCCTTGCTCAAGCTCTCTTCCTCTGTTCGTCGCACAAGAACCCGGTCTCCTAACGGCTTGACTTTCATATGTCCCGTCCTCCCAGACAAAACGTTCTCGATTTGCTCGGTAGCCCTCAACCAGAAACTGGTGGAGGCAGACAGAGCCACCTCGATTCTGTAGCGGCGGAAAGTGATAGGCACCGCAGTAGTTCTGTCAAGCGACTAGTTGCCGACAAGGGAAAGAACCTGTTGGTGAAGATCCTTTTCACTAGATGTGATTGGACAAAACCAATGTACAATATCTGGACATTGCCGTGATTATGAGGGGTTACTCTCCACGGTTTTCTATCCTATGGAAACAGGTGAGAAAATCGCCTTCCCGTAGGAGCTGAAGCCAATAAAATCAAGTAGTTACAAAAACGGAACGGCCTCAGAAATCGGTTGACTGCACCGGGAGGTTGGTCTAGCCTTCGCAGCCATCTGGCCGAGTGGACCGGTTACGTACAATCCAACCAACTTTTGAGTCTCCTTGCTGGATTCGAGCTGTTGTTGTGCAGTCTCGCAGGGGTTGAGTTTCGCCTGGACAAGGCAAGGATGAAGGAGCTTCATTTGTTGAGCACCCTACAAGACAGTCCCAGGAAACTTGGTGACAAGTGGCAGGCCGTACTGAGCGCAATCGAGAGAAACGTGCCAGAGCCCACCTTCAACCGTTGGTTTCGCCCTCTCAGCGCGACAACGACCAGCGAAGGAGAAGTTCTGATCCTGACCGACGATGAGTTCGACGCCCTCTTTTTGGAGAAGAACTTTTCGGACCTGATCCGCCTCCATCTCGAACAGCTCATCGGCAACAAGGTGAAGGTTCGAATCGAGCACTCGACTCGTCCCTCTGTAGCCTCCACTGCAAGCCGTTTAGCCACGGATCGGCCAGATTCAGAGACCCTGCCAATTTCCACAACCGGATCTGGACGACCCCCCGAAGATCAACCGATACCCCAGGCGTCGGCAACCGATCCTCACGATCCCCAATCCTGTAAAGTGTCTTCAGCTGTTCCTGAAGGCCCCACGACTACGGAACGGATCATCCTTTCGGGCTTGAAACTACAGTACTCCTTTGACCGCTATGTGGTCGGCTCCTGCAACGAGTTTGCCCATGCCGCAGCGGTTGCTGTTGCTGACAGGCCAGGTGAGGCCTATAACCCGCTGTTTCTGTATGGCAGTGTAGGTCTAGGTAAGACCCACCTCCTCAACGCAATCGGCATCGAGGTTATCCGCCGTCATCCGGAAAAGCGGGTGCTGTACCAGACCGCCGAGTCGTTCATGAACGCCCTGATCGAGCACCTACAGGGTAAGAACATGGCCTCCTTCCGCAGCCGCTATCGAGACGGCCTGGACGTCCTGTTGATCGATGACATCCAGTTCATTGCAGGCAAGGATGCGACCCAACAGGAGTTCTTCCATACCTTCAACGCCCTTCACCAGATGGGGGCTCAGATCATCATCACTTCCGATCGTTACCCCCACGAGATACCCGAACTGGAGGAGCGCCTCCGCTCTCGCTTCCAGTGGGGGTTGGTCGCCGACATCCAGGCACCCGGCATCGAGACCCGCCTGGCCATTCTGAAAAACAAGGCCAGCTGCCTGGGGCTAGAGCTCAGCGACGAAGTAGCCTTGGCTATCGGTCAGAACGTCCGTTCCAATGTTCGTGAGCTGGAAGGGGCCCTGCTTCGTCTTCACGCCTTCACGGAGTTCAACCACCAACCGTTGACCGTCAACCTGGCTCGAACACTACTCAGGGAGTTCCTCCAGGAGAACACGCGTCAGATCTCTGTCGAGTCCATCCAGAAGTCGATCTGCAACTACTACAACATCAAGCTGGCCGACCTGAGAGGCACCAGCAGACAGCGGGCATTCTCCCTTCCCCGACAGATCGCCATGTATCTATCCAAGAAGTACACCGGTCTTTCTTATCCACAGCTTGGGGAAAAGTTCGGTGGACGAGACCACACGACCGTACTGGCCGCTTGCCAGAAGATCACTGAGATCATGGAGACCGATCGGGCTGTTCGCGATGCACTGTTCTTCTTCGAGAAACAGCTTGCGCAACAATAGGATCGACACCAGCCGCCAGCCTGTGGCAAATTCTGTGGACGATCCTGTGGGCGGCTGGGGATTACCTCTCGTCTCAGACTGTACTCCACCGATTCCCCAGGCTCTTTCCTCTACGCTCCACAGGCAACGGCTTATCAAAGGTCAATTGTTTCCACTGGATAACGGCGTTGTCCACAACTTCACAGACTCTAGGAATACGACTTGGTAAGAGGTATCTTTAACCATCAATCTCTTAGAGACATCGGAACGGTGCCCGGACATGTTAGTATCCATTGAACCAAAACGATTCGCTGCAGAACTCTACAAGCTGTTGGGAGTAGCCAACGTCAAAGGTCCTCTGGCGGTTGTCTCCAACGCGCTGATCACGGCCAACCCAGACAACACCATCAATCTGGAGGCCACCGACCTGGAGGTGACCATCTCCACCGCCGTGGAATGTGCGGTCCAACGACCTGGTCAGCTCTGCCTGAACGCCCACAACCTGTATAACGTGGTCAAAGGGCTGACCGTACCCGTAGCGGAGATCTCCGCTCTGGAAAACAGCTGGGCTCAGCTCCGGTACGGCGACGTGGACTGCCGCATCGTCGGTATTCCGCCTGTCGAGTTCCCTCGCCTTCCCACCTTCGATGACCTGAGCTTCTTCTCGATCGGGACATCCACTTTGCTGGAGATGATCGAGCGGACCATCATCTCGGTGTCCACCGACGAAGGTCGTCCCAATCTGACGGGTGGATACCTTTCGTTGAACGACAACCAGCTGGTCATGGTAGCGACCGATGGGCACCGGCTGTCCAAGGTGATCCGGGAGATCGATCAGGCCGATGAAGCGCCAGAAGACCTGGAAAAGGGGATCATCATACCCCGCAAGAGCTTGATCGAGCTCAAACGAACTCTAGACACGGCGATTCCTCAAGTGGGATTGGCCGTCAGCGGCAACAACGCGGTGTTCCGCTTCGGCACCACCACCATCATGGTGCGTCTGATCGATGCTGGGTTTCCCGACTACAATCGGGTCATTCCCAAAGAGATGCCGGAACGGCAGGCGGTGATACGGACCGACGAGTTCACGCAGAAGCTCCGGTTTGTCTCCCTCTTCTCCAGCCCCAGGACCAACAACTTGTCCTTGGCACTGCAAGAGGAGCGGTTGGAGTTCACGGCCAGTGACCCGGATACCGGAGAAGGCAGAGAGAGCATGGCGATCGAGTATACCGGCCCGAAGGTCCAGGTCGGGTTCAACCACCGCTACCTCACCGATGTCATGGGGATCCTGAAGGAACCCCACTTTCGGTTCCAGGTTACCGATACCTTTTCGGCTTCCTTGGTGCTCGATGGAGATCGACAGGATGACCTGTTCCTCATCATGCCCATGCGCCTGTAAGCTGTTACCAGCTCCTCCAAGATGTGGATAACCCGGCTCTCTGTGCGGTCCTACCGCAACATCCAACAGGCTGATCTGCTTCCTCATCCTCGGTTCAACTTGCTGGTCGGGCCGAATGGTGCGGGGAAGACCAATCTGTTGGAGTCCATCTACGTCCTGGGCAATGTTCGCAGTTTTCGTCCAGCCAAGAACCAGGAGCTGATGCGGAGTGGATCAGATAGCGCCTGCGTCGCCGCTGCGATATCGGGGGGCGACGGACTGGAAAAGGAGCTGCGGCTGGAGGTCGATACGGCCAGAAAACGTTTCCTCGTGGACGGCGTTTCTGTGCGGTCCTTCGGCGAATACCTGGGAAACCTGACCACGGTCGTCTTTTCTCCCGATGATGTTCAGCTGGTCAGAGGCAAGGCCTCAGATCGACGTCGCTTCCTGGATCGTGTCGTCTGCACGACTCGGCCGGCACACCTGGCAGATCTGCAAACCTGTGGTTCGGTATTGGCGGAGCGAAACCGACTGCTCAAGGACAACCAGGTCGATACCCGGTTGTTGTCAGCCTACAGCGAGCAGCTGTTGCCTTTGACCGCCCGTATCCTCTTCCGCCGCCTGGAAGCGGTTGGCAGGATGCGTCCCCTGTTTGAAGAGGTGTTCTCACGGATCTTCTCCAGTAAAGTCAAGGTCCAGAGCCGTTACCAATGTCCGTGGATAGAGGATGATCTGAGTGAGCCTCTACCACTCGAGCATCTCGAGGGAAAGGTGGGAGAAGCTCTGGAACGAAACCGCCAGGGTGAGATCAAGATCGGACGATCTCTTGTCGGACCTCATCGCGACGACGTCCTGCTCGGGATCGACGGAATGGCGGCTCAAAGGTACGCTTCGCAAGGGCAGATGCGATCGATTGTCCTGGCGATGAAGATCAGCGAGATCCTGTATGTCGCCAGGACGACATCTCAATGTCCAGTCCTGCTTCTGGATGATGTGTCCAGCGAGCTGGACCGGAGCAGGAACGAACAGCTCTTCGCCACCATCCAGAAGCTCGAGGCTCAAACTTTCATCACCGCCACCGAAAGAAGCTGCCTGCACATTCGAGGTGATCTTCTTCTTTTCAAGGTCGTTTCCGGTTGGTTGGAACCGATCGAGGATGTCTAGGTTTTCATGGAATGTCCGGCAGGACGTTTGACTCGGAAGGGCTAGGCGTATAACCAGAGGAAATCGGCTCGATGGAAGATTGGACAGGTAAACGGCCGACCAGAGGACCAGGCCGGTCTCCTGTTGCAAAGGGAGTCGAGGAACGGTACAAACAAGGGAATCACAAACGGAGGTCCTCATGCCCAACTTCGATTTCACCAAGTTGCTGTCTGATAAGATCCGTCTGATCCAGCTGATCTGCCTGGGCGGCATCGCTCTGTTCGGGTTGCTCACGGTTATAGTGGAAGCGGGTGCCCTGAAGTTCATCCTGATGCTGCTCGTCCTGGGATTCATCTTCTTCTCCATCGCGCCGGTGTACCTGCGAACGCTGGAGGCCAGCTCTTCCACGATCGGACGTGCGGGCTACTACGGACTGAAGGCGGCAGAGGCAGCTGGTTTGGCTGGTATCGCGGTCATTGTCCTGGGCATCTTCACCGCCATTGGAAGCCTCACCAACAAGGGGCAGTTCACCCACATGATCTGCATGGTCCTCTTCCTGGTGCAGGCGGTCACCAGTATTGGAATGGCTGTCGGCCTGGGTCTGACCACCATGTTGCGAGCCAATGGGGTAGAGCTGGAGCTTCCGCCGGAGCCTCAACCCAAGCCTGTCCAACCGGCGTATCCTCCGGGACAGCCACCCTATCCCGGCTATCCACAGGGCTATCCGCAGGGCTATCCGCCTCAGGGTTACCCGCAACCTCCCCAAGGGCAGCCGCAACCGGCTGAGGCTCCTCCAGCCGAAGTGCCACCCGCTCCTGAGGGTGAGACGGAGAAGTAGAGCGGCAAGACGCTCGCTTCTCGTACTACATGCCCAGGACACCCGATCTCCAGCGGTTGCGCCGCCAGCTCGTTCGGTATGGAATCGAGCTGGTCAAGGCAGAGCTGACAGGGAGATCTCCCCGGGTTGAATCCACGCGGCACGAAGAAAAGGTCCGGAAAACGCTGTCCTGTGCCCTGGCCGACCTTGTCGATGGGGGAGCCAAGCCTCGCATCCTGCCAGCGGATCGTCCCTTACCCTGTGAGATATACACCCTGATCGGACACACCTACAGTACGGTCTGGACCGAAGTCCACCGGAGGGGCTTGGTGCGCTCGATCCCCAAAGGGATGTTCTACACGCCCAGGTGGGTGGCCTTGCGGCTGGTCGACCTGATGCTGGAACAGGGCCAGGTGCCGATTGACGTGCTGGATCCGTCCTGCGGAGCCGGCTCTCTCCTCCTGGCATGGGCGGAAAGATGTCGCAAGGGGACCATCCAGGGATGGGATACCGATCGAGCGGCCATTCATCTCGCCAAACAGGTGCTGCACTCCTTTGTCGAGGACTACGATCTGGATATCCGCTTCACCCTGGCGGTACGGGACCTCTTTCAACCAGGGAAAGAAGGGGGGCCGTGGGATGGGATCGTGATCAATCCTCCTTACGGCACCGATCTGGAACCCCTTGCCCGGCAGTTTGCCGATCGGAGCAGCCTGGCAGGCAGAGAACCGGATCTCTTCGCCTTGAGCTTGCTGCGCGCTCTGGAGCTCCTCAAAAGAGGCAAGATCGCCGCAATCGTCCCGGATGTGATCCGGATGCAACCCGAGTACTGCCGATTGCGTGAAGAGCTAAGTCGGCAACCATGTGTCCGCCGGATCGAGCAGCTCCCCTTTGGCACCTTCCACAAGGCTGCGGTGCAGCCCAACCTCTTGATCCTGGAGAGGTCCAACCATTCCGATCGGAAGGTGGTGATGTCCATCTACCCGGGTTCGCCTTTCCCTGGTGATCTAGACGCGATCCAACGCGATCCAGAGCACCGCTGGCCCATGAACGTACCGGCGCTGAAGCAGATCTGGGAACGATGCTGCGAGCGGTCACAACGGTTGGGAGAGGTCGCTCGTTGCCACGAAGGGGTTCATACCGGCAACATCCGCCACAAGCTGTTCACCCGAGATCCGACCGAAACATGGAGCCGACCGATGTTGAAAGGATCGGACGTCACAGCCTACGGCTACCGCTTCTCGGGGCGTTACATCCGCTACTGGAATGGCCTGATCGATAGACCATCGGGAGAGTACGCCTCCCTGAGGGATCCCGCTCTTTTCGAGGGACCCAAGCTGTTGAGTCGACAGACGTCGGACCGGCTGGTCGTCTGCCTGGATGGGGAGAACCATGTCTGCGACAACACCTTGCACTGCATTCAAACGAAGGATCCCGAAAGGTGGCCCCTGGAATGGCTGGCCATCCTGCTGAATTCTCGGCTGGCCACCGCGCTGTACCGGTTCCAGTCCGGAGAGCATCAGCGGCCGCTGCCCCAGATCAAGCTGACCCTGTTGAGACGTTTGCCTGTGCGACAACCGAAGGCCAGCCTGGCCACGGTTCGCGAGATCGAAAGAACCGCGAAGAAGGAAAGCCTGACGGGGGGCCTCTCAGAGGACACGATTGCGCTCGCCAATCGTCTGGTGTTTGATTGTTTCGAGATCGGAGAGACCGAACAGAAGTGGCTTGAGGTCTTTGAAAGGCGGCAAAAACCCTGAATATCGGCCGATCGGTTCAAACAGTCGTAACCTTCGCCTTCTTTCCCCTGGTGTAGCCGTGACCCAGATTCATCAGGCAGGATCGGGACTACCGCAACCCGGAGATATCCTTCTCGATCGGTACGTGATCGAAGGACGGATCGATCGAGGCGGATTTGGAGCGGTTTACCGGGCCAGACAGCTGGGGGTGGATCGCGTGGTGGCGATCAAGTGCCTGGATCCAGCATCCATCTACATGGATCGCGGCGCACCCCAACGATTCGAGAAGGAGGCTCGCCTGATCAGCGGGCTTCAGCATCCGAACACCATCACCGTCTTCGACTACGGCTGTACGGACACCGGCATCCTGTTTCTGGTCATGGAGTACCTTCGTGGAGTCACGTTGAACAGGCTGGTCCAGAAGGGACCAGTTCACCCTCAAAGAGCCATTC
This sequence comes from Bradymonadales bacterium, assembly GCA_016931535.1. Classification (GTDB taxonomy): domain Bacteria; phylum Myxococcota_A; class Bradymonadia; order JAFGEP01; family JAFGEP01; genus JAFGEP01. Next base: position 70,041 of record JAFGEP010000044.1, read on the forward strand.
ACCTGATCCGACAGGTTCTCAAGAGTCTCAAGGAAGCTCACCACAAGCAGATCATCCACCGGGACCTCAAGCCCGCCAACATCATGGTCTGCGAACAGGCTGGTGAGCGCGACGTGGTCAAAGTCCTGGACTTCGGTATCGCCAAGACGCTCGGAGAGTTTCCTGGTATGGAGATGGACATCACCACCGAGCTGACAGGTCACGACAAGCTCATCGGAACACCCCAGTACATGTCTCCGGAGCAGATCCGGGGAGATCCCGTGTCCCCTGCCTCCGACTTGTACTCCGTCGGTTTGATCCTGCTGGAGATGCTGACCGGCAAACCGGCCATCGACCAGACGAATACCCTGGTCATCATGGGCATCCAGCTCAAACCGGAACCGATCCGAGTGCCGTTGGACGGGACGATTCCGGCTCATCTGGTCCCCGTCCTGCACAGTGCGTTGATGAAGGAGACACACCGCCGATTCCGCACCGCCGAGGAGTTCCTCCAGGCGCTCGATCCGACCAGCCGAGGAGTTGCCACCAGAAAGGTCGATGCCGAACAACACATCCGGACCGAACCGATGGACCGCGAGGCCATTCGCCGAATGGATGCGGATGGCGAAGATCTACTCGACGGTAAAATGCCACCCGAAGACCAGGTGAACCAGACCGGACCGGGAGTATCACCACCGAACGGGAGACCTTCCGCCAAGGTCAAAGAGCCAGCCAGTCAGTCGATCTGGATCATGGTCCTGTCGCTGGGAATTGCGCTGATCGTCCTGGTAGGAGGAGCGGTGGTCATTCACCGTGTGACCTCGCATAAACAGCCGAGAATCGAGCAAACCGGGTCGGCACACGACGAGGTGGAAAGGGCCGCCGCTGAGGCCGAGGAGATGACGCGACAGGGGGTCCCCTCACTGCCGGAAGATCGAAACATGGCCTTGCAGGCGGGCTCGCCGAAGATCGCCATCACCTTCGTGGGGAGTCCACAACGGGCCGAGGTGTTCTTGGGTCGGGTCAACATCGGGAAGTCGGAAGAGCCGATCGAGCTGGAGGAATGGCTCTTGCCCGCCGAGATCGAGCTGAGAAGACAGGGGTATCTCCCACAACGGATCATCGTGACCCCAGAAAGCGGACCCGTCATCTCCTACAGCCTGGAGAGAGCGGAATCCAGGCGGCCCGAGAGTCGATCCGCAAGGGAACAAGATGACGCACAACAGGAACAGCAAACGTTCGGGTACCAACAGGGTAACGGACAACAGGTCGGGTCGACCCCTTTTATCCCGATTGTCGACAGCCTGGAAACCGGAATGAGGAGTATAGAAGAAAGCGGCGGCCATACGGTCGATCAGGAGAGAGAACAGGAGACGACCATCGACATGCCGCTTTTCTGATGGACCAGGGAGGTCATCAGTGTGAATGACCGGGACAGCATACGGATCGGGGGGATCGACTTTCGTGGATTCTGCGGCACCCATGAAGAGGAGAGAAGGTACGGATGCCCATTACGGGTGAACCTGGTCCTGTATACCGACCTGAAAGCGGCAGGGGACTCGGATCGGATCGGCCACACCGTCGATTATCAAAAGGTGTGCGAGACCATCCTGCAGACCTGCTCGGCCCGCCCGTTTTATCTACTGGAGAGCCTGGCCAGCCATATCGCTGAGGTTCTTCTGGAGCAGTTTCCGATCGAGGCGGTGATGGTGGAGGTGGTCAAGAGGCCCAGAAACATGGCGGGATCTCCGGATCACGTGTGCGTTCGATTGACCCGGGAAAGGGAGGTGTGACAGATGGACGGCAGATCTCTCCCCCGTATGGTCACAAGTATTCCGGGACCTGTCTCACGCCGGTGGATCGACCGCATGAGCCGCGTGGAATGTCCGGCCATCACGGCCCGCCAGCCAAGGGAGAAGGAGATCGGAGGGGTATCTGCCGATCCCTTTGTCTGGGAGAAGGCCCTTGGCGCCAATGTCCTGGATGTGGATGGCAACCGGTTGGTGGACCTGACCTCGGCTTTCTCCGTGGCTGGGATCGGGCATAGCCATCCACGGGTCCAGGCGGCCATCGCCGAGCAGGCGACCCGGCTGATCCACGGAATGGGGGATGTCTATCCACCCAGGGTCAAGATCGAGCTCTCCGAGAAGCTGGCCCATGTCGTCCCTGGCGATCTCGAGATGTCCATCCTGTGCACCTCGGGCGCATCGGCCGTAGAGGCGGCTCTGAAGACCGCCAATATGGCCACCAAGCGGCAGGCCGTCATCGCCTTTTCCAGTTCATACCACGGGCTGCACTACGGAGCCTTGAACGTGACCGGATACCGGCGCGAGTTCAAGGAACCCTTTCGAAGTCAGACCGGCCATTTTGCGGTGCACATGCCCTATGCCTACTGCTACCGCTGTGCACTGGGTCTTGCGTACCCGACCTGCCGTCTGGCCTGCCTGACGTTGTTGAAAAACACCCTGGATGACCTCGGCAGCGGGATCGCACAGGTCGGAGCGGTGCTGGTCGAACCGATCCTGGGAAGGGGAGGAGTGGTCATTCCGCCTGATGAATGGCTGGTCGGGCTATTCGAACTATGTCGGGAGAGAGAGATCTTGATCATCGCCGATGAGATCCTGACCGGATTCGGGAGAACTGGCCGGTGGTTCGCCTGTGATTGGCCAGGGCTGGTTCCGGATATGATGTGTATCGGTAAGGGAATGGGAGGTGGTTTTCCCATCGCGGCGGTGATCGGCAAACCGGCGGTCATGACGCGCTGGGGGTTGTCCAGCGGAGAAGCGATCCATACCAGCACCTTTCTGGGCAATCCTCTGGGGTGTGCCGCGGCCCTGGCGGCTATCCAGGTGTTGGAGGAAGAAAAGCTGGTGGAGCGATCCAGGCAGGTTGGGGAGTGGATGGCCGACGGTCTGGACAGGCTGCAAGGCAAGTGCCGACTGGTGGGGGATGTTCGCTGTCGAGGCAGCCTGGCCGGTATCGAGCTAGTTACGGACAGGGAGTCAAGGACGCCGGCCACCCGAGAGACCTCCTCGGTGATCCAGCTGCTACTGGAGCGTGGCTATATCGTGGGCTTGAACGGGGTGCACTCCAATATCATCGGATTGACACCGCCCTTCGTGATCACGCAGGATCAGATCCGGGCCTTTTTCCAGGCGTTCGAGGAGGCGCTCGAGAGTTGCGACAGGTAACGAGATACATCTGGTTGGCGCTGGTTCTGACCGGTTGCCCGGAGGACAAGACCCTGGAGTTCCCGCCCCTCGATCTGGTCGAGATCGAGACCGGCTCCGACGACCAGGAGGGGGATCGGCCCGGGTCGTGCAGTGGACATTCGGATTGTGAAGAAGATGAGCTCTGCTTCGAGAACCGCTGCGTGGACCGGGAAGAAGCCCTGAGCGACTGCCTGACCGACGAGGACTGCCCGGAAGACTTCTACTGCGTGGATGAGGACCACTGCGAGGAGGATTGAGCGGTTTCAGCCGGATCGGCCGAAATCGCACTCCGTTGAAGGGTGCCAGGAAAGGGGGGAGAACGGTCAGCGACAGTACAGGTCATCTTCGCCGCAGGCGAAACGGATGTGGATGTGGTCGCCATGGCCGCGCGCGAACCGGATGGGGGCTCTGCTGTTTCGATGGCCCCTTGGACCGTACTGGAACACCTGGTCCAGAAAGGCAGGGTGTTCTCCGATCGATTCGGCGTAGCGGTACAACGCCTCCTGGATAGCACGGCTCATGAACATGTACTCGATTTCGTGATTGACCAGGAGGGTCCGGATGAACGTCCAGGTCCTAGGCAGGTCTAGCTCGCTGACCCGAACGTGGCTGAAGCTTGGCTGGTCATCTGCCAGTCGAAAGTAGGTTACATCGGCATCCCGACCGCTTTGATGGCTCAGGTGCGGCCGAAGCCTGCCGCCGTTTCTGGAACTCAAGTCGGCCACCAGGAGTTCCTGGCCCTCCGGGTGCTTTGACATCACCACTCGCATGGCGTGGATGAGGCCGTCTATGGTCTGATCGACCGCATAGGCCAGCCGCTCGTTGCGGATGATCCACCCCTCTCCCGGCGGCATCAGCTCGCCGTTCTGCAGCCGACCCCGATTGGCGCGATAGCAGGAGCGGGACGTGTTGGCCGTATCCTGGTGCCAGACACATAGCTGGGTGCCCGGCTCCACCTGGTCCAGGTCGACGTCGGGGTTGAGCCGGGCCAGATCGGACTCGCGCAGACGCCATCTCTGGCGAAGCTGCACGACGCTCTCCCCCTCCTGGACCCGATCGTACACGTTGGCGCGTACCGGTCTGTCGATCAGAGCCAGGTGACCGGCAATGGCCGACACGTGGTCTGAAGTGGCAAGACCCCAGATCTGAGCCTGTGATCGGGAGATCACGTTGGCTGTCAGGGCAGTCGCCTCTCTTCTGGCCGCTACGAAACCCAGCGGCCTGGGAACCGCCAGGCGATCCAGGCTGGTCACGGTGATCGTTTGACTGCGGGCTGTCAGGACGACCATCGCCATGACCAGACTCACGATGATGGACAATCCGAGCAGATGAGCGGGAGTTCTTCTGTGCGAAAGCAGGGTCAACAAGAAAGAGCGTATGCGGTGTCCAAGCGCCATGATATCCAGGGCAAGGTAGCAGAGCCGGTGGTCCCCTGTCCACGAGCTTTCTCAGGGTAGAATCGGCAAGGAAGGCAGAAAACTAGATGGAAGGGGAGAGGAGAGATCGAAAAGGGAAGGGCAGGTAAAGGTGAAGGGGTCGACAACGGGGTTCTCGAAGAGCGTGGCAGACCAGGTGAGCTGTGGTAAGTTAAGCCGGACAGCGGAGCTGGTAGTGAGGGAAACATGAACACTGTACGAAACATCGTGTTGATCGGGCTGGTCCTGGCAGTATCATGGCTGCCACGTTCCTCGTTGGGACAGGAGTTCTCGGGAACCCTTTCGGAGACCTCCTTTCCCTCGGTTCCCTACATCCTGGAGCCTGTCCTGCCGGAGACCTCGATCCGCCTGCAGACCCATCTGCTTCCCCTGGAGCGCACCGGGGACCAGGACTACATCTTGCTGCCGATGCGGTTGATCGGCTCCTTCTCCTTTTCTCAGCGGGTCATCGGAGAAGCTTCCCTTCCCTTTGTTGTGCTCATTCCTGGCCAGGATGACGCCCGCTTCGAGATCGGCAACCCTCGCATCGGGCTGGAGGCGCCTTTCCTGATGGCCGGAGACCGGAAACACCGCTGGACCTTCTCCTTTGACCTCTTCATTCCAGTCGCCCAGGTCGGTGAGGGGGAGAACGCCCAGGAGCAGGAAGATGCTCACATGAGACTGGACCGATACGCCTTGATGTCGAGCGCCCTTCCCACCTTGAGCCCGGACTTCGGCGCCAACCGGTTGCCGTTGGTGGTCGGCACCCATTATCGGCTTCGGCTGAACGATTTCGTCGGCCAGGTTGGAGTAGATGTCCCCTTTCTGATCGGGTTCAACCTGGGTGGAGACCAGCTATTCAGCGACGGCGAGATCCTCCTGCGCTACGGCGGCATGGTGGGGTATGACCTGCACCCGTTCTACCCGACGTTGGAGTTTGTCGGTGTTTCGCAGCTGAGCGGAGAGTCTGACGCCTGGACCGCCTTGATGGGGTCGGCCGGATTCCGCTATGCGATCCGAGGATTCGAGCCCGGGGTGGCGGTGACCTTCCCGATCACCTTGTCCAATGATGCCCTTGAAACCACGGTCTACGTGAGCCTGGAGCTGGTGTACCGTTTTCATTGAGGTACCCTCTGAGGGTTGAGCCCGATTCTCCGCTCAGGTGGCGGGTGCCATTCCATTGGTCGAGCTCTCCTGTCTTTCCAGCTGGTTCTTGAGCTCTTTCTTGCGCCGGCCTTCGGTCCACAATCGTCGCTGCATCTGGTCGATCAGCGGGGTCAGCGTACGCTGGTCGAGTGCACAGATGGGAATGGCGTCGTAGGAACGAGCCAGGTTCTCGGCGATGGTACCATCCACGCGGTCGATCTTGTTGAAGACCAGCAGGCGGGGCTTCTGTTGCAGGCCGAGGTCACTCAAGATGGACAGTACCGCCTGGATCTGCGCCTCTGTTCGGTCGGTGCTGGCGTCCACCAGCTGGATCAACAGGTGTGCATCCTCCAGCTCCTCCAGGGTGGCCTTGAAGGCCGATTGCAGCTCTTTGGGCAGATCATGGATGAAACCGACCGTGTCGGTGAGGACCAGCTCCCGGTTTCGAGGGAAACGCAACCGGCGCGAGGTCGGGTCGAGGGTAGAGAAGAGCTGATCTTTGGTGACCACCCGAGCGTTGGTCAGGGTGTTGAGCAAGGTGCTCTTGCCGGCGTTGGTGTAGCCGATGATGGCCACTACCGGAACGTCACGCTGCTTTCTGCGCTGGCGCAGGCGGGAGCGGATTCGGGAGAGCTCCTCGATCTCCTCCTGGAGGCGATTGATCCGGTCATAGGCTCTTCGGCGGTTGATCTCCAGCTTGGTCTCGCCCGGACCTCGTCCTCCGATGCCGCCCATGAGGCGGCTCATCGCGGTATTCTTGGCGACCAGTCGAGGGAGGGCATACTTCAGCTGGGCCAGCTCCACCTGCATCTTGCCCCCTTTGCTTCGGGCGTGCTGGGCAAAGATGTCCAGGATGAGCTGGGTTCGATCGATGACCTTGAGATCGGTGCGTGCCGAGATGGCTCGAGCCTGGGATGGGTTGAGATCCTGGCCGAACAGCAGGACTTCGGCCCCCAGATCGAGGCAGGTCAGCTCGATCTCCTCCAGCTTGTCCTGACCGACCAAGGTGCGTGGATCGGCCTTGAAGCGTTGCTGAACAACGGTTTCCAGGAGGTTCAATCCAGCGGTTTTGGCCAGCTCGTGCAGCTCCGCGAGCCGCATCTCGGAATCTCGATCGGTCTTGGTCTTGACGAAGACCAAGAGTCCAGGAACCCCACCGGTCGTGTGACTCACTTGGCTGTGTCGGTGCAGCTCCTCCTCGAGGGCTTCGATGAAGGGAAGGAACTGCAGGTCGAGCTCATTGAGCGAGTGGATCTGGTGGCGCAGGTGATCGTACCCATTGCCGAGGGTGTTTCTGATCAGGTGAGCCCACTGGACCTCGCGAGGGACCCCTTGTGAGCTGGCTTCGACCACGGCGACCAGGTCTAACCGAAGCCGGGTCAAGTCGGTGAGATCCTCGCGACTGAGCTCGCTCGATTCCAGCTGGCTGCGGACGAGCCTCAGACCGCGCAGGCGGGTCGTTCCTGCACGTTGCCGTCCGATATCAGGCAGGTAGAGCCGCCGTGCGTCTCCGACGATGACGTGGTTCACCTCTCCCCGGCGGTCGAGGAGGACCCCCACGATGCGATGGATCTCGCGTGTCAACTGGGTCAGCCGGGTTGCCAGCTGGGGGCTGATGAAGGAGATCGACTTGTCGCGCCTCAGGAGCTTTTCCAGGGCGTGCAGGTGAGATGCTTTCAAGCCGTCGGTGTAGCCGGAGATCCGATCGCTAGAAATGGCAGGCTCCTGATCGCAGGTGGGGGATGAAACCAGATGGCCGTGTCACGGACGGCAATGGCTTGGGTTCACTCCAGCTCATCCAGAATTCGTTGGTACTCCGCTGCATTGGGATCATTGGGCCGCAGCTCCAGGTATCGCCTCAGGGAACGGGCCGCATTGCGCCGGTCTCCGAGCTCGGTGTAGTTGCGGTAGAGCATCATGTAGATCCGATGGTTCGAGGAATCGAGGTCCTTCGCCTCGTTCAGCAAGTTGATGGCCTCCTGGTGGCTGCCCCGCATACCGGCGCGGCCTGCTTCGCGGACCAGGTCGCGGACCCGATCGCGGGAGTCCTGGGCGGAGGTTTCCGATGAGCTGCTGGGTGTCGTTGCTGTTTCGCGAGGCTGTTCCCGTGGGGTTTCCCGTGGAGTCTCCTGTGGGGTTTCCCGTGGGGTTTCCCGTGGGGTTTCCCGTGGGGTTTCCCGTGGGGTTTCCCGTGGGGTTTCCCGTGGAGTTTCCCGAGGGGTCTCCCGCTGGGCCTGGCGTTCTGCTTCTCTGGCGGCCACAGCCTGGGCTTCTGCCTGGTCGATGGCCGCGAGGGCTGCGGTGAATTCGGCATCGCCCTCGAAGATGGAACGCAAGGGTTCGAGCTCTTGGCGGGCGGTATCGAATCGTCCCCGGTCGGTCATGCGCTGGGCCGACTGGATCTGGTTGGTCAGCCAGGATCGCTGGATACGCTGGGCCACCCCGTTCTGAACGATGAGGTTGTGGTAGTAGGACTCGGGGGGGATCTCGTTGATCATGGTCAAGGCGGACTGGTATTGCCCCGAGTTTTCGGCCTCCAGGATGCGTTCATAGGTCTCCTGGTTTCTCACCTCCACTCGAGCGGCGATCAGCCGGATGTCGGCATCGCGGTAATGGGAATCGCCGGGAGAAACCTGCTGGAACATGGCGATGGCTTCCTGCCACCGGGCTTCGATCAGCAGCTGTTCTCCTTGCTCGAAGGGGGACGGCTCTGCCGCCTGGGTGCTTGGTTGGGTGGCCACTTCTTCGGGCGGAACGGTCGCTTCTACTTCGGGCGGCTGCCTTTGGGTGTCCGGAGTGGGTGTAGTGCCCTTGTCGGAACGGCCAAAAACCAGCAGAGAGACGATTCCGATCACCACCACGGCAGCCACGGATCCGATGGCGATAAACTTGCCCTTGCCGCCAGCGACCTTGGCCCCTTCTGCTACCACCTCTCCCGGCTTGAACACATAGGCCTCACCGGGAGCGACGTAGCGTAGATGTACGTGGCCCAGCTCCAACACATCACCGCGCCGAAGCTCGATGGTCGTGTACGGCTCACCACCGATGCGGATGCCGTTGGCGGAGCCGAGGTCGGTGATGCGGACATTGCCGTCCGTGATGTTGACCCGGGCGTGGCGTCGCGAGACAGAACGATGGTCGACGACGACATCGGCCTCGTCCGTCCTGCCCAGGACCACCTCGCTCTGGCGCAGGATGAGTTCCTTGCCGGCCAGCTTGGTGTTGAGTACCACGAACTTGTGGTGTTCCGACAGAGGGGCAGCGGTGGCGGCGGCTTGCGATGGCGCCGGGGTGAACTGGATCACGGCGGTGGCATCGGAAGGCCGCGACGGCAACACCGGAACGGGTGACGGAGCGGGGGTCGGAGGGCCGACCACCTGCTGTTGCGCAGAAGGTGGCACCGGGACGACCACGGGTTGGGGAGAAACCGGCTGAGGCACCGGTGCCTGGGGAGGCGTGGTCGTTCTGGCGGCCGGTTGCGTTCCCTGCAGGTAGATCCGGTAGTCTCCGATGAGGAAGACATCACCCTCCCTGAACGGGACACGTCCGCTGACGTTGTCCCCGTTCTGCTTGGTGCCGTAGCGAGCGTTGACGTTCTCGAAGAACAGCTGGTTGTTCTCCTTGACCAGCCTGGCATGCCGGCGTGAGACGTTTCGTTCGGTCAGGCGGATGGTGTTACCTTCCTGCCGTCCGATGGTGACCTCGTCCCGGATCAACGGAACGATCGTCTGTTTGCCTTCCTCATCCTCGATCACTAGCTTGAGCATCGGTGGCCTTCCAAGCGACTGGTTAAGTGGTCGGAAATCTGTTACCACACGGCCCGGTGGTTTTCAACTACTTGACCATGCAGCAGATTTTGTCTCCGAACCCCCAATGGGCTGTCGTATCCAACCTGAATAAGGAAGCCAGCCCGCAAACAATTCCCGCCAAGCGATCGCTTTCGCAGACAGCGAACCGTGCGCTGGCTGGCCATGTTGTAAGTATGTATCCGATAAGGAGCGAAGACAATGAGTTGGAGCCCTCCTCCTATCCATATCTTCGATACGATGACCAACTCCCGCCAGAAGCTGGTCCCCTTGCACCCCGGCGAGGTCAGGATCTACGTCTGCGGCCTTACCGTCTATGACTACAGCCACGTCGGGCACGCCCGAACCTTCATCGTCTTTGACGTGGTGCGCCGCTACCTGGCCTATCGTGGATACCGGGTTGTGTTCGTGCGCAATCATACCGACGTGGACGACAAGATCATCGCCCGGGCCAACCAGAACCAGGAGCCCCCCCTGACGTTGGCCGAACGCTTCATTGAGAAGCTCGATGAAGACCTCGACCGGTTGAACTGCCTTCCCCCTCAGGTTGCACCACGGGTCAGCCAGGAGATGCCGGTCATCATCGAGATGACCACCCGCCTGATCGAGGCTGGTCACGGTTACGTCGTGGATGGGGACGTGTTCTACGACGTGGATTCGTTCCATCAGTACGGCAAGCTGTCGAAAAAGGTGCTGGAGGATCTGCGGGCGGGTGAACGGGTATCGGTGGACGAGCGCAAACGGCACCCCTACGATTTCGCCCTGTGGAAGGCCACCAAACCGGGTGAGCCCAAGTGGCCTAGCCCCTGGGGGGAAGGCCGCCCCGGCTGGCACATCGAGTGCTCTGCCATGAGCACCCACTACCTGGGCGACACCCTGGACATTCACGGGGGAGGGCGCGATCTGATCTTTCCTCACCATGAGAACGAGATCGCCCAGTCGGAAGGGGCGACCGGCAAGACCTTTGTCAACTACTGGATGCATACCGGTCCGCTGACGGTAGACGGGGAGAAGATGTCCAAGTCGCTGGGCAACTTCTGGACGGTCCGCGACATCCTGAAAGTCCACCATCCCGATGTGCTTCGCTTTTTCCTGTTGACCGCCCACTATCGCAAGCCGATCGGGTTCAGCCAGGATGGCCTGGAGGAAGCCAGGCAAAGGGTCCTGTATTTTGGCCGGACCTTGGAACGGTTATCCGGTATTCTGGCCATCTGCGATGCCATCGATCCCGAGGGGCCGTGTCAGAAACCGGATCTCCTGCCGCGTTACTGGGAGGAGGTACACGCGGCCATGGACGATGATTTCAATACCCCGCGTTTTTTGGCCTTGTTCCACGAGCTGGCCAAGAAGGCCAATGATCTGGTGCCTGCTACCCCGCGCAAGGTGAAGGATCCAGGGCAAGTGAGGACGCTGGCCATGATTCGAGACGCTTTGCAGCACAGCGGGGCCATTCTCGGTCTCTTCAAGGGGTCGGCCGAAGAAACCCTGAGGACCATGCGGCAGCTACGCCTGTCCCAGCTGGGGGTGGACTTGCCGCAGGTCGAACAGTTGATCGCTCGACGGATCGAGGCTCGTTCAGCCAAGGATTTCTCCAGGGCGGACGAGATCAGACAACAGCTCAAGGAGATGGGCGTATCCTTGATGGATTCCCCAACCGGCACCGTCTGGGATGTGGACTGAACCAACCGAAGGGAACGGATCGGGTCTTCTACTCCTTGAGCAGCCGATAGAGTGTCTTCCGATCGATACCCAACAGCTCGGCGGCCTTGGATTTGTTTCCTCCGACCTGGTCCAGCACCTCGAGGGCGTAGGCGCGGTTCAGCTCGGACAGGGTTTGTATCGGTTTTGGTGTAGTGGACGGTAGGGCCGTCATCTTCCGGCTGGTGGCCGGCACACAGGTGCTTGATACCTCCGGTGGAAGGTCGGCCAGGGTGATTCGATCTCCAGGCGTCAAGGCCAGGGCCCTCGCGATCATGTTCTCCAGCTGGCGGACGTTGCCGGGCCAGGGGAACTGGATCAGGGCGTTCAGCGCCTCCACGTCGATCTGCTTTCTTTGGTCGCAGCCATGGCGAGCCAGGAAATGCTGGACCAGATAGGGGATGTCCTCCTGGCGCTCCCTGAGCGGAGGAACCTCGATGACCACGACATTGATCCGGTACAGCAGCTCTTCTCGGAACTGGCCATTCTTGACCATCTCCTCGAGGTCTCGGTTGGTTGCGGCCACCACGCGGGTATCGACGGTCACACTGTGAGAGGCACCCACGGGGCGAATCTCCCGTTCTTGCAGGACTCGTAGTAGCTGGGCCTGCATCCGGGGGGAGACCTCTCCGATCTCGTCGAGCAGCAGCGTTCCTGCGTTGGCCTCCTCGAACAGACCTTTCCGGTTGGCGTCGGCGCCGGTGAACGCGCCCTTCACGTGACCGAACAGCTCGCTCTCCAGCAAGGTCTCGGTCAGCGCTCCGCAGTTGACGGCCACGAAAGGCCGCGTTTTCCTCGGGGAGTAGTTATGGATGGCGCGGGCCACCAGCTCTTTTCCGGAGCCGCTTTCTCCCACGACCAGCACGGTCGCGTCGGAAGACGAAGCCCGGGCGACCTCCCGGTAGAGCCGGATCATGGCTGGGGATCGCCCGATCAAGCCCAGGCTCGAGTCCCCCCCCGAGGGACCGATGGAGTCGACCGACTGCAGCTCCGTGACAGCCCGGGCCACCGTGGCTTTGAGCTCGGAGGGGCGGAAGGGCTTGGATAGATACTCGAACGCACCACCCTGCAAGGCCTGGGCTGCTCCGTCCATGTCTCCAAAGGCGGTGATCAGGATGATCAGGGGAGGTCGGCTGGACCGTTTCAGCTCCCGCATCAGGTCCAGGCCATCCCGTCCAGGCATCCGGATGTCCGAAACGACCAGGTCGAACGGTTCCTCCTGGTGCAGGGCCAAGGCCGAATCTCCACTATCGGCCATCTCGACCTGGTAGCCTTCCCGACCCAGGATCTCGCAGACTACCTGGCGTGATGGTGCGTCGTCGTCCACCACCAGGATACGCGTTGTGGAGGGGCGCTTGTCGTTCATGGCTGGACTCCCGTGTTTCGCGACGGGGGTAGGCTTTCGTCCGGCTCCTCGCCTGGCACCCACTCCGGGATCTCGACCTCGATGGTGGTGCCCTCCTGTGGTTGGCTGGTCACCGAGATCTGTCCGCCCAGGGCGGACACGGCGTGCCGGACCACAGGCATCCCCAGGCCGGTGCCGGTGTGATCCCGCCTGGCGGTGAAGAACGGCTCGAACAGACGCCGCTGGGTTTCGGTATCCATGCCCACGCCATCATCTCGGATGGTGAGGGTCAACCTCCCTTGGGATACCAGGGCGGTCAGACTGACCGTTCCCCCAGTGTCCACGGCGTTCAGGGCGTTGGATACCAGGTTGCGGATGATCTGGGTCAAGAGGACGGGATCGGTGGAGAACCAGGCGCTGTCGGTTCGGGTGACAAAGCGGATGCCCGACAGGGCGGCCTGGATCTCGAACACCCGCACCGCTTCTTGCAGCAACACCTCGATGGACACCCGGGCCGACTGGGGCTCGGGTGGCCTCGTGGTACGCAGGTAGCGCCGGATCACATCGGAGATCCGCTCGATCTCTCGTACGACGATCTGCAAACGCTGGCTGTTGTCCCCTCTGATGGGAAGGTCTTCGGCCAACAGGTCGAGGTGAGCCAGGATCGAGTTCAACGGAGTACCCACCTCGTGGGCGATGGTGCCCACCAGCTCGCCCATGGCTGCCAGTCGATCCCGCCGCGCCAGGCTCTCCTGCGCCGTGGCCAGCGCCGCGGTGGCAGCCTCGACCCGTTCTTGCAGCTGGCGATTGAGATCCTCCACCTCCTTCATCAGCTGGCTGCGCTCCTGCTCGGTCTCGGCCAGCTCGTTGGACATCTGGTTGAAGGCCTGGATCAGCGGATAGACCTCGGAGGCTCCGGCGACCTCGACCCGCTGGGCCAGGCGACCCTCGGCTACCTCCCCCATGCGGGTGGCGATCTCCCGCAAGGGACGGGTGATGGTCCGATAGATCAGCCAGGCCACCGTTAGGACCAGCACCACCCAAGCTGCACAGCCCATCCAGGTGGCGTTGCGGTTGATCAGGTTCAACACCGAGTGGATCTCTTCGGTGGAGGCGAACATGCGGATCGACAGGTCACCGCTCTGCAGCTCCCGCCGGAGCACCAGCTCCAGGTAGTCGCCGGAAAACTCGCTGCGCCGCTGCCCCAGCGGCACCTCGGCAAACGAGATCAACGGCTGAGGCGGGGTGGTGGAGGGAGAGGCAGAGACCGAGGTGGAACGCCCCAACGCCCGGATCTCGGCGTGCACTCCCCGCCAGCCAGGGCTCAAGGAAAGACGCCCGACCAGCTTACTGGGCCACTGGGGCTGGCCAACCAGCGCCACCGGATCGACGGCGGCAGCCAGCTCCTGGGCCATCCCCTCCGCCGCCGCCTCGGTCGCCGCCAGGATCTGCTGGGTCACCACCCGTTTCGCCACCAAGGTGGAGATCATGACCACAGCCAAAAACGTGGCACCGGCGATGAAGGTCACCCAGAACAGGACCTTGGCGGTCAGAGAGGTGAAAAATCTGGAGAGATTGGGCCGCAACATGGCTGTCCCCATGGTGCGCCGGCAAGTTCCGTTACGCAAGATGGTGATGGACCCCGGTCCGTCACCTCCTGTGACTCGACCCGCTGCCCGCCCCACAAGGGAAACCGATCGGAGTCACCCCGCCTCGATTCCCAAGTGTCATCGTGACCACAGCAGCGGACGCCATCGACCCAGACAGGCGCCGCTCTCTGAGCGAGCAGCGGATGGTGAGGGGTGCCGGCACGGGATGGAAAGGCAACCTGGCTCCCCGAAAAGTGGAAGCCCCGGGAGGAGACGACCCGGGGCTTCGGCCCGACACACATCGAGAGGAATCTATGGAACCGGCCGGACGGGCCACACGGAGATTACTCTCTGTTTGATCGCGGCATTGTTTCGGTATCGAGGCTGTGGTTAACGTTGAATGTACTCCCAACAAACCTCCATGTGGCCTGCCCGACCGGTTCGTGTAACATCGGTTCGATGGCGCTGAGAGGTTACGCAGGTCGCGTGCCAAGTGGCCGGCGTTTTTATTATCTATTTGAAATTATTAGAGGAATCGGACTCCCATCACCTCGAGCCCCCCTACCGACAACCCGCTCCAATGGGGCGCTGCTCCCCATATCAAGCCGTCCCGGAAACAAATTTGTCTGCTTTTACAATAGATTATGGGCCGGCTGGGGAAATATGCAACACCGGCACGGGGATGAGGAGAAGTTCCCCATCGATGGGATCAGGAAGCTCATTGAAGGAAGAGAAACTCGACGCGCTGGTTTCTCAGCCGGTTTCTCCGACTGATATTGGGGAAGAGCGGTTCTTCCGATCCTCTGCCGATGGGCTGCAGCCGCAGTGGGTCCACGCCCAGCCCGACCAGGTAGTCCACCACCGCCTGCGCCTGCCCCTCGGTCTGCTCCAGCGTCCCCGAGTCATCGGTATGGGCCACCACGTTCAGGTAGATGTCGGGATGCTCCTGAAGGAGCTGGGCTACCTGGTCGAGGATCACCAGGGAGGAGGGTTCCAGCTCGTCGGTGCCGTCAACGAAAGCGATCCGGTCACCAGACAGGTCGATCCGGTCCCCCCTCAGGACGGCGACCTGCCCCTCCGGTAGAGGCGAAAGCGTGGCATCGAACGGGTTGACGCCAGAGACGATCTCAAGCGTCGTGCGCAGGCTGGTGTGACCGTCGGCGACTACGGTGACGAGGTAACGTCCGATATTGACCTGCCGCTCGTACTGGGCGGTCAGCGGATCGACGTCGAACTGGGCCTGTTGGGGCCCGGCCAGGTACATAGTTGCCGGCAAGGGGGCGCCCTGTGGATCGACGACCGTACCGCTCAAGAAACCTGTTGACGTACTGGCCGCCATGCGGATGCGAATTCCATCTTCTCCCGCCGGGATGACCCGGGTGAAGGTCCGGGTCTCGTAGGCGGGATGGACGATCACCACCGTCACCTCGGTATTGATGGGGAACTCGTAGGACCGGAATCGGCCGGTCGTGGGATCGGTGCTTTGTGCGGTCAGCCCGCTGTCCAGGTAGTTGACGATGGCTGATGGGATCGGTTGCAGGTCTTGGTCGGAGACGACCTCCCCCAAGATCCATCCGGTCTCGATTGCGGTGGGCTGGGTTATCTCCGGCAAGGCGGATACGGTCGGTGAGGGGTTCAGATCGATCAGGTAGCTCATTCCGAAAACGAGGTTATAGGGCGGCATGGCCGGAAGACCGCTCGCCTCTCTTGTGGTCAGGCCGATCTGAAGACCGAGGTTGAGACCGAGGTTGATGACCGGCGAGCCTTTGAGACCGATGGTCAGGGTATGGGGGAAGGAAAGTGGTCCGGTGTCCCAGGGGCAAGGGATGGCCGTCTGTTCACAGTCCAGATCGGAACCGCCCACGGGCAGGCCGAGGGTCCACTCCACCAGGGGGGTGACGTACTTCAAGGGCACCTCCAGGCCAGCACCGATCTGCAGGAGATCGTAGTTGCTGACCTGGTGGGCGAACCGTTCGATCCGCTGTAGCTGGCCTTCGAAGAGGTTGGAGGAGTTGTCCAGGTCGTAGCCCAGGTTGGCATGCAGGATCAGCGGGATTTCCGCGGTATCTTCGAGGGAGTAGGTGAGCAGGCCATAAAACCCTATGCCCGTGGCGTCGAGGTCGAAGCCGACGCTGTCTGCTCCATTGAGGAACTGGAGTGCGAGGGCAATTCCGCCATCGAGGCCGGAGGTCAGCCGGTGGTACGCCTTGATCCCCAGGTCCAGGTCGCCTTGGCTCTGGATCAGGTTGGGCTGTACGAGGTTGTTGACGTTGCCGCTGCCTCGCAGGCCGATGAAGGCCTCCAGGTAGGAGGTGGGGGTGTAGCTCAGGGTAAGGTGCCCGATGAACCGTTGGTTGTCGTCCCCCTGTCTGACCACGTCGCCGGCGGTGAAGTACTCGCCGAAGAGGCCGACAGAGACCGTTTGTGGTCGAGCGCCATGTGCCGTCGCCAGCGCAAACAGGCCGCTCGTTCCACTCAGGTTGGGGGTGATCCCTACCCGAGGCCAGCCGGTGGAAGCAGGGGTGGTTTGAGCCGTCGCCTCCTCTGTTTCTCCAGGAGCACCCTCGACCAGGACGACCCCAGATCCTTCCATCGAGGTTTCCTGGTCGTCTTGTGGCTCAGTGCTGGCTTGGCTGATCGTGAACGGGCGTTGAGATGTCTCCTCGGTGGGCTGGGCAATGGCCACCAGGGGCAGCAGAGCAAAGGCGTTGACGAGGAGCAGTGAGCGCCACACCATGGTCAGGATCCCTCCCGAGCTGGCAAGATCAATCGTTCTGTGCCGAGCGGACAGAAACCGACCCACAGTAACAATTCTGAACGCCATTCTCAACTTGCTGGTCGCTTCTGTTTATGTTATGCGGCTATCCGAGCAGAAAGAGGGGAGCATCTCGGACGGCCTGGGGGCAAGTCTGGGCTCGAGGTCGGCCTGTTGGACATCCTCTCGAACCCCAAGTTGGAGGAGGCAAGACATGAAGTTCTTCCGGTGGGTTTTCCCGATGCTGGTTGCCCTGTACTGCCTGGTTTCCGCTTGCTCTTCTCCCCAGCTGACGCCCACGACCACGACCGACCAACCGGTCACATTGGCTGGCATGGCTCATGTCCGGTTCATTCATGCCATTCCGGATGCCCCCGCCGTGGATGTCTGGGTCGGCAACAGACAGGTAGCGACCAGCGTGGGGTTCCAGCAGTGGACCGAGTGGGTCGAAGTCGAGGCGGGCGAACAGGAGGTGACCCTTCGGCGGCGGGAGTTCACCGAGCTGACCGATACCTACACCTTCCATGCCGATCAGCGTTACCTGGTCTTCGCCTGGGGGATGATGACCCCCACGGGGGACGAGGTGGCGGCCAATTTTCTGGTCAGCCTCGATGAGGACGTGCGGGCGGGCAGTGAAGATTCCTGGATCCGATTCGCCAACCTGTTGTCGAGCGGCGATTCGCTCGGTCTGGTGATCACGACTGAAGGCAGCTGGAACCTGGTTTTCCCCAATGTGGCCATCGGTTCTCTATCCGAATACAAGCGGGGGCCGCTCTATCAAAACAGCTTTGAGATCATTCCCGCCAGGGATACCAGTCTTCCTGCTCTTCACCGCTTCGATCAACATATCCAGGTGGGGATCCTGTTTACCTTTGTGGTGACCGGACGACAGCGGGATGGTCGGTTCGAGGTGTTCACCGTCACCGATTACCGGGAGTGATCGCGACCCGCCCACCTCGATTGTCCAGTCCGAACCGTTCTCTTCTCTTGTCCATGCGGTCACGATGAGCGGTCTGAAAGCGGTTTTTCTCGGGACCTCCAGCGGCAAGCCGACGCTGTCCCGTGGTGTGGCCGCCGTGGCCCTCGTTCTGGATGGCGAGCTGATCCTGTTCGACTGTGGAGAGGGGACGCAACTACAGATGATGAGGGCAGGGCTTCGCCACAGTCGCCTGAAGCAGATCTGCCTCTCCCATTTTCACGGCGACCATGTCAACGGCTTACCCGGCCTTTTGGGCACCATGACCCTGGACCAGCATCCCGATCCGGTCGGGGTGCTGGGACCACGCGGGTTGAAGGAGTACTTCGCCCTGCTGCGCCGTCTGGGCATCCTGGTCCCTCGCTTTCCCGTGAGCCTGCGGGAGATGGGGCGAGATCTCTCCAGCTTGCAGGGGGAGCACTGGGCGATCTCGTTCGAACGGCTGGAGCATCGTATCGAGACCTGGGGGTTCCGTTTTCAGGAAGCGGACAAGCCCGGCCGTTTCGATGTCGAGGCCGCGACCTCGTTGGGGGTTCCCATGGGGCCCCTGTTCGGTTGCCTGCAGCGGGGCCAGCCGGTGGTTCTCCAGGATGGCCGGACGGTGTTTCCTCACCAGGTCCTGGGGGCTCCACGACCTGGGCGGAGCGTGGCCTACATCACCGATACCAGGCCTTGTGAAGCGAGCCTGCGCCTGGCCGATCGGGTGGATCTGCTGATCCACGAGGGGACCTATGCCGACGAGTTGCGCGATCAGGCCGGCGCCCGGGGCCACTCCACCGTGGTCGAAGCCGCCATCCTGGCCCGCCAGGCCGGCGCCCGGGCGCTTGTGATCACGCATCTCAGCCCCAAGTACACCGACATTCGACCGCTTCTGGACTCGGCCCGGGAGCAGTTCGAAAACACCCGTATCGCCAAGGATCTGATGGAGCTGGCAATCGAGGCCCACGGTTGATCGGGCAGCACCTGCTGGCGGATGGTCCAGAGGATGGACATCCGCCACCGGGTGGGATAGGTGGGCCGTCAGTTGAACCCGAAGGGAGGTAGAGTCCCATGGTCTCCATAAAACCACCCGCCGGCATGCGGGACTTCCTCCCCCTCGACCTGTCCCGACGGGAGTATGCCCTGTCCATCATCCGGAACGTCTACCTGAGTCACCACTTTGAGCCGATCGAGACACCCGTGCTGGAGCGGATCGAGACGCTCCAGGGCAAATATGGGGAGGAGGGTGATCAGCTCATCTACCAGGTGCTCAAGAGGGGGCAAAAGCTGGAGGAAGCGCTGAGCCAGGCCCCCATCCTTCCGCATCAGCTGGCCGATCTCGGTCTCCGCTACGATCTGACGGTTCCTCTCTGTCGAGTGGTCGCTCAGTACCAGCACGAGCTGCCGTCCATCTTCAAGTGCTTCCAGATCCGGCCGGTATGGCGAGCCGACCGGCCAGCCAGGGGCCGGTTTCGTGAGTTCGTCCAGTGTGATGTGGACGTCATCGGCACCCGGTCCATTTTAGCCGAGGTGGATGTGGTCTCGGCGGCCTGCGAGGCTCTGGCGGCTCTGGGACTTGCCGATTTCCAGGTGCGGATCAACGACCGCAGGCTGCTGACGGCGATCACGCTTGCTGCCGGCATCCCTCCCCAAAAGAGCGGGACGACCCTGGTCGCCCTGGACAAGCTGGACAAGATCGGCCCGGACGGGGTCGAGCGGGAGCTTGGGGAGCGAGGGATCGGGCCGGCGTCCATCAAGCTGATCTTGAGTCTGTTGGCCGATGGCTGTGCAACGGGTGACGAAGCCCGACTCCGCCTGGGTCAGATGGCCCAAGACCTGGCGGAGCGCCTGGAGCCGCAGATCGCCACCGACCTGCAGGAGATCCTCCACCTGCTGGCGGCGACGGGGATCCCCTCCACCAGTCTGCTCTTCGATCCCACGCTGGCGCGCGGTCTCTCCTACTATACCGGCCCCATCTACGAGATCTCCTTGCAGGGCTCGGCGGGATCGGTGGGGGGAGGCGGCCGTTACGACGAGCTGGTCGGTATGTTTCTGGGTCGTACCGTTCCTGCTTGCGGGGTCTCGCTGGGGATCGAGCGCGTCCTGATGATCATGGAGGAGCGGGGCCTTTTGGCCGGAGTGACGCCGACCTGTGATGTCTTTGTCGCTTGTTTTCCCGAGGTCTCCGCGGAGCCCTCCCTCCGGCTGGCGGCCGAGCTGCGGGCCAGGGGGGTGGTGGTGGACTGCTATCCAGAGCCGACCCGTCTGAAGAAGCAGTTGGCCTTCGCCCAGAAGATGGGCGCCCGCGTCGTGTTGCTGGCCGGTCCGGACGAGATGCGACAGGGCCAGGTGACCGCCAGGCAGATGAGCACCGGCCGGCAGATCACACTGGACAGCAGCGAGGCGGCCGACCACATCGTCAAATTACTTGCCGGTCAGGAATAACTCGGGAATCAAACGACATCTCCTTCCACCTTCCACCTTCCGGCTCCGCTTGTGCTTGACAGCGGGGGGGAGGTGACTACGATTTCGCGGCTGCAAGATTTTTCAGGCTGAACCGGTCACTCGACAGGTTCATGATCCCAGGCGATGAGTTGCAGATGAGCACCCAACAAACCGTGAAACCTCCCATCTCGGTCACCAACCTGACCAAGTATTATGGCAGCTTGTGCGCGGTCAATCAGGCCTCCTTCGAAATCAAGAAGGGTGAGATCGTGGGCTTTCTTGGCCCTAACGGCGCCGGCAAGTCGACCGTCCTGAAAATCCTCACCTGCTTCATGTCGGCCACCTCCGGTGAGGTCTACGTGGCCGGCCACAACGTCTATACCGATCCCCTGGCGGTACGGAGGAAGGTGGGCTATCAGCCGGAAAACGTCCCCCTCTACAACGAGATGCTGGTCTACGACTACCTCCAGTTCATGGCCAAGATGCGGGGTGTCCCCAGGGCCAAGCGGTCGGAGCGGATCGACTACGTGGTGCAGACCTGTGGCTTGAAACCGGTCATCGGACGGGCCATTCGAGAGCTTTCCAAGGGGTTCCGCCAGCGGGTCGGCCTGGCTCAAGCGCTCATCCACGACCCGGAGGTGCTGATCCTCGATGAACCGATGGAAGGGCTGGATCCCAACCAGATCATCGAGATCCGCGACCTGATCAAGGACATCGGACGGGAGAAGACCGTGATCTTCTCCTCCCATATCCTCCAGGAGATCGAGAAGATCGCCGATCGGATCCTGATCATCGACCAGGGCCGGATCGTGGCCAACGGCACCATCGCGCAGATGACCTCCGGCATCGAGAACAGGCGGCGGTATCGGATCTCGCTCAAGGGGAGCTCGGAGCAGGAGACCGATCTCAAAAAAGAGCTGGGGGCTCTGGCCTCCCGAGTGCAGCTCATCCCACCCGCGGCGGGTGGGCCAGATGCCCTCTCCTTCGAGTTGACCACCCGTGATGGGGGAGACCTCCGTCCCCGGTTGTTCCAGCTGGCAGGGGATCGAAAGTGGGAGCTGTTGGAGCTTCGAGAGGTCAACCTCTCCCTGGAAGACACCTTCCGAGCGCTCACGGGGCGGGACAAGCTGCAATCCGAGGCGAGCTAAAGGGTCGAAGGACCGGGTCTCCTCGGCGTGGGCGGGAATGGCCGTCCACTTCGATCGGATCGTGGGGAGCCGAGGCCGACGTAAGGTTGGCCGGATGGGAAATGGGGAACGACAGATGATGCGGACGCTATACATCACGCAACGGGAGCTGAAGAACTACTTCACCAGCGCTACCGCCTACATCGTGGTGACGCTTTTTTTGCTGATCGCCGGGGGGCTGTTCTGGCTCGACTACTTCCAGGCGGCCACCACCGAGCTGTCGATGCGCAGCTTTTTCGGTCAGGCCCCGTTTTTCATGGCCTTTTTCGTGCCTGCGGTGACCATGGGGCTGCTCTCGGAGGAGCGGCGCAGCGGCACCCTGGAGATGTTGATGACCTTGCCGGTTCGCGACGTGGAGGTGGTGCTCGGCAAGTTCTTCGCTGCCTTGGGGCTGGTTGCGGTGGTCCTGCTGGTCACCTTTTCCTATCCCATCACTCTGGCTGGGCTTGGCGCCCTGGAATGGGGGCCGGTGATCGGGGGTTACCTCGGGCTGTTGCTGCTGGGCGCCACCTACGCCGGAGTGGGGGTGATGGTCTCCAGCTGGACCAAGGACCAGATCATCAGCATCCTGCTCAGCTTCTTTTTCTGCTTTCTGCTGTTCATCCTGGGCGCCCTGGCCAACGTGTCCTCAGGCTGGTTCGGGGATTTCCTTCGGTTCCTGAGTACCAGCAGCCACTTCGAGAACATCGCCCGAGGGGTGATCGATCTGCGAGACCTGCTGTACTACCTCTCGGTGGCCGCCCTGGGGATCACGGTGGCGACGGTGACCTTGTCGGCCAGGCGCTGGTAGGAGGGTTGTGATGAGCATCACCATGCGAGGAGTCCAGAGGGGCTTCGCCAACATCATCTGGGTAGGATTGGTCCTGATCGCCATCGTGCTGATCAACCTCATCGCTGGCCGCACCATCAACCGCCTCGACCTGACCCGCGACCAGCGCTTCACGCTCTCCGAGCCTTCGATCCGGGCGGCTCAGGAGATCGAGGGACAGGTGAAGGTCGAGGTGTTCTTCAGCACCAACTTGCCTCCTCAGCTGGAGCAGAGCCGGCGGGACATCAATGACCTCTTGGCGGAGTACGCGGCTCACAGCGACGGCAAGTTGACCTACCAGTTCATCGATCCCGGCGCCAACGAGGGCGACCGCGCCCGGGCCGATGGCTACGATCTGCCGGCCTGGGCCCTGCAACAGTCCAGCGAAAGCGAGCTCTCGGTCCGCTACGTGTACACCGGTGCCGCCCTGACCTGGGACGAAGGTGGGCAGAGCCGGGTGGAGATCATCCCGCAGATTCTCCCGGGGATGAACTACGAGTACGAGATCACCCGGGCCGTCAGAACCCTGATGCGCGAGGAAGGGCCGACCACCCTGGGTTTTCTCTATGGCGACGGAGGCATGTTCGACCAGTTTCTACAGATGCCGTTCGACCCGCAGAACCCCCAGGCGCCAGAGCAGATCAAGGCCGAGCTGGAGAACCAGCTGGGCCAGGTCTTTGACAATCTCTACCAGTTCGAGCTGGTGGATATCCGGGCAGGCGAGATCCCCGACCGGATCAAGGGGCTCTTTGTGGTCGGCCCCACCGCCCAGTTCGACGAGGAGATGAAACGCCGCCTGGATCAGTACGTCATGAAGGGCCATCCGGTGGCAATGTTCGTCAGCCCCTACCGCCAGGAAACGCTGCAGCAGTTCCAGCAGCAGGGGTTCCCCCCCATCACCGTCCCGGCATCCAACCGGACCGGCCTGGAGGAGCTGTTGGAGAGTTACGGAGTCAAGTTGAACCGGGACGCCATCATCGATTTCCAGCGGGCCCAGGTCAGCGCCGAGCGCCAGGAAGGGCGAATGGGGCGGATGCGGATGGTCCAGTGGATCCCCTTTCTGGATCCCCGCCTTCCGGAGATCACGAACATCGACCACGCTAGCGTGTTGGTACCGAACATGGACCTGTTGGCGTTCCCCCCGCTCGATCGGGCCACCCCCTTGTCCCAGTCCAGCCTGAGTCTGACGGCAGAAGCCGTGCAGGCCCGCGAAGCCAGCCAGCTGGAGATCATCGAGGTGCTGCGCAGCTCCGATTCCTCCTATCGTTTCGTGGAAGACGACCAGAACACCTATGAATCCGTCTCCCTGGATATGCTGGAGCGGTACCTGCCGACCCAGCAGAACCCTCAGCCGACCATCGACCTGGAGCAAGGCCCCTTCTCCATTGCCATGACCCTGGAGGGCGAGATCTCCTCTGCCCTTCCCGGAGGCGGTGGCTCGGCCGATGAGCTGGACGACGAGGAGGACGATTACCTCTCGGGAGTAGAGGAGGAGAATGACGAGGAAGAGGAGCCGGCTCACCTCGATCGGACCGCCGAAGGCCGCCTGCTGGTCGTCGCCAACGGATACTGGGTGGAGTCGTTACTGACCGGACAGGATCCGCTGATGTCCCGAGGAACGCAGATGATGCTGCCGGGAGGTCTTCGCAATACGGTGCAGCAGTATCGCGCCAGCAACATCTTGTTCTTGCACAACATCGCCGACTGGCTGGCCCAGGACTCCGACCTGGTGCGGATCCGCAGCCGAGGCCAGGTGGCGTTTTTGGACACGGCGGCGGTCGGTCCAGGCGCACGGAAGTTCTACCAGGTCTTCAACATCGCGGGCATTCCCGCCATCTTCTGCGTGCTGGGGGTCTTGGGCTATTTCATCCGCCGGACCCGGCGGGCTCGCATCACCCAGCTCTACTCGAGTGGAAAGTAACCATGGCGAAGCAGCTGATCGGGGCTTTGGTTGTCGTTGTTGCGCTTCTCCTGGCCTACATCTTCTTGACGGAGGGAGAACCGGCCAAGAGGCCGGGCTTCACCTGGAATCTGCCCGAGATCACCAACTTCGATCGCATCGAGATCGTCCGGGGTGAAGAAACCCTGGTGGTGGACCGTGGCTCTGGTGGCTGGCGTATCCAACAGCCGTTGGCCTTCGCGGCAGACGAGGACCAGATGGAGCAGGTCGCCGGTCTGTTCGCCGATCAGGAGACTCGCCTGGTGGTTGACGGGGAAGAGCCGGCCGATTCCACCAACCTCAGCCGCTTCGGCCTGGACACAGAACCACTGATCCAGGTCCGACTGTTCGACTCCGGACAGCCGGTGGTGAGGTTTGGCCTGGGCAGCACCGAACAGACTCAGTCAGGCGCCAGCCGGACCTGGATCCGTCCCGAAGGGGCTGACCGGATCTACCGGGTAAACCGAAACCTCCCAACGGTCCTGGACAAGAACCTGTCCGAGTGGCGCAACACCGACATCCTGGTGCTGACCCAGGAGCAACAGGATGCGCTGACCGCGGTGAACATCCAGTACGGCACAGGCCGCATCCGACTGGAAAAGCAGGGGCAGCAGTGGCAGATGGTAGAGCCGGTCGACGCCCAGACCGACGCCAACTTGATCTCCCGTTATATCAACCAGGTGGACACCCTGCGCGCTACCGACTTCGCGGATGAGGTGGATGCGGCCCAGGCGGGCCTGGATCCGCCGATGTACGTGCTCACCTTGGAGCTGGGCGAGCAGGAGCGCTTCGAGCTGCGGTTCGGGGGGGAGTTCACCCGTTCCCCGTCCCAGGAAGAAGGAGGCGAATCCGTCCCGGTGACGCCGGAGCAACGCCGCTACGTCCAGTTGAACGATGGTCCCATCTACCAGGTGACCGAGCGGACGGTCGACCAGTTTTTGTGGACCACCGGAGACTTCCGTCCCCGCGATGTGATCAGCCTCGAACGTGACCAGGTGGTGCGGATCGTGACCGTCGATCGGGATGGCACCCGCATGGAGCTGGTTCGCAACGATCCACCGGAGGAAGGAGGAGAGAGCAGCTGGCGGATGGTGGAGCCCGAGGCGATCGACCCGGTGGACGCCGCCGAGATGAGACGGCTGCTCACCAACGTGGCAGATGTGGACGCAACCCGCTTCGCGGAAGGCGTGACCGTGGAGCAGGCGGGTCTGCATTCACCTCGCCGGCAGATCACCATGACCCTGGCCGATGGGGCCGAACACGTGATCGCCATCGGCAGTCCCACCCAGCCGACCACCGAAAGCGGCTCGGCGCGCAATATGGATCACTACGTCCAGGTCGACGGAGGGGAGATCTTCGAGCTTCGAGCCTACAAGGTGAACAACCTGGTCAAGAGCCCCGAGGAGTTCCGTCCAGACCAGGCGACGGAGTAGTCAGAGCCAACCGCGGGATCCCCCTACTGACTGCACTCCTCCGGGATGGGTAGATCCGCGGTGAGGGCCAGGTACAGATGGATATCGTCCCGATGGGTGGCGGAGGCGGCCTGGAACAGGGTCTGCAGCGGAAGGCTCTCCGGTAGCTCCAGGCGGACATGCCAGGGTTGAGGCACGTCGGCCAGCGCCACGTTGAGAAGGTCGCGCAGCCTTTCGGCCGGGAAAGCGGAAAGGTAGCAGAGGTTGGCCGGCTGCTGCCAGCTGGAATGCCAGACCTGGACGACGCGGTTCAGGACGGTGATCGTAACCGGAGCGTCGGTGGTTCCATCGGTGCGGAACGCGAAGTAGACGTCGGGACCCAGGTGGGACCCCCCGACGATGGCCGTCGATGCGCCGGCATTGCGAAGCTGTTCCAGGGTGGTTATTGCGGTTCGGAGGTCTGTAGCCTGGTCGAACATCACGAACACCGTGGCATCGCCAAGGCCGCTTACGGCTTGGACCAGGTCTCCAGAGACCGGAGCAGGATCCGGGGCGGCAGGGGTAGCGAGCCAGTGCTGCGAGATCCCCCCCGAGGTCCCTCGAATCCCCAGGGCGACACCAGCACCCTCAGGGTTCAGGGCCGGGGCGACCAGAAAGGGGTCGATGTTGGAGCGCATGCGCTGGAGCAGGGTATCGATCCGCACCGTTCCCGCCAGCATTGCCGACTGGGCGGGTTGCTCAGGGGTGGTCGGTTCCGGCTGGTCCTCCCCCCTGGTGGCCAGCGCCACGATGATGGCCACAATAGCCGCGACCACGGCTACCATGCCACCGATCAGGGCGATGGGCATCCAGCGTCTACTGCCGGCCTCCACAACCGGTTCTTGACTGGTGGGGGTGGCGGAGGGGATGATCACAGAGGACCGGGCGCCGTAAGCGGCTTGATCTCCGACAGGAGCGCCTGCGCCGATGATCACCTGGCCGGGCATCTGTACCGGACCTGCCATGGGTGCACCCACCGCAGGTAGCGAAGGGGGACTCCCCTCGTTTTTGACCGGCTCGTAACCTTCCATCCGCTTGAATACATCGATATCCAGCGCCTGGGTCATGGCTTCTGCTGAGGCGACGGCTGCTCCGCCGACCACGACCCGCCGACGGGCCTTGGTCCTCTTTCCGCCAGGCCCTTCGGGGCCGAACTCTCCGGTGGCCTCCGGGTTGAACGGAGCGGATCCGCTGGGCCCCATACCCTCACCGGCAGGTTGCGAAGTCGGGTAGGAGCCCGACTCCGACAGGTAGGGGGTGCTTCCGGTGATGGTCGGAGGTCTGGGTGCCGGTTGGCCCCTGTAGTTGATTCCGGTGGGAGGACCGGATGGGCTAGGTCCGCCGTGCTGACCGGGTGGCGCGAAGGCGGCGGGAGCGGATGGCGTTGCCCCTGAAGCCGGGGCGGGAACCATCAACGTGTGACAGGTATGACAGGGTATCCGACCTCCAGAGCGCTGGAAGTTCTCTGGGGACTCGTCAAACGATAGGCCGCATTTTGGACAGATGAGCCACATCTGGCTTGTGCAATGTTCCTATGGCATCACGGGATCCGGCCTTTCCCTTGACACCGGTGGATTTCCACCTCGTCCGCCCTTGTCGCCTCCGTCCCCACCAGCTGCCGACGCCTTTGGGTTCTCCCTCTATGAAGGTGTGCATCGAATCGGTTCGGAGCAACCCCTTCGTGGGGAGGCGGGCCTCAGAATAAATCCAACCGCCAGGTGTTGCAACCTTGCCCGCACCTCATTAGAAAGACAATGAACCCAGATGTCGTACCGCCCCGGTGACTTCAGGGCAGCGAGCGTCCAATGGCCGAAGGTCAAAAGCAGGTCGATCTCCCCGCGGTCGTGATCCGAGTGGGGAGCAAACGGGACAACGAGTTGGTCTTCCAGCGCCCCACGGTATCGGGGTACCACGCCCGCATCTTCCAGGAGGAGAAGACCGATCGCTGGATGCTCGAAGATCTCGGCAGCACCAACGGCACCTACCTGCGCGGAGCCAAGTTGGTACCCGGTTCTCCTGTGGAGGTGAAGGCGGGTGACCTCGTTTTCTTGGGGAAGACGTTCCATTTCACCGTCAGCGAGGAGATCCTCTCCAGGGCTCGTCCATTTGACCAGGGGGAGATAAAACGGCTGGAGCACACCCCTCCCGGTGAGAGCGCACCGACCCCTCTGGCCGAGCTGGAGTTGCCGCTGGTCCCCGACCTGCCGGCCACTCCACCAGGGGGAAGGGTCACGGTGCCGGGTCGCCAAGGACCCCTGCTCTCCCCGCTCTCCAGGCCCCGTCCCGTACCTTGGTCCGGTGCACCCTCTCCGACCGAAGAAACCCTTGTCGGTCGTGAGGGGGTGGAGCTGACCCTGGAGCTGCCGCCTGAGGTGTTGAGCCGGGTGAGCGAAGAGGGTCGATCCCGCCTGGCCGGCGGTTCGCCCCGATTACAGGCCACACCGCCACCTCCCCCCGATGCTCCTTCCATCTCCATCGGTTATGCCGATGACAACACGGTCCAGCTCAAGAACCCGGTAGTCTCCGGACATCACGCCCGGCTTTATCGGGTGGAGGACCACTATGTGCTGGAGGACCAGGGGTCGACCAATGGGACCTGGGTCGGCGGTGAGCGGATTACTCGGTTATGGGTGACCGCCGACGACCAGTTCAGCGTGGGCAACGATACCCTGCGGGTGTCCGACCTGCTCCGCTACTTTTCGGAGAAGCCCCAGGACAGCTGGGCTCTGCCAGCCCCGGCCATTCCGGCGCTGGATCGGCCGATCCGCATCGGACGCAATCCGGAGTGTGACATCCGCCTCGATGCTCCCATGGTCTCCGGCTTCCATGCAAGTCTGGTCCCTATCAGCCATGGTCGCTACCGGGTCGAGGACCTGGGAAGCACCAACGGGACCTTTGTCAACTCCAGGGAAAACCGGGTGACAACCGCCACCGTCGGATCACAGGATGTCCTTTTCCTGGGCTCGTACCGTCTGCCGGTGAGCCGGCTGGAGTCCCTGATCGCACAGGTGACCGGCGAGTACGAGGTGGTCATCCCTCCCGAAAAAGAGGTCATGCTCATCGGACGGGACGAGTCCTGCGACATCGTCCTCAGCTCGCCCCAGGTCTCCCGCACTCATGCCGAGCTCCGTCGCCTGTCGGATGGGACCTTTGAGGTCAGGGACCTGGGAAGCATCAACGGGACGTTCATCAATGGGCAGCGGATCAAGACGCGGGTGATCTCTCCTGTCGACCTGCTGTCCTTCGCCAACTACCGGATGCGGCTGGACGTATCAGCAGGCGTGGTCCGCCGGGATTACCACGGCGACATCATGCTACAGGCCGAACGGGTGACCGTGCGCGTTCGAGACCGGAGCAGTCCGGAGGGCTACAAGACCCTGCTGGCAGACGTCAGCTTCACGGTATATCCGACCGAGTTCGTGGGGCTGATGGGACCTTCCGGGGCGGGTAAGACCACCCTGATGATGGCCCTGAACGGCTACACCCTGCCAACCGCCGGGCGCAGTCTGATCAACGGGTATGATCTCTACTCCAACTACAACAGCTTTCGCGGCGCCATCGGCTATGTCCCGCAAGACGATATCATCTACCACGAGCTGACCGTCTTCGAGTCTCTCTATTTTACCGCCAAGCTCCGTCTTCCCCCCGACACCACCGATGCCGAGATCCGCGGCAAGATCGAGGACCTCCTGGAAAAGCTGGAGATCTCGAACACCCGCGAGGTCATTATCGGGGATGCCCTGAAAAAAGGGATCAGCGGCGGCGAACGAAAACGGGTCAACCTGGCCCAGGAGCTCATTACCGAGCCCAGCCTGCTCTTTTTGGATGAGCCCACCAGCGGACTGGCCAGCCAGGACGCCATCAACGTGATGAACCTGCTCAGGCGCCTGGCGAACGAGGGCCGAACCATCCTGTTGACGATCCACCAGCCCTCCCTGGAGGCCTATCGCAAGCTGGACAACGTCATCTATCTCTTCCACGGCCGGATGGTCTACTACGGTCCGGCCTATCCGGACGGCATCTCCTTCTTCTTTCCCGAGGTGGATCTGGGAACGCCGGAAGGTCACCTGTTGCTGTCCGATCCGGGAAATGCCCTGAAAGCGCTGGCGGAAGACCAGAAGCGGTCCAACGAGCGCTCGGATCCCGAACAGGCCCTGACCCTGGCGCTCAAGCAGCGCTGCTCCGACTATCTCGGGTCGATGCAGTTCAAGGACTATGTGCACGACCGCTCGGTAGCTCCCCGGGATCGCGTCCGCCTCGGCGAAGGAAGCAAGCAGAAGACAGAGCGGCGAGGCTGGCTACGGCAATGGGGGATTCTCACCCGTCGATGCTTGACCATCAAGCGCAAGGATGTCGTCAATACCGCCATACTCTTGCTTCAGGCCCCCGTCATCGGGGTGGTGCTGTGGCTGGTTTTCGCCGGCCGGATGACCTCGCCTTTTCAGCGGTTGGAGCACGGGCCATCGGCCTTGTTCTTGCTGGTGATGAGCGCCGTGTGGTTCGGCTGCTCCAACTCGGCTCGTGAGATCGTCAAGGAGCAAGCCATTTATCGGCGAGAGCGGATGGTGAACCTGATCATCGGGAGCTATGTGCTCTCCAAGTTCACCGTGCTGGGAGCGTTATGTGCGCTCCAATGTGCCATCTTGCTGGGAATGGTCTATCCCGCCCTGGGGTATGAGGGGTGTTTTCTTGTTCACTACCTGGTTCTTTTTCTGGTCAGCTTGTGTGGGGTCGGGATCGGACTGACCTTGAGCGCCATGGTGCGCTCGGCAGAGGCGGCCACGGCGCTGGTTCCGTTGCTCCTGATCCCTCAGATCATGCTGGGAGGCATCCTCATCCCCACCCACGATCTGAACCTTCCCATGGGTATCCTCTCCAACGCCATGGTGGCTCGCTGGGGGTATGAGGGGGTGCTGCACGTGGAGTACGGCAAGGACGACCTGGATGCGATCCGCCAGCAATGCGGAATCGACGCCTGTCCCGATCCGCTGGGGGCGAAGGAGTCCTCTCCGGTAGAGGACACTGCCGGACCGCGATTGTTGACGACGCTGTTTGGCCAGATGGAGGAGCGAAGCTATCTGCCTCGAGGGGTCGGGGAGGAGACGGACATCTGCACGATCCTGTGTACCAATACCCGGCGCGGTGCCGAGCTGACTCCGCTGGAACGGGCCTTTGGCCTGGATCTCGATCGCGAGGGTTCCCTGCGCCACCGCTACCACCAGGAGTACGGGGTGGGTGTCCAGGGTGTCCAGGTCGGTCTGCCCGTGGTGTTGCTCGTCCTTTTCTTCCTCAACGCCTTGTTGTTTGGACTGGTGTGTTCCATCCTGCGCTTGAAGGATGTGGAGGTGGGCTGATAAGAGGTCGGTCGCCATGAGATGCTCCAACTGTGGTGAGCACAACGCACCCGGGATGCGCTTTTGCGTCGCTTGTGGTACGGCCCTCGCCCTCGAGACCGGCGCCCTCCCTCATCCCGAGGAAGAGCCCTCCCTGATCTCCCCGGGGACGGTGCTCAAGGCCACCTACGAGGTCCTTCACCCCCTGGGGGAGGGGGGGGCCGGCGTGGTGTACGAAGGACGGCACATCGATCTGGGCCACCCGGTGGCCATCAAGGTGCTCTTCGGCCATCTGGCCCGCAACCCCACCATCCGAGCGCGCTTCATCGAGGAAGGACGGATCCAGGCCAACCTGAGACATCCCAACGTGGTGCAGGTCCACGACACCATCGAGGAAGAGGGTCGGGTTGCCATCGTAATGGAGTACATCGACGGGGAGTCTCTCCACACCTTCATCCACCGGCAGCGGCAGCCGGTGCCCCTGCTCTTTGCCATCCACCTTGCTCTGAGGCTGCTGGCCGGTCTGGGCACGGCCCACGCTGCCGGCGTGGTCCACCGAGACATCAAGCCGGGCAATATCCTCCTGGCGCGGGTGGAAGAGGGGCTGGTGCCCAAGCTGTGCGACTTCGGCATCGCCAAGGTCGAGGCTGCTCGCGGTCGGACGGTCACCGGCACCAAGATGGGCACGGTCTACTACATGGCCCCGGAACAGTTCGAAGACGCACGAGCCGTAGACTTGCGCGCAGATATCTACGCCTTCGGGGTGACCTTCTACGAGCTTCTCACCCAGCGGCTTCCCTTCGAGTCGGAGAACGAGTTCGCCGTGATCAAGGCCCACCTCGAAGTGGACCCTCCCAGCCCCCGGTCCTTTCGTTCCGACCTCTCGCCCGACTTGGAGCAGGTGGTGCGCAAGGCTCTGGCCAAGCAGCCCGGGGATCGATTCCAGAGCTGCCAGCAGATGGCACAAGCCTTGATTGCGCTACCAGGCTTCGAGACACTCAAGGGCTATGTGAGTCACCCGGTGGTTCTGGATGGACTGGACCTTCCAACCCGAGGCGTCGCGGAACCTGGCCCTGTTCCCCGGAGAGTCTCCCCATTGGGCTTGCAGTCCCCCAAGGGGGAAGAGAGATCCGCCGGTCAGCGCCTTGCCTCCCCGCCTACCTCGGCGACCCTGCTTGGTCCTCCGGCCAGGAAGAGTGGTGAGACTCGCAGTGTGCCTTGGTTTCCCATTTTCTTAGCTGTCTTTGCCGTGATCCTGGCGGCCAGTGTGGTGCTGTGGTGGTCGCGTCACCAGCAGGACAGTTCGATGAGTGGTGAGAAGCATGGGACCGAACCCACGGAAGCCGTTTCCACCTCTCAGAGCGCTGGTTCTCTGGTGGTCGAGGCACTCCCCGGCACCGAGGGAAGTGAGCATCCGGTGCTGCCTTTCGACAAGAACGATCCATCGGTGGCGGCGCTGGGAAACGGTGAGGCAACCTCGGAGATCTCGGTACAGACCTGTCTCGCTCTGGTCGAGGATCTCGCCGCGGTTCTTTCCTTGACAGGCACGGGGGAGCCGGAGACGGCTGCTCTGTTGGAACAGGCGGCCGAACCTTGCCGGCAGCTACTGCTGGAGTCGGTAGGAAACAATCGGTTCGACCTGTTGTGGGCCCAGGTACACGCCGACCAGCTGCTGATCGCCCGCCACCTCTTACGAGGGCACCAGGCCGTGGAAACGGAGCGCCGATGTCTCCAGATGGCCCTGGCTCATCGCGCCTATGGGCGGGCGATCGATCGGATCCGGTCCGATCTGGAAGCCGAGGGGTTGCTCGATTTCGAGGCCGACTCGATGCGGGAAGTGGGGCGTGGTCTACAGGAGAACCAGTCCCGGCTGGAGGCCCACTTTCCAGAATGTCCCTGGTAACCCGAACGAAGCGGAAGAGAAGGTGGACTTGCCATAAAGGAACGCTGGTGTTCGCGGCCTGGGCAGAATTGGCCAGGCGAGGTACAATCATTGCAGGCGACATGGCCTTGACAGGTCGCCAGGCAGGGATCAGGCCCCGACCCCTCGTATCGAAGGCGGGTACCAACAATGTCCTCAGTCAATGTACCTTCATCCGAGCAGCAGGAAGGCGGCACCACACCCTCACCATCCGGCGGCCAGCCACCGGTCGCCCAGACCGACGCGGTCACCTCCGTTGCCGATGGCGACCGGCAGGTCACACCCTATGCTAGCGGGGACGAGCAGCTGGACGACTTCTTGGGCTACCTGATGCTCTGCCTGAAGCGGTATATCGCTCGATATGGCTACCGGTTGATCGATGCCACCGGCACGCTGAGCAACCTGTATGTCAGCCTGTGCGAGAGCGAGATGGTGCTCAACCAGCAGGAGACGGCGGCTATCCGGGAACGTTGGGGAGAACAGCTCAACTGGCCCGCCGAGTCCGATGTCGCTGCTGAGATCGGCGAGCACCTGGAAAAGATGGACCGACGAAGGGCGGTGACCCGTGCGTCGGGCGGCCTCGATCGACTTCCCCTGGAGGCCTTGAAGGAACGCGCCGGGTTGAGCCAACGGCAGCTCTTGCTGCTGGTGGCCGCCTTGGGCCCCGTGATCTCGGTGGACGTGGCACGCCTGTACACCTTTGCCTGGGCCGATTTTGCCATCAAGCGGCCCACCGTTGGGTTCCTGGCGGAGCTGATTGCCGAAAAACCGGGCGATGTCCGCGACCTGATGGTGGACCTTTCCGAGAACAGCCCCCTCGTTCGCCATCGCCTGGTGCTGCTCGGGACCTCCGCGGCCTCCGATCGACTGACCCCGCTCTTGCACCAGCCGGTTCACGTCCCCCAGCGGGTCGTCACCTACCTTTTGGGACACCCCCTGGGCTCCATCGAACGCAGCCACGACGGCTGCCAGCTCGATCTGCCCGCCAGCGCGCTGGATCCTCGACTCCTGGTTCTGCCGGCGGAGACCTTGGCCACCCTCTCCTCCGCTCTGGATCATGCCATTCAGCATTCCCACCGGAGACCTCGCCTGCTTCTGCTCGGCATGTCGGGGGCCGGACGCCGGACCGCGCTCCATAGCTTGGCGGCGGTCCATGGGATCGGCCTGTTGACCGTCAACCTGTCCTATCTGCCCCAGGAACCGGAGCTCTTCGAGACCCAGCTGGCGGAGATCTGCCGAGAGGCGCTGCTGAGGGGCGTGATGCTCCTGATCCGAGGGGACCAGGCCTTCTCCGACCGCGAACAGACGCAACAGGTGGCCCGCCCTCTGATGCGTATTCTCGGCCCCTACGAGGGCCTGCTCGCCTTGACCGCCCGGTCCCACACACCGCTTTTGGCGGGGGTGGTCGGGGATCTCTTCGAGATTACCTTTCCCCCGGTTCAGGCAGCCGACCAGAGAAACCTGTGGAAACGCGCCATCGAGGAGCTCCACTGCAGCGCGGAGGAGCAGGCCCCGGCCATCCTGACCCAGCGAATGAGCGTCTCTCCTGGCCAGATCTACCAGGCTGTCGCCGAGGCTCGATCCCGCTCTCTGGTTACCCATGGAGAGCAACAACGGCCCCGCTTGCGGATCGAGGAGATCACCCAGGCGGTTCGACGTCGCGCCGACCATACGCTAGGCACCATCGCCCAGCCCTACTCCACCACGCTCAACTGGACCGATGTCATCCTCCCGGACGATGTGTTCTTACGGCTCCGGGAGATCCTGGCCCACGCCCGCTACCGGGAGAAGGTCTACGATCAGTGGGAGTTCCGCCAGAAGATCTCCTACGGACATGGGCTATCCTGCCTGTTCTCCGGCCCCCCCGGCACCGGCAAGACCATGATGGCTGCTATCCTGGCCAAAGAGCTGGGCCGGGAGATCTTCCGGGTGGATCTTTCCCGGGTGGTGAGCAAGTGGATCGGCGAAACCGAGAAGAACCTGGCCATCGCCTTCGACGAGGCGGAAAAGGGCCAGGTTATCCTGCTCTTCGACGAGGCGGACTCCCTGTTCTCCAAGCGCACCAAGACGGAGTCGGCGCAGGACCGCTTCGCCAACATGGAGGTCAACTACCTCCTGCAGCGGATGGAAAACTACGACGGGATGACCATCCTCACCACCAACAAGGAGAAGGCCATCGACGAGGCCTTCAAGCGGCGCTTGAAGTTCCGCATCAACTTTCCCATCCCCGAGATGGCCCTGCGCGAAAAGCTGTGGCGCTCCATGATCACCTCCAAGGTCCGGCTGGCCCCCGATATCGACTTCGAGTTTCTGGCCAAGAAGTTCGAGGTCACCGGCGGTCACATCCGCAACGCCGTGCTCCGTGCCGCTTTCTATGCCGCGGAAGAGGGTGAGGTGATCACCTTCGACCACCTCTGGCGCGCGGCCCTGATCGAAGCCCGAGAGATGGGCATGGCGGTCCGCGACGAGTTCGCCGGCGAGGACTCCTGAGCGATCTTCTTGCTGGATGTGTGGCGCTGGTGCGCCGGTGAACCAGTATGTTCGGGGTGAATCCCGGTGTGGGTTCTGTGGGGGTCGTCAAGACCAGGGTCGGTCGGACGGGAACCTGAACCCCAACCCTACAGGACAAACGGGTCGTCCTCGCTGTGGTCGCCGAGGTCGACCTCCTCCGTTCGGTGGACATGGAACTGTGCCTGGCCGCTCTTGATCCGACCCAAAAAGTACCGCTTGAGAGACCCCGACAACCGGCGCTGGATCGGGGGCACCAGGAGGAGCAAGCCGGCGATGTCGGTCAACAAGCCCGGTGTCAACAGCAGAGCGCCGGCGATCAAGACCAACAAACCATGCAGGATCGGATCGCCGGGAACCCTCCCCGCGAAGATCTCGCTGCGGATCTTCCGTACGATCCGGAGTCCTTGCCAGTGGGCCAGAACCGCTCCCACCACGCCGGTGCCCAGGATGATCCCGATGGTGGGCAACAACCCGATGCTCTTGCCGATCTCGATGAGGATCACCAGCTCGGCGATGGGTACCAGCGTGAGCAGGAGCAGGATCTTGATCAGCATCGCGGCCTCATGACGGCGCCTTGGAGCATGCCGAGAAGAACGGGCGGCTCAGGGTCCTCCCGCTCTCCCTGGGCTCTGGTGGTGCCCATTGCTGGAGCATGCCGAGAA
>JAFGEP010000045.1 GCA_016931535.1 Bradymonadales bacterium
CGATCTCCCCTGGGATGCCTGGCCCGATCTCCCCTGGGATGCCTGGCCCGATCTCCCCTGGGATGCCTGGCCCGATCTCCCCTGGGACCTCCCGTTCGACCTCTCCTGGGATGCCTGGCCCGACCTCCCCTGGGATCTCCCGTTCGACCTCTCCTGGGACATGTGGTTCGATATCCCCTGGGATCTTTTTCCGGACCTCGTCCAGGACGTGGCGGATGCCGACGCCTTGGATGAGGCGGACCTGGAGGAGGGAGATCTCTCGCCCGGGTTGTGCGGCGATGGATGGCGCCAGGAGTGGGAGGAGTGCGACGATGGCAACCGGCTCGCCCTGGACGGCTGCTCGGTCGACTGCCGGATCGAGGAGAACTATGTCTGTGTGGGCGATCGTCCCTCCGTCTGTTCTTGTGCCGACGGCTACCAGGACAATGATGGCAACGGCACCTGCCTTGCGGACTGCGCGACCGCCGATCCCTTCTGCTGGGATCACGGCGAATGCGACGACTCGAGCGGGGAGGCGATCTGCGTCTGCTACCCCTACTACGGAGGCGCCGACTGCGCCGACTGTGTCGTCTACGTCGACATCCAGGGGGAGCTTGGCGATGGGAGCTCCTGGGAGGCTCCTCTGGCGGACATCCAGGAGGGGCTGGATCTGGCCGCGATGCGGGTAGAGGAGCTGGGCGGCTTCTGCGAGGTCTGGGTGGCGGACGGAACCTACCCGGTCTATGTCAGCAGCCCCCTGGACACCATCCAGCTATTGCCGGGTGTCTGGCTCTACGGCGGCTTCGCCGGCTTCGAGGCAGATCGGGACGAGCGAGATTGGACGGCCAACCCGGCCATCCTCGATGGCGGATCCTGGGATGCCACCGCAGATCATCGGGTCTACCATGTCGTGACGGGCGACAGCGACGTCCTGCTGGACGGGTTCATCATCCAGCATGGTCGGGCCAACGGGGACCTGGTCGAGCAACGGAACGGAGCGGGGCTGTACATCGGCGCGGGCACCAATGTGGTCGTTTCCCACATGGTCTTCCGCGATAACCAGGCTCAGGATTCGGGGGGTGGCCTCCACCTGGATCTCGGGTCCAGCGCGACCGTGGCGGACAGCTGGTTTTATCGCAACAGCGCCGGCCAGCAGGGAGGTGGGATGGCTCTGTTCCGGGCGCCCTTGACCCGGGTGCTGCGCTGCCTGTTCGAGTCGAATGAGGCTCCCCACGGAGGTGGCCTCTGGATTGGCGATCGGTTTCCCACCCAGACGACCGTGGTGAACGGCTGCCGATTCACCGGCAACAATGCCATCATCAGCGATCCCTACACCAGCGATGGAGGGGGTGGGTTGTTCGTCTACTGGGCCTCGGTCTCGGTGGCTGACTGCTCCTTCTGGAACAACACCGGCAATGGCGGGGGAGGCACCTACCTGGACTACTACTCCGACGTGAGCCTGCGTCGCACGACCTTTACCGGCAACAGCGCCCGAACCGGCGGAGGGCTGTACGTGTACAACAACTCCACCGTTCGGGCCGACCGATCCACCTGGTCTTCCAACCAGGCCAGTCACGTGGGAGGAGCGCTATACGTCGGAGCAGCGGCCCACGCCGAGCTCACCAGCAGCCTGCTGGTTGCCAACCAGGCGGTCAACATGGGAGGCGCCGCCTTCAACTGGAACTCGCAGCTGCTCCTGATGGGAACCACCCTGTTGGACAACCAGGATTCCCAGGCCTCCTTGTACAACCTGGATGGAACCAACGGCATCGACACCTGCATACTCTGGAATGACAGCCCCCTGGAATGCCTCGACCAGAACGTGGAGGCGAGCACCTCGCTCTCCTTCAGCAACCTCCCCCGAGGAGGCCACAGCTGTGCGGCCTTCTGGGACGGAGTTGGCAATATATCGGAAGATCCCCAGTTCCGCCCGCTGGATACCGCCGACAGTGGAACCTGGGAGGAGATCGGGTACGAGCCTTCGACCTTCTTGACCCACCTGCAGGACAACC
This sequence comes from Bradymonadales bacterium, assembly GCA_016931535.1. Lineage (GTDB taxonomy): Bacteria > Myxococcota_A > Bradymonadia > JAFGEP01 > JAFGEP01 > JAFGEP01. Next base: position 1,992 of record JAFGEP010000045.1, read on the forward strand.
AGGCCAGCTGGGAGCCCGACTCGCTCGTCGGGCTGGTGGTCCAGCCGTTCGTGGACCAGCCGGACCAGGTCTTCATCATCGGCAACACCACCAACCGCCTCACCGTGCTGGGGGATATCACCTGGCTCGGCCAAGAAGGGCAAACCTACCGGCTGTTCAACTATCGCCTGTCGGACCAATCCCCCTGCGTCGACAGCGGCAACCCGAACTGTGGCCTGGCAGAAGACCTGGACGGAAACCCGCGGGTCGGGGTGTGCGACATGGGCGCCTACGAGCTGCAACCCGCCCAGGAGTAGTCGGCTGCGGGCTGCGCCACCGCCGGCAAAGGTATCGCTCCACTCGACAAGAGGCCGTGAAAAGCCACGCCCCGGTGGCCACCCATCTCTCGACACCGAGCCCGATGGGGAAGCGGCGTATCCTGGACCGCTCTATCGAGTGGAACTGTCTATGGATCACATCTCTGGCCACGACAAACGACGAGGGAGATAACTGCTGACTAATATTGGTCCTGGGTGTCGCCCCTTCGGGGCTTGGTTGAATGAATGCCGTACACCCCGGGCTTACGCCCGGGGCTATACCCGTTGCGCCCCTGACGGGGCGCTCGAGCTTCGCCGCCCTGGTTGACAAGCCTCGCGGGGGTATGAAATAAGGCCTCGACACGCAGTCAACTAATCGCAACCCTCACAAAAGGAGTCGTTCATGGGTGTCGTAGTGATGGGCGTCGGATTCTGCGGGGCCTTCCCCACATCCGACGGGTTGTCGTACCGCGAGCTGATCCAGAGAGCGGCGACGATGGCCTATGCGGATGCGGGAATCACGGCCGACCAACTGGACGGAGCGGTCTCGGTGGAGGAGGACTTCTTCTCGGGATACTCCATCGCGGACGAGTATGTGCCTGACCAGCTGGGTGTCGTCCGGAAACCGGTCTACACCATCTGTGGGGATTTTCTCCACGGGATCTGCTCGGCGGTCATGCAGATCAAGACCGGTCGGTTCAAGACGGTGGTGGTGGAGAGCTACAGCAAGGCATCCAACATGCTGACCAAAGATGAGCTCCTCCACTTTGCCTACGACCCGATCTTCAACCGGTTGGGGGTCACCCCCCACTACCTGGCCGGCCTCGAGATGCTCGAATCGCTGGGCTGTTGTGTTCTTTCCCTGGAGCACGTCGCCGAGGTGGTGGCTTCCAGCAAGAGAAAAGCGCTGATGAACCCCCTGGCCCCCTACGGGGCGGTGGTGCAGGCCGGCGATGTGCTGAATGGCCGGCCGGTGGCCACCCCGGTCACCGACCTGATGATCGCCAGGCCCGCCGACGCCGCGGTGGTGGTCGTGCTGGGCTCGGACGAGGTGGGGTTCGAGACCTCCCGTCACCCGGTGTACCTCACCGGAACCGGCTGGGCGTCCGGCAACTCCATATTGGAGCGGCGTTGTTCCTGCTGCTCGGAGGGTACCACCCTGGCCGCCAAGATGGCCTGCGACGAGGCCGGGATCGAGTCGATCCCGGACGAGGTGGATCTCTATTACGTGTCCGATCTCTATGCCCACCGGGCGCTGGTGCACCTGAGCGCCCTCGGTCTTTCGGCCGACGTTTTACCCCTGGTCAATCCCGATGGCGGTTCGCTGGGCATGGGCGACCTGTTCGAGACGAACGGGGGAGCGCGCTTCTTCGATGCGGTGCAGCAGCTTCGAGGCGAGGCGGGAAGCCACCAGCTCGATGAGGCTTCCTGTGCCTTGGTGCACGGTTGGCGGGGTCTCCCCACCGACTCGTGCGCGGTGGTCATTCTCGAAGACGAAGGGAGGTTGGCATGAGCGGCAGGGTTGCAGTTATCGGCGCGGGCATGACCCGATTTGTGCGCAGGGCCAAGGAGTCGACCGGCGAGCTGGCTGCCCAGGCGGTGGAGATGGCGCTGGAAGACGCAGGGCTGACCATCGACGACATCGACGCGGTGTGCCTGGGAACCGCTCCCGACGCCTTCGACGGCATCCACATGAAGGGCGAGCACCTGATCGCGGGTGCCGGGGCGACCAACAAGCCCTACCTGCGACACTACGTGGGCGGCGGCACGGGAGTGTTCGCCCCCATCCACGGCTGGATGCACGTGGCCTCGGGCAAGTTCAAGAACTGCCTGGTGGTGGCGGAGGAAAAGATGTCCCCCTGCTTCCCCCACCCGGCGGGAGCGTTCCTCACCATCTTCGACCACACTACCGAGCAGCCGTTGGCGCTGACCCTCATCCACATCTTCGCCCTGGAGATGGCTCGGTTCATGCACGTCTACGGCTACACCGAGGAGGAGATCGCGCTGGTCTCGGTGCTCAACAAGGCCAACGCCCTGGACCATCCGGCCGCCCAGATCGCCCAGAAGGTGACGGTGGAAGAGGTCATGAAGAGCCCCCTGCTCTCCTGGCCCGTCAAAAGGCTGGACATCAGCCCCACCTCCGACGCCGCCGTGGCCATCGTCCTCGCCAACGAGCACGTGGCCCGTACCCACTGCAAGGCGCCGGCCTTCATCGATGGCATCGGATACCGGCTGGACACCGCCTACTGGTGTACCCGCGACCTGGCTTTCCCCACCTACGTCGCCATGGCCGCCCAGGACGCCTACCAGATGGCGGGCATCACCAAGCCCGAAGACCAGATCGACATCTACGAGCCCTACGACCCCTTCGCCTACAAGGCGTTGCACCACATGAACGGCCTGCTCCTCGACCGGACCGGCCAGAAGGTCAAGGAGTACCTCCTGTCGGGCGCCTTCGAACGGGATGGCAGCCACCCGCTATGCCCCTCGGGCGGCGCGTTGGGGGTCGGCAATCCCATCGCCGCCACCGGCCTGATGAAGATCGCCGAGCTCTACTTCCAGCTCTCGGGACAGGCCGGCGCCCGCCAGGTCTCAAACCCCCACCGGGGGGTGGCCCAGGCCTGGGGTGACCTGATGCAGGTCGGCACCGTGGTGGTCATGTCGGGCGAAGGCCGGATGCCGATCCACAAGTCGGCCTGGAATGAGATGAAACCGGAGGACCTCCCGGGCACCGCCCTCAAGGACGTCGCCGACGTCCCCTACGTCGAGTACGAGCCCGACCTGCGCTACGCCTGGGACAACGGGGTGGCCTTGACCACCTACCTCGACGGCCTCAAGAAGGGCAAGATCCGCGGATCGTACTGCAACACCTGCGGACGATTGATGATCCCGGCCCGCTCCTTCTGCGAGATCTGCAACCTCCAGGCGGTCCACGACTACTACGACCTGCCCGACACCGGGACCGTCCAGACCTACACCATCTCCCACGTGGACTGGGACTCCTCTCGGCTGCCCGACGGCCAGATCAAGATCTTCGCCGTCATCGCCATCGACGGAGCCACCGAGCCCCACGGGCTGGTTCACCTGCTTGATGAGGTAAAGCCCGAACAGGTCACCTTCGGCATGCGGGTCAAGGCGGTCTGGAAGCCGGAAGAGGAACGCACCGGCTCCGTGACCGATATCCTCTACTTCCGGCCCCTCACCGCCGAGGACGACGAGCAGTGCGAGCCGGAGCCGATCAAGCCGGTGGATCTCGACACCACGACCGCCCAGGCCTTCCCCGGCAAGATCCCGATGAACTACCGCTACACCGCGGGCCACGGCGGAATCCGGTTCTACCAGGACCTGGCCGAGGGCAAGATCTCCGGCACCTGGTGCCCCCACTGTGAGGCCACTCACATCCCACCCTCGGGATTCTGCGAGTACGGCGCCATCACCCTGGATCCCGAGCGGGACGTCCGCCCGATCGATCCGCCCCACGGGATGGTGACCGCCTTCACCCGCGTGTTCGAGGACCGCGCAGGGAAACCGATCGAAGAGCCGGTCGTCATCGTCAAGGTGAAGTTCCCCGGTACCATCGGCGGCATCTTTGGCCACCTGCAGGCGGAAATCGGCGACATCATCGAGATCGGCATGCCGGTCGAGCCGGTAGCTACCGACAAGGTCGGACCGGAGTACGTCACCTTCCGGCGCGTCACCGAGTAGCGCCAGCCCCAACGAGCCTTCGGCGGATGGCTGCCGGCCAGCGGCAGGCGGCCATCCGCCTCCCTGTCAACCCTCTAATCGCCCTTCCCGTTCGCGGAGATCCTGGACCACCGACACTTGTCACCTCCAGGAAAATCCAGCCGTTGGCTTGCTTTGCGTCTTGCCACTTCCCTACAATGGACTCATGTTTTGGTCATAGCTGAGTGGTTGATCATGATGAAATACAAAATTGGTTGGTTGCTTCTTCTCTTCATCGGCGTCATTTCAGCGGGATCGGCGGGCTGCGGCTCCGAGGCGACCTTGAGCGCCAGGGGCATGGGCCACCTCGACCAGGCGGACGTCACCAACGGGGACGTCGAGCGGGATTCCTCCGGCGAGCTCCCCCCACCGGTCGACCAGGGCGACGAGAACCAGGGCGACGAGAGCCAGGAGGCCGGTCAAGACCTGGATCTGGGCCCCCAGCCCGGTGGTTTCCTCTACCCCTGCGAGTTCGATAACCAGTGCGACAGCGGCTACTGCATCCAGTACGAAGACGACTATGTCTGTACCGTGTTCTGCTCCCTGGACGGCGGCTGCCCCGACGGATGGAGCTGCCAGGTCATCGAGAACACCGGATCGGATGCGGTGCGGATCTGCGTGCCATCCCCCGATACCCTGTGCCGCCTGTGCACCAGCAACTCCGACTGCGGCGCCATGGCCAACCTCTGCATCGAGGTGGGCGGCGAGAGGGTCTGCGGCAAAGGCTGCGAGCTGAGCAACGACTGCCCTGAGGGGTTCTACTGCACCCCTCGGACCGACCCGGCCGGGGTGGAGGCCAGGCAGTGCGTTCCTGAAAGCGAGCAATGCACCTGCCGGCCGGAGTTCGACGGCGCTTCCCGTCCCTGTGTCTGGCAAAACGAGTACGGCGTGTGCGAGGGGATCGAGGTCTGCCAGGGCAACCAGGGCTGGTCCCAGTGCACCGCCCAACAACCGAGGCCGGAGGAGTGCGATGGCCACGACAACGACTGCGACGGCCTGACCGACGAAAACCTGGACCCCCGCCCCTGCTGGAGCGTTCCCAACGAGATCGGAAGCTGTCAAGGCACTGAAACCTGCCAGGGAGCCAGCGGCTGGATCTGTGATGCCCGCACCGCCTCCATCGAGATCTGCGACGGCCTGGACAACGACTGCAACGACGTCATCGACGACGGCATCTGCTTCGACGGCAACGATTGCACCCACGATATCTGCCGTCCCGAGGGCGGGTGCGACTACCCGCCCCGAGCGGGCGAGTGCAACGACGACAGTCTCTGCACGACCAACGACCACTGTGTCGACGGAGCCTGCACCGGCGCCGCCATCACCTGCGACGACCTGAACCCCTGCACGGCGGATACCTGCGACCCCTTGCGGGGATGCGTCTACACCAACCAGAACGGGATCCCCTGCGAGACCGGCAACCTGTGCACCAACGACACCTGCCAGAACGGGGCCTGCACCACCGGTTCCCCCGTCGCCTGCTACCCGACCGACCCCTACTGCACGCGGGCCAGCTGCAACCCGAGCGTGGGCTGCGTCCTGGAGCGATTGACCGGCAACCCGTGCGACGATGACGATGTCTGCACGGTGCAGGACACCTGCTCCAACGGCGTCTGCGCGCCAGGGCGTCCCTACTGCCAGGGGCAGCCCTGCAGCAACTGCCCCGACCAGGCCTGGGGAATCACCCTGGGCAGCTACTGTGTCGACCTGTTCGGCCCCACATGCCTCTGTTTGTGCTTCTGACCGTTCGACGTCAGGGGGTGAACCACACCGAGTCCATCGCCTCCACCGCCCCCAGCGGCGGATCATCCCAGGAGCACAGGATATCGGCGGTCAGCTGCTCTCCGGCGGTGCCGCTCACTGTGAACTGGTAGGCGCCATCCCCCCCGTCCACCGGGTCTGACAGGTTCACCCACGGGCTGCCGTCGCAGAAGACCGCTCCCTGGACCGCGATGTCGTCCACGTCGATGGTGATCTCCTCGGTCGTATCGTCGCTGGTCAGCGTAAAGCGCAGCCCGACCGCAGGGTTACGGTTCACCCGGGGGTCGAGGTCAGACAGGTTGGCGCAGATCTGCACACTGTCGTTGTTCGGACCCGGGCTTCCTACCTGGTACCAGGCGTCCTGCCACCCCACGCCTCCTCCGACGTCGAACTGTACCCGCAACGACTCGTCATTGTCGGCATGATTGTCGCCATACCCGAAGCACAGCGTGATGTCCCCATCCAGCGTGGACAGATCGAGCGTCCGCTCGATCGAGCCCGACTGGCCCTGAGTGACGTGGATATGGGGGCTGGTGCCGAACCCGGACTCGTTATCTGTTGATATGCACGAGAGATCGCCCGAGACCGTCCAGTCCCCCAGCTCCGGGCAGCTCGTGTTGAAATCCTCGTTCAGGATAGTGGAGTAGGTCGGATCGGGATCGGCACAACCGGCGTACCAGCCCTTCAGCGTGATATCGTCCAGGTAGATGATGTCGTTCCCATCATCCGAGTGCAGGATGAAGCGGATGGTCAAGGCGGGATCGTTCTCCGCCCACCCCGGCAGCTCCCAGCAAACGCTGCTGCTGTAATCGGGGTTGGGATTGCCGACACGGTAGAACTGGTTATCGACTCCATCTCTCGGCCCATCGCCGTCGCAATCTTCTGCCTGGTTCCCCGAACCATCGCTGACCTCGACATAGAGGACATCGTCGTCATTTGATGCCCATCGATCGGCATAACCGTAACACAGCTCGATGTCGGTGAGCCCCCGGGTATCAAAGGTCCTCTCCAGCCCCCACCCCTCCTTATATTCATCACCATCAGCGCAGTGATCATCATTGGCGGTAAAGGCGGCTCCGGTGGTCTGCCCCACGTTTAGGGTGCAAAGGAAGTACGGACAGCAGGTGCGGGCCTCATCAAAATTGCAGTTGCCGGCATCGATGGAGTTGGTACAGGAGCTGTCCGTCAGCAGGGTCCAGCCATCAACCGTCCAGCCATCGTCCTCGTTGCTCAACTGTGGGGCACACTGACCGGGGTTCTCGTCGTCCTCGAAGTCGGTGTGGACGAGCACCGTCACCCCCACCTCGCTGATGCAGTCGATGCACCAGTCCGCCTGGCCGGTCAGACCGTCCAGCGTCATGTCGCAGGTCGAGCTGGTGCCTGATACCGCCACCGCCGGCGTACAGCTCAGGGTCATGGCCTCGGGCGGGGTGACGCATCCCGTGCTGTCCAGCGAGCACAGCGGACGGCAGAGGTCGCCCGAGTAGAGCTCCTCGCAGATGCTGTCGTCGTTGGTGCCCCCGGTGCAAAACCCCTCCACGTCGCACTCGGTATCGCTGGTGCAGGTCAAGCCGTCGTCGCAGGAGGTCCCCGGTGTCTCGAGGGTGGTCTCGCATTTGCCGGTTCCCACCACACATTCCCCTTGGGCGCAGGGCCCGTCCACGGCATCGCAATCCTCCTCCTCGAGGATGGTCCCATCCGCGTTGCATGACACCGAAATCCCGCCGCGGCACTCGAAGGTGGAGGGATGGCACTCGTTGCACAGGGTCTCCGCCGGGTTGCAGCCATAGGGATCGCAGTCGATCCCCGGCTGAGCCACCCCTTCGGCCGAGCAGTCCACCTGGGTATCCGCGCTGCAGGTGCTGGTGGACGGCTCGCATTCGTTGCAGGCGGTGCCGGTGATGCTGCAGCCATATGGACTGCACGAGGTCGAAGAGGTGATCGTGCCGTCGGCCGCGCATACCACCAGCGTGTTTTCGGCACAGCTGTTCGTGCTGGGGAAACACTCGTTGCACAGCGTCCCGGCCGGGTTGCAGCCGTAGGGATCGCAATCGATCCCCTCCTGCAACACCCCTTCGGCCGAGCAATCTACCTGGGTGTCCGCACTGCAGGTGCTGGTGGACGGATCGCATTCGTTGCAGGCCGAACCGGTGATGCTGCAGCCATACGGATCGCAGTCGGTGGACGTCTCGATGGTCCCATCGGCTCTGCACAACACCAGCGTCCCCTCGCTGCACTCCAATGTCCCGGGGTTGCACTCGTTGCAGAGCGTCCCGGCCGGGTTGCATCCAAAGGGGTCGCAGTCGATCTCGGGCTGCAGCACCCCCTCGGCCGAGCAGTCCACCTGGCTGCCTTCGGTGCAGGTGCTGGTGGAGGGCTCGCACTGGTTGCAGACCGTCCCCAGGATGCTGCAACCATAGGGTGAGCAGTCGATCCCCGCTTGCGGCACCCCTTCGGCCGAGCAGTTGATCTGGGTGCCCTCGGTACACGAGCTGGTGGATGGCTCGCACTGGTTGCAGGCGGTGCCGGTGGTGCTGCAGCCATACGGATCGCACGAGGTCGAAGAGGTGATGGTCCCATCGGCGGCGCACACCACCAGCGTGTCCTCGTCGCAGCTCGTCGTGCTCGGCACGCACAGGTTGCAGGCCGTCCCGGTGGTGCTGCAGCCATACGGATCGCACGAGGTCGAGGAGGTGATGGTGCCATCGGCCGCGCACACCACCAGGGTGTCCTCGGAGCAGGTCGTCGTCTCCGGCTCGCACTGGTTGCAGGCGGTGCCGGCGGTGTTGCAGCCGTAAGGATCGCAGGAGGTGCTGGTGGTGATGGTGCCGTCAGCGGCGCAGACCACCAGCGTGTCCTCGTCGCAGCTCGTGGTGCTCGGCTCGCACTCGTTGCAGACCGTAGCGGCCGTGTTGCAGCCGAAGTCGCCACAACTGATCCCGGCCTCCGGCACCCCCTCGGCCGAGCAGTTGACCTGGGTCCCTGCGGAGCAGGTGCTGGTGGATGGCTCGCACTGGTTGCAGGCGGTGCCGGTGGTGCTGCAGCCATACGGATCGCAAGAGGTCGAGGAGGTGATGGTCCCATCGGCGGCACACACCACCAGCGTGTCCTCGTCGCAGCTGGTCGTGCTCGGGACGCACTGGTTGCAGGCTGTCCCGGCGGTGTTGCAGCCGTAGGGATCACAGGAGGTGCTGCTGGTGATGGTCCCATCGGCGGCGCAGACCACCAGCGTGTCCTCGTCACAGGTGGTCGTCGAAGGCTCGCACTGGTTGCACACCGTACCGGACGCGTTGCAGCCGTAGGGGCTGCAGTCGACGCCAGCCTGCCAGACGCCGTCTTGTGAGCAGGTGGTCTGGGTGTCGTCGGCACAGACGCTGCTGCCCGGCACACAGACGTTGCAGGCGGTGCCGCTCTGGTTGCAGCCGAGCTCACAGCTGGTGGTGGAATCGGCCATCCCGTCCGCGCTGCACTGGTGAAACACCCCGTCGGCGCAGTAGCTCTCGTTGGGCTGGCATACCTGCTGGCAACCCTCTCGGTGGCAGTAGCCATCCCGGCAGCAGGTACCCGGAAAGTTGGTCTGGCAGTAGCCGGGCTCCTGCTGGGAGCAGGCGAACTGGTCCAACCTGCTGGTATCCATCCGGCAGGCCACACCGGCCACCTGGATCAGAAAGCAGGCGGCTGCGACAAGAAATACTCGCAGATCAATGAACGCGCTCACGGCTCGTGGCTCCCCTGTTTGGGTTAAACAGGTCGATTATCCAGGGTTCGGGGTTTCGGTTCAAGAACCCGTTGCCAGGTAACGGTGCAATCGACGGGCCTGCTCAGGGAGTGAACCAGACGGAGTCCATCGCCTCCACCATCTCAACCGGCGGGTCATCCCAGGAGCACAGGATATCGGCGGTCAGCTGATGCTGCGGGGTGTTTTCCACGGTCAGGTGATAGGCCCCTCCGCCGTCATCCACCGGGTCGGATAGGGCGACCCATGAGCTGCCGTCACAGTAGACCGCCCCCTCGACCGCAATGTTGTCCACGTCGATGGAGATAGTGCCCGTGGTGCTGGCGCTGGTCAGCGCAAAGCGCAGACCGACCGCGGGATTGCGGTTCACCCGAGGATCCAGATCGGACAGGCTGGGGCAGATCTGCACACTGGAGTTGTTCGGTCCTGGACTGCCCACCTGGAAAAATACGGTCTGCCATCCCACACCCCCGCCGACGTCGAACTCCACCTTCAACGACTCGTCCCACGTGGCCCCATTGTCGCCATACTCGAAGCACAGGGTGATGTCCCCATCCAGCGCGGACAGATCGAGAGACCGCTCGATCGAGCCCGACTGACCCCGAGTGACGTGGATATGGGGGCTGGTGCCGAACCCGGAGTTATTGTCCGATACGCACGAGAGCTCACCGGAAACCGTCCACTCCGCCAGGTCGGGGCAGCTGGTGTTGAAATCCTCGCTGAAAGCGGTCGAGTAGGTCGGAGCAGGGTCGGCACAACCGGAGTACCAGCCCCTCAGGGTGATGTCGTCCAGGTAGAGAATGTCCGCCACGGTTTCCGAATGGAGATAGAAACGGATGGTCAGGGCCGGATTGTTCTCCGCCGAGGAGGGCAGATCCCAGCACCAGCGGTAGAACTGGTTGTCGACATCCTCGCGGGGGCCACTGACATCACAGCTCGATCCCAGGATGCCCGACTCATCACGCGCCTGGATGTAGAGCACCTCGTCGCTGGTCGCACCGCTGGCCGCGTAGGAATAGCACAGCTCGAGGTCGGACAGACCCCGGGTGTCGAAGGTCCGCTCCAACGCCCACTCCTCCCTGGTAGAATCCGCGCTACAGGCCCCTTTGTTGGCGGTAAAAGCGATCGCTCCGGTGGCCTGCCCCACATCCACCGTACATAGAAAGCTCGAGCAGCAACCGCGGAGGTCGCCCAGCACACAGTTGGTGATGTTTCGGTGGCAGTAGTTGCCCGCCAGCAACGTCCAGCCGTCCACCACACCATCAACCAGCGGTGCGCACTGCCCCGGGTTGCTGTCATCCTCGAAGTCGGTGTTGACGAGCACCGTCACCCCCACCTCGCTGATGCAGTCGATGCACCAGTCCGCCTGGCCGGCCAGGCCGTCCAGCGTCATACTGCAGGTCGAGCTGGTGCTGGCCGCCGTCACGGCCGGCGTACAGCTCAAGGTCATGGCCTCGGGCGGGGTGACGCAACCGGTGGTGTCCAGCGAGCACAGCGGCCGGCACAGGTCGCCCGAGTAGAGCTCCTCGCAGATGCTGTCCTCATTGATACCCCCTGTACAGAACCCCTCCGCGTCGCACTCGGTGTCACTGGTGCAGGTCAACCCATCGTCGCAGGGTGTGCCTGCCTCCCTGGGGTCGGTATCCTGGCACTCTCCTTCAGCGTCGCACTCGGCAAGCATGCAGGGGTTGTCACTGTCGCAGGGGGTCTCCGGCGGTTGATTGGTCGTGTCGCACAGGCCGGTCGCCTCCAAGCAGTAGCCGTCGGCGCACTGCCCATCCAGGTCGTCGCAGTCCTCCTCCGAAAAGATGGTCCCCTCCTCGCTGCACTTCACCGAGACCTCCTCGCGGCACTCGAAGGTGGATGGGTAGCACTCGTTGCAGAGGGTCCCCAACGAGTTGCAGCCATAGGGTGTGCAGTCGATCCCCGTCTGCAGCACCCCCTCGGCCGAGCAGTCCACCTGGACCCCTTCGTCGCACTTGCTGGTGCTCGGCTGGCACTCGTTGCACACCGTCCCCAGGATGCTGCAGCCGAAATCTCCGCAGCTCACCCCCTCCTGGAGCACCCCCTCGGCCGAGCAGTCCACCTGGACGCCCTCGCTACAGGTACTGGTGCTCGGCTGGCACTCGTTGCACACCGTCCCCAGGATGCTGCAGCCGAAATCTCCGCAGCTCACCCCATCCTGGAGCACCCCCTCGGCCGAGCAGTCCACCTGGATGCCACCGCTGCAACTGCTGGTGCTCGGCTGGCACTCGTTGCACACCGTCCCCAGGACGCTGCAACCGAAATCTCCACAGCTCACCCCATCCTGCAGCACCCCCTCGGCCGAGCAGTCCACCTGGACGCCCCCGCTACAGGTGCTGGTGCTCGGCTGGCACTCGTTGCACACCGTCCCCAGGATGCTGCAGCCAAAATCTCCACAGCTCACCCCTTCCTGGAGCACCCCCTCGGCCGAGCAGTCCACCTGGGTCCCCTCGGTGCACGAGCTGGTGCTCGGCACGCACTGGTTGCAGGCGGTGCCGGTGGTGCTGCAGCCGTAGGGGCTACATGAGGTGGAAGAGCCGATAGTGCCGTCGGCCGCACAGACCACGAGTGTGTTGTCGGCGCAGCTCGTCGTGCTTGGGGTGCACTCGTTGCAGACGGTCCCGGCCTCGTTGCAGTCGAAGGGAGAACAGCTGATCCCATCCTGGAGCACCCCCTCGGCCGAGCAGTCCACCTGCATGCCCTCGGTGCAGGAGCTGGTGCTCGGCTCGCACTCGTTGCAGGCGGTCCCGGTGATGCTGCAGCCGAGTGGGCTGCAGGAGGTGGTAGAGCTTACGGTGCCGTCGGCCGCACAGACCACCAGCGTATTGTCGGCACAGCTCGTCGTGCTCGGCACACACTCGTTGCAGGCGGTCCCGGCCGGATTGCACCCAAAGGGCTCGCAAGTCGCAGACGAGGTGATGGTGCCATCAGCGGCACAGACTACAAGGGTATTGTCGGCGCAGCTCGTCGTGCTCGGGGTGCACTCGTTGCAGACTGTCCCGGCCGCGTTACAGCCAAAGGCGCCGCAGCTGATCCCTTCCTGGAGCACCCCCTCGGCCGAGCAGTTCACCTGGGTCCCCTCGGTGCAGGAGCTGGTGCTCGGCTCGCATTCGTTGCAGGCGGTCCCGGTGATGCTGCAGCCGAGTGGGCTGCAGGAGGTGGTAGAGCTGATGATGCCGTCGGCCGCGCAGACCACCAACGTGTTGTCGGCACAGCTCGTCGTGCTTGGCTCGCACTCGTTGCAGGCGGTCCCGGCCGGATTGCACCCGAAGGGATCGCAAGTCGTGGACGAGGTGATAGTGCCATCGGCCGCACAGACCACCTGGGTGTCATCGGCGCAGGTGATCGTGCTCGGCGCGCACTCGTTGCACAGGGTTCCAGCCTCGTTGCAGCCGTAGGGTGAGCAGTTGATCCCTGCTTGCGGCACCCCCTCGGCCGAGCAGTTCACCTGAGTTCCGTCGCTGCAAGCGCTGGTGCCCGGCTCGCACAGGTTGCAGGCTGTCCCGGCGGTGTTGCAGCCATAGGGATCGCAGGAGGTGCTACTGGTGATGGTGCCGTCGGCGGCGCAGACCACCAGCCTATCTTCGTCGCAGCTCGTCGTGCTCGGCACGCACTCGTTGCAGGCCGTCCCGGCCGTGCTGCAACCGAAGTCGCCACAACTGATCCCAGCCTCCGGCACCCCCTCGGCCGAGCAGTTCACCTGGGTGCCATCGGCGCAGGTGCTGGTGGATGGCTCGCACTGGTTGCAGTACAGACCGGTGGTGCTGCAGCCGTAGGGATCGCAGGAGGTGCTGCTGGTGATGGTCCCGTCGGCGGCGCACACCACCAACCTATCCTCGTCGCAGGTGGTCGTCTCCGGCTCGCACTCGTTGCAGACTGTACCGGCCGTGTTGCAGCCGTAGGGGCTGCAGTCGACACCCGCCTGCCAGACGCCGTCTTCCGAGCAGGTGGTCTGGATGTTGTCGCTGCAGACGCTGCTACCGGGGACACAGACGTTACAGGCGGTGCCGCTCAGGTTGCAGCCCAGATCGCAGCTGGTGGTGGAATCGGTCATCCCGTCCGCGCTGCACTGGTGGAACACCCCGTCGGCGCAGTAGCTCTCGTTGGGCTGGCATACCTGCTCGCAACCCTCTCGATGGCAGTAGCCATCCCGGCAGCAGGTACCGGGGAAGTTGGTCTGGCAGTAGCCGGGTTCCTGGTCGGAACAGGCGAATCGGTCCAACCTGCTGGTGTCCATCCGGCATGATACACCGGCCATCTGGCTCAGACAGATGGCGGCCACAGCAAGAGCCATTCGTAGTACGGCGTTATGGTTCACGGCTCCAAACTCCAGCAAGAGAGGGTCTTGTCGATTATCCGGGGATCGGACCTTCCACACAAGATCGGAAGGTTTTTCGCTCCTTTGCCCGCTGACACCTGCACCGTGTTACGATAACCTGTGGGTAGTATCTCTTAAACGTGAGGCAACCATGAGCTGTCGGGGTCTGGTCCACTTGGCGGTTCTTGTGACCTTCCTGGTCGGTTCCTGTGCCCAGACGACCACAGGAGAAGAACCTGACGCCGGGGTCGAGGAGGATGGCGGCGACCTCTCGCCGCTCGACACAACCACCGATCCGCTGCTGGATCCGATCGAGGAAGAACCGGAGGACCTGCTGTCGGATCAGGCCATTCGACCGGACGGTGAGGGAACGGACCAGGCCGACGCCCTGGTCGATCAACCATCGGACCTGGAGGATGCCACCTCGGATGCCACCGCCGACTTCGCGGGGGACCCGGCCGAGGAGCAAGAGGAGCTGCCGCCCTATCCTCAGCCGGTCATGGAAGGGTTCGTGGCCGGAGTGGACGACAGCTTCTGGGCGAACATGGACGACCTGATCTTCGAGGTGCTCCAGGACGGTCCGGTGCAGCTCTACCTGACCATCCTGAGCTCCAACTTCTACAACAACCAGCCCTATCGAGCCTGGGGCATGGAGCTGCTCCGGCAACCGGAAAGCTTCTTCGCCAACGCGGTCATCCCGTTGCTCGAACGGTACGGGGACAGCGGCACGCTGTGGGCCATCGACTGCCTGAACGAGCCGGAGGCGCTGGTCGCCGGACCCCAGGGCAACTGGGAGGACTGGGGGCTCAGCTGGGAGGAGATGCGCGCCTACCTGGCCTACTGTGCGGACATGGTGCATCTTCACAGCGATCTCCTGGTTTCGGCCGGATCCGGCTGGCACAACCAGATCAACGTAGCCAGCGGGCTGTTTTCCGGGTTGGGGTTCGACTTCTTGGACTACCACCACTACTCGGACAGCCCCTCCATCCCCTCGGTATCGAGCCTGAACGTGGACCTCCCGGTCGTGATCGGGGAGTTCGGACAGCTCAGCGACAACTGGGATGATGCACTCCAGCTGGCTGTCGCCCGCCAGTACTTCTCCCAGGCGGAGCAGGGCGGCTACCTGGCGGCGCTGAGCTGGTACTACAACCATGCCGGCTCCACCAACCAACTCAGCCATCTCAACGCGGATGGGAGCTGGAGGCCCATCGAGCAGGCATTTGCGGAGTATGCAGACGGAGACTTGATCACAGGCACCAACCTGGCCTGGTTCTCCGGAGCCTATGACCACGACATGGGCATCAACCCGTTACATCCCACCTGGGGCGTGGCCTACGATCACGAGGTGGCGGCCGAGGTGGCGGCCGATCTGGCCGCCCATGACATCGGTGTGCTGCGCTTCTGGATCTTCGAGGGGGGTGAGGCGCTGATCACCCATCAGCTCTTTGCCGACTTCGAGAACGGATCGGCCCCCTTCGCGCCCACCACAGAGGGCGTCACCATCAGGAGCAGCGCGATGCACCCGGCGGACGGCTCGTCCAGCCTGGCCTTGCACTTCGACCCGGACAAGGCCGGCTGGTATGGCATCAAGGCGACCTGGGACCAGCAGACCCCCTTGAACCTGAACATCGCCGACGAGTGGTCCTTCTCGGCATTCAACGGCCTCGATACCGCGGTTGGAATCAACCTGGCCTTCGTCACCCGCTCGGGTGAACTCTCCACCACCTACCAGACCCGATCGGGTCCACAGGGGGGACAGCTCTGGCTGGCAGCCGGCGGGTCCGGTTCCAAGATCGTCATCCTCCAGGCCGACGGTTTCGAGCAGCAATGGGCTCTCGATACGGCTCCCACTCAAGGTGTGGCCAGGCCGAGTGACGAGGTGCTCTCCCAGGTGGTCGAGATCCAGGTGAGAGTCTACCTGTCTGACACCCAACTCGATGTGAGTGGCGATCTTTACCTGGATGCGGTAAGGATACGGTGATGATCCTGATGACCAGCCAGAGGTTGACCGGTTCTTGAGCATCGCATCCCTTCCTCCTGTCATCTTGGCCAGCATCGCCTTCTACGTGGGGGCCTACCACCTGGTGGTGTACTGGAGGCAGCGCCACCCGCGGGAGAACCTCACCTTCGGCCTCTGCTGCTTGTGCATCACCGCCTACGACATCTTCTGTGCCGGTCTGTATAGCGCCTCCTCCCCGCAGGAGGGGGTGTACTGGCAGACTTTTCAGAGCATTGGGCTCAACCTGGGGGCGATCGCCTTTCTGTGGTTCACGGTGGATTTTACCCGCTGGAAGCCCATCAGGCTGGTCTGGGCGCTCACACTGCTCTATCTGCCGTTTATCGCGATCAGCCTCATCAGCCCCTATCCACTGCTCTGGACCAACCAACCGCATGTGAGGACGGTCTCGTTGCCCTTTGGCCTGTCGGTCACCTACCAGGAGATGCTGCCGGGACCGATCAACCTGTTCACCGGCCCGGTAGCCTTCCTGATCTTCGGATTCGCGCTCTGGGCGGGCATCCGACTGTGGCGCCGGGGGGACCGGCGCCGGGCGACCCCCTTGATCGTGACCACCTGCTTCTTCTTTGCCGGGGTCTTCAACGACATCGCGGTGACATCGGACCTCTACAGCTTCGTCTACCTCATCGAGTACACCTTCCTGGCACCGGTCGTGCTGATGGCCTACACCCTCTCCAACGAGCTGATCAGCGCGGCACTGGTCAAGCAGAAGCTGCGGCAGAGCGAAGAGCTGCTGAGAAACACCCTCCACTCCACCGCCGACGGCCTCCTGGTGGTCGACCAGCAGAGACACATCCTGGTAGCCAATCCCCGCTTCGCCCAGATGTGGGGGATCCCCAAGGAGACCCTGGACACCACAAGCGATGCCCACCAGCTGGTCGAGATCACCCAGCAGCAGCTCCTCGACCCAGAGTCCATCCGAGAGCAGATCGAGGCCACCACCAACTCCGATCGAGAGCATGTCGATCTGATCCGCTTCAAAGACGGACGCCTGTACGAGCAGTACTGCTCCCCCCTGATACGCGAAGGAATCCAGATCGGCCGGATCTTCAGCTTCCGCGATCGGACCGAGGTCGAGCTGGCCCAGGAGGCGTTGCGCGAAAGTGAGGCCAACTACCACTTGCTCTTCGAGGCGGAGACGGACGCCATCGTCACCATAGACGTCCAGTCCCGGATCATCACCGACGCCAACCCGGCAGCCCTCCGATTACTGGGGTATGGCCGGGAGGAGCTGGTGGGCCAACCTGCCACCATCCTGGCGGTGAGACCTGATCAGGGAGCACCCTTTCTCGCCATGTTGGAACGGGATGATCCCGAGGCCCTGCAGTGGTTCATCGCCCACCAGGACGCCGTCCGCGCCAAGAATGGGACCTCCATCGCCGTCGAAGTATCGATCGGGCAGTATACCGTCAAGGACCGCAAGACGATCTGCGCCATCATCCGGGACATCACCGAACGGCAAGAAGCCGAGCGAGAGCGGGAACAGCTCACCGAAAACCTCAAGAAAACCACCGCATTACTGGAGGGTGTCCTGAACGCCATCCCCGATATCATCGGCGTACAGGATGCCGACCAGCAGATGATCCTCTACAACGAGGCCGGCTACCGGTTCCTCGACCTGCACCCCGAACAGATCCGGGGGAAAAGGTGCTTCGAGCTGATCGGCCGGACCACCCCCTGCAAGATCTGCGCAACCAAACGGGCGATCGAGACCAGACAGGCCAGCAGGGAGGAGAAGTACGTGGAGGAGATGGGCATCTGGGTCGATGCCCGCTCCTACCCCCTGTTGGACGAGCAGGGGAACATCATCCAGATCATCGAACATCTGCGCGATATCACCCGAGAAAAGCAGGCCGAGGTGGATCGGACCAGGCTGGAGGAACAGCTGGAGCAGTCCAGGAAGCTGGAGGCGATCGGGCGGCTGGCCGGTGGGGTGGCCCACGATTTCAACAATATCCTCACCAGCATCCTCGGCTACACCGAGATGGTGCTTGCCGATTTCGACCCAGACCATCCCCACCGCCAGAACCTCGAGGAGGTCGTCAAGGCCGGCCAGAGCGCGACCCAGCTCACCAGTCAGCTATTGACCTTCTCCCGCAAGCAGATCATCGCCCCCCGACTCCTCTGGTTGAACGAAGCGGTGGCCGGCGCCAAACGCATGTTGGAGCGGATCATCGGGGAGGACATCGTCCTGTCTGTACGATCCAACCCGGCGTTGTGGCCTGTCAAAGCAGACCCCGGGCAGATCGAGCAGATCCTGATCAACCTGGCCGCCAACGCCCGCGATGCGATGCCCTCCGGCGGCGAGCTCACCATCGAGACCGAGAACGTCACCGTGGATGAGGCCTATCTGAAAAGCCATCCAGAGAGCAGCCTGGGAGACTACGTCCTGCTGACGGTCAGCGACACCGGCATCGGCATGGACGCGGACACCCGGCAGCGCATCTTCGAACCGTTCTTCTCCACCAAGCAGAAGGGGCGCGGTACCGGTCTCGGCCTGCCAACCGTCTACGGCATCGTCCAGCAGAACAAGGGCATCATCAACGTTCGCTCCGAACCCCGAGCCGGAACCACCTTCGAGATCTACCTCCCTCGCGTCAAGGGGGAACAGGTGGTGGCGCCCCCCCCCAAACCCACCGAGCCGTTCGACACCGGCGACGAGACCATCCTGCTGGTGGAGGACGAATCCACCGTACGCACCCTGGCCAACAGGATGCTCCAGCGATTGGGCTACCAGGTCATCGAAGCCTCGGACAGTCGAGACGCCCTGGAGATCGCGAAGAACCGTCAAGGGGTGATCCACCTGTTGGTTACCGACATCGTGATGCCTGGCATGAACGGCTGGGACCTCTTCCTGGCTCTCCGATCGCTCCGACCCGGTGTCAAGGTGCTGTTCATCTCCGGCTACCCCGAGAACGTCATCGCCCACCACGGCGTCCTGAAAGAGGGAACCCACTTTTTACCCAAGCCGTTCAAGCTGGAGGTGCTGGCGCGAAAGATCCGAGAGGCGCTGGCGGCCAGCTGAACCCGGGTGGAAGGGGCTCTCCGATCCGCCTGAATCTCCCGGGGTTCGTTGGTCGGGGCTCCTGGCTTCGGGGAGGTCGATGCGGTCGTCGGCCGCTCACCGAGCGGACACCGAACCACCGATCGCCAGACACCAAGCACTACCCGCCGATCTCCTGGTTCAGCCACTCAACCAGCTCTCCGGCCAGCAACCGCCCGGCGATCGTCTCGATCTCGGCGGCCAGGCTGCGATCGACCAGCATCGGCCGGCAATGGCTCCGCACCCAGCGCCAACCCGATTCGGCTCCCACCCCGCCCCGGGCCGGGCGATGGAACTCCAGTCCATCTGCCGCTGCGATGGCCTCGATGGCGAGAATCCGGCTCACGTTGCCGAGGATGGTCACCAGCTTGGTCGCCGAGGTGAGCCCCATGCTGACGTGATCCTCCTTGTCGGCCGAAGTGGGGATGGAGTCCACCGAGGCCGGGTGAGCGAGCACCTTGTTCTCACTGGCCAGTGATGCGCACACCACCTGGGTGATCATGTGGCCGGAGCAGAGACCCGACTCGCGGGCCAGAAAGGGGGGCAATCCGCTGGTATGGGGGTTGATCAGCTTGTCTGTCCGCCGCTCGCTGATGCTGCCCAGCTCGCTCATCGCCATGGCCAGGTAGTCCAGGACCAGGGCCACCGGCTCCCCGTGGAAGTTGCCGCCCGACAGGATCTCGTCGCTTTCGGCGAACACCAGGGGGTTGTCGGTGCTGGAGCTGGCCTCGACCAGCAACACCTCTTGCGCGTGTTTCAAGGCGGTCCGCACCGCTCCATGGACCTGAGGCACGCATCGCAGAGAGTAAGGGTCCTGGACCTTGCCGCAGTGGGCGTGGGACTCGCGGATCTCATCGCTGGAGAGCAAGCGCATCAGGTTGGCAGCCACCTCGATCTGTCCCGGATGGGGACGGGCGGCCTGGATCTCGGGCCGGTAGGGGGTCGGGGAGCCCTTCACCGCATCCAATGTCATGGCCGCGATGATGTCGGCCGATCGGACCAGGTGGTCGGCCTGGTGACAAGCCAACAGGCCGGTGGCGGTCATGACCTGGGTCCCGTTGATGAGGCTCAGCCCCTCCTTGGGAGCGGGAACCAGCGGAGCCAGCCCTTCGTCCGCAAAGACCTCGCCGCTGTTCTTGCGCTCGACACCGACCCAGACCTCTCCCTCTCCGATGAGGGCCAGCGCCAGGTGGGCCAGGGGAGCCAGGTCCCCGCTGGCGCCCACCGAGCCCTGGGAAGGGATGACCGGGTAGATACCGCGGTTCAACAGCTGAGCCATCAGCTCCACGGTCTGGCGCCGAACTCCCGAGTGTCCGCGCAGCATGGTCTGGATCCGCAGGGCGATCACGGCCCGCACGACATCCTTGGGCAATGGCTTTCCGACCCCGCAGGCATGAGAGCGGATCAGGTTGAGCTGCAGCTCCTGGAGCCGGTCCCCATCGATGTGGACCTCGGCCAGGTAGCCGAAACCGGTGTTGATGCCGTAGTAGACCTCGCCGGTGGCCAGCCGGCGCTCGACACAGTCCCGCGCTCGATCTACTCGCTCGAGGGCAGCTGGATCCAGCACCACGGGAGCACCGTTCCTGGCGATCTGGACCAGCTGATCGAGAGTCAACCCGCTTCCGTCGAGCGTCACCGATGGGCGATCGGGTGGCTGCCTACCTCCAGGGCTCATGACGTCAGCCTCCTGGGCCTGTCGAGGGGGTGGGGACGCCCCGGCTGGGCCGGGGATCGGGGAATCGTACAGGGCCGGCTAGAACTTGCCGGTGTCTTCGTCGTCGGGGATGGCGGTCAACACAATGGTTTCGGCCGCAGCGCGCCTGGGCTCCACTCGGGTGCCCTCCAGCACGTAGACCGTCTCCGCCTCCTCGCGCCCTTTGACCTGGTGCTTGCCGATGTCCCGAAAAGTGAACTGGTCCTTCGCGCGTTCCACGGTGCGCTGGCACACCAGGATCTTGCCGGTGTCCTCGTTGGCCAGCTTCTCCAGCCGAAAGGCGTAGTTGACCGTGTCGCCCACCATGGCCAGACCGATCGGTCGATCCCCGCCGATGGTGGTGATCAGCACGTTTCCGGTGGTCAGGGCGAACTCCATCTCCAGGGGGAAGTCGGCGATCGTCCAGATGTTGGGCTGGGTAGCGATCTCCCTGACCTTCTTGAGCAGGCCGAGGGCAGCGTGGCAGGCTTGTTGGGCATGCCAGTTGGGATCGGCCGGGTCGTGCTCCCAGAAGGCGAAGATGGCATCTCCCTGGTACTCCTTGATGGTGCCATGGAACTCCGCCACTACGGTCTCCAGCTCGGAGAACACCCGGTTGACCGGCTGGTACACATCCGCCGGATTGTAGCGCTGGTTGAGCACGGTGTAGTTGGCGATGTCCCCCACCAGCACCGTCACCTCCACCTCCACGTTGGAGACCAGGCAGGTCGAGTCCTCTTCCTCCTCCATCGCCTGCCGTTCCTCTGCCGTCGGCTCGACCACCAGCAACAAGCTATGATTCTGAGCGACCTGGATCCGATTGCCCGGGTAGATCTCCACCTCCACATTGGGTACCAGCCGCCGCCCTTCGACACGGGTGCCATTGCGACTCTCGTCCCGGATGAAAAACCTGCCGTCGTCCGCCTGGCGCACGACGCAGTGCCGACCGGAAATTGCGGGATCCACGATGCGGACGATGGTTTCGGTCTCGGTGGAGATTCCCCCTTTTCGGCCGACCACGATCCGGCTTGTGAAAGGGTGGAACTGCTCCTCAGGCGTTTCCGGGTTGTGAATCAAGCGGGCGTTGCGCAACATGGCTCCTCATATCGGTTTGTAGCGGCAAACGGCCGACGTGGATGCGATGAACCCCGGCTTGAATAGTACACAAGAACCACCCTACAGAGAAGACGCAACCCAACTCCGGAGAGCAGACGCCCCCAAGCGGGCTTCCCTTGTGTTCCCTCCGCCGATTCCCTACAAATGAAGGTTGCGGGAATCCACCGCCCAGACCGCGGGCGGCGCAACACCTCCAGCCACCGATCGCGCTCGCCCGCTGGGAGGCGGTGGCTGGGAACGGCCAAGATCGGTCGCCCTTGTGCGGGCCCACCTGAGCCGGAACATGGCTCGGGCCCGCGAGAAGGTCGTCATACTCCGGCGAGTGGCCAGAGCAGGAGGGAATTGATGGCGAGGTTGCTGCAGACGCGCCGACCTTCGGTCCGGCAATGGCTCCTCTGGATCGGCTTCTGTCTTTCATCGGCCATCGGGTGCGGATCCGAGAGCCAACCGCAAGCCCAGGACGATCCGGACCTGCTCGATGCCCTGGATTCCACCGACCAGCAAGAGTTGACCGACGACGTTCCGCCCGATCAGTCGGAACAAGGCGATGCTACTCCGGTTTTGGGCACCGTGTTGCGCTACGATCTGACCAGCCACCCGTTCCAGCTTCCTTTCCCCTACGACTTCTACACCCTCCCTGATGAAGACTCGCCAACCGGGTTGCGGGTCGCTCTGAACAGCTCGACCTACTCCAACGCCATCCTGTCCGGCATGTTCAACATGATGCCCGCCGCCTACGACGCCTTTGAGACCCTCGAGGGGTTCGGCCCCTACGGCTGGATCTCGGTCGAGCTGAGCGGCGATCCTCCCCTCGGTTTCAGCCAGCGACCTGCCGTGCCGCCAGACAACGGAGGTCCCGTCCATCTCCTGGTGTGGGATGGAATGGAGATTCTCGAAGAACCCCCCTTCGAGGCAATGCTGAAGGAGGTGGCGGAGAAGGACGGCTCCTACCGGTACTTCCTCGACCTCATGCCCCTGACCCCCCTGGACGATGGAGCGCGTCTCATCGTGGCGGTCACCACCGACTTGGTCGATGGAGAGGGACAGCCGGTGAGGCCTGATCTCCATTTCCAGGTCGTGGCCGGTCTCGCCCCTCTGCCGGAGGAGAGCGGGTTGGCGGAGCGGCTGGCAGCCGAGCGGGAGCGGCTGGCTTTTGCCCTCGACGCCCTCGACGATTACGGGATCGAGCGGGAGCGGCTGGCGGTGGCTTTCGATATCACCCTGTCGCACGCCCGTGCCGAGATGTTGGCCATCGGGCAGCGATTCCGCCAAACCGAAGCGCTCTTTTCGGTCGAGTACACCTTCGATCCCGACGGAGACGAGGAGGACAACCTGCTCGCCCCCCAAGATCCCGGCTTTCCGGCGCAGGCCGTCGGAAGCCACATCGCTTTTGTGGCCAGAGGCGAGTTTCTGCGCCGGGACTTCCGCCATCCGGATCACCTGGGAGGCACCTTCTTGCCTGACAGCGACGGCACGCCGCTACTCCACCATGGCGAGCCGGCCTCCTTCTGGCTGGCCTATCCCGACACCTCGGAGCAGGGTCCCTATCCCCTGGTCCTGCTGGTCCACGGCCTGAACAACTCCGCCGATGGGATGTGGTCTCTGGCCGTGGCCCTGGCCGAGGCAGGGATCGCCAGCCTGGCCTTCGACCTCGTCGAGCATGGGTCGGACGGGCTCGGCACCGCCGACTTCATGCCGTTCGACCAGCCCCTGGTGTTGAGGGACAACTTCCGGCAGGCCGCCATCGACGTCCTGACCGCCGTCTACCTGGTCAAGACCATGGAAGCGGACTCGCTGGATCTTCTGCCACCGGGTGGAGACCAAGCCGCCGACCTCGACAGCCAGCGGATCGGGCTCTTGGGCCACTCCCTCGGCTCCATGGTCAGCATCACCGCCTGTGCGCTCTCGCCCGACCTGGGAGCCGGGGTGTACGCGGCCGGAGGAGGTGGGCTCATGTACTTCATCGAAGCCTTCCTGGAACGGTTCGGCCTGGTCGGCCTGGTCGACGGCAGCCTCCTGCACGGTTTCAGCGTGGGCACTGGCCACCTGCTGGCGTCGGGGGACCCGGTGCTGTACGCCCGCTACTGCCGCCCAGACCCCCTGGCCTGGGTCGAGGTGCCCCACCCGGTGCTGATGCTGGAGATGGTCGGGGAGGAGGTGATCCCCGACGAGTCGATCCTGACCGTCGCCATCTCCATGGATCTACCCCAGATCCAGCCGGTCGTGCTTGCCGATCCGTCCCTTCAGGCGGTCCCGGCCAGCGGGCAGACGAGCGGGCTCGTCCAGTACGGCGGCGGCGATCACGGCTTCATCTTCCCGGGGGGCCAGCCGGCCGAGATGGTGCCGACCGTCCAGGCCCAGATGGTCCACTACCTGGACACCTACCTGAGCACGGGAGAGGCCGAGATCATCCACCCCTACGAGTGACGGCTCGCCATGGCGACCGGACAGGAGCGGCCTTGGGTCTCGGTCCGCTGTTTGAAACCGTGGCTACCCAGAAGAGCGGCCGGGGGCTCGGCACCGGCTACTGACAGCCGCTGATGTTGCCCGGACAGAAGCGAACCGCTTGGATGACCCCCTCGCCCTCCGGGCTCGCCACCAGAACCAGCTCACCCAGCACGAACCGGCGATGGGCATCGGTTCCGACGAAATCCACCCGCTGGTCCTGGACCGGATCGTACATCCCGGTCACCAGGGTGTATCGGCCCGGGATCTCCCCCTGCTCGAAGGTCAGGGTCCGGCGCGCTTCCCGCCGGCGCGCCAGGTGTGGCCATTGGTGGATCGGCAGGCCGGGTTGATAGTCGGCGTTCTCGATGATGGTGTCCCCGTCGTTGACGTGGAAGAAGACCCGCAGCCCCTCCGGCATGGGCTGGCCGATGTACCACTCGGTCATCACCTCCACCTGCCGGGCACCCGTGGCCCGCGCCATCACCAGGCGGGCTTCGGCATAGGGCCGATCATCGACCGACACCGTCGCCCCGGACACCTCCAGCCTCGCCAGCTCGACGGAGTAGGACTCCTGCCCAAGGATAGGCAGCCGGCCCCCGCCTGGATCGTACAAGCCGGCGACCAGCGTGAAGCTGCCATCCCTGGGGATGGCCAGCACCCCCGGACCGGTCGTCACCGGCGTCCCCGGTGTCCATTCGGTGGTAGGGGTGTCGGGCCAGTGGTCCCCGTTGGCCTCGATCCCGTCACGCAGCGCGTGTAGAAACACCCGCTGGGGCGCGAGATCGCCCAGATCTTCCTCGGTCACCCACTGGAGCCACACGCTGAGGTTGGGCGCCTCCCAGCTCCAGGAGGCGATGGATACCGAGACGAGATACCACGGGTTGGGTCGAAACGGTCCGGGCTCGACCCCCGCCACCCCTGAGCTGGACACGCTGAGGTCGTTGCGATCGGTCGTGGTCTTGCCCCCCTCAGAAAACAGCGCCTCCTGGATCATGAACCGGTTGTCCAGAAAGTGGTGACCGGTCATGGCTTGCATCCCCAGCTGGCGGTGCAACGCCATCTGCTGCAGCAAGAGGGAGCGGATGCGGGCCGATTGGAGCTGGCCCAGGCTGACCTCGGCGATGCCGGCCGAAAGCCAGGCATCCAGGAGGTTTTCCCCCCGATCGCCAAACAGCCAGGGCCAGGGCACGATCACCGCGTCGTGGTAGACCAGGTCCCACAGGGGAACCGGAAGCCCGATCGGCGTGTTGTGGCCCTTGTAACCGTTACGGCGATCCTGAGAGAGATCCAGGTTCTGGTGCCGGAGGTAGTAGTTCCAGTAGACATGGTCAATATGAGGCACCGCCCAGTCGGCCGGCATCTCGCTGGAGACGACGATCTGACGCTCCTCCAGCTCGGACAGCATGGCGGCCCGGTGCTGCAGGCAATCGGCCCGCGACATCGGATGCTCCTCGGAGTAGCACTGGTCGGGGGCCGCCCCGCCCACGATGACATCCAGGTAGTAGGCGGCCGGCTCGACGCCATGAGCCGCCAGCAGATCCAGGTTGCGCTCCAGGTAGCCGAGGCCTCGACTGGCGCACAGCACCTGCTGCCACCCGCCGTCCCAGGCCGAGTAGGGTGGGGGTAGCACGCCACCCGGACCGAGCAGAGCCTCTTCGCCCTCGCCGTAGGACTGGGCATCCAGGTAGAAGTCCCGATAGTTGTCGTGTAGCCCGAACAGGAACTGATGGGTGTCGTCCACCTCGTTCAGGTAATCGGACAGGGCGCCAAGCCCGCTCCAGCCACCGGCAGCCTCGCAGGGCCCGCAGTCGGACGAGCCGTGCGGGCGAGGGACACAGCCCTCCGCGGGGTAGATCACGTCGGGATGCAGGTTGTCATAGCCCCGCTGCCCCCATCCATCCACGTGGATCAGGCCGCGCGTGATGGGGAACTCGGCAGCCGATGCGATCGCCTCGACCTGGTCGGCCACCTCTGCAAAGGTGTTGACCACCTGGATCGCCTCGCCGGGCGGTTGACTCTTGTTGTCGTAACGGCAGGTGACCGTGGAGATCTCCGCCCCCCCTACCAGCCGGTCCAGGTGCGGCCTGGTGGCCATCTTGTCTTGTAGCGACCGGTGAAGCCCGCCGGCGATGACCCGGTCCCGATACAGCCCTGCCAGGTCGTTGTAGTCCGCGCTGGCCATGGGGACGTAGACCAGCCGGCGGGTGCCCCCCCCATCGAACCGACCCAGTTGAGCGCGGAAGCGGGGGGTGACCCTCGGCTCGGCCCCCAGCACCTGGCGAATGCGCAGCCCGTGGTCGGGTGGGCTCTCATTCTCCACGTACAGGGCGCGGCCATCCTCCTCCACCACGCCGAAGAAAGGCATGGGCAATACCCAACCGTAGGGTTCCGGCCTGTACTGGAATACCCCACACGGCCCCAGACCATTGGAGCTCTCGGTGCCGGTCCACCAGGGGGAGCTGGTGAGCCAACCCACCGGCAGCAACAGCCCGTGTCCCACGGGTAGCACGGCATACCCGGTGTCGGTCGGCGATAGCGGCGGGGCGAACG
The DNA here is from genome assembly GCA_016931535.1 of Bradymonadales bacterium. Classification (GTDB taxonomy): domain Bacteria; phylum Myxococcota_A; class Bradymonadia; order JAFGEP01; family JAFGEP01; genus JAFGEP01. Next base: position 28,717 of record JAFGEP010000045.1, read on the forward strand.
GGAAATACAGCTCCTCCAACACCTGCCCCGCGCTCTCTCCCTCGGCGCCAAGCAGCACCACCACCTCCCGGGACCCCGGCGACAGACAGACCTCCCACACCAGCGCCACCGTCACCACCCACGGCTCCCCCGTGGGAAAATCCTCGTAGCGCGTGCGGATGCAGGTCTGCTCGCGTCCGGTCGTCACCACCTGCTGGCTGATGCTTGCCGCATCCCCCGGCCCGAGCGGGGGCCTACCCCCTGGACCATCGCAGGTGGACACGCCCCCGCTGCGGATACACAAGATGTCCTGGTCGGCATCGATCTGTCGCATCTCGAAAGGCTCCTCGTGGCACAGCCCCACCTCGAAGGTGCCCTCCGCCCAGGCCCGGGTGCGAACCAGCTCGTTGTCGAGCTCGTACCAACCGTGCCCGGAGGTGACCACCACCGGTGCCGGTGGCAGATCCCCCCCGGTGTCGAGGTCGATCTCCGGCTCTTCCGTATCGGCCGCCAGATCGTCCTGAGGCGTGAGGTCGGCAATCGGATCCTCCAGAAGATCGTCCTCCCGGTCCCCTTCCGTATCGACGGCAGCCTCTTCCTCCCGGTCGGCCGGCAGGTCGAGGTCTACCCGATCTTCAGGCAGATCCTGGGCGACATCGAACTCCTCCTCCTGCTCGAGGTCCGCCGGTTGTTCACCCTCCTCCTGCTCGAGGTCCGCCGGTTGTTCGCCCTCCTCCGGGAGGTCCACCCCCTGGTCGCCCGGTGTCTCGGTTTCGGGACATCCCGGCAAAACGGGGGACAGAAGCAGCACGATGGCAAAGAGCAAGGCCCCACAAGGGATCTCGGCCAATGGGGAGCACCGATGAGACATGACTCACCTCGGAATGCCGGGATATCGGCCATTTTGATTTTTTCACAGTATATCAGCAGGCATAGGACAACACCAACGCCGGTAGGGCCGAGCCAGACTTGATCCTCGAAGAACCCCACGGGCCTCCTCGAATCGGCTGGAGCCGGAAGAAGAGCTGTGGGGAGGGTGCGTGAACAG
>JAFGEP010000006.1 GCA_016931535.1 Bradymonadales bacterium
AAGAGCAGCCGCCGGGTGGCAGAGTGCACCCAGGAGGAGGAAAATGCCCGGGCGACGCCTGCAGCCGACAGCCTGCAGCCGACAGCCGAGCGCCGAGCGCCGAGCGCCGAGCAACCGACGGCCCGCTTACCTCATCCAGTACAACAGCAGGAAGATCAGCAGGCCGGTAGGGATGACGACCACCCAGTCGTTGACCTTGAGAAGCTGAGGCAACGTGATGTTGCCGTAGTCGCCGTACTTCAGGATGCCCTGGCGAAGCCTGGGGTACAGCGCCGCGTAGATCCCGGCGCCCACCAGGATACCGGCCAGTCCGCCGACCAGGGCGTCCAGGTACCCGTTGCCGATGGCGCCCGCGATGGTGCCGGGGCAGTAGCCCAGCACGGCAAAGCCGACCCCGAAGATCAGTCCACCGACCACGTTTCTGCCCAGGGAGCCGGACTTGGGGCGAAGCTCCACCCAGCCGAGGCTCTTCATCAGGTAGATGCCGATCATGCCGGTCAAGACGGCAGAGAGCATGATCTTCAGGACGGTGAAATCGGTGAGCAGAAGCTGCCCGATGATCACGTCGTACTTGGTGGCGCCGCCCTTCTGGAGCAGAAATCCGAAGACGAGCCCGAAGGCCAGTCCCCAGGCCAGAGGAGCCCTGCCCTTGGTCGCGTTGAGTGCCAGCATGTGCTCCTCCTCTACCCGATGACTCGGTACAGAAACAGGGCCGCCAGGATACCGCCGGCAAAAAAGCAGATGGCGGAGATCCAGCTCGAAACGGCCAGCTGCAGCGTGCCGCTGATGCCGTGACCGCTGGTGCAGCCGTCCGACCAGCGCGCACCGAACCCGAGGCAGACACCGCCGAGCAACGCGACGATGACCCGCGCCAGAGCCCCTTCCCCAAAGGTGCCCGCCCAGACCGAGGGGACCCACTGCCAGTGGAAATCACCGGAGAGCAGCGCCGAAACCAGGGACCCGATCACGATGCCCACCACCAGCATCCATTGCCAGTCCACCGCCAGCTTGATCTCCTGGTAGTAGAGCTTCGATTCGACCTTCCGGCCTCGAACCAGCCTCTCGAGCATCCCGCTGCCCTTGGCGAAGGTGGTGGAGCAGGCGATCGGTTGCCGGGAGACGAGGAAGCTGAGCCAGCTCAGGACGCCGATGGCGGCGCCGACCACGTAGGGCGACCAGCGAATTTCGGTGAAGGGGTTCATGTTCTCCTCGAGGTGACATCGTCGACCGGGCTGCTCTCCAGGTCCCAGTGCTTTTTCACTTCGGTGACTCCGGTATAGAACCTCGAACCGTGGGGATTCATGCAGACGGTGCACTGCCGTGTGAAGCCGGCCGCGCTGTAGCCGGTCATGCCCCCCGCCACGTTGTATAGCCGGGCGAAGCCATGCTGCTCCAGGATGCTGGTCCCCAGGCTGGAGCGGTTGCCCGAGCTGCAGATCAGAACGGTCAGCTTTGCCTTGTCCAACTCGCGGTGGCGGTAGCGCAGGTCGGCCGCCGGGATGTTGATGGCTCCCTGGATGTGGTTCTCCGCAAACTCGGCCGGGGCCCGGACATCGAGCAACACGAAGTTCTCCTGGCCGTTGACCATGTCGTGCAGCTCGTGGGCCGAGATCTGCTTGGTGTGGCTGGCCATCAGCCCGCGGACCGCCCAGGCGGCCATGCCCCCGTCGAGGTAGCCCACGATGCGATCGACCCCCACACGACGGGCCCACAGGTTGGCGTTCACCGCCTTGTGGTAGTCGTCGGCCACCACCAAGAAGTCCTTGTCGGTGGGCAGCACCCAACCGGCAAAGGTAGGGAAGTTGCCATTGAGGTCGAGGTGCCAGGCGCCCGGGATGTGCTGGCTGCCGTAGGCGTGGTAGAAGCGGGTGTCGACCACCTGGACGCCAGAGTCTTGCATCCGTTCCTGGAACTGCGATGCGTTGAGCTCCTCCATGGCAGGCAGCTTGCCCAGCCTAACCGGTCCCTTCCGGTTGATGTCGCTGCACCGGCTGAAATGGTCGGGGGCCGGGGGCATGTCCTGGGTGAGCGATCGGATGAACTCCTGCTTGTCCTCGATCTGCAGCGCCGAGTTGAACCGACGCTCGTATCCGATGGTGGTGGTCCATTTTGCACCCATGGCCCGACCGCATAACGAGCCGGCGCCGTGGGCCGGATACACCTCGACATGGTCGTCGAGCTGCAGCAGCTTGTCGTGCAGACTGTGGTAGAGCTTGCCGGCCAGCTCTTCGGCCAGGTCGGGAAAGAGGTCGGGACGGCCCACATCGCCGACGAAAAGGGTATCCCCCACGAACACGCCGACTGGTGTGTCTGATCGCGATGTGTCGATCACCAGGTAGCTGAGATGCTCCGGCGTGTGCCCGGGCGTCTCCAGGACCTCGAGAACCATGTCCTCCAACCTGATGGTATCGCCTTCCACCAGAGGGACATGGTCGAACTCGCACCCGGCCGATCTCGCGACATGAATCTTGGCGCCGGTCATCCGCGCCAGGTCCATGTGTCCGGAGACGAAGTCGGCATGCAGATGGGTCTGGAGAATGTGGGTGATGTCCACGCCCAGGGCGCGGGCTTCGTTGATGTAGACCTCCACGTCCCGCTGCGGATCGATCACGGCGCAGGCGGTTTTCCCCGCGAGGATGTAGGAGCTGTGGGCGATCTTGCCGATGAAGAAGTGCTTGAGCAGCATGAGCCACCTCCCGTGGATTGCTGTTTCATAAATAGAACAGGCTGAAGACGGTCACGACCACGACCCAGAAGACCAGGGTCATCCCTCCTCCCGCCTTGAAGTAGTCCGCGTTGCGATAACCCCCGGATGACATCAGCAAGGCGTTCACCTGGTGGGTGGGTAGAACGAAGGAGTTGGCGGCACACACCGCCGCCATGAGCGCCAGGGGACGGGGATCGAGCCCGCCGATCTGGGCCATGCTCATGACCAGCGGCGCCAGCACGACGATGGCCCCCACGTTGGACATGAACAAGGAGAAGATGGTGGCCAGCAGCGCGACGGAGATCACCAGCCACAGCGGGTGCCTGCCGCTCACCAGCGACATCACCTGCTCGGCCAAAAACTGTGCGGTGCCCGACTTCTGCATCGCCACACCCAACGGGATCAGCCCGGCCAGCAGAAACACGACCTTCCACTCGATCGCCTGGTAGGCTTCCTGGATGTCGAGCACACGCGCCAGCACCATGGCCATGGCTCCGGTGAAGAACGCCATGGAGATCGGAAAACCCACCAGCGCCAACCCGATGGCAAAGGCGAAGCACAACAGGGCGATCCCGGTCTTCGACCGGTCCTTCCGCTCGGCCTGGAACGGGGTGGCCACGATGAAGTCCAGGCCCGCCTTCATCTCCTCGATCTTCTCCCACAGGCCGTACACGATGACGGTGTCACCCGGTCGGATCTCCTGGTCGGAGAAGTCGCCCCGGATCTCTTCGCCCCTGGAGAACAGCATGACCGGTTCCACGGCGTAGCGCTTGCGTAAGCCAAACTGGCGGATCGACTTGCCCACGATGCCGGAGCGGGGCGGGACGATCACCTCGGCGAAGCCCGACCGGGTGGGATCGTGAAGGCTGGCCAGCAATCCGTCGTCCGCCACGTCCACCAGTCTGTTTTCCTCGGCGAATTCCTTGATGCTCTCCCGGCTTCCCAACAGGGCCAGCTCCTGGCCCACCGCAAAGTGGGTCTCGCGCCAGGGGGCGTACTCCACCTCCTCGCCGCGCGATATGCCCAGGATATTGACGCGGTACCTTTTCCAGAGACCTGCCTCCTCTGGGGTCTTGTCAACTAGCGGGGAGCTCTCGGAGACGACGTAGTGCTGGATGTCGTGGGGTAGATGCAGGGTCCTGACGAGCTTCTCCTGCTCGCTCTCCCCCCGTTCCGAAGCCCGGATGGAGGGCAGGACGGCCCTTCCGAAAACAAAGAAATATCCGATTCCCGAAAGCAAGAGCAGGCAGCCCACCGGGGTCACGGCCAGCAGCCCGAAAGGCTCGAGGTCGGCACTGCGCAGCAGGTCGTTGATCAGGATCAGCGGACCAGAGCCCACCATGCTCAGGGTTCCCCCCAGGATGGCGGCAAAACCGATGGGCATGATCAACGCCGAGGCGGGGATCTTGCCCCGGCGCGAGACATCGAGGATCCCCGGCAAGAACAGAGCGGCGGCTCCGATGTTCTGGATGAAGCCGGACAACACCCCCACCGACAACGACATGAGACCGACGATCTTGCTCCTGCTGGTCCCCACCCTGGCCAGCAACCGGCGGGAAAACCGGTCCATGATGCCGGTCCCGGCCAACCCGCGACCCATGATCATGACGGCCATCATGGCGATCACGGCGTTGCTCGAAAAACCGGAGAGCATCTCTCTCGGCTCCAGGATGCCCGACCACCCCAGGGCCAGCATGCACAGGATGGCCACCACGTCGATGCGCAGCACATCCAGAACCAGCATCACCACGGTGGCGATGAGGATTGCGCAGACCATGAAGATATCGGTGGTCACCTGTGGAGAGCCTCCAATGCAGACACAGGGCCATCGCCGACCCGACTCAGTACTCTCACCCCTGGCAAGACGCCGCCAACTCCGATCTGAGAGCCTTACCAGAGAATCGCACTCTAATCGAGTGTTCACTTCCCACTTCCCACTCGATCCGCCACCGGAGGTGGCGGATCGAGGAGGCCCCCCTCTATTGACCAGAAGGGGCCACGCCAGCAGAATGCTCGATTGTGAATCCCGTTCACTGAGCGACCGGCACCGATGGGACCGATGACCTCCGGTCCGGCAGTAGACGGGGCTCTGGTCGAAAGGGACAATCGTGTGGTTACCGGTCGTTCGGTCTCTGCCGTGATCGACGATCGGTCAGATGATCTCACGGCCCAGCGGAACCCATGCCCAACGACGAGCACACACCCGATCGCGACGGGGAAGAGAAGGCGGAAAACGAACCTGTCGAGACGGAACCGCCAGAGGAGCGGGAGGACCATCCCGAGCATCCCGCCGAGGATGCCGAGCTGATCTCTTCTTCTTTCCTGGTCGTGCTGGACTCCGACCTGGAGCACAGCGCCCCCTTGATGGCCAGCCCGGTGGGTGGTTCTTCCGCCCCACCGATCGAGCCCGCCCAGGAGGATCAGACCGCCGGGACGTCCGTGGCCGATCCGCTGGTTTCCGCCCCATCGGCGGGCGGTGCTGCCCCACAAGACGCAGCGGCCACACGGTCTTCGGCCGCCCCCCCTGCCGCTGGCAGCATGACAGCCGAGGAGCCACCCCAGCCCCAACCTGCGCCCCTCCCACCTCCCCCACCACCGCTTCCCCCATCGAAGGCCGGCGTTCCTGCCACCTCCGGCGGGAAGAAGACCGCTTCACCGCGATCGGCCGCGGCACGGGCCCCCAAGCCCCCGGCCCCCTCTGCCCCTCAACCGGTGGAGAAACCAACTGCGATCCGACCGGAGGACCCCCGGACCGCTCGGTCGCTGGAGCTGGTCGCTCACCTGCAGGCCGAGCTGGCGGCCAATCCGAAGGCGCAGCGGGCGGCCCGTTTGCACTACGAGCTGGCCCGCTTGCTGGAGGTAGCGCTCGACGACATCCAGGGGGCGCTCAAGCACTACCAGCGGGCCTTCGAGCTGGCTCCGGAGCATCTCCCCACCATCCGTGGTGCTCGGCGGACCCTGACGCGGCTCAAGGATTTCCGCAAGGTCCTGCCGTTGTTCGACGCGGAGGTTCGCAACACGGCCGAGGTTGGGCGCAAGGCCGCCTTGCTGTTCGCCAAGGGCCGGCTTCTCGAGGACCAGATCGGCAGCCGGAAGGATGCCCGCGAGGCGTATCTGGGGGCACTGGAGCTCGATCCCGACAACCTGTCCATCTTGCGCGCCCTGGAGCAGAACGAGATCGGGGAGCGAAACTGGGAGGAGCTGGCCAGGACCTATGATCGGCTGGCAGGCTCCCTTTCGGCCGATCCCCGCCATCGCGCTGCCTTGCTGGTCCGCCGCGCCCAGCTGCTGGAAGCTCGGCTGAACAACCTGGATCTGGCTGCCGAGGTCTACGAAGCGGCCCTGGGACTGGACCGCAGCACACCGGGAGCGGTCGCCGGCCTGAAGCGGATCTACGCCACCCGCCGGAGGTGGCGAGAGCTGGTGCGGATCTTGGAGCAGGAGGCGGCGCTGATTTCCGATCCCGAGCTCCGGGCCATCGAGATCTATCGGGCGGCTCTGTTGCAGGACAGGCAGCTTTCCAACCGCGAGCAGGCGATCGAGGCGTTGCAGGAGGCCCACCGCCTGGCGCCGACCAACCTGGAGGTGCTCGAGGAGCTGGTGCGCCTGCTGGAGCGCGCCGAGCGCCACGAGGAGCTGCGCCTGCGGGTGGAGCATCTGCTCACCCTGAAAAAGGACCCCCTGGAACGGCTGGAGCTGACCTGTCGCCTGGGCCAGCTTTGCGAGGAGCGATTGAAGGATGGTTCGGCCGCCGAGCACTGGTATCGCACGGCGCTCGAGGTTGACCCCGGCTACATCCCAGCCCTGCAGGCCATCGAACGGCTCTACAACAGCCGCGGCGCCTGGAGCGAGCTCATCGACGTCTTTCTGGCCGAGGCTCAGGCCAGCAGCAAGAACCCGGAGCGACAGGCGACCGCCCACTACCGAATCGCTCTCCTCTACGAAGACCGGCTGTCCGACGTCGAGCAGGCCATCGTGCACTACAGCCGGGCGCTCGCCTTCTCCCCCGGGTTTGCCGCACCCTTCTCGGCGTTGACCCGGCTGTTCGCCCAGCTGGGCAGGCACCGCGACCTCATCGACCTGTACCAGCACGCCGTCGAGCAGGCCAGCCAGGCGGAACAGGCCATCGCGTATTTGTTCAAGATCGGAGCCCTCTACGAGGACTTCCTCAACGAGCCGGTGCAGGCGGCTCACGTGTACCGCACCATCCTGGAGCGCGACCCCAAACGGCTGGGGGCGATCCACGCCCTGCAGCGGGCCTGGGACAGAGCAGGTCGGTACCGGGAGCTGGTGGATGCCATCGAGCTGGAGCTGGAGCAAGCCAAGGACAAGAACCTGATCGTCGAGCTCCTCTACCGCGCCGGCTCGGTGCTGCTGGACAACCTGGTCGACCGGGAACGAGCGCTGGTCAAGCTGCGACGAGCGCTGGAGATGAAACCCGGCCACCTGCCCACCCTGAAAAACCTGGGGCGGATCTACTACCACCTGGGTCGATGGGAAGACCTGCTGGACACCTACCGCCGCGAGCTGGAGGTGTTCACCGATCCCTCCACCCGGGTCAGGTTGCTGTACAAGATGGGCGAGCTGAGCGAGGTGCGGCTGGGCAAGTCGTTCCAGGCGGTAGACTTCTACCGCCAGGCGGTGGAGATCGACAGCATGTACCGCCCTGCCCTCTCCGCGCTGCGGCGGCTGCTGGAGCAGCAGGAGCGCTGGGATGAGCTGAACGACCTGGCGGAAAAGGAGATGGAGCAGCTCCCCGATCCGGTCGATCGGGCGGCTCTTCTCTACCGCGTGGGCGTCATCGCCGAAGAGCGCCTCAACAGTCCGGTCAAGGCCATCGCCGCTCACGAGAGGGCCTTGCAGCTCCATCCCGGCTACCGGCCTGCGGTGGACGCCGTAAAAAGGCTCTATACCGAGGCCAAGAACTTCCGGAAATTGGCCGAGATCCTGGTACAGGAGTCGTCGGTCAGCCGCGAGCCGCTGCTGGTCCTCGACGCCCTGATGAGAGAGGGACAGATCGGCCGCGACGAGCTGTCCGATCCCCATCGCGCCATCGCCTGCTACGAGGCGGTGCTGGAACAACAGCCCGACTGCATCGGAGCCATGCTGGCGCTCGAAGACCTCTATCGAGAGGTCAAGAAGGTCGACCGACTCGAGCAGATCATCAGGGCGCAGGCCGGTCTGCTGAAAGACCCCCAGGCCAGGGTCACCGCCCTGCGGGAGCAGGCCCGCATCCTGGAAAAAATGGAAGAGCCCGACCAGAAGGCTCTGCAGGCGGCCTACCACACCATTTTGGCCATCTCCCCCGACGACCTGTTGACCCTGACCGCGCTGGAGAACCGCGCCCTGGTCGAATCCGACCACACGTTGCTGGCCCAGGTAGACCAGCAGCTCGCCACCGCCACCAGCGAGCCCGACCTGGTGGCGGCCTTCCTGACCCGCCTGGCCGAGTCCCAGGAGACGGCCGACAAGCCGGAGGCACTCGATACCTATCGAAAGGCGATCGCGGCCGATCCGCAGAATCTGGCCGCCATCCGCGGGTTTTCGCGAATGGCCGAGCAGCTGGAGAATGGGGAAGCGCTGGTCGAAGCGGCCGGGATGGAGGCCGACGTCCTGGCAGACCGCCAGACGGCGGCTCGCCTCCTGTTCCAGGCGGCCGTCTTGGCTCGATCCGCCACCTACGGGGGCTTGCTCACCCATCCCCCCGCCCGGGAGGACCACGCGGACCGGCTGTCCAGGGAGGCTCTTGCCGCCCGTCACCTGGAGCGGGCCCTGGAGGTCTGGCCGGACCACGTCCAGGCAGCGGAGATGCTGGTCGAGATCCTGTCGCAGCCCCAAGACAGGCCGCGCCTGGTCGATCTGCTCACCCGGGCAGCCGAATCGGCCCGAGCACCGGACCGACGGGCTGCGCTCTGGCGACAGGTGGCGACCATCCAGGAGGAGGAGCAGAACGACCTGGCGGGAGCCATCCGCTCCCTGCAAAAGCTGTTGCGTCTCACCCCGGACGACGCCGAGTTCACCCGGAAGCTGGCCGACCTCTTCATGGAAGACGGTCGTTGGCTGGAAGCCGCCCGGACCCTGGAGCGGTTCTTGGAGCTGTCTTCAGGCCAACAGAAGCAGCAGAAACAGCTCTTGCTCGCCGAGATCTGTGCCGATCGGCTGGACGACCCCAAGCGGGCCATGGGCATCGTCAAGGCGGTGCTGGATGCAGAACCCACCAACCGGGTCGCCCTGCTGCGAAACCTGGAGCTGCAGGCTCGCACCGGTCAGGTGGAAAAGGCCGCCCTGTCGTCGCGCAAGCTCTTGAAGTCCACCCAGGACCCTTCCCAACGCGCAGCCCTCCTGCTCAGGCTGGGACGTTTCGAGCACCAACTCGGCCGCCGGGTGGCCGCCGCCGAAGCCTTCGAGGAGGCGTTATCTGTGGAAGGGCCCCAGGGAGAAGCGGCCAGGGAGTACCAGCGGCTGGTCGAGGACGTGGGCAGCCATACCCGCTACGCCGGCGCCCTGGAACGCTACCTGCAGCGCTGCGAGAGCGAGAACCGGCCCGATCTGGAAGCCTACCTGCAGCTCTCCCGTCTACAGGCCGACCAGCTGAAGGAGCCCCCACTGGCGGTTGCCACCTTGACCCGTGCCATCTCCCTGTTCGGCCCCTCGCGCCCGCTGCGCACCGTGCTGGCTCGCCGGCTACGAGAGGCCAACCGCTTCGAGGAGGCGCTTGGCGAGTCGCATCGGCTCATCCAGGAGGACCCCTCCCAGGCCGATGGGTGGCGAGGGCTGTCCCAGACCTACCTCCGCCTGGGTCGGCCCATCGAGGCGGCCATGGCGCTGGAGCCGGTCGCCATCCTGGACCGACTGGATGACCGGGAAGCGGAGGTGCTCCAGGCTCGACGAGAGCAGCCTTCCCCGCTCCCGCCCAAGTCCCTTCCGGCCGCCGCGATGCCGGCGCTGGGGGAGGAAGACAGCCGCTGGCGTGGGGCTGCCGAGCTGCTCCAGGCCCTGCTGGAGACGATGTCCAAGGTACTGCCGGTCGATCTGGCCGGCCGGGGGCTCACGAATCCAGACCGGCTGGCGGACTCCTCCGGACATCCGCTGCGCAAGCTGACCAACCGATTGGCATCGGCATTCGACTTCAGGGAGTTCGAGCTCTACAGCCATCGAACGGCCGGGCGAGGGATCACCATCGAGCTTGGCTATCCTCCCGCCCTGCTGGTTCCCCAGAGCATGACGAGCCTGCCGGCAGGCGGACAGCTCTACATGCTGGCGCAACCCATGGCCTATCTGGCTCGTGGCCTGCACCCGTTGTGGACCCTGTCGGCCATCGAGCTGGAGACCTATCTGGCCGCGGCCGCCCGACTGGTGGATTCCCGCTTCCGGACGTCAGCCGCCGGAGAGCAGAAGCTCGATGAGTTCCAGAGACGCCTCTCACGCGCTATCCCGCGGCGGGCCAGGCGGCCGTTAGAGGAGGCGGCCCAGCGGTACGCCGCTGGCCCCGCTGTATCGTTCGACCTGTGGATGGCTCAGGTGGAGCGCACCTCTGCCCGGGTCGCCCTCTTGGCTGCCGATAACCTGGTGGAGACCATCGCCGCGCTCAAGGAGCAGGAGCCTCAGCTGGCCGCGCTGGAGGGAGCGGAGCTGGTCAAGCAGTCCAACCGGGTGGCCGATCTGTTCCGTTTCTGGCTATCGGAGGCAGCGGTGGCGGCAGGGGTGAAGATGGGACGGCTCTAGAGACAGGGCTGGATCTCGCCCGCACCTGGCGGAACCCGGCTTGACAGCGAGAGGTCGGTTGACTGGTGCCCCGCCACATGGTCTGGGTGAACGCCTTCGAAATGACCGGAGTGGCAACGATTGACCATCCGCGGTGCGGACCCAAGAGGCTCGACGGCTGAGCGGACCGATTCGCCAGTTGGGGCTGCAGCCGGAAAACCGAAGGGGTGCCGCCCGGAGTTCGCCAGAGCTGGACCTACATGGCGGATCGCCGAGGGAGGCGGCGAAGAAGAGCCTTTGATGGTGCCGCATTGCGAAATTCCTCAAAAAGAGTGTTGCGCACGGCATCGCGATGCGGTATGGGAGCCGGCAATGGAAAGTCGTCCGATTGGCATCGTGCTTCAGAAGTGAGCTGAACTGGCTTGTTGCTTGAAGGAGAATGAACCATGAAGCTGAAGAATGTGAAGACCAATATCAAGTCTGGTGCGAAGACCGTTCAAGAGCACATCAAGATCGGAGAGGGTCTATCCAAGTAAGCACCAGAGGCGCCTGACCGACCAATCGACAGCCGATCCGCATGTCCACGCCACGGCCGATCCTCCAAAAGCCTTTCAAGGCCGCGGCTCCCCTCGATACCATCCGGAGGATCCGGGAGATCCTGCACGATCTCGACCTGTTCGTGATCGAGCACCATCGCCAGCACCTGGCCGAAGGTCTCCATAGCTGTCGCCTGCTTCTGGGCGATGAGCAGCTCTCCCTTGCGCCGCTCGGGACCAACGGCAAGGGGGTGACCGCCCGATATGCCCTGGCCAGCGCCTATGCCGAGCTGATGGAGCGGATGCAGAACCAGGTCTTCTGCCCCCCTCGCCTCCAGCAGATCGCCACCCGCCAGGCCCCGATCCATCACCGGGCTCCGGCCCAGGCGCTTGATGAGCTCGCCCGGCGCGGCCTTGTCCAGGAGTTTCTGTTCGATCCCGGGGATAGCATGGTAACGGTGGAAGAGCTGCTCACCCGTTGCTCTACCCACCTGGCTCGCATGCTGGGCATCGCCGACATCCGGGGAACGGAAGCGCTGCTCAGACGCCTCTACCCCGAGGGATCGGTGCCATGCACCCCCTTTCTGGAGGCCGCCAGCGGACAGGTGGTTTTCGTGCCCTCCGAGCTGGTCTGGCTGTGCGTCACCACCAACGGGATGTGCGCGGGCAATACCCCTGAAGAAGCGCTGGTTCATGGCCTGAGCGAGATATTCGAGCGCTGGTTTTTGCTGGTTTTGTACCGGGATGACCTCACGCCCCCCACCATCCCGCTGGAGCTGTTCGAGGGGACCCTCGCATACGAGTTGGTCCAGCGGATCGAGGGCATCGACGATCGGGTGGTGATGGTCAAGGATTGCAGCCTGGGGCTTGGATTGCCGGTGGTCGGAGCGCTGATTCTGGATCGGGCGCATGGCAAGTACGTCTTCCACGTGGGCGCCGACCCCTGCCCGATCACGGCGCTCGAGCGGTGCCTCACCGAGATCTACCAGGGAGACCCCAAGCTGAAGAACAGGCCGCTGATCGCCGGCGCCGACCCATTCGCTCCCACCGACGGCCAGACCTCGTCCCAGGTCAGGCAACGCCAGCACGCCAGTACCGTCCAGGCGGGCACCGGGCTGCTACCCTCCTCGCTTTTTGCGCCGACCCCCAGCTACCGGTTCGAGGGGTTCGAGCACCCGGTCTCCCGCAGCGATCGAGAGGACCTCGCCTTTCTTCTGGCCAAGCTCCGCCAGCTCGACCGCGACCTGCTGGTTCGGGACTGCTCCTTCTTGGGGTTTCCGAGCTATCAGCTCTTCGTTCCAGGGATGTCGGAGACCGACTGGGTCTTCGATCGGGAAGGGCTGGTGGCACGGCTCGAGCTGCTGCGGACCGTCGGCACCCTGTGCAATCTACCGGCGGCGAGGGAGGAGGCGGTCGCGCAGCTGGCAGAGGCGATCGAACAGGACGTGCGGCACGTGGCCATGCAGCCGTTCTCACCGGGAGACTGGTTGCCACCTCACGGCCTGGAGACGCTCCACTACCTCACCACCGAGCTGTTGATGGTCCTGCTCTACTTGCGGACGGATCGCCCGGACCGGGCGATGCGCTGGATGGAGCGCTACCTGCAAAGCGTCGAAGAGGGGCAGGACGAGGAGCTGCGCTACTACCGCTGCGTGTATGATCTCCTCCGGCTGCGGGCGACGGGCGTTGCGAAGCCTGCGCTGTCTGAAACCCTGACGTTGCTGCACGGGGCCGAGCTGGCGGACGAGGTTCTTGGCGACTGCTCCGATCCGGTGGCGGCCTTCGACCAGATCCCGTTCCCCCGCTGTTTCGACTGCCCCGCTTGCGAAGCCCGGATGACCTGCGGCTATCCGGCCTTGCTGAGCCTGCTTCATCGTCTACGGGAGCGTCACGCGGCCCATCCTTTCGACCCCGCTCTTCTGATCGATCTTTTCCGGCAGGTGGAAGAGCTGGCTGCCTCCCAACCCGGGTAGCAGTCCGGTTCAGTGCTCACCTGGCTTCCCTGGCCTGTCTGATCCGCAGAATAGAGCGTAACTACCCCTTGCTGTGAATCATCCCACAGGCCTGCCAGCCCTCCCCCGCTCCTGAAGCTTGCGCCAGATCCGACCGCCCGATCAGCGCCCCACGCACAGCTGCACCTCCACCCGCTCGGGCTGGCCGCTGGGGGTCTCGG
>JAFGEP010000046.1 GCA_016931535.1 Bradymonadales bacterium
ACCGACGCCCAGCTCCAGGCCGCCCAGGCTCAGCTCCAGGCCGCCCAGCTCCAGGCCGCCCAGGCTCAGCTCCAGGCCAACCAGGCACAGACCGACGCCCAGCTCCAGGCCGCCCAGGCACAGCTCCAGGCCAACCAGGCACAGACCGACGCCCAGCTCCAGGCCAACCAGGCACAGCTCCAAGCCGCCCAGGCACAGGCAGCGGCACAACAACAGCTGGCTCTGGTCCTGCCAACGGCCACTGGGCAGCAACCGCCCGCTCTGGTTCCACCCGGACCACAGCCGGCTGCCGGCCAGGAGATCGCCTTCGAGGTCACCCAGATCCAGGGCGAATCTGCAGCCCCCCAGATGGCGGTCGAGCAGCAGACGCCTCCGCCAACCCAACCCCCGGAGGGCAGCCTCAGCCGCGAGAGCATTCTCCGCGTGATGTTGGGAAACCGCCCTGAATTCAACCAGTGCTACCAGCAGGCTCGCCAGACCGACCCGAGCCTGCAGGGACGTCTGGCCCTCCGATTCTTCATCGACCCGGATGGCCAGGTAACCTCCTCCCAGATCACCGAATCCACCATCCCCAACGCGGCCCTGCACCAGTGCATCATGCAGCAGGTCGGCCAGCTTCATTTCCCCAAGCCCGACCCCCCAGGGATCGTGACCGTGAACTACCCCTTCGTGTTCTCTGCGGAGTGAGCCAACCAGCTCACCGCAGACCGAGGGTCGCCGCCGAGCCAGACCACGGATCGGCTGATCATGCTCTGCGGCGCCTGGGATTTCCTATAGTCCGCTAGATACCGCCACCTCATGGCGGGTGCTGGGGCAACCGTTCACTGGGGCTTGGCGTCCCCCTCCGGCGCACCGAAAGCCTTGATGCATCGCGACGGCTGGCCTGGAACCATTCCGATCGGTCCCCGCCGCAGCTACTACGGGCTATCGATCGGCCCGTAGCCGAACAGCCGAGAAAGACCCAGCGATTCGTCGCCCACCATGACGCCGCCCAGCGCCAGGAATACCTCCCGCGCCCAGAAAAGCGTCCCGGCGGCGCTCAGGTGGATGCCATCCAACAGGTAGGTGTCCAGGTTCAGACCGGCCGTCGCCGCGTAGAGGTCGGCCAGGACAATGTCCTCGACGGCGCTCATGTTTGCGCGCAGATCGTTCAGCGCGCGGTCCACGTAGGAGATCACCAGGTCGATATACTCGCCGGCATACTCTGCCCAGACCGAGGAGTGGGCGAAGTTGGGGTACATCACGTACACGACGTCTGCCGCCGGGGCCAGGGCCTGGATCTCCTCGATGATGGTCACCAGGTTGGCCTCGATCTGTCGCTGATAGGCGGGAAACCCGGCGACCGCCTGCAGCACCGCCTGGGGATCGCTGAGATCCACCCCGTCGAAGTAGATCTGGAGGTCGTTGCCCCCTAGTGACATGACCACCACATCGGCCTGGTCGAGCTCGGGTTCCAGTCTATTCTCGAACCGGTTGCTCCCTGGCATCCAATCGACGGTCATGGTTCCTGCCACCGCCACGTTGACGTTGTCCACCTCGGCCAGGGTGCCGACCAGGGTCGCCAGGTGCTCGGGAAAGGTCGGGGTGGCCCCGAAGCAGGGGATGCTGTCGCCGAAGGTCACGATGGTGACCTGGCCTTCCCGTACCGCCTCTGGAAAACGGATGGGGCTGTTGGTGCTCGTGCAGACCGAGCCGTCCTCCAGCCGTACATCGAGCAGGTGGATCCCCTCGGCCACCTCCCCGAAGGAGAACGCTCCGTCGGGGCAGCTCTCCGTCGACCGTTCCTCCTCTGCCGAGACCAGGGTGACGGTCACCTCCGCCAGCGGTTCGTCGACACCCGCCGTGATGGTCTGGGCATACAGCGAGTCGGAGCTTTCATCCTGGTCGCGGTACAGGGTACCGCCGACCGCGGGCTCCAGCAGATCCTCTGCAGATGGGCAAGCAGGGAGGGTGATCTCCTCGTCGGCCGGATCCTCCAGCACCTCCTCCACCGGATCCGCCCAACCGTCCGCGGCATCCGGTCCCTGGTCGATCTCGACCAGATCGACAGCCGGATCACCGCCTGGGTCGTCCGCCAGATCGCCGGATCCATCCTCCTCCTCCTGGTCTTCCTCCAGCAGGTCGGGCGGACGGGGCATCTCGGACATCTCCCCCATGTCGGTCGCCGCATCGAGATGGACGACATCTTCCCGGCTGGTCCCGGTGGTATCCGAACCGCAACCCCAGCACCACAGGATGCCGGCAAGAGCTGGAATCACAAGAGCACGCCTCATTCCTCGAACCTCCCGGTCGATCAGCATCTGCTCAGGCGCCCGGAAAGGCAGTCTACCTTCGACCCTCACCCGGAGCAACCGGCCCTTTCCTGGGGCTTGACTCCTGGTCACATCTCGGGTCACGGCAACCGACAAGGGCGAATCCTTCCGAAAAAAAGCTGGTGTTGGGTGTCGCCCCTTACGGGGCTTGTTCTGCATGAATGCCGCCTACCCCGGGCTTACGCCCGGGGCTACAACGGTTGCGCCCCTGACGGGGCGCTCGAGCCTCGGTTCACTGGGCGAGATTGGAAGGGAATCCCCTTGGTGGCGTCGATACCGGATGGACGCCCAGAGCCAAAGCGGATTTGATCCAGACCAGTCAGGATAGGTGAAGGGTGGGCCGCCCCGGCAGGGGCGGCAAGAAGGTAGCCCCGGGCTTTAGCCCGGGGTACGAGAGGAGAGCCAAAAGGCTAGCCCCGGAGGGGCGACAGAAGGCCCTCACCCGGTCACCACGTTTTGTCATCCAGAGGCTCAGCGGAGATCGTCCCGCTGGATGAGCATGGTTTCCAGGCCCACCCGCTCCGGCAGGGAGCTGCGCCAGACGCGGTCCGTGGGACCGAAGCCAGGCCCCCGGTAGGCCTCGACGGTGAGAATGCGATCCTGCGCCACCTCGATCAGCGTGAAGCTCCGCTCGGTGGGATCATCGGTATCCGCTATCTGCCGGTCATCCCCCAACAGCACCCGCGGGCCACCGCCGAGGCAGCCCATGCCCAGCATCCGGATCCCGGTGTCCACGGCAACCCCGGGAAAATAGGCGTGGTGGTGGCCGCTGATGACCAGGCTGACCGGGTGATCCGCCAGCAAAGCCTCGATCCGCCGCCGGAGGTCCGGATCGGCCAGCAGGTAGTCCTCGTGACGCCCCTGGGCGAAGGGATAGAGGGGTAAGTGAGCCGCCAGGATGCGCACCGGATGGAGGCCGGCCGCCTCGGATGTCAGCTGTTCCTCGAGCCATTCGATCTGGCCGTCGTCGTCCAGGGAGTTCCGATGGGTGGTGTCCAGCGCCAGGATCAACACCGGTCCCAGGGTGAAGGAGTACCGGAAGGGATAGGCCTGCCCATCCACCACCTCGATGCCCGGATGATCCCAGGGAACGGGCCTGCTCAGCCACTGGTCCCGGTAGATCTGCCGCTCCTGGGCGTAGCGGGAGTAGCTCGAGGCGTCGTGGTTGCCGGGCAGGACCGCCAACGGAAAGCGGCTCAACGGCTCGGTCACGGCGGCGTGAAAGGCAGCCCACATGCCCAAGTAGTCCAGACCGACCCGCTGGCCCGCCACCATGTCCCCCAGGATGATCACCAGGTCCGGCGACAGGTCGTTCAGGCTCCCGACGGCGGCATGCACCGTCTCTCGATGGAACTGGTCTCCGTAGCGCTCGTTGAGATCGGAGATGACCGCGATCCGCAGAGGACCCTCCGGGCGGACCTCCCCTTGCCAGCCCGATCCCTCCGGTAGCGGGCTCTCTGCGGAGGGAGCCAGGGGCCGATCCGCTTCCTCCAATTCCTCCGCATCCTGGCCGATCGGTGTGGTTGTGCTCTCTACACCGTCCCCCGTGCCGTCCCCCGCGCCCAGAAGATCGGGTGATCCCTGCCCGAAAGCCAGCATGCCGGCCAGGAGAAATCCCAGCACTGCCGCAGCCAACCACGACTTTTTTCGTTGTGTTCCGGTCATCTCCGGCATCCTGGGTTCCCTCACCCCTGTCCCCCCTTCCGCAATCGGCGGGCGAAGGGGCCATTGGTGGGGGACTCCTGGCCTCCTTGTGTCCTGTCGACCCTGTCGCACCTGGCGTTTCACTGGTCTTGTCGATTGCGGCTCCTGTGATCCTCTCTGCCGTCCCCTCCTCTTCTACCCAGACGGCCGGTTTTGGTCTACATTGGCATCATGAAAATCACCTCGTTGACCGCACTTGGATTGGTGCTCTTCCTGTCCCAGCAAGCGCTTGCGCAGCGGTATTCCCCCGTCCCGGAGGTTTTCTACTGTCTACCACCCGGTGGACCGGCGCCGGAACGGGCGGCAGTCGATCGATGCGCCGCCAGCTTCGCATCGGTGCTGACGCAGACCGGAAGATACCAGGAACGCAGCACGCCCGAGGTGGCCGAGATGGTCCGGGAGTGTGTGCAGGACGGGGCCACGCCGGTCTTCACGCAGGGTTGCGACCTGGTCTCGGTCCAGCTGGAGGTGGACCTGGTCCTGGTCTTCTCCGGGGAGTTGACCCGCAGGGGCTGGCTTTTCGATGCGGTCGCCATGAGCCCCGCCCAGTATGCCATCGTCTGGCGCAACCACATGCTGTGGGAAGGGGAGACCGACGGCGTGCTGGCCGCGCTCGACGCCTGTGCCGAGCTGGCGCTCGCTTTTCTGGCCATCCAGGCTCCGGATACCCTCTCGGGCGCAGTCCGCTGGGTCACGGGGAGCAGCGCCACCGGAATACCCGACCTGGCCAGGCAGAGCGGCACCCTCCAGATCCTCGACGTGACCCCCTCGCCGGTCGCGCTGACCATCGACGGAGCTCCCTCGGGTACGGTTCCCGGCCTGGTCGACGTCGAGGCGGGGATCCACGTCATCACCTTGCGGGCACCGGGCTGCGAGGATTGGAGCGCCCGTATTCGCATCCGACCGGGGGAGATCAAGCAGATCGGCGAGGTCATCCTGGACCAGGAGAACGCGGTCCTGGAGATCCTCTGCAACGTGGAGGGCGCCGAGATCAACGTGGACGGCGAGACAGTCGGCCGCACCCGCCAGGATCGGCCGGTCGTCCTGGAGATCTCACCCGCCTCCTGGGATCTGCGGATCCACCAGCCGGGATATGCGCTGTTCGAGCACAGCCTCCTGTTGTCTCCCGGAGGTCGCCAGCGGATCCGCGCCGAGCTCGTGCCACTTCCGCCGGGCGCCGAACCGGCGCCAAGGCCGCCTCCGCATATCCCCATCCTGGGGCTGGAAATATCCGAAGAAGAGGATTGGATCACGATCCTGCCCCGGAGGCCGCAGCGCCAGCCGGCGGCCATGACCATGCCGGAGGAAGAACCGGGCGATTCCGACATCCCCTTCGAGTTCACACCGTTTTGAATCGAGACCCGGCTCTCTCGTCTCCCCCAAAGATGGGTTGAAACTCCCTCATCGGCGTCTAGGTTTCCCCCTGTGGTGGGGGCATGAGCCCAAGGACGACAGATCAGATAGCGAGGAAGGAAGTCATGAGAATCCCGGTTCGAAACGGATTGCCAGGGTCCGCCATCAACCAATCGACGGGCGAGCCCAGCTTGCCGCCAGTGGACGGTTCCCAGACAGCCGCCGATGAGCCTGACCAGGTGGAAGGCCAGACCCATCCAGCCGACGCTTCGGTCCATGGAGCAACCGCAAGGGCAGGTGCGGAAAGCCAGCCAGCGTCTGGGCCCACTGCCGGTGGACCCGAGCACCTGGCAGCGACCGGGTTTCCCAGCCAGACGGAGGAGGCGATGGGGGCACAACCGTCAGCCCAGACAGAGAGCGGCTTCGACAGCCAAGCAGCGGGCACCCAGGGGCGACAGCCGCCAGCCCAGGCGAAGGCTGGGTTCGCCAACCAGAAGGCGGGCGCGATGGGGGCACAACCGTCAGCCCAGGCAGAGACCGGCTTCGACAGCCAAGCAGCGGGCACCCAGGGGCGACAACCGCCAGCCCAGACAAAGAGCAGCCCCGCCGGCAGGCCAGAGGGCCTACGACCCAGCGCCGACCAGAGCGCCGAGCCGGACTGGAAAGAGCGCTTCATCCGAATCTCCGCCGACTTTGAAAACTACCGGAAACGGGTCCAGCGCGATGAAGAAGCGATGAGGCGTCGAGAGCAGGCCCGAACGCTGGAGGCCTGGCTCGAGGTGCTGGACAGCACCGAGCGGGCCCTTCGGAGCAGCCAGGACCGAAACAGCCCCTGGTACCAGGGGTTCGAGGCCATCTACCGCCAGATGCTCCAGGTCTTGGAAAAGCAGGGGATCACCCGGATGGAGACCGATGGACAACCCTTCGACCCTCGCCTGCACGAGGCGATCGCCGCCGTGTCGGTGCCGGGCCATCCAAAGGGGACCATCGTCCAGACCGACCGGACCGGCTATCGGTTCGCAGACGGCGAGCTACTCCGACCGGCACGGGTCGTCGTGGCCGGGTGACCGCCAGCGGCCTACCCCTTCTCGGCCGCAACGATCAGGCGAAGAGTCCCCACGCGTGAGCTTCCTTTCCGCTGACTCTCCAGCATCACCTTCAACACCAGGCGGGTGAGCGGTCCGGTGACCTTCTCGCGCAAAAAGGTGCGGATCAGGCCGTGGCGCAGCAGAGACCAGCCGGGGAGGCGGTCGTTGGCGATGCGGATCCGCTCGCGGTCAAAACCGCTCAGCACGAGCACCTGCCTGAGCGAGTTCTCGGTGAAGCCCACCCGGTGGGTGAAGTCGTCGTAGCGCAGAAAGCAGGCAAAGGGGTTGGCCATGTTCGGCAGCCTCGCCAAAAACAGCCCTCCGGGTTTCAGCACGCGAAACACCCCCTCCAAAAAGGGCAGCACCTGGCCGTACTCCAGGTGCTCCAGCAGGTCCTTGGCCAGCACCGCATCGAACTGGTCCGCCCCGGTCTTCTCCAGCTCGACGAGCCCATCGACATGGCGTAGAACGGCCGGCACTCCGCGCCGCGTCGCCTCCTCGATGCAGTCCGCCGAGATATCCCACCCGCAGAGATCCTCGTACCCCAACCGGGACAGCTCGCTGAGGGTCCAGCCCAGGCCGCAGCCCAGGTCGAGGATGCGCGCAGGGGGGGGCGGCAACCGCCGCGCAAAGTTGGCGGCAAACTCGATGGACCGCAAAGGATGGCCCTCCCGAAGGCCCATGTGGCGGTGGTGGGCTTCCCCGTACCGCTGCCACTGAGGTGCCAGGATCTCCCGGCCGGCATCGCCTCGCTTGCCCTCCTCGTTTTCCATCCCCTTCCTCCTCGTCCGTTCCAGGTGACCTGGGCCATAGTACGGCAGGATCGGCGGTGACAACAGGCTCGAGGGATGTTGACGTTCGGCCCACCCCCTGCAACACTGCCGAGCCGTTGTCGTTCGCGGGGGTTTTCCGCATGGAAGCTGTCGAGACGTTGCTCGATCGGGTCAGCGGATGGGTCTGGGGATACCCCTTGCTCATCCTGCTGTTCGGCACCCACCTGTTTCTCACCGTCCGATTGCGGTTCGTCCAGCGCTTCATCGGGCGGGCCATCAAGCTGTCGTTCCAGCGCACCAAGGAGGGAGAGGGCGACGTCAGCCACTTCGCCGCGCTCACCACCGCCCTGGCCGCCACCATCGGCACCGGCAACATCGTCGGGGTGGCCACCGCGGTCGCCGCCGGCGGTCCCGGCGCGGTCCTGTGGATGTGGCTGACCGGCGTGTTCGGCATCTCCACCAAGTACTCCGAGGCGGTCCTCTCGGTGAAGTACCGCATCACCAACCCCCAGGGCATGATGGCGGGCGGCCCGATGTACGTCCTGGAGCGCGGGATGAAGGCCCGCTGGCTGGGGATGATCTTCGCCGCGCTCACGGCGGTGGCTGCCTTCGGCATCGGAAACATGGTGCAGGCCAACTCCATCTCCACCATGGTCCAGGAGACGTTCCATCTCACCCCCTGGGCGACCGGCGCCGTGCTGGCCCTCTGTACCGCCGTGGTCATCCTGGGCGGGATCAAGTCCATCGCTCGCGTATGCGAAAAGCTGATCCCCTCCATGGCCATCATCTACGTGCTCGGCTGCCTGATCATCCTGGCCATCGGCTGGCGAACCCTGCCTGACACCATCGTGTTGATCGGCAAGAGCGCCTTTTCCGGACATGCCGCCGTCGGCGGTTTTCTGGGCGCCGGCATGAAGGAGGTGATCCGGTTCGGCATCGCCCGGGGGCTCTTCTCCAACGAGTCCGGCCTGGGCAGCGCACCCATCGTGGCCGCCGCCGCCCAGACCAGAAACCCGGTGCGCCAGGCGCTGGTCTCCTCCACCGGGACCTTCTGGGATACGGTGGTGGTCTGCGCCATCACCGGCATGGTGGTGGTCAACTCCGGCGACTGGCAGCAGGGCCTGACCGGCGCTGCCCTGACCAAGAGCGCCTTTGCCCACATCCCGGCCATCGGACCCGCCGTGCTCACCTTCGGGCTCTTGACCTTCGTCTTCTCCACCATCCTGGGCTGGGAGTACTACGGAGAGAAGGCGGCGGAGTACCTGTTCGGCACCCGCGTCGTCTTGCCCTACCGCTGGTTGTGGGTGATCGCCGTCATGCTCGGATCGGTGGTCTCCGTGCCGGTGGTCTGGTCCTTCGCCGACATCGCCAACGGGCTGATGGCCGTCCCCAACCTCATCTCCCTGATCGCCCTCTCCTCGGTGATCGTGGCCGAGACGCGCGATCACCTGTGGAACGAGCGAGCAGACGCCGCGAGTTGAGGGAGGGCCATGGGGGGTGACCGGCCTGCGTTGATCATGGACCTACCGCATCGATATCCTTCCACACGAAACTGACAGCCGCGAATCCGCTTCTTTTATCCTTGGTACGCTCTCGGTCTCGGAGCGTTTGTCAGCCTGGCATGTGGCACCCCTTCAGGGTGCAATCCAGGTACTGCTCATGGTCCCAGGGCTTCGCCCTCAGGATCAACCACATCTCTGTGGTTCATCTTGACGGCATCACCACAGGATCCGACCGCCGACTGCCAGCAAAGGTTCAGCTTCACCAACCCCGAACTGTCCTGTGGATCTCTACTGGATGAAAAAGGTATCGTCCGAGCACCGGCCAGATGGATCATGATTCCGGTGGGGATGGATCTGAGTTAGGCAGGTGATAGCAGCCACCTCGGGACAGAAGTGGCACCAGATGAATCGTCTCCACCTGGTTCTGTCCCCAAAACCGGCGTCTAGAGGGGCTCGGCGGGCCA
>JAFGEP010000047.1 GCA_016931535.1 Bradymonadales bacterium
CGACCCACCTGCCCCGGACGGTGCCTGTGGCATCATTCTCGGCGCCCGGAACCCGAGAGGGTGTCGTGATCTGCTCTGGTTCGACCCGCCCGTCCCGGGTAATGCCCGTTGTATCTTCGCCGGCCATGCCTGCGACCGTCGCGATCTGCTCGGTGGCCGGACCGCCGTGCAGCACCAGGACCCGCTCCCCCCAACCTCGTTTCTGTAGCATGCTGGTCAGGTAGGTCAGCGTGTCCTTGTACTCGGTGAAAACGAGGAGCCGTTCCTGGTTCCATCGGCCGTCCGACAGGAGATGGGACTCGATGAAGTCGAGCAGCACCGCGAACTTGGAGTCCTCCCTCTCGGCGGCGGGACCGGCCAGGTTCACCAGCTCGACGACCAGGCCCATCTCCTCGCCCGTCACCTGGAAGAAGCCGGCAGCCTCGGCGTGGGCGGTCTCCTCGATGCGGTCCTTCTCCTCGTCGTCGGAGAAGTCCTCATCGAGGCGCTCCTTCAGGTTCAGGACGACCCTGGCGTCCTCCTCCGACGCCTCCTGGTCGGTCTCGATGTGGGAGCGGTGGACCTGGATCGACCTGTAGAAGGCCAGTGGCGAGGAGAGCAAGCGCTTCTTGAGCAGGGTCAGGGCGAACTGGACCGGGAGCCGGTCCATCTTGCCGGACCGCCGGAGACGCTTCTCTATATACTGGTCCAGGCCATCGAGCAGCCTTCGCTCCTCCCGGGACAGCACCACGGCGGGCAGCGGGTCGACGTGGCGCACGGGAAACCGGCGGCGGCCCAGGGAGTCCACCATGTCATCCTTGAGTCGCCGGACCATGACCTCGGCGAGCTGCTCCTTGTTGACGGTGGGGCCGCGCGAGAAGCGCAGAGGGTCGAGCATCTCCAGCATGGCCGTGAAGGACTCGGTGAAGCCGTTGTGGGGGGTGGCCGTCAGGAACAGCCGGTGCTCGAAGTGACCCAGGATCTGCCTCAAGAGGTGCGTACGGTCGCTGTCCCGGACATAGGTGGTTCGCCCCGTGGGAGCCGCGTTGTGGGCCTCGTCCACGACCAGCAGGTCCCAATCCCTGAGCCCTCCGGCGCGTTCCTTGTGCAGGGAGGCCAGAAAGCTCTGGAGCGGCGCCTCGCGCTTGAGGAAGTCCATCGACGTGATCAGGCGCGGGTAGCTGGCCCAGGGATTGACGTGGATGCCGTACTCCCGGCGCAGCTTCTGGATGTAGTCCCGGTCCACGATCTCGAAGCGCAGAGCGAACTTCGTCAGCATCTCCTCGGCCCATTGCCTCTGAAGGGAAGCCGGGCAGAGCACGAGGATCCGGCGGATTCGCTGGCGCGCGAGCAGCTCCTGCATCACCATGCCGGCCTCGATGGTCTTGCCGAGCCCCACGTCGTCGGCGATGAGCAGGTTCACCCGGGGCATGCGCAGAGCCCGGACCACCGGCTCGAGCTGGTAGTCCTCGATCTGGATGGCGCCACGGAACGGGGCCTGGAGGGGCAGGCCCATCAGCACCGAGGACAGGGACCAGCGAGAGGCGAGCAGGAAGGCCTCGAAGCGCGGCATCGGATCCCAGGCATCCGGCCTGGGAAGCCCCAGGGCGTCGTGAACCCGGCAATTGACCTCGTGCTCCCAGATCACGTCGAGCGTCTCACCCACCTGGTCGTCGTCGAGGGCCTCCAGCCGCACCCGGTGCATGGGAGGCTGGCTGGGCTCGACGGCACCCGGCCAGACGTCCTGGACGATGTAGTGTCGGTGTCGGACCTGGACGAGCTGTCCCTGCTCCGGTACGGGTGACGATCCCTCGGTCATGGGTGGTTCCTGAGATTCTGCTGGCCGTGGGTCGAAGGCGCCGCTTCCAGCCGCCCTCCCACCCTGCGGCGATCCCCTGCGGAGAGCCGCATGCTCGTCAATGGAAGCCCTCCTGCCGGGTGGATGGGCAACAGACTACTGCCTGCGGACAGGTCAATCAAGACGAAGAGAGCCTGGCGAGATTCGGGCCAAACCACCTCCAAGTGTCGCCGGGTCTGTCGTTGCGGAGGTTTCTCTTGAAGAAACGAGTTCCTGTTCGGTAACCAGATTGACGACAGCGTAGGTGTGCAGTGATCTTGCCTGTACACGAAGAACGGAGCCAACCCCATGAAAGGCGGCATCTACCTGCTCCAGGATACCGGGAAGCTGCTCAGGATGGCCGAGCACCCCTACGAGTCCGAGGCGCTGCTACAGCGACTGATCGCCGAGTACCCAGTACATGAAGGACAAGGCGCCCTTCGACGACGAGGGCAAACGGCTCGATCTGGTGGCCAGGCTCAACCGGATCCCGGGGGTGCGGCTGCCCGCCGACTGCATCACCCGGCGGCCGAGCATTCCGTTCGGAGTGCTGGCCAGGGAGGAGGCCCTGGAGGGGTTCCTGGAGTCGATGGAGTGGGTGGTGGGGGAGATCAGCTCACAAGCAGTCATCGAACCATGATGAAGGGAGGCGAATATAGGTGTCGACAACCTGCGCCAACTGGTGGCCTTGAGACAGACTGACGGCACAGACAGTCTTCCCGAGCGCCTTGACCTCCCGAACGGCTGGTGTGTAGTCGCCATCAGCCGAAAAAAGATAGGCGACGTCGTACTCATCCCGGACCGCTTTTACTAACATGTCGACCGCCACCTCGACATCCACGGCCTTCTCGACCCAGACACGACTGGTCGCCAACTTCGATACCTGCTCACGCAGAATGTTGTAAAGAGGCAGATCCAGCTTGGGCTTGATGTGCTTGGTCAACCACGTCAAGAGGCTGTTCACGGAATCGACGAGCTCACCCTTCGCTGGGCGCTTCTCGATCCGACCCTCTACAATTCGGAGTCCTTGCTTCCTCAATCTGCTAAAGAATGCACGCTGATCTCCATAATGGGGCGCATCGGCAGCAAGCTTTCCCACATAGTAGCCCATGTACACTACCGTGCGATTCTGGGCCACCTTGGCGCAGATGCAATCGTAGCGGAGCTGTCCGAGATTCACGACCCCATGCTCATGGAGCGAGTGGTAGAAGTTGTTACCATCGAAGAAGCACGCGGCTCTCTGCACCTGAACATTCACCATGAGAAGCCAAAAAAAAGCCCAGCATGCAGTTGCCTGGACGCTGGGCGGATTAGGTTCCTCCCAACCGGGGGAGGATACTTAGAGGATAGAGTAAGCGATCACCGCTGTCAACAGCGGCGGCGGCTGACAAAATCCTCGCCGCCTCGCCACAGCACAGTCCTGAAGCGAACTTCGATTTGATATCTTGCACTTTTCCGATCTGTTCCGCATCCCACCCCCTGACCGCAACAGCCCTTCGACCGTTCGCGACAGCATCCGGCGCCG
>JAFGEP010000048.1 GCA_016931535.1 Bradymonadales bacterium
AAGCACCTGCCCTGCAGCGCGAGCCCGAGCCCGAAGGGCTCGGTAGGCGAAGCCGACGAGCGGCTGCAGGGTAGGGGATTCGACCGGCGCACCGCTCACGCTCAGGCGATCTCGCTCACGCTCAGGCGATCTCGCTCACGATCTGGATCGGTGGTCCAGGTTGGGCGGCTGACCGGTGAAAAGAGAGGACTACTCCCCGCCGGCGTCCGGGGTGCCGGTATCACCGGTGGTCTGGGCTGGCGCCCGACCGGGGTCGGCGTCGAAGAAGAGGGTGCAGCCGCTGGTGAACACGAAGAGGAGCAGGGCAGCCAGGCAGACCAGAATCCATCGGCCCGCTGCCTGCAGGCTCCGGCCGGCCGGTTGTGCAGGACTGAGTTGTCGCATGGGCGCTCCTTTATCTTGTGAATGGCCTGTCCACCCCCGAAAAGGGGGCCGGGGGACCTGCCCTGATCTCAACTAGAACCGAAAACGAACTCCCACCTGGTCGAAGCCGAGGAAGGCCTCCGGACCGGCGCCACGTCCCTGGCCGGTGGCCGCCGGCAAGGCCGGCTCGGCGGTGAGGTCGAGCACCAGCATGACCAGGCCCACTACCCCGGTCACCACGCTGACCCCCGACAGGACGCCGATGAGGGCCTTGCGATCGTTGATGCCGTCTGAAAGCTCCAGCGATCGGGCGTAGTCGCAACTACCGGCGTTGCACTGGTCGCGCAGCGTCTCCAGCTCGTCGCGGTCGCTGCCCGTGGCCAGGTCCAGCCCCAGCGCGGTGATGGCCGAGACCCCGCAGACGCCCAGCAGGACATAGGAGGCGATCCCGTACTCCATCCGCTCGGGCAGCGGAGGCGCCTGCTGGCGGGCCACCCCCGGCTGGACCCCCGGGCGGGGCTGAGGTGTCACCGGACCGATGCCCTGGGCGGCACGGTCCCAGCACTCCTGGATGTCCAGTTGGTACGCCTCGAACCGTCCGGGATCCCCCTCGGCCAGCATGTTGGAGTCGCTGATCGCCTGCTCCAGCCGCCGTTCGGCGCTGGGGCACAGGTTCATCTCCAGAAAGTTCATGATGAGCGTTTCATATAGATCGAAGAGATCGGCTGAAGTCAGCCCCGTGATCTCGTCCACCAGGCCGTGCATCATCCCCTGCCGCAGGTAGTCGAGCGCCCGCCCGTAATCTTGCGAGCTCTCGAACAGGGCGGCATTGCGAGCGATCGGCTCGGTGGCGGCATCGGCCTGGGCCCTCCAGGTTTCGGCCTCCTCGATCATCTGGAGGTACTCCTCGATGTCCCAGGTGGCGGCCTCCGCAGAGGCCACCCCCTCATAGCAGACGTCCAGGTCTCCGCGCAACCGCCCCAGGTGCTCGAGCCCTCCCTCCGGCAGGATCTCGGTGTCCATGGCCGATCGGTCCAGCAGCAGCTCGGCGGCGGCGCACTGGTCGATCTCCATCAGCAGGAACATGACGTTCTCGTTCAGGTTGAACAGGTCGGTCCGGGCGTCGTTCATCAGGTACTCGGGGACCTCCCGAGCCAGGACCGCGCGGCGCAGCATCTCCAGCGCCTCCTGCTTGAGGGCCAGCGTGTCGTACACCATCTGGTTGTAACGCGGGTTATTTGGGCCCAGCTCCTGTGCCCGCTCGTAGATCCGGTTCCCGTCATCCAGTAGCTCCAGGTAACGGTTCGGATCCCACTGTTGAGCCACGGCGGTACCCGTTAAGATCGTCACCAGGCCCACCGTCAGCAACACTGACAACCGTTTTTGTGTCCCCATCGACGTCACCCCTTTGTGGCACGAATCTGCCGGAAGGTCTTGGAAAAGTCCTGACGATAGACCTATTGTGCAGATCAAGGGCCATTTGGCAAGAGCGTTCGATCCATCGTCCTCGCCCTGCCCGGACACCCGAAAAACCGTTCAGCCTGCCGTTCGAAGATCTGGCGTATTTCGGCCCACCCGTGCTACACCCTGGACTTGCATGGGTAACTCTGCTTGAATGTGGGCCGCACAAGGCTGGCAATCAAGTTCTCGTCAAACGCTAGACTCCGCAACGGAGAGGCAGGCTATGGCTGGTTGGAAACAGAGCAAGCGTATCATCCCTGGTTTCTCTTTTCTTTTGGTACTACCCCTCCTGCTCGTCACTCCTGCCCTCGCGCAGGCTCAGGAGTCCGGCGGGAGCAGCCTCCAGGCGGTGGCCCAGGCCCCCCCTCCCACACACCAGCAGCAGATCTGGCTGTTCGCCCGGGGAGGATGGGGCAGCTTCACCGAGGATCACCTGGATCAGCAGTCCACCATCGGGTTGGGCGCCATCGAGGGTGTCTGGTACCCGGCGAACACCACCCGGGTCTCCGCCGAGTTCGCCTTCAACACCTACGAGCGCCAGTTCCAGCCCATCGGAGTCGGACGGATCGGCCAGATCACGGTGGTCGAACGACGCGAGTACTCCCTGGAGGGAAACGCCACCTGCGGCTTCAACACCCTGTTCTTCACCCCCGTTGACCTCTGGGCCTACGCCGGCTGGCGCCACATCTTCTTCCTCAACGACGGCTTCGACCGCCACTTCACCGGCGGTGTCGCAGGCCTGCAGCTGGAGTACCCCATCGTCGATCTCCTGGGCTTCCAGGCCTTCGTCGATCACACCTTCAACCTGTTGAGCCTCGATGACCCCATCGACGAGGTGGGCGACTCCCTGGTGGGCCTCCCGCTGGCCAGCATGCGCTTCGGCGGCGGCTTCCGCTTCACCCCGGGAGACTTCATCGAGGTCGGCGTGGCCTACGAAGGCAACTGGCTCTCCTACGAGTACTCCGACCTGCTGCTTCACCAGATCGTGTTCGAGGCAGCCTACATCTTCCGGATCTGACAGCGTACACCCCAGGGTGAACCCTGACCATACAACCATCGGTTGTGGACATGACACAGACCTCCCAACGTCGAAGGAATGCAGCGATGCAAAATCAATCTCATGCCGGATCGACCCGAACGGGCTGGCTTTACCGAGCGGCCACCGCTTTGCTGGCGCTCGCGGTGCTGGCCGGATGCAGCGATGAGCTCCAGCCCCCCGTGGCGGTGATCGACGCCCCCGCCACCGCCTTCGTGGGCGACGTGGTAGAGCTGGACGGCTCCAACAGCTACGACCCGGGGGGCGCCTCCATCGCCTTCGCCTGGGGCTTCCTGGGAATCCCCCCCGGTAGCCAGGCCACCCTCAACAACCCCGCCCTCATCAACCCCTCCTTCACCGCCGACGTCGCCGGCACCTACACCGTCATCCTGGTGGTCGACAACGGAGAGGTCCCCTCGGTGGCGGTCAGCGCCGACATCGTGGTGCAGGCCTGCGGCGGGCAACGGCCGCTCGTGGCCTCCATCGCCGCCGACCCGGCCACCCCGGGGGTGGGGGAGACGGTCCG
>JAFGEP010000049.1 GCA_016931535.1 Bradymonadales bacterium
AGAGGCGATCGGCCTCGGCCACGTTCTTCATGGTGAGGACGTCCCAGCCGTTCTGGTACCCCCAGGCGGCAAACAGCACCAGGCAATAGAGGGGGGTGACAACCTTCATGATGGGGTAGAAGAAGCGGGGCACGCGCCGCTCGGCGCCCAGGTGGAGCTGCCGCCAGGCGTTGTCCATGCCGAAGATCCAGAAGAACATCACCGACTCGATGAGGGCACCGAGGGCCAGGCCGAAGGTGCCACACCAGAAGTCCATCTCGTCGAGGGTGCCATGGCCCAGGCCAAAGATGATAAGGTGAGCCGCCGCGAAGACGATACCCACGACCACGGCCACCGCCTTTCTGCGGCTCCACCCGAACTCGTCCTGGAGGAAGGCGATCGCCGGGGTCATCAACGCCACCGACGAGGTGATGCCGGCAAAGAAGAGCAGCCCGAACCACAGGGTGCCGAAGAAGGCGCCTAGCGGGATCTGCTGAAAGATCACGGGCATGGCCGCAAAGCCCAGGTTGAAGGAGCCACCCTGGGCGATCTCCTGGGTGCCGATGGCGCCAAAGAAGGCAAAGGCCACGGGGATGGCGATGGACGCCCCCAGGACGACCTCGACGAACTCGTTGGTGATGGCCGTCGTGAAGCCGGTCATCACCAGGTCGTCCTTCTCGTTGAGGTAGGAGGCGTAGACCTGGATGCAGCCCATGGCCAAGGACAGGGTGAAGAAGATCTGACCCGCCGCCGCCAGCCAGATCCCGGACTCACCCAGGCGGGAGAGATCGGGGTTCCAGATGAAGGCGAAGCCTCCTTCGATCGAATGGGGGGGAGGCGTGTCCATGAGGCCTAGCGTGGCGACGCGGATGGCCACTCCGATGGCGAACAGGAAGAGCAGGGGCATGGCGACCTTGGCCAGGATCTCGATGCCCGAGCGAACTCCCCTGAAGAGCACGAAGGCGTTGATGGCCATGGTGAGGACGAAGAAAAGGTAGGCCCACTCGAAGCCATCGAAGTACTCGGAAGAGCCCACGCCCTGGAAGCTCTGGAGGAACGCGCGCATGGGCTCGATGGTGGTGATGCCCCAGTAGCGCTCGACGCTCGAGAAATAGGCGAAGGCCATGGTCCAGGATTCGATGCAGACGTAGTAGATGGCGATGCCCAAAGGCAGGACGACGCCCAGCACGCCGATGTACTTGGTGGCGGGGTTGCGCCAGAGGGTGTGGAAGATGTAGGGCGTGGTCCCGTGGTTCCGGGTGCCGCCCAGGCGGCCCATGGACCACTCGGCCCACATCAGGGGGATGCCGAGCAGCAGGAAGGCGGCGAAGTAGGGGATCATGAAGGCGCCGCCGCCGTTCTGCGCCGCCTGCACCGGGAAGCGAAGGAAGTTGCCCAGCCCGACGGCGTTGCCCGCCATGGCCAGAATAAGACCGATGCGCGTGCCCCA
Organism: Bradymonadales bacterium; assembly: GCA_016931535.1. GTDB lineage: Bacteria > Myxococcota_A > Bradymonadia > JAFGEP01 > JAFGEP01 > JAFGEP01. The sequence goes on from JAFGEP010000049.1 coordinate 1,430, forward strand.
AAGCTCCCTCTTTGCCATCACCACTCCCCGTTCGGTCTTGCGAGGGGTTCAAAATAAACCGTGGCCGCGGCGACGTCCAGACACTGGCGGGGGCGAGCAGTGATCGGTGCAACCGATTCAGCACGCACCTGGGGGAGCGAGAGGGCTCAGGCCTCCTCTCCCATGATCTCCTCGATCCTGGCGGTGGTGAGCTCCCAGTCCTTGTAGAGCCGGCTCAGCTCGTGCTCGACCGCCTTCACGCGGTTGGTGCGCTCGAGGAAACGGGTGCGGTTCTCGTAGGTCTCGGGGCGGGAGAGCTCGGCATAGACCTGGATCTTCTCGTCCTCCAGCCGGGCGATCCGGGACTCCAGCACACTCACCTTGTCCCTGAAGTCCTTCGTCTCCCGGTACCGCCGGTTGCGGTCCTCGGCCTCCATCCGCTTGCGCTCTCGCTCCTTGTCGCGCCGGCGCGAGGCCTCGTCGCGCCCCCTCGACCCCTCGCCCGGCCGGGTCCTGGGGGCCATGCGATCGGCGCTCCTGGCCCTCGCCCCCAGGAATCGGGAGCGCGGCAGGTAGTCGCTGAAGTTGCCGACATACTCCATCAGGCGCCCCTGGTAGACCTCGATCACCTTGGTGGCGACCCGATCGATGAAGTAGCGGTCGTGGGAGATGAACACGATGGTGCCGTCGAACTGCTGCAGAGCGTCGACCAGCACCTCCCTGGAGGCCATGTCCAGGTGGTTGGTAGGCTCGTCGAGCAGCAGGAGGTTGGGGAGCGACAGGATCATTTTGCAGAGCGAGACGCGGGCGCGCTCCCCGCCGCTCAGCGTGCCGACGATCTTGTCCGCGAGGTCGCCGCTGAACTTGAAGGCTCCCAGGATGTTCCGGATGGTCTGGACGGGGTTGCTCCCCGAGCTGGTGAAGGCCTCCTGGAACACGGTCTTCTGGGGGTCCAGCTTCTCGAGCTGGTGCTGGGTATAGTAAAACATGCTGACGTTGGAGCCGTAGATCACCTCGCCCTCGTCGGGCTCGATCTCGCGCGCCATGATCTTGAGGAGAGTGGTCTTTCCCGAGCCGTTGGGGCCCACCAGGGCGATCTTCTCCTGGCGGTAGACATTCAACGACACCTTGTCGTAGATGCGGGTTGCCGGATAGGCCTTGCTCATGCCGCTGATGGTGATGACGTCCTTGCCCGACGGCTTGATGGGCGGCATCGAGATGCGGATGGGCTTCTCCGGAGGCGGGGGCAGCTTCACCTCCTCGATGCGCTCCAGCATCTTCTTGCGGCTCGAGACCATCTTCGAGCGCTTGGGCTGGCCGATGTACTTGTCGATGTACGACTGGAGGTGCTTGATCTCCTTCTGCTGCTTCTCGTGCTCGCGCCTCAGGTAGTCCTCCTCGGCCTCCATCTGGGCCAGGAAGTCGTCGTAGTTGCCCTTGACGATCGAGAGGCGGGCCCGCTCCAGGTGAGCGATGCGCGTGGCGAAGTGGTTCAGGAAGTAGCGGTCGTGGGTAATGATGACCACCGCCCCCCGAAAGCGGCCGAGGTACTGCTCGAGCCAGAGGATGGACTGCATGTCCAGGTGGTTTGTGGGCTCGTCGAGCAGCAGGAGGTCGTAGTCCTTGAGCAAAAGCTTGGCCAGGAACACCCGCATTCGGTAGCCGCCGCTCAGCTCGTCGATGCGCTTTGAAAGGTGGGCCTCGTCGAAGCCCAGGCCCGCCAACACCTCGCTGGCCCGCGCCTCGAGGTCGAAGCCGTGGAAGAGCTCGAGCTCCTCCTGCAGCTTCAAGAGCTCCTCGTGGTGCCCGCCGGCCACGCCCAAGTCGATGAGGTCCTTGTACCGCTTGTAGGTGGGGAAATCGGTGAGGATCTCCTCCATGATGGCGCGGTTGTTGCCGGGAACGATCTCCTGGGGCAGCATGCCGATGCTGAGATCGCGGCTCTTGGCGACGTTGCCCGAGTCCGCCTTCTCCTGGTCGGCCATGATCCGGATGAGGGTGGTCTTGCCCGTCCCGTTGGGTCCGGTGAGGCCGATGCGGTCGTCGGGGTTGATGAACAGGGACACGCCGTCGAGGATGACCTGGGTGGCGTGGGCCTTCGATATGCGTTCGAGCTGCAGCATGGGTGACCGGGTTCCACTGGCTCGGTTGACGACAGCGCCCTGCGGTCCCACGACCGCGCGGAGGGCCAGGCAGGACAGCTTCGCCGAGCCTGCCGATGCCCTGGCCTTGCAGGGCCGGCCCGCACTTCTAGCAGGCGATGGAGGCAATGGGAAGAGCCCAAGGCGAAACGGGTTCGCCCACGCCAACGGCGACGACGACGACGACGGCGACGGTGACGGCGACGGCTACCGCGACGACGACGACGACGGCGACGGTGACGGCGACGGCTACCGCGACGGCGACGGCGACGGCGACGGCGACGCCAACTCTCTCAACTTCTCGAGCAGCTGGGCATTCATCGTGATGGTGGTTCTCACGACCATGTTCTATGCCTCCAGCTCAAGGTGGTAGCAACTGTATGATATGTTGTAAAACCTACACATCATTTCATACATTGGCAGATCGGCTGCTGTTTTCGAGCGTCCGCTTTGGAACCCCTACATGGGCCTCGGGAGCTGGTGCCAGATCAAGCGGTTGCGTTGATCGACTATGGACAGCCGGGCATGCCATCGGGTAGACAGTGGACTCGGCTCGACCCGCGGAGACGTATGATCGCTCCAGACGAATATCGGCGGCGCCGGCTGCGACTGGCCGACTACCTGATCGCCCTGTTCCTGTTCGCAGGCTACCTGGCGCTGTTGATGTCGACCAACCAGATCGGTTTCCCGAGGGATGAAGGCTACTACTTTCATGCCGCCAAGGACTACTACGGCTGGTTCGCCGAGCTGGAGCGCAATATCGAGGCGGGCCAGATCGAAGACAGCTTCACCCAGGAGAGCATCGATCGCCATTGGGGGTACAACCCGGAGCATCCGGTCCTGATGAAGACCCTGTTCGGTCTGAGCGGGCACTACCTGAGCGAGCGGCATCAGTTTCTGTCCCCCTCCACGGCCATGCGGCTGCCTGCCCAGGCACTCTCGGCGCTGTTGATGGCCCTGGTGTTTCTATTTGTGGTCGAGGCGTTCGCGACGCGGGCGGGGGCGTTGTTGGCCGTGGCGGCCATCGGTTTTCAACCCCACTTCTTCTTTCACGGCCACCTGGCCTGTTTCGATGCTCCCATGGTGGCCTTGCGTTTCCTGGTGGTGTACGCCTACTGGAAGTCTCTCCACAGTCGGCTGTGGGTGTGGCTGACCGGGATCTTCTGGGGTCTTGCGCTCATCACCAAGCTCAACGCCTTCTTCATCCCCCTCATTTTGTTGCTGCACTGGATCTGGGCAGGCCGGCGGGAGTTCGGCCGGATCGGCCGAGGACTGGGCACACGCATCAAGATACCCCGCATCCCGCGGGCCTTTGTCTCCATGGCCGTTTTCGGCCCGATCATCTTCTACCTGGGATGGCCCAGGCACTGGTTCGACACCTTCAACCGCATCATCTGGTACTTCAACCGGCACCTCGGCCACGAGCACTACTTCGTGTACTACTTTGGCGAGGCGTTGGTTCGCCCGCCCTTTCCCATCACCTATCCGCTGGTGATGACGCTGGTCACGGTGCCGGTCGGGATCCTGCTGGCGGCGGCGCTGGGCGGAATCCCGTTAGGAGGCGATTGGTTGCGAGGGAAAAAAGGCGGATCCGCCGGTGAGCCGCTCTTCGATCCCCGCGGCACCGGGTTTCTGGTCGCCCTGAACCTGGTGTTCCCTATCGCGTTGATCGCCTCTCCCGGCACACCGGTCTTTGGCGGCACCAAGCACTGGATGGAGGCGATGCCGTACCTGGCGGTCTCCAGCGGCCTAGGTGGGATCTGGGCTTTCGAGCGATTGTCCCACAGGCTGCGATGGGGCGATCGGAAGGTCATCCGGAGCCTGGCGCTTGCCCTCTACCTGGTCGTGCTGATCACCCCCATGGTCCATGCGACCCTGTACATCCATCCGTTCGGATCCTCTTACTACAACGAGCTGATCGGTGGGGTGCGGGGAGGGGCAGACCTGGATATGCTGGGCCAGTTCTGGGGCGACAACACCCGCATCGGCCTGGCCTATCTCGACGAGATCGCACCGCCGAACACCCGCGTCTTTCCCCACGACGCCAACTACGACGACATGCACTACTACCGGGAGGAGGGCCTGCTGCGCCGGGATATCCGCGACGAGTGGGATCCCGGACGAGCCGATTTCGCCTTCTTCAACCACCAGAAAGCGTTCACCCCCGTAGCCCAGGATATCTGGCGAGCCATGGGGACCGTGGCCCCCATGCGGGTCTTCACCAGCTGGGGAGTGCCCCAGCTCAGTTTGTACGGCAGCCCCCAGATGCGGTCGTCTATCCGGCTTCCCTGGGAGTAGCGACAGGCCGACCCATTATCCGGGGCCGCTCCATAATGGGGGAGTGAGATCTCGGGGACCATTTTCACGACCAGCGTGACCTTGTAGGTTCTCGACAGGGGTCAGACCAAAACCCGATGGTGCGGCGTTGTACCCTTCCTGGAGGAAGACCATGGCTCGACACAACCTGTTGCCGATTCTGAGCGCTCTGTTCCTGTTCTCGACAGCATCCGCCACGCCTCTTCTGGCACAGCCATCCCGAGAAGAAACGGCTCCAGCCGAAAATTCCTCCCCGGGAGTCGAGCAACCGGGCGAAGACGATGCCGGCGCGCCCGAGGAAGCCTCCACCCCACAAGAGGGATCCCCGCAGGAGGAAACGGCGGCCGGCACGGGTGAGGGCACCGGAGCCGGCACCACCGTGGCTCCGGAGACAGGCGCACAGGAGGCCGAAACCGACGCGGCGGAGGCCTTGGAGACAGGCGCACAGGAGGCCGAAACCGACGCGGCGGAGGCCTTGGAGACGGGCGCGCAGGAGGCCGAAACCGACGCGGCGGAGGCCTTGGAGACGGGCGCGCAGGAGGGAACCGCCACCGGATCGGGCCAGGAGGCGGCAGCAAGCGCAGAGGAGGTGACCGCGGCCGGTCTGGAAGAGGGGCCCTCGGATGAGGAGATCGACCCGACGCTCGGATCGGCCACAAGCTGCTCGATCTCGCCCGACTGCCCTCCAGGCGAGGTCTGCCGCGAAGGGCAGTGCCAGGCCGCATGCCAGGACAGAGTGCTCCCGGTCCTCTACTCCGACTTCGATAGCACCTACATCAGTCCGCACCAGGTCCCCGTGCTCGATCAGGTCCTGTTGTGCCTGGAGGCGTGGCCAGATGACCGCATCCGGGTCGAGGGCCACACCGATCCCCGGGGTTCGACCGAGTACAACTATGCCGTGAGTCAACGGACCGCCCGAGAGGTTCGACGCTACCTGGAGAGCCAGGGGGTGGATCCGGACCGGATCGACGTGATCGGATACGGGGAAAGCCGCCCGGTCTGCAACCAATCCACCGAGCAATGCTGGGCCAGATGCCGCCGGGTCGAGCTGGTCTGGCGGTGATCGCGCGGCCAGGGGCTAGGATCGCCCCCTCCGTCGGCTGCGCCGCCACCTCCCCCGGGCTCCGCCTCGGGGGAGGAGGATCGCCCCCTCCGCCCGCTAGGCCCGG
>JAFGEP010000001.1 GCA_016931535.1 Bradymonadales bacterium
CTGTTGATCGATCCGTTCAAGCCCTTCCTTCTCCTCAACCCCGCTGCTTGCGGGGCAGGACCACCTCGTTCACGAACCGCTCGACCTGGTAGAACACCTCGTCGTAGGGGGTGATCCGGGGGTCGAACATGTCGAACTCGAAGACGAGCAGGGGAATTCCGGCTCGTCGGCAGGCCTCGCGGAACAGCCCGATCCCTCCCCAGGCGTGCTTGCAGGCGATGTGGCCCGCGAAGATGCCGCAGTCCGCGTTCCAGGCCTCGTGCATGTGCAGGAAGTCGCGGATGTAGATGTCCATGTTGCCTCGAAACTGGCGCGCCATGGGGTGGCAACGCACCAGCTTGTTGGCCAGCCCGAAGAGCATCGTCTCGTAGGTGGCGGTGTCGATGAGACCTTCCTGGGCGTAGAAACCGAACACATCCACCGGTACGGTCAGGCCGAGGTCTCTCTCGAACCAGTCGTAGATCTGCATATCGGTCCACACCGGATCCTGGTACCAGATGGCCCGGACCCGCTCCTCGAAGAACCGTTCCTGGCGCAGGGAGCGGTTGCGCGCCTCGCACAACAAGCTCTCCGCCAGATCCACGCCGGCAGTGGATCCGGCAAACAGGATCTGCATGATGAGCGTGAAGGCCACCAGCTTGCTCGACTGGGTCAACGGCGTCCGCTTGCGCCACTCGAGCCACTCCCAGATGGCCTCGGTCATGCGGTTGGACAGGTCGCAGGTGGCGCGAAGGCGATCGATGTCGAGCCGCCGGCCCGTGTGCCGCTCCAGGAAACCGACCAGCTCGTCAAGCTGGGCAGCGACGTATCGTATGGTGCGCTCATCGTCGTAGTAGGGCACGTCGATCAGGAAGAACGGCACCCGGCCGAGCTCCGCCATCACCTGGGTGGCCATGACCTGGGAATCGCAGGGGGTGTTGATCCCCACGGTGCAGGTCGGCGGCAGAAGAAGATCCAGGTGCATGGAGCCTACCGCCAGCTTGTCTGCAGAGCAGCAGTCGGCGGGCACACCGGCCGCCTCGGCGATGTCGATGAACGCGAGCGATTGGTTGATGTCGCCCACCAGGTTGTGCATCACCCCCAGGCTCTCGATCGGCACCGGACAGACATCGCCCAGGGCATGCACCAGCTCGGCGTTGAAGCCAAGGTTGTACCAGACGACGGGATCCTGGCGATCCGCGTGGCGCATGAGGGCCTCGAGATACCCCTGCACCTGGCGCAGCAGGGCGTGCATGCCGAGCGAGTCGGGGTCTCCCTCGAAGAACCGGCGCAGCACGGGGAGGGTCAAAAACAGCTCCTGCCATTGCGGCTTCGCGAGGACCGGCTCGGTGCTCATGGCAGCTCCCCCCGCCGTTTGCCTTCTCCGGGCGCCGGCCGGAACCGTTCGGACGGCTGTCCGGCGCTTCTCGCCGTCTCAATGGCCTTTGTTCTCTCTACCGGTCGTGGGGCTGCTGTGTCGGACAGCCGTTCACCGCTCGCGGAAGGGAGCATTGCACTGTCACCGGCACTCCTCGGACCTTCCCCCTCCCGGTTCTGCCCGACACCCCCCTCCGTCAGTACTCGACGATTTCCATCGCGTCGCTGGAGGCGGGCGATCTCGATCTTCTCGATGAAAGCCTGGATTCGGGTCTTGAGCTGACCGGTCGGCACGATCCCATACTCGCGGGTGAGAAAGAGGGCCGGAAAAGCCGCCTCGACCTCGTCTTTTCCGCCGACCGTTGGCGCACCGGGACCGGGCACCTTCATGGTCCCAGTTGTTGCCGCCTTGACCGCATCGGCATCTCCTACCCTCACGCCAGCTCTTTTTACCGGGATTTCGCCAGACGCCTCCATGGTTGTAGCGTGTGCCGCCCGCTTGATCCGACCGGCGATGTTATGGGCGTCCGCCCCCCAGGGGTCGCAGAACAGCAGCCTTGTGAACACGGCGCCGTCAGCCTGGCAGCGCTGCATCGAACGGGCCAGCTCATCGTACCGCTGACCGAAGGCGCCGATCATCCGGGCGCAGGAGGGGCGAAAGAAGTAGCCACGAGCGATGGCATCGAGCGGATCGGCGGCATCAGCGTCGATCGGCGAAGGTGCCGAACGCGCCCCGAAGCAGAGGAGATCGTCTACGACCAGGGCCCCCTGGCTCTCGATGGCATCGATATATTCAGGGTCGTCGAGCTCGCCACCAAGCAGCATCAGCCTGGCCCTGGGCACAGGGAGAGGTGGAGCCGTTTCCAGCTCGGCCAGCAGCTCGTCAGCGAGCCGGCAGAACTCGTGGGGAGGAAGAATCTGGGCGGCAACATGGACCGCAAAGGCGTCGGCCCCGGAGATCCTGGGGTCCGATCGAGTTCGATAGCCCTGTACCGTTCGCAGCCTGGTCCGTACCGATTCGAGGGTTCGGATGGCCTGGCGGAGGGCTTCGTCGGTGGGTAAAATCCCGTCCAGCGCGCACAGCGCCTGGTAGAGGTTGGCCAGCTCCTGGCGATAGTAGGGAAGCAGCGACTCCCGGGGGTTACGGGGCACAGAGACGAAGCCTACAAAAGGGATGCCGGTCTTCTTGGCGAAGAGGTCGGTCGCCCGACGCACGTGGTCGCAGGTGTTGGCACAGACCACGCCTCCCAGGAAATCCAGACGGCCGTCGAGCGCCAGGCTGGCCACGTGGCGCACGAAGGTGCAGATCCGGCCGCTCATCCAGGCGTCGCCCGAGGAGCTGTCCTCGGATCCGGCAGCGTGCAGTCGAAAAGGCGATGCGCCCGCAGCCAGGATGATCTCCGGAGGGGTGTACAAACAGAAATAGCCGACCACCCGCCTGCCCTCGGTTTGCTGGCCCGCTTCCGCGCCAGTCGCAAAGGTTCGGGCGATACGGCGAAAGGTGGCGATCGTCCTGGTCATGGCACCCCCCTTGCGGGGACGGAACCAGGGGGTAGACCTGGCGTTACCGATAGGCGGAGCAGATTCGGCATCACCCCCGGCCATCTGGCGCAGCTCCATGGGGGAAGACCTGGCGTTGCCAACAGGCGGAGCAGAACCAGCATCACCCCCGATGACCTGGCACAGCTCCATGGGGGTAGACCTGGCGTTGCCGACAGGCGGAGAAGCGCCGGCCGATGGAGGGGTGCTCGCTGCAGCCCCTGCAGCGCAGATGGCACCTGCGGGTGGAGGGCACAGGACCGAGGCCGAAAGCGGTGGAGGGCGGTCGAGACGTCGCTCATGGATCACCCGTGGCTTGGCCGCCAGGGACTGCAACGCGAAGCCCCCGCCAGCAGGTCCACAAGGCCTTGTTCATGAGCGATTCCAGAGCCTGCGAAGAGAAGATGGTCTGGCTGCCACCCATGGACAGGAGCGCGATCCCGGTGGCGGCGCCCACCAGAATGCCGGCGGTCTCCCAGGGATCCACCGGCTCGATGATCCGCTCGCGCACCGCCCGGTCGACCAGGCCCACAACGACCAGCAAACAGTCCCGCTCCAACAAGGCGGCGCGCTCCCGCACCGCCGAGGAGCAACCTGCCAGAATGGCTGGCGTGGCCTCGCTGAAGATCATGCGGAAGTACTGCGGGTGCTCGCGCGAAAAGGAGGTGAACACTTCGATGAACCGTTCGATGCACCGCTCGACCGACAGCTCCCCGAAGGGGATCTGCCCAAGGCGTTTCTCCAGGAGATCGCCGCCCTCCATGCACAGGGTGATGAAGATCTCGTCCTTGGTCGGGTAGTCGAGGTAGACGGTGCGCTTGCTGTAGCCCGCGGCTCGGGCGATCTGCTCGATGGTGGTCCCCCGGTAGCCGTTCTCGAAGAAGAGGCGGCGGGCGGCATCCAAGAGCTCGGTGCGCCGCTCCCTGGAGCGCGCCTTCCGGGGTGCGAGGTGCTCCACCAAGAGGTCCCTCCGCGGTCGCCAGGCAGCCGGTGATGAGCAGGTCCTCCGACAGGAGGCCCTCTCCCGGTGCGGGTGACGACAGGTAACCGGCGGTTAGTAACCAGCGGTTACCTTACCGGATGAGGGGGTAGGGGTCAAGATGGCCGAAGGGGAAGGCGGCATGGTGGGGTTGGTGGTGGCCAGAGAGCAAAATCGGGGCGCAGCAAGCAGCGCCGCTACGTTGTGAAATGTGGTTCGGGCTGGTCCGATTCTCTGGAAGGACCGCAGTTGGACGGTGATCAGTCCGCGATGGCGCCTTCGGTCTCGCGGACCAGGTTCAGGAACTGGGCGTACTCGATGGCCGGCCAGCTTTCGGCCTGGAGGGCTCCCGAGGAGAGCGTGATCAGGGACACCTTGGCGGCCACCTCGTTGGAGGGAGCCTCGTAGATATCCATGAAGTCGTAGGGGCCGAGCAGGGCGTAGTGGGAGAGCCACTTCACCTCGGGGCAGGCCTTCTTCACCCGGCTCATCCATTGTTTCCCTATTCCCTGGCGATTGCGGAGATCCTGTGTGATCTCTGGGGTCAGCTTGGTCATCAGGACGTAGATTCCCATCTCTTCACCTCAGCACTCGGTTGATAGGAAAGGACTACGGTGTCCCGAATGTTTCGTCAAGCAGAAACGGGTCGGTGGGGTCAGGGGGCCGCCCCCGTAGGGAACCCTTTTTTTCGTTCCGATCTCCAAAGGTCAACCACCCGGCGCTTCCAAGTCTTACGGCTTGGGCAAAGCAGCCTTCCCGGCATGGAGGCTGTTGACTCGTTCGCACAACGTGGGAATATGGCCCCATGAGTAGACTGAATCCGACCAGGTTGCTCGTCGTTTTCTTATTCGCCGCCGGTACGGGGTTGGTGGCCTGCCGTAGCGACGAGCCCTCCCAACCGCCGCCGGATCTCCAGGACATCGCTCCCGTTGACATGATCGACGAGAGCGAGCCCGAGGAGCCAGCAGAGGACGTCGCCAGCGACGTCCAAGCCGATCCGGAACCGGATACCGGCCCTGACGCCGAGTCCGACCCCCAGACCGACATCGAGGAGGAGCCGCTTCCGATCTGCGTTCCCGAGCCGACCCCCGAGTCGTTCCAGGTGGCGGGACCGGACGGCCAGGGGAGCGCCCTGACTCCAGGGGGCCGGGATCTGACACCGGCTGGCGCCAACCTGGAGATCGACGGATTTCCCAGCGACCTGGTGCTGAGTCCCGATGGGCGATTCGCCCTGGTGACCAGCACCAGCTCGGATGACCGGCGGCTAGTGGTCGTGGACCTGGAGTCGGCCACGGTAGTGCAGAACATCAACCGCCGTGAAGCCTCCTACGGTCTGGCCATCACCGCCGCGGGAAATCGGGTCTACGCCTCTGGTGGAGCCAACGTCCGGATCGACATCTACGACATGGCCACCGACGGCACCCTGACGGAGGCTGGAACCGTCGATCTGATCGGATTTCCCTCCGGCCTCGCCCTGTCGCCCGATGGAACCACGCTGTGGGTGGGGATGTACTTCCCCGCGGTGGTAGCGGAGATCGACACCGCCACCTTGACCGTCACCCGGCAATTCCCGCTGGAGGAGCCGGTCTGGGACCTGTTGCACATCCCGAGCCGCCAGGAGCTCTACCTGTCGAGCCTGGCGGGATACCGGGTGACCGTGCTGGACCTGGTGTCGGGCGAGGTCCAGACCGGCATCGAGGTCGGCCAATCCCCGGCCGGCATGGCTTGCAGCCCGGATGGGGACCGGGTATGGGTTGCAGTCTCCGGCACCGACCGGATCGCCACCATCGATACCCAGAGCCGCACGATCGTGAGCCAGGTGGTGATCGCCGAGCGCGACCTGGTGGACGACCAGGGGGAAACGCTTCCCAACAGCAATATCAACGCCGTCACCTACGATGCCGGCAGCGGTCGCCTGTATGCCACGCGTGGTGCGGACAATGCCGTCAGTGTGTTGAACGCCGAGAGCATGACGCTCATCGGCTCCTTTCCCACCGCCTGGTATCCGACCGGGGTCGCCATCCACCCGGATGGGACGATGCTGATCGTCATCGAGGGCAAGGGCTTCGGCGCCGGTCCCAGCCTGGGCCGTTCCTCCAAGTCGGCCATGACCGGGAGCGTGACCCTGGTGGATCTCGCCGAGCTAGACCTGTCGGCCACTTCCCAGGCGGTGGTAACGCAGTACAACCGGCCAACCCTGGTGTTCCCCTTCGAGTGCGAAGGCACCTTCCCCATCCCCACCCGCGCCGGCCAACGCTCGCCCATCGAGTACGTCTTTTTGATCGTCAAGGAGAACAAGACCTTCGACTGTGTGTTTGGTGACCTGACCGACATCGACGTGGACGCCGATCCCGACCTGGTCCGCTACGGGGAGGAGATCACCCCCAACCAGCACGCTTTGGCCCGAACCTTCGCCTTCTCGGATAACTTCTACACCGAGGTCGAGAACTCGGACATGGGCCACCTGCTATTGACCGCGACCCATCTGACCGAATTCGCGGAGCGGATCTGGCTCGAAGCCCAGCGGCTCTCGCGGTTCGAGGGGTTCCAGGTGGAAGACGCGGCCACGCCGGTGGCGGGCAACTTTTTCACCCACCTGATGGACCATGGCATCCCCATCCGCATCTTCGGCGAGATCGTGGGGATGTTCGCGGTCGCCAACAACGGGCTCATGCCCATCGAGTACACCGACTGGGGCTATCCCGGCGGACCGCTGTTCAACCTGTCGGTGACCGACGAATCGAGGGCGCGATACCTGTCCAACCTGATCGACAACGGGGAGTTGACCACCTTCAGCTTCATCCTCTTGCCCAACGACCACACGATGGGCACCCGGGCGGGGGAGCTCACCCCGGAGTCGATGGTGTCTGACAACGACTACGCGGTCGGGCTGTTCATCGAGGCGCTGTCCCATTCGGCCTACTGGCCGACCAGCGCGGTATTCCTGGTCGAGGACGACCCGCAGGGGTGCTACGATCACCTGGACACCCATCGGTCCTTCATCACCGTGATCAGCCCCTGGGCGCGCCGGGGATATGTCTCCCATGTCAACAGCTCCTTCGTCTCCATCTTCGCCACCATCGAGCGGATCTTGGGGGTGCCACCGATGGGCCGGCCGGATGCCAGCGCCTCCCCCCTGTGGGACATGTTCACCGGCCAACCCGACAATACCCCGTACACCGCCCTCGAACGGCAGGTACCGGATGAGTACAACAGTGCCGATGCGGTGGGTGCCGAGGCCTCGGCGGCCATGGACTTCCGGAGCCCCGATCGAAATCCCGACATCTTGTTCGTGCTGGATAGCTACCGGCTCTATCGCATGGGCCGCATCGACCGCGAAGAGGCCGACCGGCGGATCGCTCAGCGGTTCACCAACCAGCGCATGGCCGAGCTGGCGGAAGAGGCGGAGGAAGAGGCCATCGCCTTCGAGTCGGCCTGGCAGCAGTACCAGCTCTGGCTGCAGGAGCGGAACCTGCCCATCCCCGAGCTGCGGCACGGTCCCGAGCCGCCGAGGTAGGGGATGTGCGCCACCGACCATCCCAGTTTCCTGGAGCACGACTTGAGCAACGTTTCAATCTGACCTATATTGGTCTCATGGAGACCATGACCATCTCCCAGTTCAAGGCCCATCTATCAGAGGCGCTCAGCAGAGTGCGGAGCGGAGGGCGCCTGATCATCCTCGATCGCCAGACTCCGATCGCCCACGTGACCCCTTACCGTCAGGAGGAACCGGTCGTTCATCCGCCCAAGGTAGCCGGGCCCCTACCACCTCCCTCTGTCATCGAGGGGGCAGACGTGCTGCGCTTCCTGGTCGAGGATCGGTCTCGTCGATGAAGGCCTATTTGGACTCCTCGGTGGTGCTCCGGTACCTCCTTGAAGGGGAGTCTCTTTTCGACACCAACCCAGAGGATGTCCTCGGATCGAGTGAACTTCTCCTGATCGAAGGATCGCGAGTGCTAGAGCGCCACAGGTTGGCAGGGCTATGGGATGACCTTTCGCTCAGCCAGGCGCTTGGTCGGCTGGATGCATTCACCAGCCGGATATCGCTCATCGAGATGAGCCCAAAGATCAAGCGCCGAGCGGCAGAGGCCTTCCCCACCGTGGTGGGCACCCTCGACGCCATTCACCTGGCCACAGCCCTGGCATGGCGAGAGGTGGCGCCGGAAGAAGAGCTGGTCGTCTACACCACCGACCGACAGATGGCGTTGTGCGCCCGGGCACTGGGCCTGACCGTGCGGCCGGAACCGTTTTGAGCCTTCAAGAGGCTTGGCCACTGTGGTAGGTTTCGCGGCCGATGAGCCGGTCGGCGTGCGACCGGGGAGGTACGGGAGGAAAGCAGATGGCTGTCAACATCAAGGGAAGAAGCTTTTTGACGCTGATGGACTTCACACCGGCCGAAGTCCGCTACCTGTTGGACCTGAGTCACGACCTGAAGGCCAAGAAACGGACGGGGCGGTTCGACTACCTGTTGAAAGGGAAGAACATCGTGCTCCTGTTCGAGAAGACCTCCACCCGCACCCGTTGCGCCTTCGAGGTCGCCGCACTGGAAGAGGGGGCCCATGTGACCTTCCTCGACACCGCCAGCTCGCAGATGGGAAAAAAGGAGAGCCTGGAAGACAGCGCCAAGGTGCTGGGCCGCTACTACGACGGCATCGAGTACCGGGGGTTTCACCAGGAGGTGGTGGAGCAGCTGGCAAAGCACAGCGGTGTGCCGGTGTACAACGGCCTGACCGACGTCGATCACCCGACCCAGGTGCTGGCCGACTTCCTCACCCTCGAGGAGCAGGTCGCCAAGCCGCTGCACAAGATGAAGCTGGTGTTCTGCGGCGACATCCGCAACAACATGAGCTACGCCCTGATGTTCGGAGCGGCCAAGACCGGCATGCACTTCGTGGCCTTGGGCCCCAAAGAGCTGAACCCCGACCCGGCCACACTGGACCGGGTCCGCCAGGCCGCCTCGGAGACGGGGGCCGTCATCGAGGTCACCGACGAGGCGGATCGCGCCCTGCCGGGCGCCGACGCCCTCTATACCGATGTGTGGGCCAGCATGGGTGAGGAGGAACACATCCCCCGGCGGGTCGAGCTGTTGACCCCCTACCGGGTGACGATGGAGTCGATCGACAAGACGCAGAACCCCGACGTGGTGTTTCTACACTGCCTTCCCGCCTTCCACGACTTCGAGACCAAGATCGCCCGGGAGCAGAAAGAACGGGGGTTCGACATCCGGGAAGTGACCGACGAGGTATTCCGGAGCCGCCACTCGGTGGTGTTCGACCAGGCCGAAAACCGGATGCACACTATCAAGGCGCTGCTGGTCGCCACCCTGTAGTCCCGACTGCAGCCGCCCCCCATCGGGCTCGATCCTGCCGAGATCGAACGCGACCGCTTCAGAACACCGTCGATCGACCACTCGAAGGAGAACTGGAGGAAGAAAGGTCTGTTTTTCCCTTGACATCGAGGCGGCATCGTCATATGTTCTTGATATCTCACAGACAAGCAAATATGATTCGTTGGAAATAGGTGCTCGTCTAACTTTATTCGCAGGAGATCCCATGAGAATCGGTTTTCACGTACTACTTGTCGGTATCCTGGTCGCGGCCCTGAGTGGCTGTGGTTCGGAGCGGCCTGACTCGCTTCAATACGAGCAGGGCCAGTGGCCCATCGTGAATGGCATTCCGGCGGATGCCTCCCTGTACGATGCGGTGGTGGCCCTGGTGGATGCCACCGACCTGGGCTACGGGGCGTTCTGCACCGGCACCTTGATCACCCCGGATGTGGTGGTCACCGCCGGCCACTGCCTGGATATCGGCAACGGCACCTCGATTTTGGCGGGCAACCTGTTGATCTACATCGGTCAGGGACCGCCGCCCACCTATATGAACAGCACGTTGCACCCCGTATCGGAGGTCCTGATGCATCCCGGCTTCAACCCGAACAGCCTGGACCACGACATCGGGCTGGTTCGGCTGGCCCAACCGGTCTCCGGCGTCACCCCCATTCCTGCTTTGCCGGCATCGGAGGGGTTCAAGCAGGCCGACGTGACCGCTCGCCTTCCTCTGGATTTCGTCGGTTTTGGCGCCGACATCGAGTGCATCAAGAAGCGCTGCTACTTCGTCTACGACGATGTGCGCTTGCACCTGGTGGGCGAGCTGACCGGGTTGGTTGATGAAAACGGGATCTACTATCCCCAGCTGGAAGGTGGCCCTTGCTTCGGAGACAGCGGCGGGCCGGCCCTGGTGGATCGGAACAACGTCCTTTACCTGGGTGGAGTCACCTCTTACGGCGACAAATACTGCCTGGATTATGGCGTCAGCACCCGGGTAGACGTCTACGAGACCTTCATCAACGACTTCATCGGCTCAGGCGGCTGCGAGGACAACACCGACTGCAATGATGCCAACGAATGCACTTCCGATGCCTGTGTGAACAGTGCCTGCCAGTTTACGGCCCTTGCGGACGAAACCTCGTGTTCGGGCGGGATCTGCTGCGGCGGCGAGTGCGTAGCCCTGGTCTGTGACGATGGTGTCGACTGCACCGATGGCGAGGGTTGCACCACCGACAGCTGCTACTACCCCGGTACCTGCGATGCCTACTGCGGTAACGAGTGGCTCGAGTGCGGCTACAGCGATGGCTGCTGCGGGCCCGAGTGCAGCTACCCCTCCGATCCGGACTGCGAAGAGCCGATCATCTGCGCCGGTAACAAGGAGGCCTGCATCGTCAACGCCGACTGCTGCAGCAACCAGTGCGTCAACGGCAAGTGCCGAGGCAACTGATCGCCCCACCGCCGTCCATGGCCTCCGTTCTCCACAGAACAAGTGGCTAGCGGCTGACCACCCGCCTACTCTAGCTGTGCAACTGTCTTGCCGTCCTGGCTGAATCGGAGCCGTCCTGTCACCCCAAATTGAGCGGGGCGCCAGGGCGGCTCTTTCCTGATCATGGACCGATCGAGTCGCCGGGTAGTATCGCGTTCTTCAGGACAGGGAGGACTTGGACGGCAAGGGATTCAGCAAAAGGCAGCTCACCTAGCGAACGGAGCCCAGCCAGCTGATCCGGTTGTCCCCGCGGCTGTAGGTGAACCAGGGCTGCCCCGGATCCCATCGCTGTACGATCAGCTCCCCGTCCAACGAGCTGGTGAACGCCACCTCGACCCCCCCGTCGTCCAGAGACAGCTCGGTGGTCTCCCCTTTCTCGTCCCCCAGCGGAAAGCGGGGAAGCAGAAAATCCAGCATCAGGTGGCTGGAGACCAAGAGATCGGTGAACGACGTCGGCCGATAGTCTTCCGGATCGATCAACTGGGAGGTGGGCAGACCATCGACCAGACCACCGACCTGCACGGCCAGCAGCCGATAGTCGGTTCGACTGAAAGCCAGGTGATAGACCGGCGCGATCCCTTTGGCCTCCTCCGTCGCGTTCTCCTGGCCCAGCACGATCGCCTCCACCAGGGTGATCGGCTGCACCTCTCCCTGGTCATCCAGAGCGAAAGGATGGAAGACCGACCCCTGAGCGGGCAGGAGATCGGTATCGAGCACCTTGAACTCCCAGGTGACCGAGACGATATCGATCCCATCGGTCAGCCCGCTCGGCTGCTCCGTCCCCCGCTCACCCAGCTCCAGCCCCTGGCCCGCAGATTCCGGCCTTCCAGCAATAACCGGTGTGCCCCGTCGCCGATCGATCCGCCACCGGGCATCCGCCGTCTCCTTGGTCGAAGGCGGAGAGGTGTGACCTCGCCCTGCACTGTCCCGTGAGGTCTGAGGCACGAAAGCGGGCTGCTCCGCGTCGACCAGCCCTCTTTCCCCGCCGATCACCCCATGCTCGAGCGCCTCGGAGAGTCCGAGCTCACCTGCGATTCCGCTTACTTCGAGCGCCGGTTCGCAACTGGAACAGGCTACCGGCTGGTCCAGGAAAACCGGAGGCTGATTGTCCTCCTGTGGCCCCTGTTCGCCCCCTCCCTCGAAGAACAGGGTGGTCACCAACCAGCTTTGCCCGTCTGCCGGCCTCGGCACAAAGGCCCGATCCGGGACGGTTCGTAGCGAGCTGTCAACCACCTCTGCCGGCTCCAGGATGATCTCCACACAGCCAGATACCAGCAGTCCGATGACCAGCACCATCAGGGTGGGGATACGATGAATCATGCGCATTGGGTTGCCCTCTCTCGGCATTGGGGTTCAGGTAATACCTTTGCACACAATGTGTGTGCATGTGCGACGAGCTGTTCCCATATGCCAGAGAGCGCGGGATGTCAAAAAACGCCAGGCACTCCTTCAGTCGGCAATCCACCGTGTTGAGCAGGGGTCAAAGGGCGATGGTCGTAGGATCGGCGCTCGGGCTATCGGGCACGATCGCGAATTTGCGGATGCGCAGGGTTCGACGGGAAGCGTGGGATGGTGAGCAAGGGCCAAGGATCGGTGTAAAAGGAGGCGGGAAGCGACCTTGGGCTCACCCTTCGACCCGCTCCTCTTTCTGTCGCAAGGAGGCGCGCAGGGTTTTTTTGCGCAGGCGGATGTGCAGGGGGGTCACCTCGGCCAGCTCGTCCTCGGCGATCCAGTGCAGGGCATCCTCCAGACCGATGATCCGGGGTGGCGAGAGCTGGAGCGTCTCCTCCTTGGTGGAGGAGCGGATGTTGGTGAGCTTCTTCTCGCGGGTGACGTTGACATCCAGGTCGTTGCTGCGGGCGTTCTCGCCCACGATCATGCCTTCGTACACCTCGGTGCCGACGGGTATGAACAGCTGTCCCCGCGGCTGGAGGTGGAACAGGGCGTAGGAGGTCGCCTTGCCGGGGCGGTCCGCCACGATGGCGCCTCTGGAGCGGTAGTTGATCGGGCCATGCCAGGGGGCCCAGCCGTTGAACAGGGTGTTGAGCACACCCAAGCCGCGCGTGTCGTTGAGGAACTCCGATCGGAAACCGATGAGGCCGCGGGAAGGGATATCGAACTCCAGGCGGACCCCCCTGGTGCCGAGCGGTCGCATGTCGGCCATTCGCCCCTTTCTCAACGCCACCTTCTCGGTGATCACCCCCAGGTACTCCTGAGGGAGGTCCAAAAGGAGCCGCTCCATGGGCTCGAGGGTATGGCCCTGGGCGTCGAGCCGGGTGACCACCTCCGGCTTGGAGACGCACAGCTCGTATCCTTCCCGCCGCATGGTCTCGATCAGGATGGCCAGGGCAAGAGCCCCTCGGCCCACGACCTTGAAGGCATCCTGGGAGTCGGTCTCCTCCACGCGCAACGACACGTTCCCCCGCAGCTCGCGCTGCAGGCGGTCCCTGAGCTTCTGGGAGGTGACGTACTTGCCGTCGCGGCCGGCCATGGGGCCGGAGTTGACCGAAAAGAACATGGCGATGGTGGGCTCGTCCACTCGAAGTCGGGGCAGGGGTGCAGGATTCTCGACACCGGTGACGGTGTCGCCGATCTGGATATCCTCGATGCCGGCGATGGCGAACATCTCGCCGGCTGGTGCCTCGCTCACCCGTGCGCGCTCCAGCCCCTCGAAGACATAGAGCTGGCCGAGTCGAACCGTGCGGGTGGCATCTTGGCCAACCACCAGCACCTCCTCCCCTTCCTGCAAGGTGCCGTTGCGAATTCGGCCCAGTCCGAGCCGGCCGATATAGTCGTTGTAATCGAGGTTGGTGATGAGGGCCTGCAGGGGACCGTCGGGATCGCCTGAGGGAGGGGGAATGGTGTCGGCGATGGCGTCCATCAGGCAAGCGAGATCGGTGCCGGGTCGGGCCAGATCGGAGGTCGCGGTGCCGGCGCGGGCGTCGGTGTAGAACACGGGGAACTGGATCTGGGCCTCGTCCGCCCCCAGGTCGATGAACAGGTCGTATACCTCGTCGAGGACCTGGGCGGGCCGAGCATCCTGCCGGTCGATCTTGTTGAGGACCACGATGGGCCGCAGCCCTGCTTCCAGTGACTTGGACAGGACGAACCGGGTTTGAGGGAGCGGGCCTTCGGAGGCATCGACCAGGAGCAGCACGCCATCCACCATGGTGAGCATCCGCTCCACCTCCCCGCTGAAGTCGGCGTGGCCCGGGGTGTCGGCGATGTTGATCTTGATCTCGTTCCAGCGGACCGAAGTGGCCTTTCCCAGGATGGTGATCCCCCTCTCCCGCTCCAGCTGGTTGGAGTCGAGGACCCGCTCGACCACGTCCCGACGGCCGGCCAGTCCACCGGTCTGCCTGAGCATGGCGTCCACCAGGGTGGTCTTGCCGTGGTCCACATGGGCGATGATGGCCACGTTCCGATACGATTGGTTGCGCTTCATGATCCGAACCTTCTTCCCACCGGCGACCGACCGGCGTGGGGGTGCAATGTGAACCCAAGCCTTTGGGGATGCAATCATGTTGAAGAGTCCAGGCGAGTCAGCGGGCGGGATGACCGGGTGGCAGCCTCATCCTTCCTGGTCCAGCAACCTCTGAAGCGCTCACTGGCCGTGAAAACCTCTCTCCCACTGGAGCCGTCCCGTGACAACGACCATCTCGGCGAACTGGAAGGTGGGAGTCCCCGAAGACCTGGGGTGCGCAGAGAGGTCCTCTGGCAAGGTAAACAGGAGGTTCCTGAAGATTGTTCACATGGAAGTAAAAAGACACATTGTCTGCCCACAGAAAATCACTAACTTTCTAGTCAAAATACGGATGGAGGGGGGGAATGTCAGAGCTGGAAAGCAAGCGTCCCGTTCAAATGACCGGGGAGGTGGACAGACCGGAGGCTGCTACCAGTCCGGTTGTGGAGTCGATTCGAGCCACCGTGTCGGGGCAGAGCTTCAAGGACCAGGTCCATCATCTCAGACCACCGTACCCGCGGTATCCGGGTCTACAGATGATGCGGAGTGGCGGACCCGAGCAACCGTCTCTCTCGGTACACGAGGTGGCACGGGAGGGAGCGCGGGGGAGCGGTGGTTGTTTGCCACACCTGGCCCAGATTCAGCGGTCCTTTGGCGATCACGATATGAGCACAGTCCGGGCCCACCTGGATGACCAGGCCAGCAGGGCCAACATACAGCTGGGTGCACAGGCCTATGCTTCGGGAGAGCACATCGCATTCCGAGAGCCGCCGGCGCTTCGGACCGCGGCACACGAGGCGGCGCACGTGGTCCAGCAACGGGCGGGGATCGATCTGCCCGGTGGTGTGGGAAGCCCGGGCGATCGGTACGAGCAGCAGGCGGATGCGGTGGCGGAACGGGTGGTGGCGGGTCGATCGGCCGGGGATCTGCTCGACCAGGTCTCGGCGGCCAGCCGGAGCTTCTCTGATCGGGGGGCGGTTCAGCGAGAGCAGGACGATGTGGACGAGGAGGAACCGGCGGAATCGGAAGGAGAAGAGCCGCAAGAGCCGACCTACGAGGATTTCGTGGCCTTCCTGGCCTCCTTGCCCGATGGCTTGACCTTCTGGGATCTGGGCAACGAGGGTTGGTACCTGACCGATGAGTTCCAGGATGATCCGGTCACCCCCGAGTTCATCCTCAAATATGCGCGGAAGCAGATCGAGGGGATGTCGGACCAGGATGTCGTCAACCTGTTCTACCAGCATGGCGAGGAGTGGGACGAGAAGTTCAAGAAGCTGCTGGTGGGCGAGTTTCGAAAGAAGAAGGCGATCGACAACCTGATTGCGGTCGTGGAGCAGAAGCCGGAGCTGTTCTCCAGCGGAAACGTGCAGGCGATGCAGGAGCTGGTGGACGAGGTGGCTGGCAGTCCGCACGGAGGGCATTTCGACGCGCTGCTGAACAGCTTGAACGTCCTGTTGGGGGTTGCCGAGGAGATCGCGAGCACACCGGGGAATCGGGACTACGTCAACGAGATCGTGCATGCGAACTTCGGCTCGGCTGCGGAGATGGAGCTTCTGGTCGGCATCTTCCAGCAGATGGAGTACAGCTCCGTCATCGCGATGCTCTCCGTGCAGCCCGCTCTCTGTTCCTTCCTGCACAACCAGGTGTGCTGGACAGTGGACATCTTCAACGTGCTTGCCTCGAAGGGATATGGCTATGGCCAGTGGGTCATCGCGCTGACCACCTGGTCGACCCAGCTGGTCGGCTACTGGATGAAAAGCTACGTCGATCGCCTGATGGCGCCCGCGAACACCGGCCTGGGGAACATCCTGATCCTGTTGAAGCGTCCCGAGAGCGATTACAGCGCGTTCAAGAGCATGGTCGAGAGTGGTCAGGTCGACGTGGGGCCGAACAGCTTCGGGGCCTCGCCGAGCCCGGACGTCGTGAACTTCCAGCAGGATCGGGAGGCGTTCTGCCAGGGACTGTTCAATTACCACGTGGAGTACAGCACCGATTTCGTCGAGGCGTTCGAGCAGGATTTCGAGGCCGCGGCCAATGGCTTCACACTGGCAGAGCTCTACCTGCAGCAGTGCTCCAAGTACGACATGTGGCAGATCAACCAGGTACTGTACAACCTGGAGGGCCAGGCGCTGGCGACCAAGCCGGAGGGGCTGTCGGAGAAAGTCTACCGCCAGATGAACCCGGTGTTGCTCAAGATCGACCAGTTCAGACAGGCGAAGAAAGGGGCCAAGCAGGTCGCCGGGTACAGCTTCGATACGGTCAAGGCCAAGATGGGGAAGGAGACCAAGTTTCTGGCCTCCACGACCTGGAGCTCCTACCTGACCTGGAAGAACTTCCACCAGAAGCTGGAGGAACACTGGTTCGTCAACCTGGTCACCTCCTCCACCGACGACATGGCCGAGATCGTGGAGAAGTTCAAGGCGGTCTACCTCAAGGCGGCCGCCATCGACGGTAATGTGCAGGGTGCGAGCCACATGGGGGATCTGCTGGCGGTGCTCGAGCCGCTAGACGAGCTGAAGGCGGAGATCGAGGAGAAAGGGGCGCTCATCGGGAAGTGGCAGAACAGCGCCGAGAAGGAGATGACCTCCGCGATCAAGGTATGCGACACCATCAAGGACATCTGCATCGCCACCATCTCCTCGGTCGTCGGTGGCCTTGCGGGGCCGGTGTTCAAGGCGGTGTTCGAAGGTTTGAGCACCATGTACATCTCCAATGAGACGGACGGGCAGGTCAACTGGAAGAAGGCGATCCTGAAGGCGGGCAAGTCCCTGGTTTCCGACCTGATCGGAATGAAGATCAAGGCCAAGTATCCCTGTCCACCCTTCTCCGAGCTGGACGTCTTCGGCCGGATCATCGCCAAGACCACCTACGACCACTGTGTGGACACCTTCCGCAAGACCGTGACCGGCGGCATTTTCGGGGCGCTGGAAGCAGCCGCCGAGAGCAAGGGGCTGGAAGAGATCCTCGGGGAAGCCTGGGACGGCGCCACCAAGGTGCTCAAGGATCAAACCGATCCCATGACCATCGCGACCCGTCTGATCAAGACCGGTGCCGTCGATGTCATCAAGGTCCAGTGGAAGGCCGAATACGCCATGGCACAGGCGGGCACGAAGGCGATGGAGGCCAACATCAAGGCTTCCATCGTCAACCTGAAGGGGCTCTGGGAGTCGGTCCCGATGTGACCGGCCAGAAGGGCCTGTCCAGAAACGGCTCGAAGGGCTGGAGGCGATCTCCCGTCACCGGGCCTGACCTCGACCATCCAGTCAGACCTTGGCCAACATCCAGGGAAACCGCGACAACCGCCCGCGAGACCTTTGGGACACTGAAGCACAATGGCCTGAGGCCCAGAACGATTGCGTTGATTGTGCGGGGCGTCGCCGAAGGGGGCGACTCTAGCCTCTGGCCGAGTGTTCCTCCCCCGAGGCAACGCCCGGGGGAGGTGCCCGCGTAGCGGGCGGAGGGGGCGACTCTAGCCTCTGGCCGGGTGATCCTCCCCCGAGGCGGAGCCCGGTGTCCACCCACCGGCTCGATGAAAGTCCAGGCGAAGCGGTTCGGCCAAACAGGGTTCCTTCAATTCAGTTGATGTACCAGGGGACGAAGATCCGCCAGTCTCAATAGACCATCGCCGAAGACTGGACGATACCGGTCACGGCTCCGATGGCCGTCTGGCTGGTGGTCAGCCTGATGCGGGTGGCCACCAGGATGGGATCATCCATGGTCTCGGGCAGGAGGGATGCTGCATCGGTGGAGATCTCGAAGGTGCCGTCGTCTGCCACGAGGCACTCCACCCCGCGGCGACCGTCGGGACCATCCGCGGTGTAGAGGATGCGAACGAGATCGCCGTCTCCTGCCGGCCAGGTGATCGAAAGCGCAGCACCGTGGGCGGCCTCGAACCCCATGGACGGGGAGGAAAGCGCCAGTCGGGCAGAAGGAACGGTCAGAACGGCGGGGATTTCCAGGGGCGGCTGGCTGTTCGACGCCGACAGATCGTAGCTCTGCCCCAGGTAGGCAGCCTGGGTGGAAAAGCCCGAGTAGGAGAGCGGATCGTCCGATTCGTCGTCGATCTCCAACGGGATGGTGTGGTCGCCTGAGGAGAGGGCGATCGATTGCCCGCAATTTCGGTCGTAGGTCAAGCCGGGTGACAGGATTCCGCTTTGGGCCTGCGGATCGTCTTCCCAAAGGCTGCAAGAGTCGATGGGAGGGCCGGCCAGCAGATCGACGGGTTGGCTGGCGAAACCGGCCACGACCTCGGTCTTGTAGGGCCCGACCCAGAACTCGTTGTCCACGAACAGGTTGATCACGCCTGCCAGGTCTTCAATGGCCTCGTAGGCGGGAGTACCTGCCATGTCGGTTTCCGCCTGGGCGTCCGTCGGGGTTTCCTCGGCCTGATCCCGGTCCCCACCGCTGTCCTGGGTTTCCGAGGCGTCCCTGTCGTCCTCTGTTTCTCCCGAGCAGCCTCCGCCCAATAGCGGAGCGGCGGCGATCAGAACCGGGAACAGAACCGTGCAACCGAGATGCTTGCATGCCATGGAGCGGCTCCTGCCAGGGGGGAACGAGCGGCATGATAGCGTTGTACGAAGGGTTGGACAAGGAAAGGACCCTGGAGTGGAAGCGAGGCGGACCATCCGTCCTGCCCGCTCAGGCCAGCCGATCTGTGCCTCGCCACTTGGCGACAGCGAGCGGCATTGCCACAGGTGGGTGTCACACCCACCAGGTGCCTGGCCGTCGGGCTCAAGCTCACCCCCCGGACTGCCGATTTTCCATATAGGTACGCGAAGAATCGAGTCGGGCGCACCACCTGCCGGGTCAGCATCAGATAGCGGTCCAGGAGATGGAAACCATGGTCACAGGAAGTGCAGGTTGCCGTTGTTTCATCGGAGAGAGGGGGGGCCACATCCTGACCGGGTTGAGGCTGGCCGTCGGGCTGTTCGTCTTCTGCGCGTTCACCGCGCCTGCACTGGCGGCGCCCTCTTCGCTGGGAACCGGAACCAAGAGCGGGGAACGGACCAGCCTGCGACAGGAGCAACACGCTTCGATAGAACCAGGTGAGCAGCCGCTTTCACCCCTGGAGGTGATCTCGCTGGTCAGTGAAGAGCTGGAGGTGGTCTCCAGTGGGGCCTGTCTGCCTGATCGGTTCTTTGCATCCTACAGCGGTCAGTCGGCCAGGCGGATCGAGTACCGCTCAGGGGTCGGCCGCGTGGAGGCGTTGGTCAGCTGCCAGCAGCAGGCGATGGTCCGGCTGGAGATCTATCCCAATGGCCAAGAGGATCTCCGCTACCTGGTGCTCTTTGAGGAAGCGACCGTGGCGGTGGAGCACATGGCGACCGAGCCGGCAGGCTGGCGAAGGCAATGTGACGGCAGCGAGTGTGCGGGAGGGCTGGATCGGGCGACCGCCGAGAGCTGGCGCCGGGAGCTGGCGGACGTGAGTCGAGTGGCCTCGGCGGTCCAGGAGCTGGCCGCCACCTGGCGAGTGCCCAGGGGCGGCGTGCGGCCGGCACCCGCACTCCCACTGTTCAACGCCGGTGGGGCTCCCCATCCGGTGGTGTTTGCCAGGCAGGGCCGGATCTGGAGGATCGTCCCGGATGGGTCGGAGGCGCTGGACACCGGGATCTCGGTGGCCCCTCCTTCGAACGTCATCAGGGTAGGAGGGCGCTTCAGCCATGGATCAGAGGCTCCAGCGCTTTCACCGGACCGCAGGCAGCTGGCCTATCTCGAAGGTGGAAGCCTGTACATCTCGGACCTGGAGGGAGGGGAACCCGAGGAGGTGCTGAGCAGCAGAGAGGGGAGACGGGCCATCGTCATCAACTCCTGGACGCCGGACGGCCAGGGGCTGCTGGCCTACGTCGAGGATACGCGCTCCCATCGAGGCGGATATCGGCGAGTGGATGGCGACAGCCATCGGGCCTCGGAGCTGTCGCTCGAAGACCGGGCCATCGTGTGGAGCGCCGATGGCTCGGCGGTGCTGTTCGACCGGGCAACCAACCGGGGCTTTACCTTGTATCGGGAGCCCATCTCCGGGGGCTCGGCCGAGGCGATCGCCACCAGCACCGGGTGCAACGCTTTTCGGCCGCTGAGCGCGGCTGCGGGGGTGCTGGCCTACCTGGAGGACAACAACCTGTGCACCCTGCCGGATCGGGGGGGCAGGTCGGAGATCGTGGCGCGCAGCGAGGGCAACGCCGAGTTCATCCGCCCGGTGGTCTCGCCGGACGGCACCCGGGTGGCCTTCTTCTGGGAGCGTCCGGACCGCGACGGGCTGGTGCACCTGGCGGTAGTCGAGCTGGAGAGCCGGGAGATCAGGCGGGTCACCCCCTGCACCAACCGCTGCGAGTTCCAGTGGTACGATCCGGAGCACCTGCTGTTCACCGACAGCCAGGGGCGACTGGTCCTGGTCGACCTCGAGGGGCAGGAGATGCAGCTATCCCAGGGGGCTCGGCTTGTCGGGATCGGCAGGCCAATGTAGTAATCCACAAGACTGGACAACCATGGCCAGCGCTTGCTTGTGCGAAGCGTGTGGAGATCGACCGCCTGCGTCAGGTCGGTCACTCCCCGACTTCTGTCGCTATCTCCGGCAGAACTGCCCGAGTAAGAGGGAGCGGGGAGCCGTTCACATCTTGGACAGAGCGGGTAGAGACCTACCCTAGCGCGGAGGGGCCCAGCCGGTTCCCACGGTGCCATCCTCCCAGATCCAGAGGCGCTGGTCGGCAGCGATGGGGCCGGCCACGGTGACCGAGGAACCCCCGGGGTAGGTGACCCGGACCTCGTCAACCTGGGTGTTGTCGCCCAGCCCGAAGACCAGGAAGAGGGAGTCCTGGCAGCCGGTGCCGGTGCCGCCATTGACATGGCCCAGGCGAGTCAATCCCCCCGCCTCGACCTCCACCTGGGCGCCGATGCCGGCGTAGTTGGCGGTGATCCCGCCCAGAGCGCGGACCTGGAGCCAGTGGTGGTCGCCGGAGGCGGTCTCGTTGACAAAGAGGTGGTAGGCCACCAGGTCGGGGTCGCCGTCGTTGTCCAGGTCGGAGGTTGCACTGCCCCATCCGTTGTGGATCACGGCACCGGCTGGATAGTTGACCTGGGTGAAGGTGGAATCCCCATTGTTGCGGTACAGCTCGGAGAAGCGGCCGTCGTAGACAGCGGTGACAAAGAGGTCGGGGTAACCGTCCAGGTCGAAGTCGAGCACCGTCGGGTTGGAATGGGTCTCCCGGTAGTGCAGGCCGGCCGCCTCGCAGTGGTCCACAAAATGCCCGGTACCGTCGTTGATCAGCAGCATGGTCCGGTCGCTGAAGTGGTAGAAACGAGGGTGGGCCAGGTTGGCCTCGATGATGTCCCAGTCGCCGTCCAGATCGAGGTCCAGCCAGGCCGACCCGATGGTGTGACCGTAGTAGGGGTGAAGCTGGAACAGGATCAGCTGGCCCGCCAGGTTGAGGGCACGGGCCCGCTCGACGAACTGCCCCGCGCCCTGGTTCTCGAAGTAGAAGTTGGGATGAAGGCGGTAGTTGCTGACCAAGAGGTCGACATCGCCGTCGCGGTCGGCGTCGATGGGGCTTGCACCTCGCCCGGCGAACCGGTTGGGGCTGAACCCATGGTCCTGGTCCCAGGAGACGAAGGTGCCGTCCCCCTGGTTGTGCCAGATCCGATCCCGGTAATAGTGCTCGAGGTCCCAGCAGATGCCGTTGGCCAGGTAAAGGTCCAGAAGGCCGTCGGCATCCAGGTCGATCCAGACGGCGGCCTCGGTGGAGGAGTGTTCGACCTCGTCCGGGCGGCAATCGACGTCGGTCTGGAGGTCATGGATGCCGGAGGCGGCGGTCACGTCCTCGAAGGTGCCGTCGCAGCGGTTTTTCAGGAGGGCCTCTCCGGAGACGTAGCTGCCGGAGAAGCCGAAGTAGTCGAGGCAGCCGTCGTTGTCGTAATCTCCCCATACGCCGCCCGAGGTGGAATTGGCCACCTGGTCGAGACCGGCGTTGGTGGTGACATCGACAAAGGTCCCATCTCCCTGGTTTTGCAGGAGCCTGGGGCCGGCGTTCATGAGGTCATCGTCCCCGTCGCCGTCGTAGTCTCCGAACGCGATGCGGCTGGTGGCCGCCGGCTCGGTCACCTGGCGAAACCACCTTTCCTCGGGCGGGATGTCGTCATGGATCACGACGACCAGCCGGACCAGGTAGTCATAGGGAAAAGAGGTGGACAGGCCGCGGTAGAAGAGGGTCGAATCCACCTGGGGGAAGTTGAGCGCGCTGTGGCATTCGTCGTATAGAGCGCACTCTCCCTCGCCCAGCGTGTCGTTGTCGAACAGGAAGACCGGATCGGAGTCGTCGGCCTCGAAGTGGCCGACATAGAACAGGCCTGGCAGGTCCACCTCGATCGGCGGATCGAACACATAGTCCACCCACTCTGCCTCGTCCTGGTCGCTCAAACAGCGGGTGCCCTCGAACAGCGGGGCCCAGCTCATGAAATCAAAGCCGTTACTGCCAAAGTCGGGGTACCCACCCAGCCGGATCGGCGCCTCGGCCGCCGGCAGATCAGCCCACTGAACGCGAGCACCATAGACCGTGGTGGGAGCCTCAAGGTCGAACCGAACCGCCTCCCAGTTGGGCTCGGCGAGCAGGTCGTAGGTGCGGCCGGAGCCCTGGTAGGTCCAGGAGCGGTAGGCCGTCCGGATGGTGTAGGAGCCAACTCCGTTGTCGTATGCCAGCTCCTGTACATTCTCGGGGAAGGTGCCCGCAGCCGTCTCCAGGCATACGGCCGGCTCCTGGTCCGATCCGTCGGCGGCATCGTCCGGGACATCGGCGAGATCTCCGGCAAGGTCCTGGTCGTCGAGGGAAGGGTCTCCGCCCGGATCCGAACCCGGCTGGTCGTCGGTCTGATCTTGGAGCGAGTCCTCGGCGATGTCTGCCAGATCGGGTTCCTCTGCATCCTGGCCGTTGCAGGAGCAAAAGCACGAGCAGAGCAGCAGGAAAAAGAACGGCAGAAAAAGTGGTTTCATGGCTTGTCCGAAAGGATCGAATTTGGCCGTCAGCGCCCCTATTTGCCATCCCATTCTGCGCCACAACTCTACCGTTTGTCATGGACTCCCTCCGTTCTGTCGCTTTTCCCGCCACAACTCGGCCGGTTCCTGGGAACCCCCAAAGTTCTGTCGCTTTTCCCGCCACAACTCGGCCGGTTC
>JAFGEP010000050.1 GCA_016931535.1 Bradymonadales bacterium
CATCGCGCTGATCACCCCCATCGCGATGGAGGTGGGCGTGCACTTCGCCATCCGGGAGGGTGGACGAACGGTGGGCGCCGGCGTGGTCACAGCAATCAAAGAGTAGGCAGGCGACAATGGCTAGCGACAAGATCCGGATCAAGCTCAAAGCGTACGATTACCAGCTGCTCGACCAGGCCGCCCACGAGATCGTCAACACGGCCAGGACCACGGGAGCCAAGGTGGCGGGCCCTATCCCGCTTCCGACCCAGATCAGCCGGGTTACCGTTCTTCGCGGTCCTCACGTGGACAAGAAGTCCCGGGAGCAGTTCGAGGTTCGTACCCACAGACGGTTGCTGGAGATCCTCGAGCCGACCGAGCAGACACTGAACGCCCTGATGCGTCTCGACCTCTCCGCGGGAGTGGACGTAGAGGTCAAGTCCTGAGGAGCTGGCCATGAAGCTGGACGTGTACAACCTGCAAAACGAGAAGACGGGTGAGATCGAGGTCTTCGAGGCGGTGTTCGATGCACCGATCAAGGAGTACCTGCACCACGAGGTGGTCCGCTGGCAGCGAGCTTGCCGCCGCCGGGGAACGGTGAGCACCAAGGGACGAGCCGAGGTGGCCGGTTCCAAGCACAAGATGTATCGCCAGAAAGGAACGGGCCGGGCTCGCCACAGCACCAGCAAGGCGCCTCAGTTCGTCGGGGGCGGCGTGGCCTTCGGTCCTCATCCCCGCTCCTTTGCCTACCGGCTCCCCAAGCGGGTTCGCAAGGTGGCGCTTCGCAGTGTGCTGAGCCAGAAGGCGCGCGAGGGGCAGATCAAGGTGGTGGAAGAGTTCGCACTGCCCGAGATCAAGACCCGCGAGGCCTTTGTGATTCTGCAGCGATTGGGAGCGGCCAAGGCGTTGGTGGTGGATGGTGCGAGCAACCAGACGCTCAGGCTGTCGGCGAGAAACCTGAGGGATTACAAGTACTTGGCCCCGGAAGGGTTAAATGTCATGGATCTGTTGCGGTTCGACCAGCTGATCCTGACCCGCTCGGCCCTCGAGTGCATCCAGGGAGCGCTGTTGCCATGAAGACGATGTACGATGTCATTCGGCGACCGATTCGCACCGAGAAGTCCACCGACCTGGAGGAGGCCAATGGCCAGGTGGTGTTCGAGGTCGATCGGAAGGCCAACAAGGTCGAGATCCGGCAGGCGGTGGAGCGGCTCTTCGGCGTTACCGTGATCCAGGTCAACACGATGAACCGGAAGGGGAAGCCCAAGCGGTTTGGACGTCTGCTGGGGAAACGAAGCGATACCAAGAAGGCCATTGTGACTCTGGCGGAAGGGTCCAAGATCGAGTTCTTCGAGGGGGCGTAGGATGGGAATCAGAAAGTTCAACCCCACGTCACCCGGACGGCGCTTCATGATGATCTCCGATCACGCAGAGGTCACCGAGGACCGGCCGGAACGATCGTTGACGTCGGGCAAGAAGAGGATCTCCGGCCGCAACAAGCACGGCCACATCACCATGCTGCGTCGTGGTGGTGGGCACAAGCGGCGGTTCCGCGAGGTGGATTTTCGGCGCGAGAAGGTGGGGGTGCCGGGAGAGGTAGCCACCATCGAGTACGACCCGAACCGCAGCGCCAACATCGCCCTGGTGGTCTACCGGGACGGGGAGAAGCGCTACATCCTTGCGGCCAAGGACATGAGCGTGGGAGACCAGGTGGTCAGCTCGGCTCATGCCGATATCCGGCCGGGAAACACCCTTCGGTTGAAATACTTGCCCCTGGGAACGGTGGTCCACAACGTGGAGCTCAGGCCGGGCAAGGGGGGACAGCTGGTGCGGAGCGCCGGCACGGGGGCCCAGCTTCTGGCCAAGGAGGGGGCTTACGCCACCCTGCGTCTTCCCAGCGGAGAGATCCGCAAGGTGCGGGTGGAGTGCCGGGCCACGGTCGGGCACGTGGGGAAGACCGAACACTCCAACGTATCTTCGGGCAAGGCGGGGAGAACCCGCTGGCAGGGACGTCGGCCCAAGGTTCGGGGGGTGGCCATGAACCCGATCGACCATCCGCTGGGAGGAGGCGAGGGCCGCTCCAGCGGAGGCCGTCATCCGTGCACCCCCTGGGGCGTGCACACCAAGGGCAAGCGGACTCGGAGCAACCACCGGTCAGACAAGTACATCGTCAGCAGGCGAAAACGTAAGTAGGGAGAGTTGGCTTGGCACGTTCGATCAAAAAAGGACCATTTGTCGACGAACATCTGTACACGTCGGTTCGCAGGGCCCATGACACCCGGAGCAAGAAGGTGATCAAGACCTGGTCGCGCCGGTCCACCATCGTGCCCGAGTTCGTCGGCCTGACATTTGCGGTGCACAACGGGCGGAAGTTCGTACCGGTCTTCGTGACGGAGAACATGGTGGGGCACAAGCTGGGCGAATTTGCGCCCACCCGGACCTACTTTGGTCACGGAGCGGACAAGAAGGTACGGCGCAAGAAGTAGGTGAGGGCGACCGATGAAAAAGCCGAAAGGTGAACGGTTCAATGTGGTTCGCGGGCGATTTATCCGGTCGTCTCCGCGGAAGGCGCGCGTGGTGGTGGACATGATCCGGTCAATCCGCGTCAGCGAGGCGCTCGACCTGCTCCGCTTCAGCAAGAAGGGGGTCAGCCAGGCGATCGCCAAGCTGTTGGAATCTGGCGTGGCCAATATCAACGAGCATGCCAAGCAGTGGGACGTGGACCGGTTGGTCGTGGCCCAGGCCTTTGTGGACGAGGGGCCCACCATGCGGCGTTACCAACCTCGGGCCATGGGGCGGGCCACCCGCATTCGCAAGCGGACCAGCCATGTTACCATCGTGCTGGAGCAGGAAGAATAACCGAAAGAGGAGCAACCCGTGGGTCAGAAGGTCAACCCGATAGGTTTTCGGCTGGGGATCACCCGTCCGTGGGAGTCGAAGTGGTACGAGAGCAAGCACTATGCCCGCTGGCTTCATGAGGATCTCAAGCTGAAGAAATACATCAAGGAGAAGCACTACAACACCGGGATCGGCCTGATCGAGGTGGAGCGGGCGGCCAACAAGGTGAAGATCAACGTCTTTACCGCCAAACCCGGGATCCTGATCGGGCGGCGCGGTGCCGGCGTGGAGCAGCTCAAGTCGGAGCTGCAGAAGATGACCGACAGCGAGGTCTTCCTGAACATCCAGGAGGTCCGCAAGCCCGAGCTGGATGCCCAGCTGGTGGCGGAGAACGTGGCCGGTCAGCTGGAGCGGCGAGTCTCCTTTCGGCGGGCCATGAAGAAGGTGGTGACCTCCACCATGAAGTTCGGCGCCCTGGGGATGAAGATCATGTGCGCCGGACGGCTGGGCGGGGCAGAGATGGCCCGTCGCGAGTGGTACCGGGAGGGGCGGGTTCCCTTGCACACCTTGCGGGCGGACGTGGATTACGGCTTTGCCGTGAGCAAGACCACCTACGGGATCATCGGGGTGAAGGTCTGGATCTTCAAGGAGGAGAAGGTCGGCATCCGCAGCTTCATCTGAGGGCTTCGGCCGGCCGCTGGCTGATGGGCCGCGGCCCAGACAATCGAGGGACGCATGTTAGCACCGAAAAAGGTCAAGTATCGCAAGAGCCAGAAGAACCTCGTCACCGGGAAAGAGTCCCGGGGATGCAGCCTGGCCTTCGGGGATTACGGGATCCTGGCGCTGGAGCCGGGGCGGATCACCGCCCGCCAGATCGAGGCGGCCCGTGTGGCGGTCAACCGGAAGATGAAACGGTTGGGCAAGCTGTTCATCCGCATCTTCCCCGACCACCCGGTCACCAAGAAGCCAGCCGAGACCCGGATGGGCAAGGGCAAGGGGGCTCCCGAGGAATGGGTGGCGATCATCCGTCCCGGTCGCATCCTGTACGAGGTGGAGGGGGTCGATGAGGCGCTGGCACGCGAGGCGTTCCGCCTGGCAGGGGCCAAGCTTCCCATCAGGATCCGATTCGTGTCGCGGAGGGATGAGCTATGACGGCTGCCGAATTGCGACTGAAGTCGACGGAGGAACTGGAAGCTCTGGGTCGGGAGCTGCGGGAGAACCTCTTCCGCCTCAAGATGCAGCACCATACGGGCCAGCTCGACAAGTCCTCGCGCCTGAAGGGGGCGCGGCGGGATATCGCCCGCATCGAGACGCTCCTCGGGGAGCGCAAGCAGGCCCAACCACATGACGGGGGACGGTGATGACCGCAAGAGGACATCGAAAGAACCAGGTGGGGGTGGTGGTTTCCGACAAGATGCAGAAGACGGTGGTGGTCCAGGTGACCCGCCGGTTCAAGCATCCCATGTACCACAAGTACGTGAAGCGCTCGAATACCTACTACGCCCACGATGAGACCAACGCCTGTCGAGTGGGTGACCGCATCCTGATCGAGGAGACTCGGCCGATGAGTCGGCTCAAGCGTTGGCGGGTCAAGAGCATCATCGAGCGGGCGCCGATTTTTAACTGACCGGTGCCGGGGGTTGGATTTCCACTTGGCTGACTAGGTGTAGGTGTCACCATGATCCAGATGCAGACATTCCTGAGTGTGGCCGACAACTCGGGGGCGAAGAAGATCCAGTGCATCAAGGTGCTGGGCGGTACACGCCGCAAGTATGCCACCATCGGCGATATCATCGTGGCCGCGGTCAAGGAGGCCCTGCCCAACTCCAAGGTCAAGAAGGGAGAGGTGCACCGGGCGGTGATCGTGCGTACGGCCAAGGAGATCGGCAGGTCTGATGGTTCCTACATCCGGTTCGGCGAGAACGCCGCCGTGTTGATCAACCAGCAGGGTCAGCCGATCGGTACCCGCGTGTTCGGTCCCGTGGCGAGGGAGCTGCGAGCCAAGCAGTTCATGCGGATCATCTCCCTGGCTCCGGAGGTGCTGTAGGTTGTGGAAACCGGACCGGCAGCAGGGTGGCGCGTCCATGAGGGAACGGCATTCCACCGGGCGAATCGGTCGATGAGAGCGGCAGGATAGAGCCATGCACATCAAGAAGAACGATCTGGTCGTGATCATCAGCGGGAAGGAGCGCGGAGAACGCGGTCGCGTCCTGCGGGTGCTCAAGCAGGGGAACAAGGTCATCGTGGAGCGCCGCAACCTGGTCAAGCGCCACACCAAGCCCAACCAGGCGATGGGGGTCGAAGGGGGCATCGTGGAGCGGGAAGCGCCCATCCACGCCAGCAATGTGATGCTCTTCTCCCCCAAGGCCAACGGGCCGGTGCGTACCCAGGTGCGCTACCTGGGCAAGGGGGGGAAGACCTACCTCTCCAGAGAGGAAGCCCGGCAAAGCTACGATACCCCTCCCCGGCGGATCCGCAAGGTCCGCTATGTGGCCGAGACCGAAGAGGTTTTCGAATAGCAGGAGAGTACAAGCATGAAGCCGCGACTCCAACAGAAGTACGAGGAAGAGATCATTCCTCGCCTGATCAAGGAGTTCTCCTACCGCAACGTGATGCAGGTTCCCCGACTGGCCAAGATCACGGTCAACATGGGGATCGGCGAAGCCTCCCGGGACATCAAGCTGCTGGACTCGGCGGTGGAGGAGATCAAGACCATTACCGGGCAGAAGCCGATCATCACCCGTGCCCGCCGCTCCATCGCCGCTTTCAAGCTGCGAGCCGGCATGCCGATCGGGGTGATGGTGACCTTGCGTCGAGCCCGCATGTGGGAGTTTTTGGATCGGCTGCTCAGCATCGCCATGCCCCGAGTGCGCGACTTCAAGGGGCTCAGCCGCAAGGCCTTCGATGGCAAGGGGAACTACGCCATGGGCATTCGGGAACAGATCATCTTTCCCGAGATCGAGTACGACCAGATCGACCGGATCAAGGGGATGAACGTCTGCTTGACGACGACAGCCAAGAATGACGACGAGGCATATGCCTTGCTGCGGTACCTGGGGGTACCGTTTCGCAACTAACAGGTCAGGAGCTTACAGGACGTGGCTAGGTTAGCACTTCGTATCAAGGCGACGAGAAAGCCGAAATTCCAGGTGAGAGCCCACAATCGTTGTCCGCTCTGCGGCAGATCGCGAGCCTATCTCAGGAAATTCGACATGTGCCGGATCTGCTTTCGGATGCTGGCACTTCAGGGGAAGCTGCCTGGAGTCATCAAGGCCAGCTGGTAGCCGTCGATGACCGACACCAGTGCGGCGAACCCAGGCCGCGCTCGGGGTGGAAAGGGTTCACTGTGGGGAGATAACGAATGCGAACAACGGATCCGATTGCTGATATGTTGACCCGAATCCGGAACGCGATTCACGCCGGTAAGACCTTCGTAACGGTCCCAGGGTCGAACATGAAGAGCGCGATCGCCAACCTGCTGAAGGAAGAGGGCTATCTCGACGAGGTGGAGTTCCTCAAGAACAACCACCAGGGCGATCTGTTCCTGCGGTTGCGGCTCTACAAGGACCTGCCGGTCATCGCCGGTCTGCGCCGCATCAGCCGACCCGGCAGGCGTCAGTATGTCAAGGCTTCGGAGATCCCCAAGGTCCTCGGGGGGCTCGGGATCTGCATTCTGAGCACCTCCAAGGGTATCCTGACCGGACAAGAGGCCGTGCGCCACAACATCGGTGGCGAGGTCCTCTGCGAAGTGTGGTAGGAGGGCGAACATGTCTCGTATCGGTAAACTACCTATCGCCATTCCTCCGACCGTCAAGGTGGGGATCGAGGCCGGTATCATCTCGGTGGAAGGCCCACGGGGAAAGCTGTCGCGGGACGTTCCCCCCGAGGTGAAGATCTCCCTGGCCCAGGACGCGCTGGTGGTCGAACGGCTCAACGAGGGACGGCGTGCCCGGGCCATGCACGGGCTGGCTCGGACGCTGGTCAACAACATGGTCAACGGGGTCACCAAGGGGTTCACCAAGGTGCTCGAGATCGTGGGGGTTGGCTACCGGGTCGAGCAGAAGGGCGGTTTCTTGCTCTTCCACTTGGGGTACTCCCACCCCATCCTCTACGAGCTGCCCCTGGGCATCAAGGCTACCGTGGAGCAGAATACCAAGATCACACTGTCCGGGTCGGATCGGGAGGTGCTGGGGCAGGCGGCCGCCACCATCCGCGCCTTTCGGCCCCCCGAACCCTACAAGGGCAAGGGGATCCGCTATGCCGGCGAGGCCATTCGCAGCAAGGTCGGCAAGTCGGGCAAGTAGGACGAACGTCACACCGGAGAAGGGACCATGGGGATCAAGGTTCATAAAAAAACCAGCACGCGCGTCCAGGCACGGCTGCGCCGGCGGCGGCATGTGCGCAAGCAGGTGTTCGGTACCACCGAGCGCCCTCGGCTGTCCGTGTTTCGCAGCAACAAGCATATCTACGCCCAGGTCATCGACGATACCACGGGCCAGACCGTGGCCGCCGTCTCGACCCTGTCTCCCGTGATCCGGGAGCGGGCGGTCCAGGGCGACAAGAAAGGCGGAGCCAAGCTGGTGGGGGTCGAGATTGCGGCCCAGTGTCTGGGCCAACAGATCGACCAAATCGTGTTCGACCGGGGCGGTTACCTGTACACCGGGGGGCGGGTGCGGGCCCTGGCCGAGGCCGCCAGAGAGGCCGGCCTGAAGTTTTAGGGCAGCACAGGGAGGCACCTGGCCGTTGGGGCCTCCAGAACATGTCGGGAGAAGGGACTTGGTAAGCGAGAAGAGACATAGAACGGATCAACAGTCGGCAGAACCGGAAGAGCTGGAATTCGAGGAAACGGTGGTGCACATCAACCGGGTGGCCAAGGTCGTCACCGGCGGACGCCGCTTCAGTTTCAGCGCCATCGTGGTGGTGGGTGACAAGAATGGCAAGGTGGGGATCGGCCATGGCAAGGCCAACGAGGTCCCGGAGGCCATCCGCAAGGGAACCGAGCATGCCCGCAAGTCCATGATCGAGGTCCCCATCGTGAATGGCACCATCCCCCATGCGGTCCAGGGCCACTTCGGCTCGGGTGAGGTCCTCCTCAAGCCGGCCGGCGCCGGTACCGGCGTCATCGCCGGTGGGCCGGTGCGGGCCGTGGTCGAGGCTGCTGGCATCAAGAACATCCTTACCAAGTCGTTGCGGTCCAACAACCCTCACAACGTGGTTCGGGCCACCATGCAGGCCTTGCAATCGCTCGGCAATCCCGAGGCGTACGCGGCCAAGCGCGGCAAGACCAAGCTGGAGTACGAGCTGCCCAGGTAACCCGTGTACCAGATGGAGCCAGGGAAAGAACCATGGCGAAACTCAAGATCACACAGCGAAAGAGCACCAACCGGTGTCCGGGGACCCAGGTCCGCACCATGAAGGCGCTGGGGCTCAAGAAGATGCACCAATCGGTGATTCACGACGATACGCCCACCCTGAGGGGCATGTTGTTTCAAGTCAAACACCTGGTCGAGGTGGAGGAGGTCCCCCAATCCCCGACCAGCAGCTGAACCCCACCCGCCGACAGCAGCGGGAGGGCCCGGGCGCCAACCAGGGGGATCTCGGGCTTGACGTGTCAACCAACCACAACCATCGTGCAGGCAAACAGGCTATGGGACTCGATACATTGAAGCCGGCATCCGGCAGTCGCCAGAGAAAAAAACGTGTGGGACGGGGAACAGGGTCCGGAAGCGGCCGAACGAGCGGAAGAGGTCACAAGGGCCAGCGATCCCGGAGCGGCGGAGGCAACCGGAGAGGGTTCGAGGGAGGCCAGATGCCTCTTCACCGCCGGCTGCCCAAGCGAGGGTTCAAAAACCTCTTCTCCAAGCGGATCATGACGGTCAACATCAAGGATCTGAACCGATTCGAGGAGGGAGCCGAAGTCTGGCCGGAGGATTTCATCCGAGTCGGATTGATCCACACCCTGGGAGACGGGGTGAAGGTCCTGGCCTATGGAGAGCTGGATCGGAAGTTGACGGTGAAGGCGAACGACTTCAGCGAGATGGCGATCCAGAAGATCGAGCGGGCCGGCGGTACCGCCCAGAAGGTGTCGGTCGATCAGACCAGGGCTTCGTGATCCGGAAAGCAGGCCCGGCAGCCTGAAAGCCCGCTTGACCCGGAGTCGGTGTCGGCTGCGGGAGGTCACCCGAGGAGAGATCATTGATCAAGGCGTTATCCAACATCACCAAGATCCCCGAGCTGCGCAACCGGATCCTGTTCACGCTCGGCCTTCTGGCCGTCTACCGGCTCGGGGTTTTTGTGACTACCCCGGGGGTGAACCGGGCGGTGATGTCCGACGTCATCGCCCAGCAGTCCGGCTTCTTGGGCCTGTTCAACCTGTTTTCTGGAGGGGCTCTCGAGCAGCTCAGCGTCTTCGCCCTGGGGATCATGCCCTACATCACGGCTTCCATCATCCTGCAGCTCTTGGCCGTGGTGGTGCCCAAGCTCAACGAGCTCAAGCAGGATACCCAGGGGCGCAAGAAGATCACCCAGTACACCCGCTACGGGACCGTGCTGCTCTCCATCATCCAGGGAACGGCCATGGCCTTCTACCTGGAGAACCTCAACGACTCCTTCCGGGGGCTGCTGACCGCTCAGGAGTCGAGCTGGGGGTTTCGCTTCGTCACCGTCATCTCGCTGACCACCGGCACGGCGTTCATCATGTGGCTGGGCGAGCAGATCACGGAGCGGGGCATCGGGAACGGCATCAGCTTGATCATCATGGCGGGCATCGTGGCCGATTTCCCCGGCGGGGTGATGAACACGCTGGCCAAGTTCCAGCGCGGAGAGATCGAGGTCCTGCCGGCCTTGCTCCTGTTGGTCATCGTGGTGGGGGTGGTGGCCTTCATCTGCTTCATGGAGCGGGCTCAGCGAAGGATCCCGGTGCAGTACACGCGGCGGGCCGAGGGGCGCAAGAGCTATGCGGGAAAGACCTCCTACCTGCCGCTGCGGGTCAACACCTCGGGGGTCATTCCGCCCATCTTCGCCTCCTCCATGCTGATCTTCCCCACCACGGTGGCCGGCTTCTTTCCCCAGTCCCGCTTCGCTTCGGCCATCCAGGGGGCGCTCAACCCGGTAGACTGGCGCTACAACATCCTCTACATCGGCCTGATCGTCTTCTTCTGCTTCTTCTACACCGCGGTCACCTTCGATCCGGTGGATGTGGCCGACAACATGAAGAGGCGCGGCGGCTTCATTCCCGGGATCCGGGCAGGCAAGAAGACCGCCGAGTACATCGACTACGTCCTGACCCGCATCACCTTTGGCGGCTCGCTGTACCTCTCGGCGATCTGCGTGATGCCCATCCTGCTGTTGATCTACTTCAACGTGCCCTTCCAGTTCGGGGGAACCTCCCTGCTGATCGTGGTCTCGGTCGGGCTCGATACCGTCTCCCAGATCGAGCAGCACCTGATCACGCGGCACTATGACGGACTGACCGGACCCAGGGGACCGCGGATCCGCGGCCGCCGGTCCGGATGAGCGAGGGAGATCGAGTCATGGTACGGTTGCTTCTTCTGGGTGGACCCGGATCCGGCAAGGGAACGCAGGCCAAACGGCTGGTCGATCTGCTCTCGGTCATCCAGGTCTCCACCGGAGACATGCTGAGAGAGGCCAAGGCGGCGGGCACTCCCCTGGGGATGCAGGCCGCCGAGCACATGAACGCCGGCACGCTGGTACCCGACGAGATCGTCAACGGGATCGTGCAGCAGCGGCTGGCTCGACCTGATTGCGGCAACGGCTTCATCCTCGACGGCTATCCTCGAACCCTGGGGCAGGCCCAGGCGCTGGAGGAGGCCGGAGTGACCCTGGATGGCGTGATCCTGGTGGATGTCCCCGACGACCTGCTGGTCGAGCGGCTGACCGGGCGTCAGACCTGTTCGGCCTGCGGCCAGATGTACCATCGGACCTACCAGCCGCCAGCCCAAGAGGGTCGTTGCGATCGATGCGGAGGTGAGCTGGTCACCCGCTCGGACGACAACGAGGCGACGGTGCGGGAGCGGCTGCGGGTATACCGCGATCAGACCGAGCCGCTGATCGGCTGGTATGTGGCCAAGGGGCTGCTCAAGCGAGTGGATGGCCAGGGGGCTCCCGACGAGGTCCTCAAGCGGATCTTGACCCAGCTGGGTCGAGGATAGGGGGGCAATGGCGATCGAGCTGAAAACAGCCGCCGAGATCGAGCAGATGCGGGCGGCTGGGCAGCTGGTTCGCCAGGTGCTCGATGCGATCGGGGTGGAGCTGGAACCCCTGATGACGACGGGTCATCTGAACCGACTGGCGGAGCGGATGATCTCGGATGCCGGGGCGGTGCCCGCCTTTTTGGGGTATCCCCACCCCCGGGGGGGGGCGGCCTTCCCGGCGGTTTTATGCACCTCGCGCAACGAGGAGATCGTGCATGGGATCCCCTCCGATCGGGTGGTCTTGAAAGAAGGGGACATCCTGTCGGTCGATTGTGGCGTGCGGTTGCAGGGGTTTTATGGAGATGCGGCGCGGAGCTACGCCGTGGGCAAGGTGGACGAGCGGGCCAAAAATTTATTGGAGGTCACCAACCAGGCCTTGCATCTTGCCATCGAGATGTGTAGTGTGGGCGCCCGTTTGAACGGTCTCGGCAAGATCGTTCAGGA
The DNA here is from genome assembly GCA_016931535.1 of Bradymonadales bacterium. GTDB lineage: Bacteria > Myxococcota_A > Bradymonadia > JAFGEP01 > JAFGEP01 > JAFGEP01. Next base: position 11,475 of record JAFGEP010000050.1, read on the forward strand.
ACACGTGGAACGGCATGGATTCTCGGTCGTCCGCGACTTCGTTGGCCATGGAATCGGCCGGCGGTTGCACGAGGAGCCTCGGGTTCCCAACTACTGCGACGGAAACCCGATGGGCGGACCGATACTTCGGGCGGGCATGGTGCTCGCCATCGAGCCCATGGTCAACGAGGGATCTCACCTGACCGAGGTGCTCGAGGACAGATGGACCGTTGTGACGCGGGACCGATCCCGGTCCGCCCATTTCGAGCACACGGTGGCCATCACACAGTCTGGACCCGAGATCCTGACCGGGGCCATCGACTGACGGGGTGGAAAGTCGCGACGACCGGGCGGGTCGCTTCGAGGATCGTTGAATGACCAAGGAAGATTGCATCACAGTGCAAGGAGAGGTGACGGAAGCGCTGCCCAATGCCATGTTCCGCGTGAAGCTGGAAAGCGGACATCGGGTATTGGCCCATATCTCCGGTAAGATGCGTAAGTACTTCATCCGCATCCTGCCCGGAGACTCGGTGACGGTGGAGCTGAGCCCCTACGATCTCAGTCGGGGCCGGATCGTGTACCGCGAAAAGTAAGCCCCTTGGGCAAGCAGGTGGATGAGTAGCCATGAAAGTGCGAGCATCGATCAAACGCATTTGCGACAAGTGCAAGATCGTCCGACGCGGCGGCGTCGTTCGCGTGATCTGTAAGAACCCTCGGCACAAACAGCGTCAGGGGTGACGGGTGGGGGTTCCTTCGAGCATGAGGATATAGATGGCACGTATTGCTGGTGTTGACCTCCCGCGAAAGAAGCGCGTCGTCATCGGCCTGACCGCGATCTATGGGATCGGACGATCCTCGTCGGATCGGATCTGCCGCAAGGCCGGCGTCGATCCCGACATTCGCGTGGACAACTTGACCGAGAACGAGGTGCGCAAGCTGCGCGGCGTCATTGACGAAGAATTCAAGGTCGAGGGCGACCTCCGGCGGGAGGTCACCATGAACATCAAGCGATTGATGGACCTTGGCTGCTACCGGGGGCTCCGCCATCGCCGAGGCCTGCCCGTGCGGGGACAGAGAACGCGGACCAACGCGCGGACCCGCAAGGGACCTCGCCGGGTCACGGTCAAGAAGAAGAAGTAAACCCGGTCGCCTCGACGGTCAGCTACCGGTCGAGCATCCAGGAGTCCAGGGATGTCAAAGTCGAGACAGTCCAGACAGAAGGTCAAGAAGAACATCCAGAGTGGGATCGCCCATATCCAGTCGACCTTCAACAACACCATCATCACCATCACCGATCCCAGCGGGAACACGGTGGCCTGGTCGAGCGCGGGGGTGAGGGGATTCAAGGGCTCTCGCAAGAGCACTCCATTTGCGGCCCAGGTCGCTGCCGAGGACGCAGCGCGCAAGGCCATGGAGCACGGGATGCGCACCGTCACCGTTTTTCTGTCCGGTCCTGGACCGGGCCGAGAAGCGGCACTGCGCTCCCTGCAAGGCGCGGGCTTCAAGATCAGCTCCATTCGCGACGTGACCCCCATCCCCCACAACGGATGCCGGCCACCCAAGAGGCGCCGGGTCTAGTGGGCAACGAGGTGTACCAGGCAATGGAGTGGGGCGGATTCGCGATCACCTGACCAGTTAAGGAGAGTTGAAGTGGCTCGATACACGGGTCCTGTTTGCCGCCTCTGCAGGAGGGAGGGGGCCAAGTTGTTCTTGAAGGGCGAACGCTGCATGAGCGAGAAGTGCGCCTTCACCCGGCGAGCGTATCACCCTGGCCAGCACGGCCAGCGCCGGGGCAAGTTTTCTCCCTATGGCCTGCAGCTCAGAGAGAAGCAGAAGGCGAAACGCATCTACGGCTTGATCGAAGGCCAGTTCCGGCGCTTCTTCCGACATGCCGAACGGGCCAGGGGTGCCACCGGTACCAACCTGCTGGTCCTGTTGGAACGCCGGCTGGACAACATGGTCTACCGGATGGGGTTCGCCCGTTCCCGGGCCGAGGCGCGCCAGCTCATTCGACACAACCACTTTGTGCTCAACGGGCACAAGGTCAATATCCCCTCGCTCTTGGCCAAGGCCAACGATGTCCTCGAGATTCGCGAGAGGAGCCGGAGAGTCGATTCCATCAAGACCTCGCTCGACCAGGCCAGCAAGCGGGGGTTCCCCGGCTGGCTGGAGGTCGATGCCGAACACTTCCGCGGTAAAGTGGTGGCCTTCCCCAACCGCGACGAGATCCCGATGGACATCCGGGAGCAGCTGATCGTGGAGCTCTACTCCAAGTAACCTCAAAGCCGGGCTGCGCCGGCTTGCGCCTGGACGGGTTTTTCAGCCGCTCGATCGGCAGTGCGCATAGGATAGCCCATGTACAAGAACTGGAGAGACCTGATCAGACCCAAGAACGTTCGGATCGAGACCGAATCCAAGACCGACTTCTATGCCAAGTTCACCGCCGAACCGCTGGAACGGGGCTTCGGGATCACCCTGGGCAATGCGTTGCGCCGCGTTCTTCTGTCCTCCCTGCAAGGAGCCGCCGTCACCGCGGTAAAGATCGAGGGGGCGCTGCACGAGTTCACCACTCTGCCCGACGTCAAGGAGGACGTCACCGACATCATCCTCAATATCAAGAGCCTTCGGTTACGCGCTTCCAACGAGGGGGCGCATCTTATGACCATCAAGGCCTCCGGCCCCAAGGTAGTGACTGCAGCCGATATCAACTACCCGGCTGACATCGAGGTGCTCAACACCGAGGAGCACATCGCCACCCTGGGCGAAAACGGCAAGCTCCACATGGAGATGCACGTCAAGAGCGGGCGAGGCTACGTGCCGGCCGAAGAGAACAAGACCGAGGAGCTGCCGGTCGATGCCATCCCCATCGACGCCTTGTTCTCCCCTATCCGCAAAGTGGCCTACAAGGTCTCCAACGCGCGCGTCGGCCAGCGCACCGACTACGACAAGCTGGTGATGGAGATCTGGACCGACGGCACCGTCGGTCCAGAAGATGCCATCGCCTACGCGGCCAAGATCATCAAGGAGCAGGTCTCCATCTTCATCAACTTCGAGGAAGGGCTGGAGCCGCCCACCGAGATCGAGGAGATCGAAGCCGAGGAGTTCAACGAGAACCTGCTGCGCACCGTCGATGAGCTGGAGCTCTCCGTCCGCTCGGCCAACTGCCTCCAGAACGCCAACATCCGATTCATCGGAGAGCTGGTCCAGAAGACCGAGGCCGAGATGCTCAAGACCAAGAACTTCGGCCGAAAATCGCTCAAAGAGATCAAGGAGATCCTGGCCGGCATGGGCCTGGCCCTGGGCATGAAGCTGGACAACTGGCCGCCCAGACAACTCAAGGAACGGGTGCAAACCAACCCCAACCAGGGGTGACCCGGTCCGCCCGGAACATCCTACGGGAGACAGACCATGAGACACCGCAAATCAGGAAGAAAGCTATCCCGCCCGGCGAGCCAACGGCGGTCCATGCTCAGGGGTATGGTGTCTGCCCTCATCACCCACGGGCGGATCCAGAGCACCGATGCCAAGGTCAAGGAGCTTCGCCGTATCGCCGAGCGCATCATCACCCTCGGCAAGCGGGGCGACCTGGCCGCCCGCAGGCTGGCCGCCCGGACCGTGCAGGAAGAGGGCGCCCTGCGCAAGCTCTTTTCCGACCTGGGGCCCCGCTACAAGGACCGCCCCGGCGGATACACCCGCATCCACAAGATCGGTGACCGCCTCGGCGACAAGGCCCCCCTCTCGGTGATCGAGCTGGTCGACTACGAACCGGGCGAGACCGCCAAGACCGAGAAGTAACCCCTCCCTTCTCCTTCGATCCTTTTCCAACACAACCTTTGTCAAGATCCACGGCTGTCGGTTATCCATGACCGTGAGCGACTGATCGTGAGCGTGAGCGACTGAGCGCGACCGAGAGAGAAGGGGCCAGGGTAAGAGCAACTATGTCAGGCGGCCACGGCGGAGGCGGTGTAGACGCCCCAGAGCGCTTCGGCCGCCGAGTGGTAGCCCCAGGCCTCGGCGCTCTTCCGGGCTGCGACGCTCATGCTGCGCCGCCTGGAGGGATCCTGGACGAGCTGCAGGATAGCCCACACGAGACCGGTGGTGTTTCCTGCCGGCACGATGAAGCCGGTGCGGTTGTGCTGGACGATCTCGGAGGGGCCGCCCTGGTCGGTCACGACGGCGGGCAAGCCGGAGGCCAGCGCCTCCAGGACGACGTTGCCGAAGGTGTCGGTGGTGCTGGGGAAGACGAAGATATCTGCCGAGGCGTAGGCCTGGGCGAGCTGGCTGCCTTCCAGGAAGCCGGTGAAGACCACTCCCTGCTGGCGGCTGTAGTGTTGCTCCAGCTCCTTGCGGTAGGGGCCGTCGCCGACGACGGCCAGCTCGACCTCGGCGCCTTCCTTCTGGACGGCCTGGAAGGCTTCCAGCAGGCCATCCAGGTTCTTCTCCTTGGAGATCCGTCCCACGTACAAGAGCTTGGTGGAGCCGTTGAGGCCATAGCGGGGCCAGAGGTCATCGCGCCGCTGTGCCGGGCTGAACAGGTTCACATCGACCCCGCGGGGGACGATCTTGACCCGGTCGGACCGGATCCCCAGCTCGACGAGGTAGTCTCGGGTGGCGTGGGTGGCGGCGATGACGTACTCCATGGCGTCGTAGAACCAGCGCACGAAGCCGCGGACGATCCGTCCCACGGTGGGGTCGTTGGTGAGCCGCTCGGCGTACTCGGGGACCTGGGTGTGATAGTTGCCGACGATGCGGACGCCCAGCAGCTTGGAGATGATCAGCGCGGCAATCCCCATGGGGCCGGGGGTGCTGGCCTGGATCAGGGTCACCCTGTTCTTGACGACATACTCCAGCAAGGCCAGCAAGGGGGGGACCCCCAGCTTCATGTCGGAGTAGGCGAACAGGGGGAACTCCTTGAGGGCTTCGAAGCGCACGATGTGCTTCTCGCCGGCTTGCTCCGACTGGATGGCATCCTCCTGGCATCCCGACAGGCCGATGATCTTGACGAAATGGCCGGCCTCGCTGAGCTGGTCGGCCAGGCGACGCAGGCTGAGGCTGACGCCGTTGACCGAGTCGATGGTGTCGGTGAAGATCGCCACCCGCGGCTCCTGGGGCGGCAGATCCAGCAGGTTGAGGCCTTTGACCACCCGCTCGGCGGTGTTGCGGTCGTTGTAGAAGTAGCGAAAGCCGATCAGATAGGGGATGGAGAGGTAACCCAGCTCGAGCAGGATCGGGAGCTCGTGCATCATCTCGCTGAAGCGCAGGTCGGTGAACTGATCGACCATGTTTCCCGAGACGCGCTTGCTGGCGTGATGGAACATCCGACCCACGAACCGATAGATCTGGCTGTGGATGGCCTCGGTGTTGCCGTGCTGCTGGATGTCGGGCAAGGCGGGGAGCTTGATCCCCTCTTTGGTCACCTCCATGTAGGCTTCCAGCACGGTTCTCACCAGGCCGTTGGAGAGCGCGGACGGATCGGGCGGTTTCCCCTCGACCACGGTGGAGCGGATGGCGCTGAACGGCTCGTTCTCCTTGCTGTACTTGCTGCGCTCGGTGAAGTAGCGGATGGTGCCGCTATAGATGGTATGTCCCAGAGATTCGGGGGTCATGAAATCACCGGCCACCCGGATCTGGCCTTGTGTCAGCGCGTTTTTCAGCTGTTCCAAGGTGGGCTCGCCCTGGAAGATGGTGTAGCAGCGGGCGATGGCATGACCGCTGTGGTCGTCGCTGCCAGCTGTCCAGTGACGGGCGGGGTCCCAGCTGACCGGCTCGATGCTATGCTTGTTGGCCCACTGGTCCAGCTTCTGGGGGGTCAACCGCTGCGCGAGCTGGAGCAAGGTGTGATAGTGGTACTCGTCCCGCGGTCCGTTCAACAGCTCCATGTTCGGAAAGAGCAAGAACATCTTCTCCACGTTCTCGGTGGTGAGGCGATGGTTCACCGCCGAGAGGGGATGGGCCAGGGAGTACAGGATGTCCTGGGCCCTCAGGTAATCGACCAGGTCATAGATGTTGTAGCGAAGGTACTGGATCTCCCGGTGCTGGGCCTCGGTGATGTCGAACGCCAGGACGTGGGCGACACAGCCGTTTTCGGGAAAGCGGGCCGAGATCTCCTCGCTGATGAACACATGGGGACCGTGATGGGCGATCTCCAGCGCCCCCGAGATGGTGTCGTGGTCGGTCAGGGTAACCAGCTCCATCCCCCGCTGGCGGGCCCTCTTGTACACGTCCTCCGGTTCGGTCCAGCATTCCTTCGATCCGACCTTTTCCAGAAACCAGGTCTTGGGACTGTCCGAGAACTTGGAATGCACGTGCAGGTCGACCTTGATCCCCGCGTTGGTCATGTCCACTACTCTCCTGATGTCCAGTGCGCCGGTTCGTGTTGGCTAACCATTCGCCAACCATGCACATTTCATCAACCGCCGGGGCGGCATAAAACCAGGTCGGTGTGCAGACACACCAAACCACCTATTCTGCAAGCAATTGCCAGGCCAAAAGCGCGAACGGCGGGCAGGGGATCCAGGCCACGCCTTCGGAAGGGGCCAGCAAACGACAACCGAGGGTGGGTGTAAAAGAATACCCTTGGTGATCAGGTAGTTACAGGGTGGGGCCTGCAGGTGACGGCGGCGTTCCCTCTGGTTCCCCCGCCTCGCCATCTTCGGGGCGATACCACGATCCGCGGTCGAGTGGTTAAACGGTACTCCGATCCCTGGCTACTCCAGTTGCCAGCTTCCGCGGTCTCTCGCCATCCGGTTGGGGATGAAAACGGCTGCTGCGCTCGTTTTCAGGGGTCCGACCGCCCCTGTCCCGGGACGGCTGGACTTTGGGGCAACCGGGTCGCCGCAGTGGAGTACGGTTTATCCACTCGGGCAGCTCAGTAGGCATAGGACCAGGAGACCCAGGTGAAGTAGACCACGGGCGCCGACATGGCAAAGAGCACCAGCAGGACTCGTCCCACCGCCGGATGCCACTGGGCCAGACCCCCCAGGATGAGATAGAGGGGGAACAGCCCGGAGAAGTAACGGGGAAGGCCGAGCAGGTAGGTGGAGGAGAGGAGAACCAGGACATAGATGGCGGCGTAGATCCAGTAGGACCAGCGGATTCGCCGGATCCCCAGGTAGAGCACGAGACCCATCGCGACCACGGTGAGCAGGTGGAACAGCTCCTCGATATCGGGAATCCCCTCGAACAGCCATCGGGCAGGGTGATGCCAGAAGCCCACGAACTGCTTGTGCCATCCCGACTGGGCGACGAAGTAGGCCAGCGGTTCTCCGGTCAGCCACCAGAGGTAGGCGAAGTACCCCAACAGCCCCATCGGGACCAGCAGCAGAAACAGGATCTTCCAGTCGATGCTTCGCAGACGGTACTGTCGGGCGGCCAGGTACTCCAGGGCCAGGGGAATGGCTACCAGGATGCCCATCAGGCGGGTGGCGGAGGCCAACAGCCCGGCGACGCCGGCCAGCAGGTATCGCCCTCTGCGGACGGCCAGCACAGCCCCTACGGTGAACAGGAAGAACAGGGATTCGGAGTAGATGGCGCAGAAGGCATAGGTCCAGGGAACCAGGGCGAACAACCAGACGACCCAGTCGGCACCGTGACGGTCGGTATCCAGCGAGGCCAGGCGATGTAACCACACCAGGGAGAGGTACAAGCACACCTGGGAGACCAGGAGCCCGGCGACGGCGGGATCGCCGACGATCCAGGCCAACGCTTTGATGGCCAGGGGGTACAGGGGGAAGGGGGTGATGTTGGTCTCCGGGATGCCGGCAACCACCCGATCGATCTGCTCTTGTATCCCGTGGAAATGGTACCCTTCCCGCACGATGTTCAGAAACCAGTAGGCGTCCCACTTCTGGAAGGCATCGACCAGCCAGTTGGGGTGCGGTGCGCCACCATGGTACAGAAAATGGCCCTCTCTCAAGACCCAGGGCCTGAAATGATCGATGACCCAGGCGGTCAGGACCAGGGGTAACCGGGTACTCAGGTACACCAGGGCAGCCAGAGACCAGGAGCTCCTCGAGGAGCGGTCTGGCAGGGTGGAGGTTTCCGTGGCCGGTTCTTGCACGGGGTCATGGTGCCGCAAACCGTGGGGTGCTCGCAAGTCTTGCGCTCATTATGATATGGGTTGGGTCCACGGCACGGAACGAGAGTGGATTCGATGAGAGAGCGCGATCGATCGTTTCAGCTGGTGAGTCCGTTCGCTCCAAAGGGAGATCAACCACAGGCGATCTCGGAGCTGGTCGCCGGCGTGCGCCGCGGGGAGCGCCACCAGGTGCTGCTGGGGGTGACCGGATCGGGCAAGACCTTCACCATGGCGCAGGTCATCGAGCTTATCCAGGTGCCGACTCTGGTCATCGCTCCCAACAAGACGTTGGCCGGCCAGCTCTACAGCGAGCTCAAGGACCTCTTCCCGAAAAACGCGGTGGAGTACTTCGTCAGCTACTACGACTACTACCAGCCGGAGGCCTATATCCCCCAGACCGACACCTATATCGAGAAGGAGTCGATGATCAACGATGCCATCGACCGGATGCGCCATTCGGCGACGCGAAGCCTGCTGGAACGCAACGACGTGATCATCGTGGCCACCGTCTCCTGCATCTTCGGGCTGGGAAGCGCCGAAGCCTACTACGACATGCTGGTCTTTCTGGAGCAGGGGCTGCGCATCGATCGGGATCGGGTGCTGCGCAAGCTGGTCGATATCCAGTACCAGCGCAACGACTACGACTTTCACCGGGGTACCTTTCGGGTCCGGGGGGATGTGGTGGAGATCTTCCCCGCCTATGAGGCCGAGACCGCCGTCCGGGTGGAGTTCTTCGGAGACGAGGTGGAGGCGATCTGGGAGATCGATCCGCTGCGCGGCCGACGTTTGCAGCGGCTCCCCAAGATCGCGGTCTACCCCTCCACCCACTACGTGGTTACCGATCAACGTCGCAAGGAGGCGATGCAAGCCATTCGGGATGAGCTGAGAGATCGGTTGGATCAGTTGCGAAAGGAGGGGGGGCTGCTCCAGGCTCAACGGCTGGAGCAACGGACCTTGTACGACCTGGAGATGATGGAGACGGTCGGGTATTGCACCGGAATCGAGAACTACTCCCGCCACCTCTCCGGAAGGGGCCCAGGGGAGCCTCCTCCCTGCCTTCTGGACTACTACCCCGAACACTGGCTGCTCATCGTGGACGAGTCCCACGTGACCATCCCCCAGCTCGGCGGCATGTACCGGGGCGATCGATCCCGCAAGTTGACCCTGGTGGAGCACGGGTTCCGTCTGCCCAGCGCCCTCGACAATCGGCCCCTCGCCTTCGAGGAGTTCGAGGCGATGCTCGACACCGTGGTCTATACCTCGGCGACCCCGGGAGAATACGAGCTGGAAAAGACCGGTGGGGTGGTGGTGGAACAGGTCATCCGGCCAACCGGCCTCATGGATCCTCAGATCGAGGTCAAGCCGGCTGTCAACCAGGTGGACGACCTGGTGGAGGAGATCCGCCACCATGTACAGGACCGGGGTGAACGGGTCCTGGTTACCGTCCTGACCAAGCGGATGGCCGAGGACCTGACGGAATACCTGCGAGAGCTCAACTTCAGGGTCCGATACCTCCATTCGGACATCGACACCATCGAGCGCATGAGCATCTTGAGAGACCTGCGCAAGGGGGTGTTCGATATCCTGGTGGGAATCAACCTGCTGCGCGAGGGGCTCGACCTCCCCGAGGTCAGCCTGGTGGCGATCCTGGATGCCGACCGCGAGGGGTTTCTGCGCAGCAACCGCTCGCTGGTCCAGACCGTGGGGCGAGCCGCCCGCAACGCAGGCGGACGGGTGGTGATGTATGCCGACCGGATCACGCCATCCATGCAATGGTGCATCGATGAAACCCTCCGGCGGCGCGAGATCCAGTCGGCGTACAACCGGGAACACCATATCATCCCTCAGACCATCGTCCGGCGCATTGCGGACCTGGAGTCGCACCTGGGGCTGGAAGACTACCTGGAGGTGCCGCTGGAGGCCGAGGTCGGCCGGGGGATGGAGGCAGCGGCGGGCAACCTGCAGCAGCTGATCGACCGACTCACAGAACAAATGCGCAAGGCAGCAAAGGAGTTGGAGTTCGAGCGGGCTGCGCAGCTTCGAGACGAGATCCGGCGACTGGAGGCGAAGGACCTCGGATTGAAGCGGTGATCGGTCAACAGGCCGAGCAGTGCACAGGCAGTCCCTTCGTGTCGCGCTCTGGACAGAGGACAACGGACACCAGATACTCGGCAGCCAAGAGGAGCACCGGAAAAGCGGCGTACCAGCACCGAAGATAGCCACTTCAGATAATCACCTCGAGATCGAGCGACGGATGGAAGAGCAGCGAACACCGGATAACCCGGCCAGGGACAGGGGAAACAGGGCGCAACCGCCAGGAGGGCGAGGCGGCTCTGTTGGATGGTGGCGCAAGATCGGCCGGTGGTTTCTGGTCCTGCTGGCCGTGGGGGGAGGGCTTGCCGTCATCGTTCACTGGAGTCTCGAGGGAACGATCTCGGAGGAGGCGATCGTCCGTTTTGTCGATCGGTTCCAGGTATGGGCCCCGCTGACCTATCTGTTGCTGTTCGCCACGCTGGGCAGCTTTTTCATTCCCACGACCGTCTTTGTGATCATCGGGGTGGTCCTGTTCGGGCGGCTGGTCGGCTTTCTGTACTCGGTGGTGGGAGGGTTTCTGGCTCTGATCGTAGGGTTTTCCGCTGCTCGGACGTTGGGGCGGGAGTGGATTTCGCGTTGGCTTCGCCGCTCCTCCAGCAGGCTGTTGCGGTTGGACCAGGCGCTGGAGAAGCACGGAATCGTCACCTCGATGTTCGTGCGGCTGGTGTATCTTCCCAACGGTGTCATCAACGCCACCTTCGGGTTGAGCGGCATTCGAATGAGCCACTACGCGTTGGGAAGTCTCTTCGGACACATCCCGATCGCCTTTGCCGTGGCGTTCATGGCAGATGGGATCAAAGAGGCCTGGCTGCACTCCGACTGGAAAGTGCTGCTGACGGGGGAGATGCTGGCCGGCATCCTGGTGTTCGCTTTCTGTGTTGCAACTCCCTTCGTCGCCAAGTGGGCCAGCCGCCGGTGGGGCTCCTCTGCGGCGGATCGCTTCGGGCTGGCAACCATGGGTCGCCTGGTTGAGCAGCAGAAGCAGCGGAAGGCTGGCCAGGGGAGCGGTGCATCGCCGTCGAGCGAGGCGCGCACACCAGCCGGCGAGCGGCAAATCCCGCAGGAAGAGGTCGCACAGGCGGCGGCCCCAGAGGAGGACACGTCGGAGCAGTAAACCAGGGCGGTGAACCGCTACAGTGGCTCGTCACCGGTCCTCGAGGAGGTGTCGCGATCACGGGTTGCGTTTTGTGACGGTACGGCGTTGCCCCGCATGGTCCGGCACTGGATGTCGTAGACATCCGCTTCCTGGAAGAGGCCGGCCTGCCAGTACAGCTCGGCCAGCGTGCAGATGAGGTCGGGATCGGTGCGGTCCAGTTGAGATGCCAGCCGAAGATGCCCGATGGCGTCCTCGATCCGTCCCTCTTCGGTGGCCAGCCGGGCCTGGTAGACCAGGGCATCGATGCGCGCCTGGTGCGGATTGGCGCCGGCGGGCGACTCCGCCGGTGGCCCGGTGACCTCGGGCGGGGTCTCGGACGAGGCTGGCCCTGTGGCCAGCGCATGAGGTGGGGTCACGGTCTCGCTCGGCTGGGCCGCGTTGTCGCCCAACCGCCCGGCCTGGGAGGTCTGTTGGGGACCGGGGGTGGAACGCAGCCCGACCAGGCCGATCAGGTCAGCCCACCCCGACAGTTGTACGGCGCCAGCCGCCAGGACGAGGATGGTGAGCACCAGCCCTGACCAGGTGATCCACCCGATCTTTTTCTTCCTGGCCAACAGGCGAGCGTGATGGCCGGTGATCACGCCGGAGTGAGGTCGAGAGCCCGGTCTCCGTTGTCCAGCACGAGCGGAAGCGGCGCGAACCCTCAGCGAAGCTCGGGAGCGCTGGCCCGGTCTGGTGCGGCTTTTGGCGGGGTCTTGTACTGCGCGTCGTTCGGTCGAGGTCTCAGGGCGCCTGTCCAGTGCTCCCGGTGTGTCCTGAAGCCTGAGCAGGGTGGTGGCAGCCTCCGGCGAGCCGGCAGGGGGGGGTAAAGCTGTCGTCCGGGCTGTTCTTTCTCCGTCGAGAGCCATGGTCGGGATGTTTTCATCGGAGGGAGGGGGGGGCGGTCGGAGGACGGGAAAGGCCGCGCCGGACCCGGTGACTCCCAGGCTGGCTCTCCGGTCGGTTCCAGGGGTGAGAATCCGAGGGCGGCGCGCCTTTCGCGGCAGCGCATCGACCAGCTCGGGGCAGTTTTCCAGGGTTTTCCAGCTCACTCCCCCGTCGTTGCTGGCCAGCATGCCATCAATGCTGTCCTTGGTGGACAGCCAATTCTTCAGTGCCTGCAGGTCGGGAAAGTCATAGACCAGCCCTACAGGGCTTTTCAGCTTCCACTGCTGGCGGGCTGCCTGCTTGGTCCTGGCAGGCTCTGGCGGGGAGAGCACGGTGGTCGGTTGGGCTTGTGGGGGTCTGGGTTCACTCGATGCGCCAGGAGCCAAGGGGGAGGGCCTGGTCACCTCGAAGGGGGAAACCGCGTCCACCTGTAGCACCCTGGTTTGCGCCTCTTCTGCCGCCGTCGAAGGGGTTGGGGCCTGCGGCGGGGTTTCCCTCATCTGCGGAGCGAGCAGGGGCGGCGGGGGGGGGAAGAGAGAGGGTTCCGGAAAACCGGATCGGAGAGAAGAAGGTGTGCTGGTCGGTTGTCGTGGATCCGCCGGTTCTTCCGGGACGGCCGGGAACACTTCCCCACAGCCCGGACATCGGATATGACCACCGCCGGACGGCAGCTTGTCCTCACGCACCCGATAGCGAGAACTACACCGGGGGCAGCGTACGATCATGGGGGCTCACTCGCAGCAAGAGGGGAGCCACCGGGAAACCTCTCCCTCCGTTTGCGACCTCCCGCCAGTCGGGTGGTGTCATCGGAGGTTCAGGGTAGAGACCGGCGCATTCGCCCACCTCTCCATGATACAGATTCGAGGCCGAGCCGCAAAGAAACCCCGGCGTGGTTTCCGCTCCGAGCCGGAGGACGGTGCCTTGGTGTGCGGGGGGTGGGTGGGCGTTGACTCCGGGGGAAGAGGTTACTAGATTGAACATGATGGCTGTGCCGAACAGGGCCAGGACGGGTTGTCGTTTGGGGAAGCGCTCGTCGTTCGGGCAATGGGAGGCCGGCCATGGACATGCTATTTCTCTGTCTTGACGAACACCTCCAGCGCCTGCGCGAGGTCGAGGCGCAGCTCTCTCCGCATATCCAGAGTCAGATCGAACAGCGCTTTCTGTGTGGCTGGATCTACCACGACCTCTCCCTCGAGGGCTGGGTGTTCCGCGACAACGAGATCGGACGGGCCCTGGAGGGTCGCGAGGGTACCTGTTGGCTGGAGAGCCAGCTGATGGAAAAAGTGCAGCTGATGAGGCGAGCCATCCAGTTCGTGGCCCACCAGGCTCACCTGCAAAACGGTCTCGACCTGGAGTTCATCAAGGAGATCCATCGCAGGATCTGCTCCGACCGGGAGGAATCGGCCGGACATTACCGCAAGGACCTGGGTGACAGCCGGGTCTACCGCCACGACCTGATCGCGCCCTCCGCCATCTCCTATCGGCTGCGTCGCCTGGTCTCCTTTGCCCTCCAAGAGGCCGACAGTCTCCACCCCATCCCGGCGGCCAGCGAGATCCATCGCCGATTGATGGAGATCTTCCCCTTTCCTTCTGACAACGGGATCGTGGCCCGCCTGGCGCTGAACTTCTGGCTGATGAAACACGGCTATCCGCCGGTGGTATTCCAGGTCACCGATCGACACCGTTACTTTGACGCCTACCTGTCCAGCAACGGTCCGTTCCAGACCCTGGTCGTTGACTCCATGCAAGATCTGGCCGAAGCCAAACTCAGAAGTCTGCACGGCCTGGTGGATGAGAAGGAACAACGGGTGTAGGCAAGACACCCGGCTGTCTGTTCACTGGTCCCGCCACGCGTCGAATCTCAGGCCGGTTGTCTACTCGGTGCAGCCTTTGGCCAGGACTCGGCCGGGGAGATCGGATGATCCTGGTGGAAGGAGGAGAGCGGTGCAGGATGCGCTTTGCCGGACAGGCCGGACCCGCAGCCCCCTGGTTTTCCTGCGTGACAGCCGGCTCGATCTCAGGAGAAGATGGCTTCGGCAAACTCGTGGGCGTCGAACTCCCGTAGATCTTCCACCTGCTCTCCAATCCCGATGAACTGTACCGGAACGGCCAGCTCGTCGCTGATCCCGATGACCACCCCTCCCTTGGCCGTGCCGTCGAGCTTGGTGAGGATGATGCCGGTGATGCCCACCTCCTTGTTGAACATCTGGGCTTGGGCGATGGCGTTCTGGCCGGTGTTGGCGTCCAGCACCAGCATGACGTGATGGGGGGCACCCGGCAACGCCTTGGCGGTGACCCGGTGGACCTTTTTCAGCTCTTCCACCAGGTTGACCTTGGTGTGCAGGCGGCCAGCGGTGTCGGCCACGACGACGTCATAGTGCTCCTCGATCGCCAGCTTGACGGCATCGAAGACCACCGAGGGAGGATCGCGCCCCTCGGGGGCGGTGAACACCTGGCATCCTACCCGCTCCGCCCAGATGGACAGCTGGTCGGTGGCCGCTGCCCGGAAGGTGTCGGCCGCCACCAACAGCACCTTCAGCCCTTCCGTCTTGAACTTGCTGGCCAGCTTGCCGATGGTTGTGGTCTTGCCCACGCCGTTGACGCCGATCACCAGGATGACTGCGGGGCGCTGTGCACCGATGCCAAAGGGCTTCTGGCTGGTTTCCAGGATGCGCTGGGTTTCGGTGCGCAGCAGGGCCCAGACACGTTGGGGATCGGGCTCCTTCTGCTCGGCGATCTTCTCCTGGACCTTTTCCAGCAGGATCTGGCTGGTTTTCACGCCGATGTCGGCGGTGAAGAGAACCTCCTCCAGCTCGCCCATCAGTCCGTCGTCAATCCGGGTCCGCTTGGAGAACAACCCTTTCAGGCGCTGGACGAACCCCTTTCGGGTTTTTTCAAGCCCTTCTTCCAGGGATCGGGGCGCCCCGATCCCGGCGGCTGGCGGAGGAGGCCCGGCATCCGCTGGAGCGACGGCGAGGGATGACGGGGGCTGGGCGATGTCCAAAGGAGGCGAGGGGAGAGGTCGCGGGGGCCCGGAAGGACGGACCTTGTCGGCGACCGGTTCCGGTTTGGACGCGGCCGGTTCTCGATGGAGCGGCAAGGCGACAGGACCAGGCGGTTCGGTCGGTGGGGTTGGCTCAAAGGGTTCCGGCGGCGTGGGCTCTTCTGCTGGGGGGGTCTCTCTCTCCTGAGGAAGGAGGGTGAGCTGGCTTTCGACCTGCTCGATCGCTTTTCTGGTTGCTCCCTTGCGGGCCTGTCGAGCCTGGAGGAGCGCCTCCCTGCTCTTGATCTCGTCGGTGACCTTGGCTGCCCGGGACGCCTTGACCTCCCGCAGGCTCGGGGCATGACCGGCCTCTTCTGCCACGGTGGCCGATTGATCCTTTTCTTTGGGCAGCGCCCCCTTCGGTTCCTCCGAGATGGGGGGTCTCTTGGGGCGCAAGGTCCGGGTGGCCACCAGGATGATGATGATCAGAAGGACGCCCAAAAGGCCCCAGACGACCAGGTCGGGTAGACCGCCAGCGGAGGCCTGTCCCAGGGGAACCAGGCGGTGACCGCCGTCGATCCCGGTCGCCAAGAGATTGGATCCGATAGACACGATTTCGAGTGCCTGTAACATGGTAGTACTATCCAAGCCAGGAAAACCGCCAGAGGCGGAGTGTAGTGTCACCGGCGAGGATGTCAACCACCCTGGGGGCGATACAGAGGTCGGGAACAATCACTGGCCGGTCTCGAAGGTTTGTGGTAATTGTCGACCTGATATCGTATGGCGGCAACCAGCGAGAACTCACCAAAGCAAGGAGTGCGGTCGTGACGGCCCGTATCGCAGTCGTACTGGCGGTCCTCGTAGCCCTGACGGGTACGACGGCAGCGCAATCTCTGGAAGAAGGTGACATTGCGGTCATTCAGCTCAGACCCGTTTTGGTTCGGAACCGGGTCGAGGTCCTCCCCCGCTTCGGAGTCACACTTAACGACCCGCTCATTCGGCAGTATCACGTGGGTGGGAGTCTGTACTACCACATCAATGAGGACTTCTCCGTGGGGGGGTCCTTCGAGTGGTACGATTTCGGAGGGGCGTTGGGGGGTCCGACCGACGCCTACAACCGGATGATTCAAACCAGCTCGTCCATACCGGAGCTGGCGCCTTTGACCTATGTTGCCGCGGCGGAGTTCGGCTGGGTGCCGGTCAACGGCAAGTTCTCGCTGTTCAACCTCACCATCGTCTACTTCGATCTCTACCTGTTGGGGGGGGCAGGGATTATCGATACGGTGGGCGATCCGCATCCAGCCGGCATCCTGGCTGTGGGGCAGCGGTTGTTCGTGACGGACTGGTTGGCCCTGTTGATCGAGCTGCGGGACCGGCTCTACCTCGAGCCGTACCCCTCGGGAAACTCCTTCATGAACATCCTGACGGCGTCGATCGGGGTGAGCGTGTTCATCCCCCCATCGTTCTCCTACGCCGTGCATCGCGACCGCATTCTGGATTGGGATTGACGCCATGCTGTCTACCAGAAGCCTGATCATAGGGATCGCGTGCGGACTTTTCGTCCTGTCGTTCGCTCCGATGGTGCAAGCCCAGGGCCGCAGCCTGGAGGAAGGCCCCATCGTTCGGCGACAGCTTTTATTCCGGAGCAATCGCGTGGAGATCGCGCCCTCGTTGGGCCACACGTTGAACGATTCCTACCGCCGCACGCTGTACCTCAACGTGGCGGCCAACTACCACCTGACCAATACCTTCTCCTTGGGGGTGAACGTGGGGTGGGGCGCGCTGCACTACAACACCAACCTGATGGACGAGATCGAAGCCTCCAGCCCGGCGGTGGCCCGCACCCTGGATTTCGCCGAACCCACCCTGCTCGGTCACTTCCACCTGTCCTATGTGCCGTTCTACGGCAAGTTCAACATCCTGGAAGAGACGACGGTCAACTACGATTTCCACCTGATCGGGGGACTATCCGGTGCCCTCATGTCATCCGATGTGGCCGACCTGGATGGGTTCAAGTTCGGGCCCGCCCTGGGGGCTGGATTCCGTTTCTTCCTGGGAGGGGATACCGCCATCACCATCGACCTGGTGGACCACCTGTTTTCCTACTCACCGGTGGCACGGCCCGGAGTGCAGGCCGAGTCCAGCTTCTCGCACCAGGTGATGGTCAGCCTGGGGGTGAGCTTCTTCGTTACCGGGGAGCTGCGTGTGAGCCGGTGATCATCTCCCGGTGGGGGGTAGCGCCTGGCTGTGGGTGCGCCGGTCCTTGGCCAAGTGGATCATGACCGCGGTGAGCGCAGCCGGGGTGATACCGGCGATACGGGAGGCCTGGCCCAGGGTTTGCGGGCGGATGTACTCCAGCTTGTCCCTGGCCTCACGACTCAAGCCGGCCACCTGTGCGTAACAGATCCGATCCGGGATGGGGGTTTCCTCCAGCTGCTGCAACCGTTCGGCCTGGCGGCGTTGACGTTCGATATACCCGGCATAGTGGGCCTGGGTGGTCACCGCTTCCACCACCTGGGGAGGCCAGCGGTCCGGGCTCAGCTCTTCGGGGAAGAACGAGGCGATCTTGTCCAAGCTGCTTCCGGGGCGGGAGAGCAGCTCTTGGAGGGTGATGCAGCGGGAAAGCCCCCCCAAGGCAAGCGAAGCCAGCAGGGTCTCGTTCTCGGGGGTCGTCGTGATGTGCCGGGAGCGCAACAGCTCGGTGAGGGCCTCGATCTGCTCCTGTTTCCGGCAGTACTGGCGATAGTGATGCTCCGGAAGCAGGCCGATCTCGAAGCCGATCCGACTGAGGCGACTGTCCGCGTTGTCCTCCCGCAACAACAAGCGAAACTCGGCGCGGCTGGTGAACATCCGGTACGGTTCGCGAGTGCCTCGGGTGACCAGGTCGTCGATGAGCACCCCGATGTAGGCCTGGTCCCTCCGCAATACGATCGGCGTCCGCTGTTCCAACCAGCGGGCCGCGTTGATGCCGGCCATCAGTCCTTGAGCGGCCGCCTCTTCATACCCGCTGGTCCCGTTGATCTGGCCTGCCAGGTACAGCCCCTCGAAGGTCTTGACCTGCAGGGAGGGAAAAAGCTGCGTGGGCGGGACGAAGTCGTACTCCACGGCATAGCCAGGCCGAGTGATCTCCACCTGCTGCAGGGCGGGTATGGAGCGGAGATAAGCCAGCTGGACACGGAGCGGCAGGCTGGTGGAGAGCCCGTTGGGGTAGACCTCGGGGGTGTCGAGGCCCTGGGGCTCCAAGAACACCTGGTGTCGGTCCTTGTCGGGAAACCGGAACACCTTGTCTTCGATGCTGGGGCAGTAGCGGGGCCCCACACCCTGGATCACCCCGGAAAAGAGCGGTGACTCCGCTAGATTCTGGCGGATGACCTCGTGGGTCTCCTCGTTCGTATAGGTGATGAAGCAGGAACGCTGGGGCAACAGGGGAGCCTGGTGGAAATGGCTCAACCGCCTGGGGTCCGGGTCGCTCGGCTGCTCCTCCGTCAGCTCCCAACGAATGGTCCTTCCGTCCAGGCGCGGGGTGGTGCCGGTCTTGAGGCGTCCCAGGGTCAAGCCAAGCGACGCCAGGCTCTGGGACAGCTCCAGCGAGGCGCTCTCTCCGGCCCGACCCGCCTGGAAGCGGTTCAACCCGATATGGCACAACCCCCCAAGGAAGGTGCCGGTGGTGATCACCACCACATCGGCATCGAAGGTCTCCCCCAGGGTGGTGGTCACCCCGGCCACCCGGGATCCCCGCACAATCAGCGAGGCGACCTGCCGTTGCTTGAGATCGAGGTTGGGGGTGCCAAACAGCAGCCGCTGCATCTGCTGGCGATAGATCGCCATGTCGCACTGACAGCGGGTAGCCCACACCGCGGGCCCCTTGCTGGTGTTCAGACGGCGATACTGGATGGCGGCCAGATCGGCCACCTGGGCTATAATACCGCCCATCGCATCCACTTCCCGCACCAACTGGCTCTTGGCCAGACCGCCGATGGCCGGGTTGCAGCTCATCTGGGCGATGGTGTCGAGGTTCATGGTCATCAGGCAGGTGGAGATGCCCAGGCGCGCCAGGGCATGTGCCGCCTCACAGCCGGCGTGACCTCCCCCGATTACGATGGCGTTGTACCGCTTCTCGCTCATGGCCAACCTCGCCGGGCCTTATAGCTCAAAGGCGGGCTGGTCGTCGAGAACAAACCGGTGAATGGCAGGCTGGCGAACCCTTCAGATGCTCGTCAATCGCATCACTACCCGGCCGATCCGGAGGCGATCCCCGATCTTGAGCTCCACCAGCTCACCGGCTTCCACCGGCTGGTTGTTGACCAGGGTAGGATTCGTGCCGCCCACATGCTCGACCGACAACCTCGTGTCCAGGTCGTAAAACTGGAGCAGTGCGTGGCGTCTGTGCACATACTCGTTATCCTGCCCGGTCAGGTCGATGTCCGGGTAGATCGAGCTCGAGGGGTCGGACCGACCGATCACCATGCGGGGCTCGGAGAGGAGGTACTGCTCTCCGATGATCATTCCCTGTTCCACTACCAGCTTGATCTTGCCCAAAAGGGGAGGGGGCGCGGTTGCCTGTTGGGCTCCAGTATAGGTGGTAGGCCCGCTGGCGCTGATCTTCGGTGTTGGACCCTCGGGCGATGGATCTGGAACGGGAAAAGGGACTGGGGTGGACGAACGATCGGCGGCCCCAGTTTGCGTGGGATTCTGAGAGAGTGCTTGGTCCCGGTGGATCGGGGCGGGAACCCGTTTCAAACCCGTGGGGACACGATGAGGGTGATCGTCGGCTTTGGCAGCCAAAGCAGGTGAAAGCTCCTGACCGCACAGCTCGCAGCGTGCCGTCCCTGGTTGGTTCTCGAAACCGCATTTCACGCACCGCAAGGCCATCTCGCTTCTACCACCTCATCCGGATCCTGCCGCGATGATCGAGGGGGGGCGAAGTACACCCTTTGTATCGCATCCTGGTTCGAAGGGGGAGGTGAAAGGTTTCCGGCTGTTCAGGCTGCCGGTAAAATTGACTTGATTGCCGGGATTGCCGATCCCTATTCTGGTAGGTACCAGCTGAACAGGCGCAGTTGAGAATCACGTGGTGGGATGAGGAAGGGCAACAGACAACCGATGGGGCTGTACGACGCTGACGGGATGCTGCAGCGCCAGCTTTTTGACGCCAAGGCCTGGAGCATCCTGGAAGAGACGGAAGCCTGGTTGAAGCAGATCGGGCGCTCGTTGTTTCTGCCCATCGATCTGATCGTGGTCTTGCTCCGGGCGGGGCATGACGATCTCGGGGTCCAGCTGGCAAGGGCGTCGCGGGGGGGAGGGGGTTCCAAGGATATTCTGCCGGCTCTGGAGAACCTGGCGCGCAGGGTGGATCGGGAGCTGTCCGGGGAGCCGCGGCTGCACTGCGAGCATTTTTCGCTGGGGTTCTTGGGGATCTTGGGGGATGCGCTGAATTGGGCGAAGGAGGCCGGCTGGGATCGGATCAGCGAGGAGGACCTGGTCCGGGTGGTCCGATGGCGAGCCGAGATCCAGGAGTCCGCGTCGGTGCGGTGGGCCATCAAGCAGCTGGCGTTTCCGTCGGGAGAGAACCTGTTCGATGGGGAGGGGAACCTGAGGTCGGAGCTGTTCGCGGAGTCGGCCTGGCGGGTGCTGCAGGCGGCCATGCGCTTGGGGGCGGACAGCGGGATGCCGTTTTTGGGGACACCCCATCTGCTGGCCGCTTTCTGTGAGGTTCGCGACAGCCTGACCTGGAAGGCGGCGGAAAGCTCGGGGGTGGATCCGCGCAAGCTGCACCAGGAGCTGCTCCACCTGGTCGGATCGCGCTCTCCGGCTCAGGCCGAGTTTACCCTTTCCCGGCGCACCATGACCCCACGCCTGGTGCGCATGTTGACCTTTGCCGCTGAGCGTTGCGAGCGGGAGAAGTTGCGGATTGCCGAGCCTCATATCCTGGAGGGTTTTCTCGAAGACGGCGGATCTAGCTTGGAGCTGTTGCGGGCCCTGGGGATCGAGTCCACTCTGCGTACCTTGCTGGGAGATCCCAAGGTGCTGGAGGCGGCCGCGGTGGAGAGGCCAGAACGGGAGGAGCGGTCGATGACGACCAGCTCTACCCGCATGCTGGACACCCTGGGACGGGACCTCACCCGGGAGGCGCGGGAAGGCAAGCTGCCCACCATCTTGGGCCGGGAACGGGAGCTCAGCCGGGTGATCAACGTGTTGATGCGTCAAGAGCAACGCAATCCGCTGCTCACCGGCGAGGCCGGCGTGGGGAAGACGGCCATCGCTGCAGCATTGGCTCAGAAGATCGTCGAAGGCCGGGTCCCCAAACGTCTGGCCGGTTACCGCGTGGTGGAGATCAATGGCGCCAGCCTGATCGGGGGCACCAGCTATCGGGGTGATCTCGAGGCGCGCATCAAGGCGCTGCTTGCCGAGGCGCGGGAGCGGGTCATCCTGTTCGTGGACGAGGCCCATGCCGTCTTCTCTCCGCGCAGCGGCAGCGGGCAGCCCGCGGAAGTTCCGAATCACTTCAAGGCAGCCCTGGCCAGTGGAGACATCGCAGTCATCGCCGCCACCACCGACTCCGAGTACCACCGATGGCTCGAGCAGGATCCCGCACTGAGGCGCCGGTTCGAGCGGATCGATATCCCCGAGCCAGGCGAATGGCTCACCCGGAAGATCCTGGAGACATTGGCGCGCGAATTCGAGAAGGACTACGAGGTGTTGATTCCACAGGAGGCGGTGGATGCCACGCTGGAGCTCTCCAGCCGGTTTCTGCCCGAGCAGCGCTTTCCCGACAAGGCCAAGAAGCTGCTCATGGATGCCGCCATCGCCACCACTCTGGATTCCGTCGCGCCATCGGAGGGGGAGACGGATACCCGTGATCTGCGCGCCATCGGTGAGAGATCGGAAGATTTACGCCCGGCCGTCACCCGAGAGGCGGTGGCCAGGCAGGTATCGCTGAAGACCGGCCTGCCGATGGACCGACTGGTACACGGCGAGACCGGTTGGTGGGTGGGACTGGCGGAACGTCTGAAGCAGCTTGTGATTGGACAGGAAGCGGCGGTGGAACAGGCGGCACGGGCGCTCATCTCGGGGCGGCTCCGCTCGGGCCTGACCAGCGGTCCTCAGGCGGTCCTGGTGTTCGTGGGGCCTCCCGCCGTGGGGAAGGCCGACCTGGCCAGGGCGCTGGCCGGGGAGATATTCGCCGATCCCCGCGCCTTGATCCGGCTCAACATGAGCGACTTCCAGGAGGGGCACACCATCAGTCGGTTGATCGGGTCACCCCCCGGGTACGTCGGCTACCAGGAGGAAGACGCGCTGGTCACACCGCTCCGCAGGCGCCCATCCAGCGTCGTGTTGCTGGAGAACTTCGACCTGGCCCACTGTGGGGTGCAGGATCGCTTCTTCAGTCTGTTCGAGGAGGGGACGATCTCCGATACCCGAGGGATGACCGCCGATGTCCGCCACGCCATCTTCATCTTGACCGTGAACACCCCGCCCGAAACCGAGGGAGGACGAATCGGGTTCAACCTGGGCGCAGAGTCGATGAGTCCCAGGGAGCAAGCCGTGGCGCTACTCGATCAGCATGCTGGGGAGTTGGCCAAGAAGCTGCGCGGATATCCGCACGAGGTCGTGCTCTTCCGCTCGGCCAGTAGCGATCGAGGAAGGTTGCTGGCCGCCCTGTTCGAGCAGCGACTGGCGCGTTTCCGGGCCAGTCTGTTGGAGGAGTACGGCCTTCAGCTGGACCTGGGGTCTCGCCTGGAAGCGGAGCTGAAAGCCCAGGTCTGTACACTCAAGGATGCCAGGGAGCTGGAGCCGTTCTTCTCGACCAACCTGGTAGAACCGGTGACCAATGAGCTGCTCAAAGGGGTGACCGGCGACACCATCATCTTGGGCAGCTCGCTCGGCGATTCCGGCGAGTTCGAAAGCGTGGCGGGTGAGATCGACGCCCAGGAGGCCAGCACCCCCGTCCCCAAGATCATCTCCTCCGAGTGAGCCGCTGGAGCTGGCCTTGATGGCCCGGTTTGTGGCCGAGTGGCTGGCTATCCCGAGGAAGGTTATTGACGTTTCAGGCATCTGGCCCCCAACTTGTGCTATCTCGTAGGATAAGAGAGGCTATCTTCGTTCTCCTTTTCCAGACAGGGCAGACCGGTCGACCATGAAAGAGCCTTCTGACAACGATCGGCCAACCATCGAGCACGAAGCGACAAACCCGGAGTTCCCGCCTTCCACCGATCCCGACCGGGAAACCGTCGCGATCACCCGGACAGGCGAGATGATCGCCGGACGATACCGCCTGCTCAAGACCCTGGGAGTGGGCGGTTTCGCCACCGTGTATGAGGCCGAGGATATCAAGATCGGTGGCCGAGTCGCGGTCAAGGTCCTGGGGTTCGACAAGAGCTTCGTGGCTCGTCATATCGCGCGGTTCGACCAGGAGGTGCAGATCGTCCGAGAGCTCCGCCACCCGAATACCATCAAGGTCTGGGATGTCGGTATTACCGAGGACGGCTGCCTCTACATGGTGATGGAGCACCTGGAAGGCCGTACGCTTGCCCAGGAGCTGGGAACTGGCCAGCCCATCTCCGAACACCGGGCGCTCGTCATCATCGAGCAGGTGCTGAAAAGCCTGTCGGAGGCGCACCAGCGAGGGATCGTCCATCGGGATCTAAAACCCGAGAACGTGATGCTGTGTGAAAACCAGGATGGGTCGGAGTTCGTCAAGGTCCTGGACTTCGGGGTTGCCAAGCCGCTGACCCAAGATCTCTCCTTCGTCAAGACCCAGACCGGCGTGGTGATGGGCACTCCAGGGTACGCGGCACCCGAGGTCCTGCTAGGAAGTCCGCCCACCCCAGCCGCCGATGTATATGGGGTGGGGCTCCTCCTGGTCGAGATGCTCACGGGGTACCCGGTCATTCCGGTGACCTCCTTGGCTCAGATGGTGACGGCCCAGTTATCTCTGGATACCAAGCGCCTCACCGTCAACTTGACGACCGAACCGTTGGCGATTCTCGTACGCAAGGCGCTGGAGTCCAAGCCGAAAAAACGCTACCCCAGCGCAGTCGAGATGTTGGAGGATGTCGGGAGGATCTTGAGGCCGGACCAAAGTGCGGTCCTCGAAGAAAGCCGACCGGAGCCCCCCAAAGAGGTGGAAGAGACCGAGGCCCAGCTGCTGACTCTCGGGCTGGCCGACACGGTCGAGCTGCTTGCAGGGGATCAGGACCTCCCGGGGACCACGTCCGAACCGGAGGAGAAGGTCCAGGCCGGCGAGGGGCTGGTTGGATCCGAGCAGGACTCGACTCGGCCCTCGTACGACGGAGCCCAGATCGAACGAGAGCCCGTGGACGGCCGTCGAAGGTCCCCGGTTGCCTGGTTCTGGCTTCTCCTTCTGGCAGGGCTGCTCGGAGGGGGCGCGGCTCTGGTGATGAGCCTGAGGGATCCCGCTCCGTCCACCCTGGATCGGCTCCCCGTGCCGATCACGGAGACCTTGCCGCAGCCGACGGTTGCCGAACACGCGCAGCCAACGGAAGCGCCACGGCTATCCCCACCTCTGCCGCCGCTGCCCGGTCCTTCCATGGAGAGCCTCGACTGGGACTGGATGGCCGCTCTGGAAAGAGAGCCTCGGGTTTCGGCGTTGGTCGTCGGTCCGGATCGGCAAGATGCGGTTTCGCCTTTGCCAGAGGAGCAGCCGCAGCCTCGCATCCTGATCATGGAGAGCGCTCTCTTGAACCAGCAGGCGATCGAGATGCTGGAAAGTGCGCTGACTGCCGGTCAGATCGCAGAGGATCGGCAGGAAGAGTCTCTCGAGCAGCTGATGGACCTTCACGAGAGGCTGATCCGACAGCTGGTGGAGCTGGGCCGCTGCCCGTCGGCCCGACGGCGACTGGATAGCGCGCGGGCCTCCATCGCGCTGCTGCCCCTGGAGGCAACCGATCGGCTGGCGCTTCTCGAACCGGAGATCCAGGCGTGCAGCCAACGGGAGAGAGTTTCCGGGGTCCCCTGGGATGCTGTGCGCTATCGGGCTCTGGTACAGCAAGGGACCGACCTCTACCAGCAAGCCGCCGGGATGCCCGCCGAAGAGCTCGAGCGGCGCCACGGCTTGCTGCAACAGAGCGCGGCCCTTCACCTGGAAGCCCGCGAGATGCTCCAGTCCATCCTGGCCGATCCGCTCCTTCCCGCAGACCGGAGGGAGGAGATCCACCAGACGCGGTGGTGGCTGGATAGTCGCCTGGTGGCCATCGAGTGCGCGCTCGATCGCTGCGGAGCAGCCGAGCTGCAGCTGGACGAGATGCTCTCCATGGTGCAAAGTCCACAGGTCTTGGCCGCATTCGATCCTCTCTCCCAGGCGGTTGCGGGTACGGCTGGCGAAGTGCTGGCCCCGGAATCGGCGCTTGTGGGAACGTCCGACCTCCATGTGCTGGCGGCTGACTCGGCGGATCGGGCCGACGACCAGGCGGTTGGACAGGAGGCCGTCACACAGGGTGGAGCCACTCAGTACACCATGTCGGAGCAGGAGGAACAGACCTTGCTGGTGCTGCAGGCCGATGTCGTCCAGTGCAAGCAGCGGGCCGCCGACATCCAGGCGGAGTTCGACTGGGCGGCGCTGATGGAGATGGTCGAGACGAGCCGCGGGCTATATGATCAGGCCAGCACCCTGATGGTCGAGTACCCTGCCGAACCGGCAGAGATTGCGATTGCCCAAGAGGAGCCCCCCATTTTTCGCGCCCGTTTGCGGCTGTCGAGTGACCCCGAGGGCGCCCAGGTGTCGTGGGGTCGGCGAGTTCTTGGGGTGACACCCCTGATGTTGGACATCGAATCCTCGGAAGGAGAGGTCGTGCTTGCGTTCGAGCGCGATGGCTACCTGCGCCGAAGATTGGCGGTTGACATGACCCAGGGCGAGTTCAGACGTCGGGTGCTCTTGGAGCCCGAGCCGGAGGAGCCCGAGCCGGAGGAGCCCGAGCCGGAGGAGCCCGAGCGTCAACCCAATCCATTTGGAACCATTCGATTGATGGGGGGAGAATGAGAAGTGTACTGATTCTGCTTTTGGCTTTTACTTTGACTGCGGTCCCGCTCTTGGGGGCCAAGGGGTGGGCACAAACGGAATGGGATGCCCAGCAGTATGCAACGTGGGTCATGGAGGGGAGGGAGCTTTACGAACAGGCCCAGCAACTTCCCCGGGATGCGGCACAACGGCGGCAGGAGCTGCTTCTTCAGAGTGCACAGCTCAAGCTGGCTGCGCGCGAGCTGCTCCAGAACGCTCTGGTCACCGGCTCCTTGTCGCCCGAGGTCGCCGACCAGGCGATCGGCGAGCTGTACAACCTGGGTGAAAACCTGATCGTCACCATGCTCGAGCTCGATCAGTGCGAGGCCGCCATGATGCTACTGGGGCAGATGGAGCGGGAGGTTGCCCTCGCTCCTCCGGATGGTCTGGAGCACCTTCAGCTGGTTCATCCGCTGGTAGACCAGTGTCGCCAGCGAGTCGTAGAAGCGGCCGCCCCCTGGGAGGAGCAGCGGTTCCTCCGGCTGACCGAGGAAGCCCGGGGTTTGCGGGAGGAGAGTCAAGGGGATGCCGATGCCCTCATGGAGAGTGTTGGAAAGCGGATGGAGGCGCTCGACCTGTTGCGCTCGGCCCTGTTTTCAGGGGTGGAGATCGGGAGGGTGAGCGCCCCGGATCAGGCGCTCTTCGATCTGTACGACTCCCTGATCACCGACCTGGTTGATCTCGGTTTTTGTGGGATGGCAGCTCGAAGGCTGGCATTGCGTGATCGAGACGCGCAGCTGTTGCGACCTGACTCCACCGGCGGGGAGGTCGCACTGTCCGACAGAGTCCGGACCTGCTCCGGACGGGCACAACGTGCCGCCCTCACCCCGCAGCCTCAGCAGGTGCGCATCCGCCAGCGTAGGGATCCATGGCCCTATGTGCTGCTGTTCACATCAGCCGCAGCCGGCCTGGCGGGGTTGGCCATCGATCTTTCCTATGAGGGCGATCGGGCCAGCTTCGACCAGGTAGAACAAGAATGTGCCGTGGGAGACTGCGACTACCAGAGGGGTCTACGGCTGGCCAGCTCCATCGACCAGTCCAGGTGGGCCGCCAGAGGTATGGCCGCAACGGCCATCGTGGCCGGCATCATCGGGGTGGTGTGGCTGATCGCTGGCGGCGGCACCGACGAGGAGGTTCAACCTCAGGCCTGGCTGGGGCCCTTATGGGAGGGATCGGGTTTTGGGCTATCGGTCACTCTTTCACACTAGTGTGGCTGGCTCTGGAAGGCGAGAGCGTTACCATCGGTCGACGTGGGGTGGGGATGGGCCACCCCATCCGGTGTCCTTCGCGATATGACCCGGGTAGCCGACGAAACGCTGGCGTCCCATCCCCTGATGCCTCGTCTGGATACGCTGGTGGCCGAGCGCTATCGGATTGTCGGGATCCTGGGTGAAGGGGGGTTCTCCGTAGTCTACCTGGCCAGAGACGAGTTGGCGGGGGGGAAGGTCGCACTCAAGGTCCTCGCTCCGAACAAGAGCAGAAATCCTGCCTTCGTGGAGCGGTTTTCCCGAGAGGTCCGGATCGTCCGGGAGCTCAAGCACCACAATACCATCAAGATCTTCGACACCGGCACGACCGATACCGGATGCCTGTTCATGGTGATCGAGCAGGTGGTAGGGGAAACCTTGAAGGAGCTGCTCGAGCGGGAAGGGACGCTGCCCGGCCCCAGGGTGTTTCGGATCTCCCAGCAGATCCTGAGCTCTCTGGCCGAGGCGCACCAGCGGGGCGTGATCCACCGGGATCTGAAACCGGCCAACGTGATGGTCTGCGATCTGGCCGGGGAGAGGGACTATGTCAAGGTGCTGGATTTCGGGGTGGCCAAGGCCGAGATCATCGCGGAGAGTCAACTCGTGACCGGTCCCTCCGAGCTGATGGTCACCCCCCAGTATGCTGCCCCCGAGGTGTTGAAAAACCAGCCGGTCACCCCGGCGGCCGATGTGTACTCCCTGGGGCTGCTTCTCCTCGAGATGCTCACCGGTCAACCGGCGGTGCGCGGCAAGACCGTCTGGGACCTCTTGGCTCGGCAGGTCGGGCCGAACCCCGTGGAGATTCCGGCGGAGATGGCCAGCCATCCCTTCCGCCCGCTGATCGAACGGGCGGTCTCCAAGGATCCTGCTCGGCGTTTTCGGGATGCACAGGAGATGCTGGACGGGCTTTCCAGCGTTGACCGAACCCGTCTGTCCCAGGCGGTGTTTTCTCTCAGAACGACCGGCAGAAAAGGCAGGCTGTCTTTCGGGGTCGGGGAGCAGGCCCGGTCCGAGCCGACGGCGCGGAGCTGGTATGAACGGCGAAAGGGACGCCCGGCCCGTCCCTCGGAGGAAGGAAGAGCGATAGGGGTTGGGCGATTTCGACTGCCCTGGGGTACGCTGGGCTGGTCCGTTCTGGTGATCGGTTTGCTGGCCGCGGCTGTCGGACTCGGCATCTGGCTTGGCGAGTTTGGTCGGGAGGGGGGCAGCTCAATGGAAATTTCTCCTCTTCCTCCCGAGAGTCCGGGCGGCACGACGGCCCCGACGACACGGAGTGCGCAACAACGCTGCGAGGAAGGGGAATATTCGGTCTGTCTCGATCTGGCGATGGAGTCGGCGGCAGGGGAACGGCCAGCGTCCCAAGAGGCGGCAGCCTTTCTGCTGACGGCCTGTGAGGAGGGACGGATCGCCCGGGCATGCCTGGAGCTTTCCTCCTGGTACCGGGAAGGGCGCCACCTGGCAGCCGATCCGGGGGCGGCCATCCACTACCTGGCCGAAGGCTGCCTTGCCGGAGACCTGGACATTTGTGTTCATGCGGGTCTGGGATACCTCGATGTCGAGGGGGGGCTGTTCGACCCCGTTCGGGCTCGGCCGCTGCTCCAGTTGGGCTGCGACGGAGGACGGTCCATGGCCTGTGCAGGACTGGGCATCCTGTACGCCAGCGGTTGGGGGGTCCAACAGGATCTGGAAACCGCGATCCGGCTGTACGGGGTGGCCTGCCAGGCGAATGTCCTGGAGGCCTGCACCCGCCAGGGGCTCCTGTTGTCCGAGGGGGAAGGGATCGACCGGGACTACGAGGAGGCCCGGCGGTTGTTCGAGCGGTCCTGCGGCCAAGGGGACTGGGAGGGTTGTGTGGGGGTAGCCAGGTTGTATCATCGGGGGCTGGGGGTCGAGGTGAACGGCCAGAGGGCCCATGAGTTTTACGAACGTGCCTGTCTTGGGGGGGCGGTGATGGGGTGTACGGGGCTGGGTTCCCTGTGGGAGCAGGGGCTGGGAGTGGAGCGCGACCTGGAACGCAGTCGTTTATATTATCGCCAGGGGTGTTCCCTGGGGGGCTCGGTTGCCTGTTTCAACCTGGGCCAGCTGCTCGAGCGGAGTGGTGGGGACCCAGGAGCGGCCGAGGAGATGGCGGAGGCTTTTCGCAGAGCCTGCGAGCTGGGTCACCAACGGGCCTGTGAGAGGATTGGGGAGCCATGAGCGGCAACCGGGGGATGAGGGGACCGCTGGATTTTCTGCAGCAGGTCCAACACACTATCCGGATCCCCGAGTCGAGCTCGGTAGAGCTGCCTCGCGGTTTTGCCCTCCTGGTTGACCACCCCGATTTTCAACGGTTGCGGCAGGTTCGGCAGCTTGGGCCGATCCAGCTGGTCTACCCAGGAGCGGTCCACACCCGCTTCGAGCACAGCCTGGGGGTGTTCTGGGCATCGGTGGCCTACTTGAAGGGGCTGCTGCACTGCCCCGCCTTTCGGGATCGGGTGGAGGAGGAAGACCTCGCGGCCTTGTTGGGCGCGGCGCTGCTACACGACGTGGGCCACTACCCGTCGGCTCACAGCCTGGAGGCGCTGCACAGCGGAGCGTTTGAAGCCCCGCTGCACGAGGATCTGTCGGTCGACCTCATCCAGGGGAAGCTCACCACGGCGGTCAACCAGGAGCCACTGGGGGTGGTGATCGAGGAGGCGCTTGGTGTCGACCGAGGCCGGGTCGCTTCCCTGGTAGCCAAAGGGTTCACTGACGGGCTTTCCACCACGGACCGACTGCTGGCCTCCATCATCAACTCGGCCATCGACGCGGACAAGCTGGACTATCTCAGGCGAGACAGCATCCACATGGGGGTCCCCTATGGGCGGATGCCGGATCTCGATCGGCTGAGTGCCAGCTTGACCGTCAATCCCTCCGGTGACCGGATCGCGCTGACCGAGAAAGGCCGGGTATCGGGCGAGATCTTCCTGTTCTGCCGTCACTTGATGTTCTCGGAGGCCTACTGGCATCACACCGTTCGTTCGGCCAGCGCCATGTTCGAGGCGGCGCTGGAGGATTACATTCGGCGCGAGAAGCCGTCGCCCGAGGCGCTGTTGCACCTGCTCATCAACCACTCGGATGACCAGCTGATGGCGACGGTCGCCCGCTCCGGCGGCGAGGACAGCCTGTCCACCCGCCTGGTTTCGGGGTTGTCTCCCCGGAGCCGCCGGTTGTACAAACGGGTGCTCACTCTGGATCGCTCCCGCCTGCAACGGCAGCACCTGGAGGCATACGATGTGATCTATGGCATGGGCCGGAAGGAGCTGCGCCGCCTGGCCGATCGGATGCGAGGCCGCCTGGCGGCACTGTCTGGGATGGAGGTGGCCGAAGGGTGTCTGTTGATCGACACCCCCCCACGGGACAAGGATCGGATGGATAGCGTGGAGGTGGTGTACGAGCAAGGCGGTTGGCAGGAGGCGTTGCCGCTGGAGGAGGTATCCCAGGTGGCACGCGGGATCGCCACTGACTTTGTCAAGGTGGTCAAGAAGATCCGGGTGTTCGTGGAGCCGTCCCTGAGAGAGGCGCTGGATGGGAAGCTTGTGGAGGTCCAGCGGGCTCTACTGGAAGAGATCTTGGTCGGAGGCCAAGTCGGCGGGAGGTCGACAGAGGGCGGAGAGAGCGATGCGAGCGGTAGTTCAACGGGTGGCTGAGGCGCGCGTGCTGGTGGAGTCGGAGGTGGTGGGTGAGATCGGCCGTGGTTTGCTGGTCCTGCTGGGGGCCCAGCAGGAAGACACCGAGCGGGATCTGCACACCATGCTCGACAAGATTCTTCATCTTCGGATATTTGATGACGAGGCGGGCAAGCTCAACCTGGGCTTGCTGGATGTGGACGGGGAGCTTCTGGTCATCAGTCAGTTCACCTTGCTGGGAGATTGCCGCAAGGGCCGTCGGCCGAGTTTCGTGGAGGCGATGAGGCCGGAGAGCGCGGAGCGGCTGTTGGATGAATTCGTCCGCCAGGCTCGGCAGCGGGTCCGGCGCGTCGAAACCGGTCGATTTGGAGCCATGATGCGGGTGCAGCTGGAGAACTCCGGCCCGGTCACGCTGATCATCGACAGCCGCAAGTCGCAGTGAAGGGAAGGTAGCCAGGTTACTGGGAGCCCACAACGCGCCGTGGGGTGATGGCGGTAGGCAAGCCCGGTGGAGAAGCGCTTGGCGACGAGAGGTCAGATCCCCGCAATGCCGGTAGTTGGGAGACCAATAAAAACCACCTTTTATAAAGGTGGGTTTCATTGTTCACGCATTAGGCTTTCCGCTACGAGGCGGACATGCTCACCGCGTGAAGGGACGAATCCCTGGGTGTTGAAAAGGGGTTTTTACCAAGAAGGTCACCCGCACGAACACCGCAGGGATCTGACCTCCTCATTATCGAACGGTGGCTTCTGGATTTCAACAACATTCTGAGAGGAGTAGCACACCCATGGAAAATCCGGTCCTCATCGCGGTCATCGGGGGTACGGGGCTGTACGAGATCGAGGGATTGCGC
The DNA here is from genome assembly GCA_016931535.1 of Bradymonadales bacterium. Classification (GTDB taxonomy): domain Bacteria; phylum Myxococcota_A; class Bradymonadia; order JAFGEP01; family JAFGEP01; genus JAFGEP01. Next base: position 43,396 of record JAFGEP010000050.1, read on the forward strand.
GACATAGAAGAGCGGGTCATCCACACCCCCTGGGGGCAGCCAAGTGACGCGATCCGGATCGGCCGCCTGGGTGACAGGCAAGTGGCCTTTCTCTCCCGCCACGGTCGCGGACATCGCTACAATCCCACCCAGGTGCCGGCCCGCGCCAACATCTGGGCCCTCAAGAGCCTGGGGGTGTTCTGGGTCATCTCGGTGAGTGCGGTGGGCAGCCTCAGAAGCGAGATCGAACCCTGCCATTTCGTCATCCCGGACCAGATCATCGACCGGACCTATCGGCGTCCAGCGACCTTCTACGAGGAGATCGCCATCCACGTGGGGTTCAGCCACCCCTTTCACCCGATGCTGGCGGATCTGCTCTACCAGGCCTGCCAGGAGGAACAGATGCCGGCCCATCGAGGGGGGACCTATGTCTGCATCGAGGGGCCGATGTTCAGCACCAAGGCGGAATCCCAGCTTTATCGTTCCTGGGGGGCCAGCGTGGTGGGCATGACCGCCATCCCTGAGGCCAAGCTGGCTCGCGAGGCCGAGATGTGCTACGCCACCGTGGCGCTGGCGACCGACTACGATGTCTGGAAGGAAGAGGAGTACGTGCAGGTGGACCAGGTCATGCAGAACCTGGCCCGTAACATCGAGAACGTGCGGAGGGTGATCGGCCGCGCGGTGGGGGCCATTCCACTGGGTACGGAAGAGCGGTGTGATGCCAGCCGAGCGCTAGAAACCGCCATCCTGACCGATCCCAGCCAGATCGATCCCCAGGTCCGTCAAGACCTGGCACTTTTTTTAGGCAAGTACCTTCCCGGCCAGCCATGAGGCGCAGGACTGTAGGCCACGACCGGTGGAGGGTGACCCGCCGGCTGGTAGCAGCGCCGGGCGTTCCCTTCAGTTGACCGAGAGGAGCTTGCTCCCGTCGATGCTGCAATAGAGCGCATCCGCCCCGAATCGGGCTCCACAAGCCGGACAGACCATCTTCTTCTGGCCCAGCCCGTAGATCGGCAATCCACCGGTCTTGCGCCCCGCCAACAAGAGCAGCTCGGCGCCGTCTTTGGGGCAGGCGCGTTGAGTGAATGGATACTCGGCCAGGCAGCGGGGACAGATGGAAACCGGCAGGACGCTCGATGCGGGAGGGGCAAGCTCGGCCTGCTCGGGCCAGAGCCGCTCTCCATCCTCCGGGCAGAACAGGGAGTCCTCATCGTACTCTGCCCCGCAGCGGGGACAGACCATGACCAGCTGGTCCACCTCCTCATCGGGCTGCTCCTCCTGTTGGTAAGGGGTGAGCGGCTTTCCGTCGAAGAGGCAGAACCGAGCGCCCAGGTCATACTGACGCCCGCAGGTGGAGCACAGCATCAGCGACCGTTGGGTGTCCAGCCGGTCGTCTTGGGTATGGGACGGCGCCGTCGAAGAGGCGGGGACCAGCTGCCCTCGATCGAAGGGGCAGGTGGTCAAGGTCGAACGGAACTCCCGCTGGCACACGGTGCAGACCTTGACCATGGCCGGGGCGATGGCGGGGAGGGGGGATCTTTGTTTCTCAGCTTGCTCCTCCACGATGGCCAGCATGGGACCGGTCTGGATGCGCGGGAGGAGCGGCGGGGTCCGGCCGGGCCGGGAAGGTTCTTTGGGTGTCCGCGCCGGTTGTTTCATTCGATCCTGTCGTAGACGGGATCGGTTTCGTTCTCGGCGCAAGGTCCACAGGAGGTAGCCAAGCAGTACCAGGGCCGCCAGTGTCACGGGGACGATGAGGAGTCCGACCACCGAGGCGATCTGATCGGGGAGGGGATCGGCGCTCGCTGGACGAGAGAGGAGGAGGAGAGAGACCAAGAGTGAGAGGTTGGGTGGAAACAGGCGGCCTCCGCCGGGAAGGCGGCGATCAGAGAAGGATGTCACCCGTGCTCGCTTGGCCACGTTCTTCTTTCCCCGATGCCACGATCAGGATGGCGCCGAGCATCGAATCGATCCTGCGACCGGCCGGATGCTCGGAACGGTAAACGGACGGGGAACTCGGTGGAACGTCGGAGGAAGCCGGTGTGAACAGCGCCCCCTACCGCCCCAAAACCACTTGTAGTGTAGTCATCCTGCTGGGGGCAGTAAAGGAGGAGCGGAACCCTGACGACAAGAGGGACCTCGGCGAAGGTCGAAGGAAGACTACTTCTTTCCTTTCTTCTCTTCCTTTTCTTCCTTCTCTTCTTTCTTGTCGTCTTTCTTCTTGTCCTCCTTCTTCTCTTCCTTCTTGTCCTCCTTCTTTTCTTCCTTCTTCTCTTCCTTCTTCTCTTCCTTCTTCTCTTCCGCCGGCTTGGGAGCCTCGGCCGGCGCGGCCGGTGGGGCGTCGGAGCCGAACAGGGCCGTGCTGACGACCTCCACGCCCCGCTCCCCCATTCTGTTCAGCGCAGCGAGGATCTTGCCGACATCATCCTCCGTGTAGTCCTTCTGTTCCTTCAGTCCGGCGTCTTTCAAGCCGTTCTTGATCAGGGTCCGCACGGACAGGAAATCCCAGCGCTTCTCGAACGCTCGAAGCAAACTATCGTGAGAGACATTGGCCATTCTGTACCCCTCCTTCCGATGAGCGCTTGGTGGGTCGTTGCGCAATCGTCTCCACCTGCACTCCCTGTGTGAATCGATGCCGCTCCTTCCCCGAGGCCGAGGTTATCGAGCGCGAAATCGTCCCGCTTTCGTTGGTGACGAATCGAGCCCGGAAGATCGCCCCCATGATGATAACAAGCCGCACGAGCGATACACGATGCCACGCGGCACTGTCAAGATTGCCGTGGCTTGGTTGATGTCGATGGGGATAAAAAAAGGCCTTGGGAGCCCTCCGGCTCAGAAGGGGATCTCCTCGTCGCTGAATCCCTCGTCAAAACCGGCATCGCCATTGGTCGGCGGCGGGGGCTCGTCGGCCGGGGCCACTCGCCCGTCCGCAGCCCCTCCCAAAAACTGGACGCGTTGGGCGATGATCTCGGTGGTCCAGCGACGGTTGCTGTCCCGGTCTTGGTACTCCCGCGTCTGGAGCCGACCTTCCACATAGACCAGCCGTCCTTTGGCCAGGTACTTCTCACAGGTCTCCGCCTGGCGTCCCCAGACGACCACGCGGTGCCATTCCGTCCGTTCTTTCTTCTCCCCGCTCTGGCGGTCGGTCCATGCGTCGCTGGTGGCCACGTTCAAGGTGGCCACGGGCGAGTTCCCCTGCGTGTATCTCAACTCCGGGTCACGGCCCAGTCTGCCGATGAGCATCACCTTGTTCAAGCTGGACATAGCGCTGTCTCCCCATAAAAAACCGGTCAACAAAACGACTCGGGCCGATCGGCCATTCCCATCGGCCAAAGAGACTTCCTGGCCAGGATCATCTGATCCAGTCATCGGCGGGAAGAGCGTTCCGTTGCCGGATTTTTCCCCCCGCCCGGTACTGGCGGTCCCCTCTGCCCAAGGGCACCGCTACCGCTCGTCTGGGCTGGTGGCAGGGTAGCCGGAGCGGGTGCGGCCAGACCAGAGGGGATCCAGCCACTGCTCCGCTTCATTGCCTGCCAGCTCTTCCGGGGCGCCATCCAAGTATAGGACCATGTCCCCCCATTGCTCCAGGACTATCCAGAGGTCGCCCTGTTTCAGGACGGCACGGTATCCGGTTGGTCCGCTGTGGCTGATGGTCATTGTCTCGGCCCGGTTTGCCTCCACGAGCCGCTGCAACAGAGTGGCAAACTGGTAGGCGTCCTGGACGGTGTCCCACACGCTCAAGGACACCAGTACCAACAACCCTTCTTCGTTCTCGATCGCGATCAGCCGATCGCCGTCCCAACCGGTCGCCCCACCGGTCACGGCGCGTTGGGCGACCTCTTCCCGCAAGATCTGGCCGAACAGCGCCGACCAGCCGAGCTGGCCCAAGACCTGGTCGTAGCCAGAGTGAAACCCCTGAGCTTCGAGGGCGGTGAGATCGAGCTCTAGCCAGGTCGGATCATCTGGCAGCAGGTAGCGCTCTGGCTGCAACACCTGCTCGGTAGACACAGGGGGGTCGAGGTAGGCCTGGTTGACCCCCTCCCACCCGGCGACCGACTCCAGGTGCTGCACGAAGCCGATGCCGCTCAAGTAGGGGAAGAGCATCAGATCGATGAGGAACGAGGGGATCTCCTCGGACAGGCCGGTGAGCTCGGGGGTGTTGTACAGCTCCATCTGCTCGGTCAGCAGTTGCTGGAAATTGGGGAGGTCGGTGAAGCGGAACATCGGCCCCAGGGCGTAATCGATCATGACCCCCACGGCATCTCCCTCCACCAGCGCCATGTAGGCATAGACCGCATCGTCCGCGCTGTCCCAGCGCTCGGTCACCCGGCCGATTCCCCAGAGCTGATCCTGAATGCCGTGGAAGAGCTCGTGAGCCATGGTCGGTTCGAGAAGGGCCAGGGGTAGATCCTCGATCAGGTAGAGCCGCTTGCTGACCTCGTCATAGAATCCGGCGATCTGCGAGGTGAGGAGCTGAAGCATCAACTCCCTGTAGTCGCATTCCGGTTCGAGCACCCCAAGCCTTTTCAGGATCGCCTCCTCCAACCGGAAGCGCTCGGGGCTGATCTGCTGATCCATTTTCTGGATCACCACCTCGGCGAGGGCGGACCGATCGAGGATTCCGGCTGGGATCGGGTGGATGGGGGCCAACCCGCGGATGCTCACCACGCGCTGGAGGATCGGCTCAACCCGGGTCAAGATGGGGTGGGCCTCCTGGGTTTCCTGCGGGTTGAGCTGCGCTCGGGCCGGAGAGGCCTGCAATCCCACGATCAGCAGCAGCCCGACCACAGGAGGGAGAAGGGCCTTCGGATGGGGGGCGCCCAAAGGAGGAGGGGTGCGATCCAGCATAGGCGTGTTCCTGTCAGCTACTGGTGTCCTGGTTTCGTGCAAAGATGATGCGTAGTCCTTCCAGCGTCAGGTGCTCCACTACCTCCGAGATGGCGTCGGTCTCCTTGGCCACCAGAGACGCCAGACCGCCCGTGGCGATGACGTGGACCGGAAACCGGAGCTCTTGCTTCATCCGGCGCACGATCTCGGAGACCAGCCCGGTGTACCCGAAGAGGATCCCCGCCTGCATGCTGGCGATGGTGTTTCGTCCCACCACGCGGCTGGGGCGTACGATATCCACCCGCGGCAGCATGGCGGCATTGCGGAACAGGGCATCGGCCGCGACGGCGATCCCGGGTGCGATGGCGCCACCCAGGTACTCGCCCTGAGGGCTGACCGCATCGAAGGTGGTGGCGGTCCCGAAATCCACCACGATGAGCCCTCCCGGATGGCGCTCGTAGGCAGCCACCGCGTTGACGATGCGATCGGCGCCGACCTCGCGGGGATTTTCGTACAGGATGGGCATGCCGGTGCGGATGCCCGGTCCGACCACAAGCAGCGAGATCGCCAGGTACTTGTGGACCATCTCCTGCAGTCGAGAGGACATGGGGGGGACCACCGACGAGACGATCCCCTGAGTGATCCGGGACGGTGCGATGTCCACGGCGGCCAGCAGTTGGAGCAGGGTGATGCCGAGCTCGTCCGCCGTCATCTCGCGGCGGGTCTGCAACCGCCAATGTTGTTGCAGGTTGTGGTCATCGAATACACCGAGCACGGTGTTGGTATTTCCCACATCCACGACCAGCAGGAGATCGTGACGATGTGCCTCGGGTCGCTGGTCGTGCTCTGCCTGGTTTGTCTGCTCTTGATCCACCATGGTTGGTCTCTGGCTATCTTCAGGCCTGCTGTCGATCCCGAATCCCGGCGGAATCAGGCGATGGACAGGTCGAGGCTGATATCGGCCGCCGGGGCCGAATGGGTCAAGGCACCGCTGGAGATGACATCCAGGCCGATGGTGGCCAGGGCTCGGATCCGTTCCAGGGTGATCCCGCCGGAGGCCTCGGTGATGGCCCGTCCATGGCACTGCTCGACCGCCTCCTTCATCTGGTCGTCCGTCATGTTGTCCAACAGGATGATGTCCGCGCCCGCCTCCAGGGCCTCGTCCAGCTGATCCAGGCTGGAGACCTCCACCTCGATCCGGGTGGTATGGGGCACGGCCTGCTTGATCCGGTGAACCGCCCGGCTGATGGAGCCCATGGCCGCGATATGATTGTCCTTGATCATGACGGCCGAGCCGAGGTTGAAGCGGTGGTTTTTCCCTCCGCCCATCCGGACCGCATACTTCTCCAGCTCCCGCATTCCCGGGGTGGTCTTCCTGGTGTCACAGATGCGAGGTCCCTCCGGGCCGGCCGCCTGGACGAAGCGATGGGTCAAGGTGGCGATTCCGCTCAGGTGGCAGAGGAAGTTCAGGGCGGTCCGTTCCGCGCGGAGCACGCTCAGGGCACCTCCTTCGAGGGTCGCCAGGGGGGTGCTCGGGTTGACGAGTGTCCCCTCGCCGACCAGGAGGGTCACGGTGATCCGAGGATCTACCTGCCGAAGGATCCGGCCGAAGAGCTCCAGGCCGGCCACGACCAGTGCGCTTTTTGCCAGGACCACCCCCTGGCAGTCGAAGTTGGCATCAAACAGCGCATCGCTGGTCAGATCGCCGGCGCCGAGATCCTCCTCGAGCGCCAGTTCGATCAGGCGGTCTACCGCGGGAGAGAAGGGGAAGATAGCTGCCACGTCGGCTCCTTCGGTCGTTGTCGATCTCGACGGGGACGAGCCCGGCCGGTCAGCAGGACTGACCCGGTAGGCCAGAACCCCTGCTGGCCGTCAGATTGGGTTCGGCGAAGCGGCATCATAGGCTATTTGACGCTCCCGATCGAGGGGCAGCGAGAGGGTACTGGAAGCGGACCCCTCTTTCGCAGTAAAAGACCGAAACAGATGCCACCGACGTGTATAGTGAGGGCGCGGGACGACGTTCCAACCCCCCGGGGTGCTCAGAAGGGGGAGGGCTCGCCTGCCGGTGGATCGGGGCCATCCGAAGGGTTCGCCAAGCAACCGAGAAAGGCGATGGTCGGAGAGTCACCTGGATCAAAACGAGGGAGGAGGTTCGCATCATGATCAGCTCCAAGTATCCTTTTGTCATGTTGGTGGCCACAAGCGTCTTGCTCACTGCAACGGCCCTGGCAGACCCGCCGACGCAATACCAGAACGGGGATGTGCTGATCGGGAGCCGGGCACAGGGAGCCGATCTGCCTGACTCCGACGAGCCCGATCGCCGACTGCTGGTGGTGATCGACTCTCCCTACCAGGTCTTCGCAGAGGCCGGCACCTTCATCCACGTGGCCGCCTGGACACCGGACGGCACGCCCGCCCGGGGTGCGCGAGTATACCTGGCTGGACACCTGATCGGTCGGACCGATGAGACCGGAACGCTGGCGTTCCGCTGGGGCATACCGGGCAGCGGTGTGGATTCCTACTGGGTCAACGGGAGTCTCATCCAGGTGCGATGGGATCACCAGGGTCACAGCTACGGAGGCCAGGTGTGGTTTTCCGCCTTCTCGAGGACCCAGAGCTTCGCTTCCGACCACCTGTACGTGTACACCGACCGGGGGATCTACAATCCCGGCCAGGTCATTCATATCCGTTCCATCGGCTGGCACTTGGGGGTGGACTTCATCCCGCTAGAGAACGCCACCGTCGAGGTTCTGCTCTCCGATCCCGGCGGGCGCCCGATCGGCGGCGGCAATGTGACCACCGATGCCTTTGGTGTTGCGGCCACCGACATCACGCTGTCGGAGCAGGCCGAGGAGGGGATGTACGAGCTGGTCGCCAGCTACGCGGGGGCTACCGCCTCTACCCGCCTGCGCATCGAGCGTTTCGTGCCGCCAGTGATCAACATCGAGCACACCCTGGGACGTTTTCTCACCCGGGATCAGGAGGAGATCGCCTTTGAGGTCACCTTGGGGTACTTCACCGGCGGGGAGTTCAGACAGGGTTCCCTGACGCTGGACGTCCTGGTCGATGGGGCTAGCCGCTACCACCAGGTGCAGGAGCTCAACGGTCCAGGTCCCCACCCCGTTGCCATCGGCGGAAGCGAGCTGGCTGCCATCCGCCAGGATCTGGTGGAGGGCCAACGGCTCGAGGTCCAGCTGGCGGTGGAGGACCCCTTCGGGCGACGGGATCAGCTCAGCCGGGAGCTGCACTACACGGTCAACCCCTACATCGCCATCATCGAGAAGGACCGGGACTACTACAGCACCGGCGATTCGGTGGAGCTGGTGGTCCGCCTGACGGACCGCGAACGGGTGCCGGTACGCAACACCGAGGTGACCCTGGTGGCCTCGACCGGCCAGCGGCTGGTGGCGACCACAGACAACTCCGGCACCGCCCAGTTTTCCTTGACCATGGGGGACAGCACCTTCTCGGTCGAGGTGTTTCTGGCCGGCGTGGAGAGCGCCCTGGCCTACGCCGATATCTGGTGGCAGGAGCTTCAGCCGATGCGCAGCCACATCGCCGACGCCATCATCGAGGAGAACCAGGCCGCCCAGGTGAGCGTGCGCTTCCCCAGCGGGTATGAGCCGGCCGAGTCGGTGGTGCACATGGACGTGGTGGATACCTCGGGCTCCCTCGTCAACTCGGTGCTGATCCCGATCCGTCACCAAGGGGGGAGCTATCTGGCAGAGGGCTCTTTCACCGCCCCTTCCTGGGGTTCGATGCTGCTCACCTTCTTCTGCCTGGGACGCCAGGTGGACGACCGGGGTAGAGCAGGGGAGAACGAGACCCGGCTGGGCCTGATGACGGAAGGACAGAACCTGGTCGTGCATCCTGGCCGGGAGCTTCGGGTCGAGCTGCAGGGGATCGGCGAGGAGGTCGCCCCGGGGGCAGACTACCAGGCGCAGATCCAGGTGTTCGACCGCCAGGGGAACCCCGTGGAGGCGGCGATCGGCGTGGCGATGGTCGATCGGGCGGTCATCTCCCTCAAGGATCCCCTGGAGATCACCCCCATGGACCACTTCTACAACCCGGAGCTGCGAGTCATCTCCACCACCGGCTCGGCCATCCTGACCTGGCCGGTGGTCAGCCGGAACTGGGGCTACCGCCAGATGGACATCGCCCTTCCACCTTTCCCTTACCTGGAGGAGGGTCCGATCGCATCTCCGGAAATGACCCGCGGAGGGATTGGAACCCTGATGATGGCCGGCAGCATGGCGGCTGACGGCGAAATGGCCGAGATGGCCATGCCGATGGTTGCCTCTCCCCCACCGCAGGCAATGGGGCCCGAGGGAGAGGTGTACGAGGCGATGATGGCAGAAGAGATGGAGGCTGGGCGCATGTCGAGCGACGGTCGTCCCCTGGTGGAGCGGTCGGCTGCCGAGCCTCCGGTCGTCATCACCATCCGCACCGAGTTCCCCGAGACCTCGCTCTGGATGCCGTTCCTGTACACCGAGGGGGGCGCCGCCGTCGTGCAGGGGAGCATGCCCGACACCATCACGGTCCAGGAGATGGCCATCGTGGCCTCCAGCCAGGCGGGCAACGTGGGGGTGCTGCGGTATCCGGTGCGGGTGACCCAGCCGCTGTTCGTCCGCTCCGACCTGCCGGATACGCTGACGGTGGGGGATGCCCTCGATGCTCGGGTGGCGGTCCAGAACCTGACGGCAGAGAGCCAGCAGGTGACCGTGAGGCTGGAGAGCCCGGAGATCCAGGTGGACCAGGGGCCGGTGACCGTGACGGTCGATCCGAACTCCACCGCTGTGGCCGTCTTCCCTGTCGTGGCCCAGCGGGCGGGCCGCCATCCATACACCATCACCGCCCAGAGTGCCGAACGGCAGGATGTCGAGCAGCGCGAGATCTGGGTGCGGCCGGCCGGTTTGCCCCTGGTGAGCAGCTACACCCCCAGCCGGGTGGAGGGCCAGACGCGGGTGTTCGAGGTCGAGATCCCCCGAGGGGGCCAGTGGACGACCGCGGTGCTGAATGTCGCGTTTCCGGCCATCAGCTCCGCTTTCGCCGGGCTGGATGCGCTGGAGACCAAGCTGATGTCGGGCGACCTGTGGTCGCTGGGAGGGGAGCTGATCGCGACCGCCCTGCTGTACGAGTACCGGCTTCGCGGGGAGGGGCCGGGCCAGGTGGTGGAGCAGATGAGGCAGGCGTTGCAGATGGCGGTTGGCGAGCTGGTCTCCGCGCAGCAGCCGGATGGCGGCTGGGGATTCTGGTGGCACGGCAAGAGCAGCCCCTATATCACCGCCTACTGCGTGGAGGCGTTGTCGCTGCTGAGCCGCCTGGGCTTCTCGGTGCCGCCCGTCACCCTGCAGCAGGCGGTCAACTACCTGGTCGATGTGCAGACCGGCGACCTGTACGATGTCTCCGACATCGCCTTCTGGGAAGGTCAAACCGAGGCGGTGCGGCTAGGGATCACCGCCGAGATCTTCAGCGTGTTGACGGCCGTTCCCGATACGGCGCGAACTCAGGCCTGGTTTACCGCCATGATGCGCATGGGGGCCTACTTCACCAACTACCTGGACACCGACACCCCGGAGGTGATGGCTTATGCCCATGCGGTGCTGGGTCTGCACCGCCTGAACGGGACACAGGTGGTCACCACCGATCCGGATCGCCTTCTGCAGGCCGCCCGGCGGCTGAATGACCTTCGGCGAGAAGGGCATTGGGAGCCGAGCTGGTTCAACGCCTACGGCGGTACGATCGAGGCCACCGTGGCGGTCCTGGAGGTCTTCCAGGAGCTGGGTGGGGAGCTGTTGGCGGGCGACATGCGCCAGGTGGTCCGGTACCTGCTGTCGACCCGCGACGAGTGGGGCGGATGGCACAATCCGCGTGGCACGGCCGCGGCGATTCGCGGGATGTTGATCCTGGTGCCGGAGGTCTCCGAGATCCCGTCGGTGGTCGAGGTCCAGGTGGCAGACACCCAGGTCGCTTCGGTGGACCTCGATCCCGCCGATCCGTACCTGTCCGGCATCTCGCTGTCCGCGCTCGATCTCACCTCGGCGCTCTCTCCGGGGCGGCAGGTGGTGAGGGTGCGGTACACCGGCAACCTGGATCCGGACATGCGGCTGACGGTGAGGCACTGGGGGCCCCGAACCGAGGCGGTGGCTGGCCTGGTCCGGCTGGAGGCGAACGCCGTGCAGACCACGGTAGCGCTGGGAGACCTGGTGGACTATCGACTGCGGGTCGAGTCAACCACCTCCACTCCCCGCCTGGTTCAGGTGGAGATTGCAGCACCGGCCAACACCGAGTTCGATCGGCCGTCGGTACAGGGGCTTCGGGAGCGGGGTCTGGTGGAATCCTACGGCTGGACCGATGCCGGTCTCCGCTTGATTCTCCAGCTCGAGGGAGAAGCGACCAGGGACCTGGATCTGCGCCTGGTCGCGGTGCGATCCGGTCAGGCGGCCATGCCGGCGGTGGTGGCGACCGTGCTCAACGCAACTGGCGAGGGGGAAGGAGGACAGGCGGTCGCCGTCCTCGACCGGACCCTGAGTGTCCGCTGAACAGGGGTTGGCCGGGTCTCTTCGGGATGCACCAGGCACTTCCTGGCGTCGGCGCGTCCAGGGGGCGTTGCTTCTCGTCATGCGCCCGGTCATGCGCTCGCTCACTAGTGCACGAGATCTCGTCCCCTGTCCCCATTGTGGGCGGTGCTCCCCGAACCTGGTTTCCTTGGCACTGCAAGATCTGGCGCCCTGAAAGGGCGAGACTACCAGCCCAGGGCGAAGCCCTGGGAAAGGTAGTGTACAATCGTGGGAAGCCCCGAAAGGGCGAGACATACCAGCTGACGGAGGGCGATGGAAAAGCGAATTGGGACAGCCCACGTGAACCGGTGCACTAGCACATGGTGGGAGGCACGCACTTCAGGAGGATTCAGTAGAGCATCCCGGGGAGGGAGAAGCGCTCCTCGCGCAGAGGCAAGCGAAAGGGACCCTGGGATTCCAGAGCATAGACCGTCCCCTCGACATGGCGAAGCAGGACTTCGCCTTGTCCCCAGTGCATCCCCTGTCCGATCAGTCGGGCCTCGCCGTTCGAGAGAACCTCGGCCAGAAATCCCTCCTCTCCCCGCCGGATGGCCACCAGCCACCGACCGTCGGAAGCGATCGGCAGTCCGTCCAAGATCGCCCAGCGGTCGCCGGGGGCAAGCAGGTGTCGGGCAGCGGTGTCGGGCGGGAAGGTGATGGGGATCCACCGCTCCTCGGGATCTTTGCACCAGAGACCGGCGGACTCGACGCCGAGGCAAAAGCCATCTTGCCGCGCAAAGGCGGCGGTCGGAGGGGAGCGCAGGGTGTCGGGGGTGTGAAGCCGAAAGCAGTCGTTCTCCTGGCACCTCCACAGGGTGACCGCTCCCTGGCGCGTTCCAGTGACCAGGATCCCGCTGGCCAGACCGACCACCTGGTGGGCCTCACCCCCCAGAGGGTAGGGTTGCGCCCAGCTTTCCGCGCTGGAGTGCCTCCAGGTGATGGCGCCGTCCGCCAGGGCGTAGATCCTCCCCAGTCCGTCGGCGGCTAGCAGCGGCGGGTTGTGGGGCGGCCCCTCGGGGGAGAAGGAAGGGGTCAGATCGAATTGCTCTTCTCCCAGCTTGATGACTCGAGGGCGGGGTGGATCGGGCTCGTTCTCCTGGTACCACCCGGACAGATAGATGCCACCGGAGGGGCTGATCGCCAGGGAAATCAACGCAAAGGGGGGGCCACCCAGAGGATGGGGGTGCCAATCCCATCCGTCGCGGGAGCTGAAGAGCGAGCGGGGCTCCGGCAGGTAGGCGAGGTAGTGCCTGGCATCCTGGCCGCGCACAGCGAGAAGGTCCAGGGGATGGGTCAGGATCCGTTCGGCGCTTCCGGCCTCTATGAGCAGGGTCTGACTGGGGCTGATCGCGTAGACTCCTCGCGGGGTTCCTACCAGGCAGCTCTCTTGGGGTACGGCCATCCCATGCCAGTCGAACTGGCCCTGCCGATCGGGAAGCGGATGCCAGGTGTCTTCGGAGAAGGACCAGAACCGGCCGTCCTGTTCGGCCAGCACCACAGGATGCTGAATCGAGCCACCCACGGCGATCCGGGGTGGCGAGGCGCCAGTCGTCTCTTCCAACGAATCGATGGACCGCTCGCCATCTTGCCATGAGACGAGCTGTACACCCGATTCCCACGCCGCGCCTGCCATGCCGTTGCGCTCGGTGCCGGTAATGCCGTCGATCCGATTCCCCTGTATGGGGTGTGGCTCTTGCCAGGTGATGATCCGGCGTTCCAGTTGGCCCGTGAAGAGGAGGTTCTGGTCGGTGGAACGACAGAGGGCGAACGCCAGGTCGCCTTCATACCCTACCTGGAGCAGACGCAGGCAGCTTGCGGGGAGGCGGAGCGCCATGGGAGGACCGGACAGCTCCAGGCGGCCTCCGGTAAACTCGGACAGGTAACCCCGGGTGACCAGGAAAGCGGACTCCCGGCCAATCCGGATGGCGCCGCTTTGCCGATCGAACGGCTCGTTGTCAGAGGAGAGGAAAAACAGGTGGTTGCCGGCCACCCGGTTCAGGTGGAGCAGGGTAACCCCGGACTGGACGATGGCGTCGGTGTTGTCAATCGGCACCCAGTCGTCGACGGCCAGGGGAGTCGGGAGGGGAAACACACTCCAGAGGGTATCGTCCAGGTGGCCGATCTCCCCCTGGCCCAGGCACCAGATGCTCCCCTGTCCATCGGAACGACAATCGATGACAGGCTCCGGTCGACCGGCGGCCAACCGGATCGGTCGCCGGGGCAGGTCGATGGCCACCCGCTGCGGTGAGCGCAACGACCACCGGCAGGGACCGTATCCGCTGGAGGCACCTTGCAGGTCCACGCTGCGGACGCTGAAGCCGACAAAGGGTACCTGAGGGAGATCCGAGGGCAAGGCGATATCGAGCTCGACCTCGCCTTGTGCCGAGAAGCGGGGGGCAGTGACCACACAGAAGCCGGAATCGACCAGGCCGACGTCGTACCGGATCTCTGGCTGAGGGGTGGCGTCATCATCGGCGGGCAACCAGACCAGGTGGAAGCGGTCGAGCGAGATCCGCTGGAGGTTGGTGAGCCAGGTGATGGCGGGGGGTCTGTTGTCCTGTTCTCCCGACTCCTTGAAGTAGGCGGGCTGGAGGATGAGAACGAAGATGAGCCCCAGCCCGATCACAAGCCACAGGACCTTGTTCGACAACAGGCCGAGCAGCCATCGAATGGGGCGGTTACCGGTGCTCATTGAGGTGCACTCTCCTTGTCAATGCCAGCAGGGAGCGGAAGGCCGGATGATGGTACCTCTCGGTCTGTGGTTGGAGCGAGAGCGCTGGTGATGGCCGCGATCAACTCCCGGACCGCATCGAGGGGGTGGCGATCAAGACAGACCGCACCCAGCACAGCTGCGCCAAATGCCCCACATCGCAGGCAGGTGGCGATGTTGGAGCGATCGATGCCACCCAGCGCCAGGATCGGGATCTCGACCGCCTGGACCGCCAATTCGAGCGTCTTCCATCCCAGGGCTGGACGAGGTTGGACCTTGGCGCTGTGGGGGGGGAAGATCGGACTCAAGGTGACATAGTCAGCCCCCTGCTGTTGGGCCTGGACCATCTCTGCCAGGGAGTGACAGGAGCGGCCTACCCAATCTGCGGGCCACCGCTGCCGTGCCTGCGGGATGGGGACGCCGGAAGCGGCCAGGTGAAGACCGGCCGCCGATGGGACGGGTGAGAGGTCATTTGTGCGACCGACCAGCAGTTGAGCGCCGGCCGTTCGAAAAAGCCGCACCAGTGCTCGTGCATCCTGGTGCTGGAGGGTGGGCTGGTCGAGGTGGTTGCGGTACCAGAAACGTCGGGCACCGCCAGCCAGGGCCTGACTCGCCACCTCAAGCAGGCAATGGCCGGCCGAAAGGATGGTTGGCTTGTCGAGCACGACCAACAACCGATCTTCCGGTTGGGGGTCATCCTCCGCAAACGGCCTGGATGATCTCAATCCGGTCTCCCTGTGCAAGGGCGATGGAACTCCAACTTTCCCGAGAGAGGACCTCGTCGTTCAAGGCGATGGCCATTCCCGGCCGATCGGAGGAAAGGTCGAGGCGATGCAGGAGGTCAAACAGCGAAAGCCCCTGCGGCAGGTCCATGGGTCGCCCATTGACCACCAGCTTCATCGGACCCCCTCCTCTGGCCATGGAGCGCCTGCGATGTCCGTGGGCGCAGTGCTGACCGGCGCTCGATCCAGTCGGTTCCTGCGCGCAGTCCACAGCGTTTGCCGATACCCCCCGAGGTGTCAAGGGAATCGCGTAGTGAGGGGTTACATCGGCCAGTAATGCACCACCGTGAACTGGACCATCAAGTTGCACGCTGCGTGGAACACGATGGGGGCGGCCAGCCCCCGGCTGCGATCGCGCAACCAGCCAAAGAGCAGCGAGGGGAAGAAGACCGCCAGCCGTTGGGGCTCAAGACCGATCAGAAAGTGGCCCAGCGCGAACAGTAGACTGGTGATCAGGATAGCCGGGCTGAGGTGGAACGGCCCCAGGTGCCAGCGCGCCGGAAAGATGGCATCCAGGCGGGTCTGGATGTATCCGCGGTAGAAGAACTCTTCCGGCAGGGCAACCAAGAGTAGTTGGATGGCGAGCCACAACAGGATCCACCAGCAACTCCGTTCGATGGTGAGGGGGAGATCGGGGGGGGAAACCGGACGGTTCCCCAGCCGGAGAAGCTCAGCCGGCAAGGGGATGCCGTCTCGCTGGATGTCGATCGACAGACGATGGCCCGAGTAGGCCAGAAAGGCGAGGTTATGGCCTCCACGAGGAGTGGTGATCTCCCAGGTCTGGAAAGGCTCCTCCTGGATGACCCTCGGTGTGGGGCCCCCGAGGTGTTGGAGCCGTCCATCCGTCTCCAGGCGGATCTGCCAGTACCCTGGTCCTCGCCAGCTCAGGATGAGGTTGCGTTGGTTACGCCACAGAACCGCTCCTTGGGATATCTCGTCTGGCTGCACCCGGATCTCGTCTGGCCAGGTCTGGTAGTTGTCAAGGCGGAGCTCCAGGCGGTGACCCAGGACCAGGACCTCCCAGGCGTGGTATCCGATCCAGAAGAAGGGCAGCGTGATCACGGTCAGCAGCAGACCGACGGCGATGCCCCGGCGCGCACCCTGCAGGGTCAAGCCGAAGTCGGCCGGTTCCAGACCTCGTCTGCGCAGGACGGCGGCCGGCAGGTACAGGAAGATGACGGCCACCAGGGCCAGGGCGTTCTCTTGGATGAAGGGCAGGATCTGTCCAGCGAAGACCACCAAAAGGGTGAGAAGCAGGCTCAAGCCGTAGACCCCCATCACCTCTCGAAGGACTGAGCTTCGGCTCGATTCCGGCATCTTGGGATCCTCCTGGGGTACTGCCAACGGTCAGAATCTGGTGCATCGCACCAGGGGAACCTCTTTCCAGATCGACTGGCGGTCTACCGCTTCTTTGGTAGAAGCCGAGGCAATAGCATCTCTCAGATCGATGTTTAATTGAAAGAAATGTCGCTCGTTGTGTACACTCCTGATGATTCGTGCAAGCGGGGGGTGATCGGGGATCTGCTCTGTGTCCCGGTTGTGCGATCGGTCTTTGGCGCGCGCGATACGAACTCGTGGGGGCGTCCCTTGATGAGGCCCGGAGAATCCTGATGGAGCGGTTTTATATCCGGCAGACCAGCGGAGAGGTCTTTGGACCGTTCGAACAGCTTTTTGTCGAGCGGCTGATCGCGGAAGGAAACCTGACCGGTGAAGAGGGGATCTCCCAGGATGGGACGACCTGGATACCGATCCTGGCGCTACCGGTGTTTGCCCGAGCATTCGAGGGCCAGGGGCCCAAAGCGACCAGGCGTCGAACCGAACGGCCGCCACAAGAGCGCCTCCAAGCAACGGACCACCGAGACGAGACGGTGCCTTATCCGTCGGACATGGGAACCGTGGGGTTGGGCCAACAGCCCGTCTTGGAACCCGGTCCGGCGCAACCTGTGGATTTCGAAGACTTCGGCCAGCAGGATGCCGGTGCCGCCCCCTTTCCCCCTCCGGTGGACGATGAGGATTCGACTCCACCAGGCGACCGCGAAGCAACAGTCTGGGCAAGGCCCAGGGCACCTGGCATGACCGGCTCCCGCGTTCCTGACACCGGCAACGTGACCGATGTCGCCATCCCCCCCTTGCCCGGTCTCTCCGGGCCACCCGCTTTGCGTATCGATCTCCCGTCGGGGGCCCGCTCGACCCAGGAGCAACCGTCAACCAGCGAGGCCATGGGGAGCCGCCCCAGCTCTGCTTTCGATGAATTGATGGATGTGCTGGATCGAAAATCTGGCTTGCTCCAGATCCCCGCCACCGCGAGTGGCACAGCCCCTACTCGTGGCCAACCCTCCACCGCAGGGAAAGAGAAAGGACCCGAGTCCGCTCCCGTCACATTCCCTGAGCTTCCTGTACTCCGGCGGCAGCCAGAGGAGGATTTTGCCACTCCTTACGGGGTCAGGGTCGTCCTGCCTTTGCCGGTCGAGGCGATTCCCGAGCTGCCCATTCCGAAGCGATACGGACTGGAGGAGTCGGATATGGGTGGGGGTGATCTCTCGGAAAGAGACGTCGGTGCCCCTGGTGCCCCGGCCGGGGAGCCGCCGGCTGCCGTGCCGGGCGAAAGGAGGGGGCGCGGCTATCCGTCCGGTGGCGAGCAGGGGGGTAGGACGCTCCGCTCAAGAAAGGGGCCACCACCGATTCCGGTTTCCGACCAACAGGCGATGCCGACCCAGGGACCTGAGGTGCCCGAGCTGCCAGGATTGGCGCGAACGGAGGTGGAAAGCTGGAGTTTCCCTGACGTCCAGCCCGAGCTGCCGGCGCCGGTAGGAAGGGAAGGGGATCAATGGGGGATCTCCGAGGATCAGCCTGAGCAGCCGGCGGCTTACCCGTCTCAGATGGCTCCCCAGGCGGTGGGACCGGAGCTGCCGGTTCCGGTAGGAAGAGAGGGGGATCAATGGGGGATTCCGGCTCGTCAGCCGGAAATGCCGACGTCGCGTCCCACAACCGCAACTCCCCAGACATCGAGGCCAGAGCTGCCGGTGCTTAAGGAGGAATTCATCCCGGAACCGCTGGCTCCTCCCGAGGACATGGCGCTGCCAGGGCGGCGCACGATCCAGTCAGAGCTGCCGGTTCGGAGGGAGGTGAGGGCGGAGCTGCCGGTTCCTCGGATCGGTGATGCCGAGCTGCCAGTCCGCAAGGAGGGGATGGTCGAGCTGCCTACGGTCCAGCTGGAGGGAAAGACCAGTCTGCCGGGCCGCCGCGAGGGAGCAGCGGAGTTGCCCACCTCGCGATTTGGGGGAACCGGTCTGCCCACCTCGTCGGAATGGTCCACGGTGCCATCCGGGATGAAGGCGCGACCGGGGGAGCTTCCTGCAGCGCGTTACAATGTGGCACAGTTGCCCGAGCCGCGAGAAGGCACACTGGTAGAAGACCAGGGGGTGGAGCCGACTCGGCAGCTCTTGGTCGGGGGCGTGGATTCCGCCTTCCAGAGGACGCCGGCACCTCTCGATGAGCCCGGGGATGAACCGCCTTTTCCGGCGGATCGGTATGCCGAGACCATTCCCTCGGCTCATGTCCTGGACATGATGACCCCACTGCCGGAGGAGAAAGGTCTTGGCATCGGCGAAGAGCCACTGGACAAGATGGGGAGACCTGGGGTGTCTCCGATACCCGGGCCGATCGAGGAGCAGCTGTTCGATGAGGAGGTGGCAGCCTACGCACTGCCCACCCGGGAGCGACCCTCGGCGGAGGAGGCGGCTCCCACGCGGATTCTCACCGAAAGGGCAGAGGTGCTGGCAGGGCCAAGGCCGAAAGAGAAGGTGGTCAAGGTTCGCCCCGAGGCGCGGAGGCGATCGCGCTGGTTGCCTTATGTTGCCCTGGCCGTCCTTCTCGGCTTGATCTGGTTCGGAGCGGCGGTGGTGCCCGACCTGATCTCTTCGCGCCGGGGCGATGACAATCGGTCTTTGGCGATCTCCCCGGATGGGGTGAATGCGACGCCCCAGGTGGTCACCCGAGCTCCCGCGGTGAGTCTGGACCTGTTGGGGCCGGGCACATACGGAAGCTATGTTTCCTTTCTCCAGCAGGCGATGGCTGCGGTCGAGAACACCGGAGGTCAGGATCTCGAGGCGGTGGCACGCCAGGTGGTTGGCCAGTCGCTGATGGCGATCCAGTACGGATCGGATGCCAGCCTGACGGGGGATCTGGCGGAGCGAGTCTCGCGTCTGACCGACGCCGGAGGGGAGATCCAGCAGCTGGCGCTGGGTGCCTGTGCTGCGATGCAGGGGGATACCCGGCGAGCCGAGGAGCAGCTTGGGCAGTTTCGCACGGGTCAGTACGCGCCCTGGGCCTCTTTGTTCTTGGGATTGGCGGAGTACCAGCGTTATCTGAATGCCAGGACGGAGCACCAGGACCGCAGCCGACCCGCCGGAGTGGAGATGTCGACGCCGCCGAGCCCGGCGGAGACGGAAGCCGAGCGCGATCGGGAGCTGCCGGTTGAGAGCCGGTTGGCAGGTGAGTCGGGTCAGGAGCCTTCCGTCGATCTCCCGGCGGCGCCGGAGGTTCCACCGATGCTGGTGGAAGAGACGGCGAGCGACGGCGAGGAGGAACCCGCTGGGCAAACAGAGCCGGTGTTGGGCGAGGCGATGGGAGCGCACCTGGCGATGGCGATCCGCCTCTCTCCAGAGCTGGTGGTCGCCCACTACTTCCAGGGAGTCGGGGCGGTGATCGCAGGCCGGCGGGAGGACGCCATGACCAGCTTCCGGCGGACGGTGGAGCTGTTCCCTCAGCACATGCCGGCCGTGCTATCCCTGAGCGAACTGCTCTTTGGCCAGGGCGAGTTCACCGAGGCGCGCACCTTGTTGGGAACCGCGCTGGAGTTTCCAGCCGGCCAGAGTTCGGAGCGGGAACGATCGAGAGTCCACCAGCTGCTGGGCCAGATCGCGCTGGCTCGCCAGGAGTTCAATGAGGCGGTGGAGGCGTTGAAGCAAGCCTTCTATGCCGATCCCACCAACACCATGGCGGTCAGACAGCTGGATCATCTGTTCTTCCAGACCGGCCGGTACGACGAAGCGGTGGAGTTCTTCGGGCCCCATGCAACTGCTGGGGCTGCCAACGCCGAAGTGCTGGCTGCTCTGGCACATAACCGCCTTGGCCAGGGAGACGATGACGGCGACTCCCAGGTCCTTCAAACGCTGGCGGCGGAACTACAGACCGCTCAGGATACCTTTCCGGAGGATCCACGATTTCCCTACTACCTGGGCCGAGTCAGCCAGGCGTTGATCCAGTTCGACCAGGCAGAGATCCACTATCGAAATGCGATCCAGAGAGACACCAGCTTCGTGCCGGGTTACCTCGGCCTGGCGGACCTGGCGCGCCAGGCGAACCAAACAGAACGAGCGCTGGCCTATCTGAACGAGGGGGTCCAGTACGGGGAAGCCAGTGCCGACGCGGAGCAGGAGATCGGGGATGCCTACCTCTTGCTGGGTTATCCGGACCTGGCCATGGAGGCCTTCCGTAGGGCGATCCGTATCGATCCATATCATATCGAGGCCCGGCTCGAGTTGACGCGGCAGCTGGTGGAGCAGGGGAGCCCCGAACAGCTGGCCGGCGCGCTACAACATCTGCGGACCATCGAGAACATCGGGGTGGATATGCCCGTACTGCAGGCGTTGTTCGCGCGGGTGTTCTATGGGCTGGGCGAACTGAACCAGGCCAGAGATCGGATGCAGCGGATCTCTACCAATGAACAGATGCATGGTGATCCGGAGCACCACTACCTGTTGGGTCGAATTCACTTCGATATCGCTCAGCTGGCCAGCAGCCAGGGGGACACTCCAGGGGCTCGCGAGAACTTCGAGAGCGCCCGGGCCAACTTCTCGGCTGCCTTCGCGGCTCGACGAGAGATGGCCGAGGCGAGACACTGGGAGGGTCGTGCCTATCTGGCCCTGGGGGAGACGGACAACGCGCTGCCCTCCTTGCGCAATGCCTTCGAGATGACGCTGAGGGACGGCCATCCGTCGGGAGAGTACCGTTACTGGCTGGGGTTGTGCCAGGAGATGCTGGGACAGTACCAGAGCGCGCTGGAGTCTTACCTGCTGGTCGATCGCTTCGATCTCCGCTGGGCCTTGCAGAACCCCGTCTTTTACTACCGTCGTGGGCGCCTCCTCGCCGGATTGGAGCATTTGCGGCGGGCACAACGGGATCTGGAGTGGGCCCTGATTCTGGATCGGGGATTCGTGGAGGCGTCCCAGACGCTGGCCGAGGTGTTCTTTCGCCAGCAACGATACCAGGAAGCGGTAGACCAGTGGTTACGGTCCCTCGAGATCCTCCCGGGACAACCGGCCATTCATTACCGCCTGGGAACCACCTGGGTCCGATTGGACAACGTCGAACAAGCGGTCCATCACCTGGAACGAGCGCGCGACCTGGGATACGGAGCAGAACAACCAGAACTCCACAGAACGCTGGGTTTTCTCTATCGAGACTGGCCAGCTGGGAGGCGTACCGCAGAAGCCATCGAGAGCTTTCGCGCCTACCTGGCATCGGGAGCAACGGAACGGCAGCCTGATCTCCGCGTCGAGATCATGAACCAGATCCGTCAACTGGGGGGAACCCCCTGAAACGCAAGGCAATCGGGAGATCTCGGCTTGAATTTGCTATTGCTGGGAAAACGTGGGTCACAACTGGCTGAGCTGGCCAAGGCACTCCAACCGCTGTCGCCCACTTCCGTTCGTCTGGCAGAGAGCTGGGAAGCGGTGGAAGGGGGGGTCGAGCAGTCTCGGCCTGACCTGGTGCTGATATGCATGTCGCGGCTGTTGACGGAAGGGATCTCGACGGTATCTAGAGCCCAGATCTACCTGATCGAGCAAGGCGTCGCGACGATTGTAGCCATCCATCCGGAGACTACGGCAGAAAGGCTGGTCGCAGAGGAGTACTTCTCCAAAGAAGCCATTGTAGAAAGCCCATATCAGACGGAGGTGCTCAAGGAACGGATCCAGCGGGCCATCGAAAAAGGGTCTAAAAAAGCGGAGGGTGACAGCCGAGAGTTTGACGAAGAATGGACAGAAGCCGCCTTTTTGGCAGAACAGCGGACTCAGCCAGACAGCGTGGTCGAGGTGAGCCCCAGACTCACCTTCATGGGTCGATTGGCGACCCGCCAGGCAAGAGAAAAGCAGGGCTTGACGCCTGAACGGGAGGCGACCAGGAGCCCCATGGGCGCGGCGCCGGCAGAACAGGGTTCCCCCCAGAAATCCGCTTCCCCATCGGCCATCCCTCCCTCGCAATCACGAACCGGCCAGATACCTGCTGTATCAGGCCACCATGTCTCCAAAGCAGGCGTGGCCACGCGCCCGACCGAGGATCGGCCTTCCAGAGAAGGGAAGGAGGGTTCCGGCGCTCCTGCCATCAAGACGGAGAGCGACGAATCGATGAGGGGTGAGGCGCACGAATCGGCGCCGGAACCCGACTTGAGGCCGACTTCACCCCGGAGTGCTCCCCATGCCGATCCGATCCGGGATCTCTATCACGCACTGACCATGGCTGGAGAGGGGCTGGAGCCGGTCCGGCTCACTCCGGGGTTTCCCCTCCTGTCCAAGGGGCAGATCGACCAGGCCTCTCCGCTGAGAGTCCTGTATGGGTTAGCGCAGGCCGGTGCAACTGGCCGCTGGGTGTTGACCCGAGGAAATCAACAAAAGGAGTTCGCTTATCTGGATGGGCAGATCGGCTTGCTTGATGTGAGCGGTGTCAATGCCAGCAAGCGGATGGATCTGGGGGCCAGCCTCCTGTGGTCCAGCGGGGTCTACTCCTTCGTGGTGGAATCGATCGCTCGCGACCGTTTCACCGCTCTGGGCAACGTCCTGGAGTTCATGCATGAGATGGTTCACCAGGGGTTGACCTTTCAAGATGTGACGGACGCTCTTTCCCCGTTTTTCTCGATGATCCCCACCATCACCAGCCGGGTGTTGGACGATTCTCGGATCCTGTCCCAGCTGTCGGGGGTGACCCAGCTGCTGGGCAAGTGCACAGGAGCCCCCCTGGAGGAGATCGTGGTCGAGGAGCAGAGGTTGAGTCAGCGCCTCATGAAAAACGCGCTGTTCTGCTATCTCATCGATGCCATCTCCTTTTGGGACAGCATCCTGCAGCGGCCGGTCACCTTGAAGTACGACCAGATGGGGCTCCGGCGTTCGACCCGGAAGTCCCTGGCATTGGCCTCGGAGGAGGAGGAGATCAGTCCCGAGGAGGAGGCGTTGCTGGTGGAGCTGGCCGCCAGGGCGACCGAGTTTCAATCTTGGTCCGCTTACCAGATCTTCGGGCTAGAACCCGGTTGTGGCCGGGAGGCGGTGGAGGAGGTGTACTACCGCCTGGTCAAGGAGCACCACCCCGATGTCTACGCGCTGGCGCGTTCTCCCTCGGCCAAACCCCTTGCCGAGATGGTGTTTCGACGGATTCGGGACGGGTTTCGAGAGCTGCTCTCCCAGGAGAAAAGTCAGCCGGACGGCGCCGGTATCCGGAAAAAGACCGCCCGCGCAATCCCCATGGGATCGAACGGCGAGCGTGTCACGGTATCGGAAGAGACGACCTCGAGGCCGGCTGGAACCAAGGAAGTTCCGACAGGAATGCACCCGGCGGCTCATCAGAGCGCTTCCTGGCGCAAAGTGAGCTCGGTGACAGCCGTACCGCCACTGAAACCAACGGGCACGCCGACCGAGGGCCCCACCCGATCCGAATTGGCACCGACGGTGCCCGATGCAGCGGTGGCAAACGGGCGGGGGCCACAGCCGTCGCGGGCCCAGGCGGCGGTGACCGGCAGCAGCCCGAGCGTACCGGCAACCCCCATGCAGGGGCCACAGCCGTCGCGGGCCCAGGCGGCGGTGACCGGCAGCAGCCCGAGCGTACCGGTCACAACGGTGGGGGCAGGACAGCCCTCGCGCTCGCACCTGGCGGTGACCGGCAGCGGCTCGAGACACCAGACGGCGGCATCCTTCTCGCATCGAGCAGTGGGATCTAGCGGGGCGGTCCCGGCCATTCGGGCCACGGTGAAGGATGCTCAGCAGATCCAGATCTCACCGCGGCAAGCCTTCAAGAACGGGTTGTCGCTACTGGGTTCGGGGGCGATTCAGAGGGCGGCGGAATCATTTGCGCTGGCCTACGCCGGCGATCAATCGAACGGCACCTACCTTGCGCATTCGGTCTGGAGTAGTTACTTGGTCGATAAGATCACCTCCAAGGAGGCCATCGCCACCTTGAAGGCGGGGCTGGAGGAACTGGAAGAAAAGGAGCACCTGGCGCTGTTCTTGGGGCAGATTCTGGCCGCCGAAGGTCAACAGAGCAAGGCGACCAACTACTTCAACCGATGTCTGGAGATCAACCCCAACAACATCGAGGCGGCCCGCCAGATCCGATTGCACCAGATGCGTCACGGCAAGAAAGGGGAGGGGTTGCTGGACAAGCTGCTGTCATTGCGCGGCTCAAAGGCGAAGGACAAGAAGAGATAGCAAGATCTCTTCTTCCAATACGGTATGGGTAGAATCATCGGCATCGATCTGGGCACGACCAACTCGGTGGTGTCTGCACTGGAAAACGGGGAGGCGGTCGTGCTTCCCAACCGGGAGGGCTCCCGCATCACCCCCTCCATGGTCGGTTTTGCGGAAAACGGGGAGCCGTTCGTCGGGCACCAGGCCAAACGTCAGGCCATCCTCAATCCCGAGCGCACCGTGTTCGGGACCAAGCGGCTCATGGGGCGCAGGTTCGACGACCCCATCATCCAGAACCTGATGCCCCGCCTTCCCTTTACCATCGTGGAGAACAAGAACGGAGACGCCTGGGTTTCAGTGGCCGGCAAGAACCTGTCGCCCCAGGAGGTCTCGGCACACATCCTGGGCAAGCTCAAGTCCACGGCCGAGGACTACTTCGGTGAGGAGGTGGCCCAAGCGGTCATCACCGTACCGGCCAACTTCGATGATGCCCAGCGGCAAGCGACCAAGGAGGCGGGACGTCTGGCCGGCCTGGAGGTGCTGCGGATCGTCAACGAGCCCACGGCTGCCGCGCTCGCCTATGGCCTCAACAAGCGCGAGGAGGCGGTGGTCGGGGTGTTCGACCTGGGTGGGGGAACCTTCGATATCTCCATCCTCCGCCTGAAGCACGGCGTGTTCGAGGTGCTCTCCACCTGCGGCGACAATACCCTGGGGGGGGACGATTTCGATCAGACCATCCTGCAGGCCCTCATCGACAAGTTCTACCAGGAGGCCGGGATCGACATCACCGGCGACAAGATGGCCATCCAACGGCTGCGGGAAGCGGCCGAAGCGGCCAAGTGCGAGCTCTCCACCATCTCCGAGACCAACATCAATCTTCCCTTTCTGGCGGTGGGCTCGAGCGGTCCCAAGCATTTCAACACCACCCTGTCCCGCAGCAAGCTGAACGACCTGGTCTACGGATTGGTCCAGCGCCTCCATGAACCGTGCAGGCAAGCGCTGCAAGATGCCGGGTTGCGTCGCAACGAACTGGACGAGGTGCTGCTGGTGGGAGGCATGACGCGGATGCCGCTGGTGCGGGAGCAGGTCCAGCAGATCTTCGACGTCTCCCTGCAACGTTCCGTGAACCCCGACGAGGTGGTGGCGATGGGGGCAGCCATCCAGAGCGGGATCATCGGCGGCGAGGTCCGCGAGGTGGTGCTGCTCGACGTGACCCCCATCAGCCTGGGCATCCGGGTGGTGGGGAACCGGTTTTCCCGAATCATCCCGCGCAACACCCCCATACCGGCCCGAGAGACCAAGGTCTTCACCACGACCGAGAACAACCAGGATCTGGTCAGCATCACAGTGCTGCAGGGGGAAAACGAGCTGGCCGATCGGAACAAGCCGCTGGGGACATTCAACCTGACCGGCATCCCCCAAGCGGCTGCCGGCACACCCCGGATCGAGGTGGCCTTCGACATCGACACCGACGGAATTCTCAACGTGTCCGCTCAGGACATGAAGACCAAGAAAAGCCAGTCGATCGTCATCACCAACGCCCACGGCCTGTCGTCGGAAGAGTTCTATACCGCCAAGGATCGGGTGCAGGCCACCGTATACTAAGGTTTTACCGGGAATCGAGCGTTTGCAGGATCCGGATCATCTCCGGGTGCAGGCAACCATTGGATGCCAGGATGGCCTCGGGGTTCAGGACGTCGAAGGAGGATCCGCCATAGTCGGTTACCCGTCCCCCCGCTTCCTCGACCAGGAGAACCCCGGCGGCGACATCCCAGGGTTTCAGACCGGGCTCCCAGTAGCCGTCCAGGCGACCGCAGGCCAGCCAGGCCAGATCGAGCGCGGCTGAACCCATGCGCCGGATCCCCTGGCCGACCTCGAGGAAGGCCTCGACCGCACGAAGATAGAATCCGGCCTGGAGCTGTCGATCGTAGGGAAAGCCGGTGGCCAGCAACGCGGCTTGCAGGATCGAGATGTCACTGACCCGGATGGGGGTGCCATTCAGACGGGTGCCGCCTCCGGCCGTGGCGGCGAACAGCTCGTCGCGCATCGGATCGAACACCACCGCAACGACCGGACGCCGATCCAGAAGGCAGGCGATGCTCACCGAGCAATGGGGATGACCGTGTGCCAGATTGGTGGTGCCATCCAGCGGATCGACCAGCCACAGGAGACCCGATCCGATCCGGACCTCGCCTTGTTCTTCGCTCCAGATGCCGTGCGTCGGGAAGCGGGAGGTCAAGTGTCCGATCACCGCCTCCTCCGCCAGGCGGTCTATGCGGGTAACCAGGTTCACCTCTCCCTTCTGCTCGAGCTGGAGGTCGGCGGGGCGACTCCCCAGCCCTTCTTGGACCACCTGTCCTGCCAGACGGGCCGCCTCGATGGCGCTTTCCAGGTATGCCGACAGCGGATGGGGGGTTGGGGGAAGCGTCATGACCGAATGACCTCCTGGGGACGGATCGGGCGTAAGATTACCGTGGTCGGGCGGCAAGATCGAGCCTGAGCTCATTGACGGACAGCGGTTCCTGTGGACATTATCGGCCGATGTACACAGGAGGCTTGTCATGCCCCGAATTGCAGTTTTCTCCGATGTTCACGGTAATCTCCCGGCGCTCGAGGCGATCACACGGGAGATCCAGCGACGGAAACCGGATCACCTGATCTGCCTGGGAGATCTGGTCGCCTTTGGGCCACAACCGGCAGAGACCTTGAGCTTTCTGCGGGAGGAGGTCAAGCCTACGGTGGTCATCAAGGGCAACACCGACCGCTGGATCACCCAGCGGGTCTGGGAGAAGGGGTCAGCCCCGGCGGTCGACCAGGTGTTTCTGGACTCCATCGCCTGGACGGCCGACCGAATTGGCAGCGAGGGGATCGCCTATCTCGACTCGCTTTCCGACGAGACGACGCTCGACCTGGGGGAGCTGGAGATCCACCTGTGCCATGGTATGCCAGGGGATGACGAGCAGGGGATCAAACGGGGCGTGATCGAACAGGTGGCGGACGCGGTCAGCAAGGTCAAGGCACAAGTGGTTTTCTGCGGTCATACCCACCTTCCTTTGCGCACTCGCATCGGCGATCGGGAGGTGCTCAACGTGGGCAGTGTGGGCTTACCCTTCGATGGGGATTTTCGTCCCTGCTACCTCAGCTGCTTCATCGGCCATGGCGCCTTGCAGGAGATCACCTTCTGTCGGGTCAGCTACAGCCGGGCCAAGACCATCGATCTGCTGGAACACAGCGATATGCCCGGGAGTGCCGTGATCATCCACCGGCTGCAGACGGCCACCCCGAGTCGTCCCAAGAGCCAGGGCTAAGGCGGGCCCCATCATGCGAAGGGTAGCCTGCCCGTTGGTCTGTGGTCTTCTGCTTCTTTCCACCGGCATCGCCCGGTCGCAGTCGCCCGAGGGGGCGCCATGCGAGGAGGAAGGCCTGGGGGAGCAGGAAGAGGCGCTGGAGGAGACGGAGCTGATCGAGGACGGGGTGCCGTTTGAGAGGGGGAGCCTCATTTTCGACTACCTGCGCCAGTGGTTATCCCTTTTTGGCTTCGGCACGACCAACAACCGGCTGTATCCGGACGGTTGGGACCACCACTGGAGCACAGAGGTTCCGGAGTCGTTCGATCATGGGGAGTGGGATCGGATTCTGGCTGGTCATGTCAACGAGGAAGGGCTGTTCGACTACGGTGCGTTGAGCCAGGACAGCGCACAGCGCGCCTTTTTGGATGGATACCTGGGGCGTCTGGCCGAAGCGTCGTTGCAGGGGCTGGTTCCGGCAGAGCAGCTGGCGTTCTGGATCAACGCCTACAACGCCTGTGCCGTGCAGAACGTGCTGACCAGGGGTCTTCCCCAGAGCGTGCTGGAGGTGGAGGGGTTCTTTGACGACGATCTGTGCCGGATCGGGGGGTACTCCCTGAGCTTGAACGAGATCGAGAACGAGCGGATCCGGCGCTTTTTTGTGGAACCGCGGATACACTTCGCCCTCAACGGAGCCGCCCACGGATGTCCACCCCTGCGTCGGGAGGCCTACCGGGGGAACCGGTTGGAGGTCCAACTGGAGGATCAGGCGACCCGTTTTCTACGCGCCACCACGGTCATCGATACCAACCGCATGGAGATCCGGGCGAACCGGATCCTGGAGTGGTTTGGATGGGATTTCGAACCGATAGGAGGGGTTCGCGAGTTCATCGCCCAGCGTCTGGAGGCAGAAGAAGCGCGGCTGGTTCGCCTGGACTCCTATCGGTTGGTTTTCTCGGAGTTCGACTGGCGCCTCAACCAGGTACCCTGAGATCGGTGGCGAAAAATAAGGTCGAGTAGAGGGCCAGGGAGAGTGATCCCCCAAAAAAATGGCTTTGATCCGGCGATCTGCTGTGGTAGAAGAGAACCACCGCTGAGCACTTGAGCAGGTGTTTGCCCCGATGGCGAGCCGGCTCAAGTGACCCGTCCACTGGCCAGGAGGGTCCCATGTCGACGCAGCAGGGAGGTTGTATCCGAGCCAAGATCGTCGCCATCGCCAATCAAAAGGGGGGGGTGGGAAAAACCACCACGGCGGTGAACCTGGCCGCTTGTTTGGGACAGGCGGGCTACCGGACGTTGTTGGTCGACCTCGATCCCCAGGCCAATGCGACCAGTGGGCTGGGCGCCCATGCGGCGATGGCCCAAGGCACGATCTACGACGGACTGGTGGGCCGGCTTCCGCTGGACGAGCTGATCGTGCCGACGGAGATCGAGGCGCTTCACCTGGTTCCCAGTGCGCCGGCGCTGGCAGGTGCCGAGGTGGAGCTGGTTTCGCTTCCGGATCGGGCCATGCGACTGCGAGACCTGATCGAACCGATGCGATCTCGGTACTCCTTTGTCTTCGTGGACTGCCCGCCATCACTCAACCTGCTCACCCTGAACGCCCTGTGCGCCGCGGACAGTGTGATGGTGCCCATCCAGTGCGAGTACTATGCCCTGGAGGGATTGGGACGGCTGCTTTCGACGTTGGAGATGGTGCGAGACAACCTCAATGCCGGCCTGAAGGTGGAGGGGTTTGTCCTGACCATGTTCGATTCCCGCAACAATCTGGCGCACCAGGTGGCCCGGGAGGTGACCGAGCATTTTGGCGGCCTGACCTTTCGCAGCGTGATTCCGCGGAACGTTCGACTATCGGAATCCCCCTCCTACGGAAAGCCGATCATCCTGTATGATCGGATGTGCAAGGGGGCCCATTGTTATCTCGACCTGACAGAGGAGTTTCTGCGCAGCAACCTGGGGCTGCTGGCCGCCTGAGGCGGCCAAGGTGGGTGACGTGGTGGACCGAGGAGGCTTCGACCGAAAGCGCCAGGCCCTGGGACGGGGGCTGGAAGCGCTGATTCCAGTGGCGGAGTCGCAGCGCAAGCTGTTTTTTTGTCCGATAGACGCGATCGATTCCTCGCTCGACCAACCCAGGAGCACGGTCAATCCCCAGACCCTGAGCGAGCTTGCCGAGTCGATCCGGCAGTCCGGTGTCCTCCAGCCGGTCCTGCTGCGGCGAGACGGGGAGCGATACCAGGTCGTGGCCGGCGAACGACGCTGGCGAGCAGCCAAGATGGCCGGTCTGGACCGTATCCCCGCGCTGGTCAAGGAGATGGATGAACAGGAGCGCTTTGTCCTGGCGCTCATCGAAAACATCCAGCGGGAGGATCTGACCCCCCTGGAGGAGGCGTTGGCCTACCGGCGGCTGATCGACGAGCACGGGTATACTCAGCAGACCCTGGCAGAACGGGTCGGCAAGGCCCGCTCTACCATCGCCAATGCACTTCGCCTGCTGGATCTGCCCCCCACAATCCAGGACCATGTGGCCAGTGGGCGGTTGACCGCCGGCCATGCGCGCGCCGTACTGTCGGTAGCCCCGGAGCGGCAGACCGACTTCGCCCGCGATGTCCTGGAGAAGGGGCTCACCGTCCGCCAGGCCGAGCATCAAGCGCGCCCCCGTCCTCCGCGGGAGCTAGCCTCCTCGAACGAACCGGTGCCCGGCGGGTTGCAGCCCACAAGCAGGCAACCCGAATCGCCAGGGGCCCAGGAGCGACAGGCCAACCTCGCCGCAATCGAAGCCCGGCTCCGAGAGAGCCTGCAAACCCGGGTCGCGCTGGTCGATCGGCAAGGGTGCGGGAAGATCGAGATCTACTACGACAATGACGAGACGCTGCAGACCGTGATCGATCGGTTGCTTGGCGAGAGAGGGTCATGAGCGGGCCAGAAAAGGAAAGCGACCCACTGCCGTCCGTCGACCAGGATCTTCCGCTCGAGGAAAGCCGCATCATCATCCGGCCTGATGGCGAGATCGTGATCGAGCACCTGTCGGAGTTGCTGGCCGAGGTTGCCCTGCAGCTGGATCCCGACTCCGAATCGCTGCAATGCCGGCTGGACCTTGGGCGGGGAGAAAAGGAAGACGAGGAGCGGGAGAAAGACGGCGAATAGATCAGCTCGCGATCCTCCCAACGAATCGCCTCACGGCGACCCGGTCCGATCCAGGTTGAGGTAGGAAAAAAGCAAGGCGGCAGGCGGAATGGACCGCCACCCGTTCAATCTCCGGGCATCCATTCTTCCACGAATCCCCGAGCCGCATCGACCGAATCCTGCACCTCCTCGGCGGTTTCTTCGGCGCCGGTTTCCAGGATGGTGCCGTCGAAGGTTCCCTGGACCACGGGAGGAGACACCGCACCGGCCGCTTCGTCCGATTGCCCCCAGACCACGATGAGGTCGTACTGGGTGTCCCAGTTGATCATGCGGATGCCGGTGGCGGGATCGGCGAGGAGCTCGCGGATCTGCTCTGCCTTGCGCTCATAGCCGGGGCGATACCAGACGATCGGCCGATAGCGAGCGGTGCGATCGTAGCCATAGCTGGCCACGTCCATCCTGGCATCGACCAGTGCGGTGTGGATCTCTTCGGTGCGCTCCAGCCCGGCTTCGTCAGCCCCGTTGAGGAGCTGGACCCGCGTATAGCCGGTGATGTCTCTGAACTGGGGGTTGTCGCGCAGGCTGATGAAATCCTCGTCAACCAGAGCACGGCTGGCCTGCTGATGAGCCTCGTCGGTATCCCATCGGCTGAGCTCGTCGAGGTGGCGGAGGGATTCGGCGGTCTCACCGAGCAGGGCCAGCTGGCAGGCGAGATTGTACTTGGCCCGAGGGTACCAGGGGTCCGCTTCCAAGGCCCGCTCGAAGTTGCGGGCCGCATCGCGGTAACGGCCTCTTTCGTAGTCCCGCATCCCATCCCGGTTGAAGGTTTCCGCCCGGCGGCGGGCGGATCGGCTGGATTCGCCCACCCGAATCGGGGAACGGCTGGCAGCCGAAGCGCTGGTAGAACCTCGGGGCAAGAAGTCCCCCCGCTCCAACACCGAGGTGTTCATCCGATTCAGGGCGGTCTGAGCCATGGCGCGGTCGGCCGCATCGCCCTCGTAGAACAGGCGGCTGAAGCCGCGGGCTACCTGCTGAACCTGGCTCTGGGTCAACTCGCCTACCTCGCGATAGGCTTCCCATAGCTGGGCACACCGCCGAACCTGATCCAGTCGGAAGGTCTCGGGGTGTACCAGGACCTCCTCGCAGTTGCCCCTGTTCGCATCCCAGGCTGGCTGGGCGCCGGCCAGCGCCGGTACCATTGCCAGAACCCCGAACACGGCCAGCACCAGGATGGCCTGTATTCCCCGACCGGTTCGAGCACATCTGTACCGTTTCATTCGGTCCTCCGTGTCTGTTGAGATCACTCCGGACTTGCGTCACAAACCTGTAAGGTATCGCAGCCGTCCGAAATTTCAAGGGGCTACCAGAACCCGTCCGGGTCGCGCGTCTAGTCCGGCGACGGCTGGATCGCGGCCAGCCTACTGATACCTCAACCCAAACGCGGCCCCCCGGGTTCGCGGTAGATTTTGACGGAGGGCTCATGTAAAGCTCTCTCCTGTCAACCGGCGTTCCCCCCGGATCGGGCGGAAGCGTCCAGCACGCACAGGATGATCGATGAAACACGGCACATTACAGGTAGAGATGCTCACGACAGGACCATTCGCCGTCAACACCTACCTGGTCGGCTGCACCCGGACGAGGGATGCGGCCGTGATCGATCCGGGGGGTCAGAGCGACACCCTGTTGGACATGGCGCACGCCAACGACCTGAAGATCACGAAGTTGTTGTTGACCCACGGACACATCGACCACATCGCTGGCCTGAAGGAGATGCAGAAAGCCACCGAGGCGCCGATCTACCTGCACGAGCAGGACACCACGATCTACACGACCGCCCCCATGCAAGGGCTCTTTTTTGGATTGCGGGTGAGCCAGCCCCCCAAGGCCAATCGGTCGGTCACCGAGGGGGAGGAGATCTCCATCGGTGAAGAGGTGGCGCTGGTGGTACATACCCCGGGACACAGCGCCGGGTCGGTGTGCTATTATTTCCAATCGGCAGGGGTGCTGTTCTCTGGAGACCTGCTTTTCGAGGGGGCGATCGGCCGGACCGACCTGCCAGGCGGTAGCAACCGGGCGATGTCTGCCTCCTTGAAACGGATCGTCGATCTGTGCCCGGACGAGACAGTGGTGTACCCCGGCCACATGGGATCGACCACCATTTCCAGGGAAAGACGGAATAATCCTTATCTTACGGGAAGTTGGTGGTAGGTGGGGAGCGGGGCGATAGTTGGTTGATCCAACACGGTTTTATGGTCCCACGAACTATCCACAGAGTTATCCACAGGACAAGGCCGGGAGGCTCTCGGATAAGGCTGCATAACCACAGGTTTCTTGGGGTCAACGAGGGGGCAGATCGAGATATGCCTTGGTTTTCAGCTGGTTACGGGTCGTACCGCGGATGAGCCAACGGATGGTCACCAACTATCGGGGAACAATGAGATTGGCGGTGACCTGTGGATAACCGGGGGCATGGTTGTGGATAACTTCTTGCCAGCCGATTTCCGAGTGTCGAACGTCGGGGATCGCGCTGGGGGATGAAACGAGATGTTCAAGGCAATCGTACGCAAGATCTTTGGTACCAAGCACAGCCGCGAGATGAAAAAGCTGGCGCCGTTGGTGGAGGTCGTCAACAGCTGGGAACCCCAAATGCTGGAGTTGAGCGACGACCAGCTGAAGGCCAAGACCGGCGAGTTTCTGACCCGTCTGGACAACGGGGCTTCGCTCGACGATCTGCTTCCGGAGGCGTTCGCCGCGGTCCGGGAGGCTTCCCGACGGGCGTTGAACATGCGCCACTTCGATGTGCAGCTCGTCGGTGGGATCGCGCTGCACCAGGGGAAGATCGCGGAGATGAAGACCGGTGAGGGCAAGACCCTGGTCGCTACCCTTCCTATTTACCTCAACGCCTTGGCCAGAAAGGGGGTTCACCTGGTCACGGTCAACGACTACCTGGCCAAGCGTGACGCCGAGTGGATGGGGAAGCTCTACAACTTCATGGGGTTGAGCGTGGGGGTCATCGTCCACGAGAAGGACGACTCCGAGCGGAAGGCCGCCTACAACTGCCACATCACCTACGGTACCAACAACGAGTTTGGATTCGACTACCTCCGCGACAACATGAAGTTCAGGACGGCACAACGGGTCCAACGAGGGTTGGAGTATGCCATCGTGGACGAGGTGGACTCCATCCTGATCGATGAAGCGCGCACGCCGCTGATCATCTCCGGTCAAGGGGAGGCCTCCACCGAGCTGTACTACGAGATCAACAAGATCATCCCGCGGCTCAAGCGAGACGAGGACTACGTCGTGGATGAGGGCCACCATTCCACCACTCTGACCGACGAAGGGGTCGAGAAGGTGGAAAAGCTCCTCGGGCTGGACAACCTGTTCGAGCCCACCAACATCGAGTACTTCCACCACGTCACCAAGGCGCTGCAGGCGCACACCCTGTATCGGCGAGACGACAAGTACATGGTCAAGGATGGCAAGGTGGTCATCATCGATGAGTTCACCGGCCGGTTGATGCCCGGACGCCGCTGGAGCGATGGTCTCCACCAGGCGGTGGAGGCCAAGGAGGCGGTCAAGATCGAGAACGAGAACCAGACGTTGGCCACCATCACCTTCCAGAACTTCTTCCGTATGTACACCAAGCTGGCGGGCATGACCGGAACGGCGGATACCGAGGCCGAGGAGTTTGCCAAGACCTACAAGCTGGACGTACTGGTCATCCCCACCAACAAGACCTGCATCCGCCTGGACCACTCCGATGTGGTCTACAAGTCGGAGAGGGGCAAGTTCACGGCTATCGTGGAACAGATCTTGCGGTGCCACAAAAAGGGGCAACCGGTCCTGGTGGGCACCATCAGCGTGGAGAAGTCGGAGGCGCTCAGCAAAGTGCTCAAGAAGCGCGGACTGCAGCACAACGTGCTCAACGCCAAGCACCACGAGCGGGAGGCGGAGTTCGTGGCCCAGGCCGGACGCGAGGGGGCCATCACCATCGCCACCAACATGGCCGGCCGTGGCACCGACATCCTGCTCGGCGGGAATCCCGCCCAGCTGGCCAAGTCGGTCAACCCCGACGAGCAGAGCGAGGAGTACGAGAAGGCGTCAGAGCACTTTGTCCGCCTGTGTGCCGAGGAGCGCCAGCACGTGCTGCAGGCGGGCGGGTTGTTCATCCTGGGAACCGAGCGGCACGAGGCGAGGCGGATCGACAACCAGCTGAGAGGTCGTTCGGGCCGGCAGGGCGACCCCGGGGAGAGCCGCTTCTATCTCAGTTTGGAAGACGATCTGATGCGTCGTTTCGGCGCCGAGCGGATCCAGGGGCTGATGACTCGCCTGGGGATGGAGGAGGACGTCCCCATCGAGCACAAGTGGGTCACCAAGTCGATCGAGAGCGCCCAGCAGCGGGTGGAAGGTCGCAACTTCGACATCCGCAAGAGCCTGTTGGAGTACGACGACGTCATGGACAAGCAGCGCAAGGCGATCTACTCCCTGCGCAATACCATCCTGGAGGGCACCGAGGACCTCAAGGAGATCATGCTCGACCTGTACGAGGATAGCCTCGTGGACCTGGTCGAGCAGTACATACACAAGGGCGCCGACCGCACCACCTGGGAGATCGACGGGCTACGGCGGAAGCTCAAGGATGTCTTCGGGATCGAGGTGGACCTGCACACCTCGGAGTACGAGGGGGACCCGGATCAGATCATCACCCAGTTATGGGGCGAGGTCGAAAAGGCCTATCGGCAGAAGGAGGAGGAGCTGCAGTACGTGGCCGAACGGTACAACGAGCGGTTTGCCGAAACCGCCGACTTCGTGCCCAAGACCGGCCTCGATATCCTGCGGGAGCAGGAGCGGTTCCACTACCTGAGGGAGATCGACAAGCGCTGGCGCGAGCACCTCAACGCCATGCAAGCGCTGCGTGACTCGGTTTCCCTTCACGGCTACGGCCAGAAGGACCCCAAGCAGGAGTACAAGAAAGAGGGCTACGACATGTTCGAGGAGCTGCTGGCCAACATCCGCCACAACGTCTCCCAGTACCTCTTCAACATCAAGGTCAAGCGCGAGGAAAGCGTCAGCCAGACCGTCCACCGGGGCCCGGTCAGCATGTCGTTGGGAAGGGGGCGGATCCCCACGCGACAGGCGGGGTCGAACAAGCCCATGACCTTCCGACGGGAGGCGCCCAAGGCGGGACGCAACGACCCCTGCCCTTGCGGAAGCGGCAAGAAGTACAAGAAATGCTGCATGATCAAGGACCAGGAAGCGGCCATGATGTAGCTGGCAGCCGCTGGCGAAGGTGACCCCCTTTCTCGGTTCAGGGGAGGTAGGCCAGGCGCCGTCAGCTATCGGCACCGCCACTCGGCGGGAAGGACCCCCTGGGCTGTCCGGATCAACCCCCGAAGGTTCCCCTCGATGACCTCCAGGTCGCTCCACTCGACGACACCCGGGTAGGTGCCGATCACTTCCGGGTTCTGGTCGGGCACCGCGGTTCCTCGGTCGGCCAGTCGCACCAGCCGGGCCTGATTTCGGCTTTGCACCAGGCTGATCACCCCTGCTGGCGTGGACCAGACCCCCAAAGGACGGCCCTGAAGAGAGCCCCTGGCCTGGCCGGCACAACCCGCCGGATCGCTGCGGAGCCAGAAGCCGGCTCCCGCATCCCAGACCACCCAGTAGGACTCCTGTCCATAGACCATCCCGAGCCAGCCGGGTAACCCCGGTTCCAGGCGATGCAGGGAACCATCGGGCAGACCGTCGGCGCCGATGGGTAGGAAAACGAGGCCGTCGGTGGAGCTCCAGGCCATTGCCGAACCGCCGGTGGCATCCGACGCCATTACCGGCCCTATCCCGCCGAGCACCGAGTGCGAAAGAAAATGGCGCATGGGGCCAGCGGCCAGCTGCTGGGGATCGGGCAGGGCCGCCCCCATGAAAAAACGACCTGAACGCCAGGGGAGACCTCCCCCCTCCAGCACGATTCCCACTTGCCAGACCGGTCCCTCTGGTCCCTGCTCCGCCCAGGCCGTCCGATATTCCCATCCCGTCTCGCCCAGCGTCCTGGACCAGTTCCCCACCGCAGAGAGGATCAGGTCGTTGGACAATGGGGCAGGAGCAGCCAGCCGTTGTCCGCGGGAGTCGACCGAGAGGATCAGCCGTTGGGGCGGATCGCCTTGAACCCAGGAGATGAGCCAACCACCATCTCGACTGCTCAAGATCTGTGGAGTAGTTCGCCTGGCTGGGGTCCGGCTACCGCCGTCGATCGGGATCGGACCGAGGGTGATGGTGTCTCCTTCGAGGAGAAGCAGCAGGAGCTCCCCGTCCGCCAGGAAGGTGACCGCCGTGACGGGTTCGTCGACCGTGGCGTCCAGTTCGGTGACTCCGGCATGAAGCGGCTCGATGGGGTATCCCGTAGACAGCTCGCAGTGAACAGCGGGGCCCACTGGAGTCACGGGAAGATCGGCGGTGCATTCGGATCCGGCGGCCATTCCGGGTAGCAACTGCAGGGGAGGCTCGTTGGTGCGGCGCCGCAAGGCAAGACGACAGCGATGTCCCCCTTCCTGGTCGATCTGAAGCTCCAGGTTGATCAGCCATCGTTCCCGATCTCGAGCCACCACGAGACGCCTGGCCAGCCCCAGGTCTTCCCTGTCGGTGATCGTCCATCCCCCGTCTGACAGGTGAGTTGCGTACCAGCGGGAGAGCTGGCGATAGTCGGCTGGATGGACAGCCTGAATGGCTTGCATCGATTCCTGGGGGCCGGTGATCCGGAGGACCTCGAGCCGGGGTGGGCAGGGGATGTGTGGTGGCCAGCCATCCGGCAGCCGTTCGATCGGCAGCGGCTCTCCCAGGGATTGCAGACCGTCTGGTATCGTACTCGGCCCGATAACCGGGCCGGTTGGGATTTCACCGCGCTCTTCGGCCAGTGGATCGGGGCGCCGGCCTGCTCCTTCGGACTCGTAAGGGGGGTGGACCGACCCGACCAGGTCTGCCGTCGGCGGCTGAGGGACGGTCAGGGCTGGCTGGCCGGTATCGGTCCTCACTGCAGCGAAAGGCGGCTCCTGTCGGGGGTTGCAGCCGGGGTGCAGCAGGATGAGCAGGAGGAGGGCGGCATGGCATCGGCTGCCCGGCGAGGGATGCGGCGAAACGGCGCGCCAACGACGGCATGGCGCTTGGCAGACAGTGGTGCCAGGAGTCCGGCAGACACTGCCGGACTCAGCCGTCGCCGAGGGGGGGTGGGTGGATGACCCCCTGGCAGGTGTCGGGTCGCAACATGGAGGACCAGGCGCCGATCCGAGGAGGCTCGACCGGAGGGCTGTTGTGGGGGGCAGGCTCACAGGGTAGGAGAGCTGTTGGTGATGGTTCGGTCCGTGAGCCACCACACCTCTTCCTCCTTGTCGTAGGTCCAGGTTTCGCGCAGGTGCGTGGTCTGGATGATGTACTGGGGGACTTGGTACCATTTGAGGGTCACCGTGACGACCGCCTGTTGGGTTTCGGGATTGAGGTCGATGGAGCCGATCTCGTACTCGGTATAGCGCATCTGGTCGCCCAGCTCTTCCTGGATCCCGAGGAAGTGTCCCCGCTGGCCGTCAGGCAGGTAGCCTGCGGCTTCGCTGTAGCGCGACCAGACCAGGTGGGAGTGGAAGTCGTCGAGTGCCAGCGGCAGCACCTGGCGCAGATTGGTGTCATTGGCGCCACAACCCGGTAAAACCACCGCGAGGGCGAGCAGGATGGCGCACAGGTCGCCACATGACCCGGTGGCATGGGTAGACGATGTGGTCGGGCGATTCGAGTTCATGGTTCAGCCTTTCCTGTTGGAGCGGACCGCGAGCCCAGGACGCTCTGCACTCGGCGGAGGTCCTCGGCTCCGAACTCACGAAGCAGATACAACAAGGCGTAAAACAAAATCCCCAGGAACGCCATTTTTCCGACCAGCAGAATGACCAGGTTGAACCATCCTGGTCGGCCGAAGAGATCCAGGCTGAACCAGACCGCCACCAGGACGACCAGCCCGGCGACCGAGCCGATGACGGCCACGCGCTTTCTGTTGGTGCGCCAGCGCCAGGTGATCACCCCCAGCACAGCGGCCAAGAGCAGAATGGCGCAGAGCACATACCAGGTGACGGGGGCAAGCTGGTCGATCACCCTTCCCCCCAGGATGACCACCAGGCTGGCTGCAGCGGAGCGGAGAACCGTGAACAGGGGCAAGCCGGCTCGGTACTGCCGGAAGATGATCCAGAGTACGGCCGCGAGGCCTGCCGTGGTCGCCAAGGTAGTGGCCAGCGCGGCTCGGCTCAGCATGGGATCGCCTGTGGCTCCCTGGAGCAAGAGCAGGAGGGTCATCGCCGCGGTGGCGACCAGCGTGCCCCCCACCAGGGCCAGGCTCCACACCGGGTGGCCGGCGCTGTTCAGGATGGTGGTCCCCACGAAGGTCAAGGCGAAGGAGACCATCCCCAGCGAAAGCCACAACAGGGCCGAGCTGCCGGCAAGGTAGTCATCGGGGTAGAGCACGTCGACCAGGGTGGTCCGCAAGGCGATGAGCACCGCGGCCATACTGCCGATCAAGATGAGGGAGTAGCGCAGGGTCTGGCGGATGTAGGCCCTGGTGGCGGGCAGGTCCCCTTCGAAGGTGGACTGGGAGATGATCGGGAAGATGACGAAGGTGATGGCAATGACCGCCTGGTAGGGGAGACGGGCGATGTTGGCCATGCCGGTGTAGACCCCGGCCAAAGAGCTGGACAGGGTGGCCACGATCGGTTCGGGATGGCCCAGGTCGCGAAAACGGAGGGCGGAGACCGCCTTGAGACAGAACAGGTCGACCCGGATGATGAGGTTGAGCAAGAAAGTATATGCCATCAGGGCGACCATGTACCCCAGGATGCGCCGGCTCCTGGCAGGTTCGGCGCCTGGCTGTGGGGGGGGCTGCTCGGTGGTACGGGGGATCGCTTCCCTTCGCCAGAACCAGGCGGCAGAGACGACGGTCAAGGCCAACGCGGTCAGAACGAAGCCGCCCACCGCTCCCATGACCCCCAGGCCGCTGATCACGGCGGCGATGATCAGGATGGTCTTGAGGGTGGCGAAGCCGATGTCGAGGGACGCCTGCCGAACGAACTCCTTTTTGCCGTTGAAGTAGCCGACGAAGATCGCGTAGAAGCTGTAAAAAAGCACGATAGCCGCGCTCAGGCGGATGTAGGGGGACAGGCGGAGGTCGTGAAAAGCCCTGGCTGCAAGGGGTGCGACCAGGAAGTAGGCCAGGGCGGCCGGCAGGCCGATACCCAGCTGGACGGCCAGGGCTCGCCGGACGTGCTGGCCGGCACGGCGAGGGGTTTCGCTGACCACCTTGGAGACCGCCTGCAAGGTCCCGGTGATCATCACCATGTTCAGGATGGAGACCAGGTTGATCACGACCCCGTAGTCACCGAAGGCCGCGGTGCCCTGTCCGGGTTGTTGTTCGAAGAACCGGGGCAGACTCAGGTTGACAAAGGCGCCGGTCAGCAGAAACCAGACCTTGGCGGCGGTGATGACCAGAAATCCCCTACCGGTGGTACGCGCGATCTGGGACATGACGATCCTGTCTTTGGGGTGTTGGTTGGTTGCCTTCCATGGCCCGAGAGGGGATCAACCGGCGACTAGCAGCGGGTCGTCGGATTGGGGCAGCGCGATCAATCGATCGTCGGTCGGATCGGCGAGGAACCCTTTGAGGAGGGCAAGCGGTGTGCCCTCGACAGGGGTAGGATGCTCCTGTTGCGGGTACCAGGTGCCGGGGGTCTCCCCCCCCCAGTGACCGGCGGAGAGCACGCCGTCGTGGAAGACGAGGGTCAGCGGGATCTCACCGGTCAGATCGGCGTAGGCGGCGCCCCAGATCTGCTCGCTGAGCATGCGGGCCTGCTCTCCCCAGGTGATGTGCCGTTGTTCGATGTTCATCCCTCGCTCTGCCAGGAGGGACGGCCAGCTGGGCTCGGGGGTTGGCTCCTCCACCCCCCGCACCGCCCAGCGGGGAGGGGAGGATGGATGCTCGATCTGCTCGCAGGCGGGGGCTTGCTCTCTGTCGGACAGGGCAGCCAGTATCCGGAGGATCCGATCTCGCGTCTTGAGATCGCAGACCAGGTAGATGAAGCCATCCGGCTGGTGGATCTCGCCGCCCGCATCGGGGGCGTGGTCGGGAGCCCTGGTGGGAGGTGCTGGCTGCTCTACCTCCCCCATCTGGCCGAACAGCGCGGTCGAATCGAGGTCGCTGCCCAGAAGGGAGCTGAAGTCCAGGCCGGAAAGGCTCAGGTTTCCCATCAGACTGGAGACCATGGACTGCATGGCCTGGGCTCGGAAGGATTCGGCGTCGAAGGGGCCGACCTTGCCGGCCAGGATCAAGGCGTCGGTGGCCTCGCGGACCTCGGCGCTGGGGTCGGAGAGGAACTCCTGGATCATCTCGTCCGGGACGGTGACCGAGGTGAGATACAACGCTTTGCGCAAGGCGGACAGCCGCACGGCGAGATGAGGAGACTGCAGCGCCTGGACGATGGCCAGCATGGCTGCCGGGTTGTCGTCGGTCAGGCGGGAGACGGCAATGAGCTGATCTCGTTCATTTTCCTCACCGAGGTTTCGCAGGGTCTCGATCATGGACTTCAGCAATCCCCCCAGAGGGCCTAGCGAGGAGGCCATGGACTCGATCAGGGGGACCACCTTCTCCAGGGGGTTGAGCGTATCCGGCCGTTGTGACAGGCGGGTCGCCAGGTGGCGGACCTGGGGGTCGTCATCCTGGAGCAGCGCACCCATCAGGGGGTTGGGGGGGCGAAGCCCCCCTTCTTCCAGCTTTTCCAGGGCGGCCAGGCGGACCGATGACTCCTGGTCGGCCAGCGCCCGCATCACCATGCCGGCGGTGATCGGGTCACCGGAGTCGATGTGGGCGATGAGGTCCAGTTTCTGCTGGGTGGTGCCTGATTCCAGGCACTGGGCCATAGCCAGGATTCGGGTAGGGTCGAAGCTGGTCATGGTGTTCTCCTAGAGGCGATGTTGCGAGACCATTGGGCGAGCGGTGCGGTCCGACACCTCCGGTGGCTCGATCACGCCTTGGCCGCTCGCCGAGCCG
Source organism: Bradymonadales bacterium (assembly GCA_016931535.1). Classification (GTDB taxonomy): domain Bacteria; phylum Myxococcota_A; class Bradymonadia; order JAFGEP01; family JAFGEP01; genus JAFGEP01. The sequence goes on from JAFGEP010000050.1 coordinate 85,187, forward strand.
ATGGCGGATTCCCGACCGGCTTTGTGCCTGACGGTAATGCTCGCCGGGAGGGATACAGACCGCGTGGATCTCATCTGGTTCCCCTGGACACAAGGTAAGCCACGACCGCTGCCAGCAGCAACCCCAGCGCTGCAGCCAGGAGCCGGTGATCGACCTGGATGGCCTGTCCCAACAGACCCGCCAGGGGCACAAGGTGGTAGAGTGGAGTGGGCATCAGTACAAGATCAGGCTGTGCTCCGAATAGGCCACCGCCTCGGCCGTGTCGAAACCGGCCAGTGGGAAGGGTTGCATCGTTGCTCGGTGGGCGGTGAGCCGGAAGGACCCTCGGCTGTCGGAGCCCATCACCGCCATGACCTCCCGCTCGCTGAGAAAGAACTCGCCGTCGTCGAACGCCGAGCAGGACAGGACCACGCCGGCGCCTCGTCCGTCCGGTTCCAGGGTGAGCTGCAGCGAGTCCTGGCGGAGAGCCGGTGTCCATCGAACCAGCAGCCCTTCTTGTTCACCGTGGAGTTCCAGCGCGGTCATGCTACCCACCGAGAGTTCGTTGATGTGGGTGATGGCGAGAGGGTGCGGAACATGGGCCATGACGGAGAACGGCTCGACCTGGTCTGACCCGAAGCCGCGGATCTCCAACAGGCTGTCACAAGGGTAAAAAGGGCCCTCGTCAGCGCCAGTACCGTAGGTATAGCCCCGGAGGAACGGGAAGAGGTCCGGTATTCTGCGGGGCACCAGCTCGATCAGGTCGCCCCTCCCTTCGACCCGGATGATCCCGGCGTCCACCAGGAGAACGCGGCTGGGGGACCAGGTCTCCAGACCCGAGGGGGATGGCTGAAGGCCAAGTGAGCAGCCGTCGGAGGGGAGGGTCTCATCGGGGGTCCACAAACCCAGGGACTGCCGCACGGTCGCCTGTTCCACGTTGCGGAAATCCACGAACTGGGCCGATATCTCCAGCGAGAGGTTGTCGGCAGGACCATGGGCGTTGCGTGAACCGACAGACAAGTAGGCGATGCGACCAGATAGCGCTTCATCCCACCGGGAGAAGGAATCGTCCTCCGGCGGGGTCTGGTCGGCCGGGGTACAACCGAGGCGGGAAACGCCCAGCCACATCCCGATGAGCGCGATCAGCAGCGGTTTATGCCGGAAGATGGGGTACACGTTCGACGGCTCGTCAGGACGAACAGGGTACAACGGACGTCCCCCGGTCTCGACAGGGCGACCCACCTTGGCGGGATCGGGTCAGGGAAACGAGAGCTAACCAGAGTGTAACAGCGCTGGTGGGGCTGTCAATCAAACTGGAGGCCAGTCCAGTCTCGATCGGTCATCTGCGGCGACGCTGCCCGCCCGACAGGTGGTCGAACAAGAAAGCCGACCCCTTGTCGAGGAGGGGTCGGCTCTTCGTCCCACCTACCGCGGGGAAGCGGTTACATCATGTCCATGCCACCCATGCCGCCGGGGGGCATGCCCGGGGCGTGGGTCTCTTTCTTGGGGATTTCTGCGACCATCGCTTCGGTGGTCAGCATGAGACCGGAGACCGAGGCGGCGTTCTGGAGGGCGATCCGGGAGACCTTGGCGGGGTCGATGATGCCGGCCTTGACCAGGTCCTGGTACTCTCCGGTGGCCGCGTTCAGGCCATAATTGAAGTCCCCCTGCCGGACAGCCTGCACCGCGATCGAGCCCTCGATGCCGGCGTTCTCGGCGATGCGGCGCAGCGGCTCTTCCAGCGCCCTGCGGATGATCTCCACGCCGAAGCGCTCCCCCCCATCGACCTTCAGGTCGTCGAGCGCCTTGGAACAGCGCATGAAGATCACACCGCCGCCCGGCACGATTCCCTCTTCGACCGCCGCGCGGGTGGCGTTGAGCGCGTCCTCGACGCGGGCCTTCTTCTCCTTCATCTCCACCTCGGTGGCAGCGCCCACCTTGACGACAGCTACACCGCCGACCAGCTTGGCGAGGCGCTCCTGGAGCTTCTCGCGGTCGTAGTCACTGGTGGTATCCTCGATCTGCCTGCGGATCTGGGTCACGCGGTCCTGGATGGCTTTCTTTTCGCCGGCGCCATCGACGATGGTGGTGTTGTCCTTGTCGATGGTCACGCGTTTGGCACGCCCCATATCCTTGACGGTGATGTTCTCGAGTTTGAGGCCGAGATCTTCGCTGATGAGCTGTCCGCCGGTGAGGATGGCGATATCTTGCAGCATGGCCTTGCGGCGGTCACCGAAGCCGGGAGCCTTGACGGCCGCGCCATGCAACACGCCGCGCAGCTTGTTGACCACCAGGGTGGCCAGGGCCTCTCCCTCGACATCCTCTGCGATGATCAACAGCGGCCTACCCTGCTTGGCAATCTGCTCCAACAGGGGGAGCAGGTCTTTCATGACCGAGACCTTCTTTTCGTAGATCAGGATGAAGGGGTCGTCGAGCGCCGCCTCCATGCGCTCCGGGTCGGTCACGAAGTAGGGGCTGAGGTAGCCGCGATCGAACTGCATGCCCTCCACCACATCCAGGGTGGTTTCCAGTCCCTTGGCTTCCTCGACCGTGATGACGCCTTCCTTGCCGACCTTCTCCATGGCCTCGGCGATGATCTCGCCGATGGTGGCGTCGTTGTTGGCGCTGATGGTGCCTACCTGGGCGATCTCCTCGCGACTGGTGGTCTCGATGGACGCCTTCTGAATGGCGCCGACCACGGCGTCGGTGGCCTTGTCGATGCCACGCTTGATGGCCATGGGGTTGTGCCCCGCGGTGACGATCTTCATCCCTTCGCGATAGATGGCTTGTGCCAGCACGGTGGCGGTAGTGGTGCCGTCACCGGCGATATCGGAGGTCTTGCTGGCGACCTCCCGCAGCATCTGGGCGCCCATGTTTTCGAACTTGTCCTCCAGCTCGACCTCTTTGGCCACCGTAACCCCATCCTTGGTCACCGTGGGGGCGCCGAAGCTCTTCTCGATGATGACGTTGCGGCCCTTGGGGCCTAAAGTGACGCGCACGGCGTCGGCGAGCAGATTGACTCCCTTCAGGATGCGCTGACGCGCCGGTTCCTCGAATATAATCTCTTTGGCCATGACAGACTCCTACCCACAGAGAGAAGCGATCCGGATTGCGAGGGAAAGGTCACTCGATAATGGCGAGGATCTCGTCCTCCCGCAGGATGAGGTGCTCCTCCCCGTCGATCTTGATGTCGGTGCCCGAGTACTTGCCGATCAACACCACGTCAGCCGGCTTGACTTCGGGAGCGATGCGCTTGTCTTTTTCCCATCGGCCAGGGCCAACGGCGATGACCCTCGCCTGGAGCGGTTTCTCCTTCGCCGTGTCCGGTATGATGATCCCACCGGCAGACCGCTGTTCTTCTTCAATCCGCTTGACCAAAATCCGATCGTTCAAGGGTTTTACGGCCATAGTGTTCACTCCTTTTTCCAACGTTGCCGCAACACCTCATTGTCGTGATAAGGAAGGCAAGAACCCCCTGCCAAAAACCAACTGAAGTGCGGCGGGATAGTAGCCACGGGAAACCGCCTGTCAACCACCCCGACCATTTTTTTCTCCCCGGTAAGCGTCGTGCCCGGTTCCCCTGGGCTGGTGCCAGCCCACCTCGGCGAAGAGGGTGGGATTGACAGCGGATAAGTATTTGAATAAAAGGCCATTTGCGTTGGCTGGGGGGCCGCCCGGTGATATCCTGGATCTCGCCGGACCGTTTTCACCGGATCAGACCCGATCGAGGTAACCGTATGGCAAGAGTGACCGTCGAGGATTGCCTGGAACGCGTTCCCAACCGCTTCGCGCTGGTCGTGCTGGCAGCGCAACGGGCACGCCAGCTGTTGAGAGATGCCGAGCCGCTGGTGGAAAGCAAGAACAAGGAGTGCGTCACCTCCTTGCGCGAGATCGCCGACGGCAAAGTGGGATTTGATGAGGATATCCAGCAGATCCTTCAAGGCAACATCACCAAGGATAAACGTCGCCGCCGCCGCCGCTGACCCGACTTCGCCTTCTGCCCGCCAGGGGGGAGCTTCCTGCCCCCCCTTCGGTTGATCGCCGATTGGCGATGGCGCTATCATGAAACCATCGGCCGGTTGAGCTGTCCGTACGGACTTACCACAAGGAGAGGACCCAGGTGGACCCGCTGCACTACACCGTGGATATTCCGGCGACTCGGGATGAGTTGTGGGAGGCCTGGACCACGCCGGAGGGCTTGACCCGCTGGTTGTGTCACCGAGCTACCGTCGAGCCAAGAGTCGGGGGCGCCTACGAGATCTACTTCAACCCCGATGAGAGCAGGCCCGGGAGCAACTCCACCATCGGCTGCAAGGTGCTCTCCGTCGATCGCCCCCGCTTGCTCCGAGTGACCTGGCGAGGGTCTGACGACTTGGCAGAGATCATGAACAACCCCGAGGCACCGACCACCGAGCTCGAGGTACGGTTGCGGCCGGCACCGTTCGGGACCCGCCTGGAGGTGATCCACTCGGGCTGGGGAGAAGGGGCGAGCTGGACCAGGGCCCGAGAGTGGTTCGACAAGGCCTGGAGCAAGGCGCTGGAGAAGATCCTCTCCGTCTATGCCAACCGCACGCCTTGACCCGACCCCCAGGGGTACACGTTTTTCTTCCCTCTGCAGCAGCCCAACCATCGCGTCATGAGTTCAGCCATGCTCCGCCTGTGCGACGTCAACACCTTCTACTCGCCCCGTGGTGGAGGGGTTCGCCAGTACCTGCACCGAAAGATCGAGTTCTACCGGCAACGAACCGATGTGCGGTACTCGGTGGTCGTGCTCGGGGAGCGGCACTCGGTTCGCCAGGTGGGAGCAGCCCGCTGGTATACCATCCGGGGATTCCCTGTTCCCGGCGCCCCTCACTACCGATGGATGGCTGGCATCGGAGAGCTGACGACCATTCTCCACCAGGAAAACCCCCATCTCATCGAAGTGGGAGCCCCATACCTCTCTCCTCTCCTGGTCCGCCTGGCTGCTCGGAAGCTGGGCAGCAAGCTGGTGGGCTTTTGGCACGCCGACTATCCCGACACCTACGTCGCGCCCGCTCTGGCACCCTTGGGGACTTACGCCGCCGAGCTGGGTCGACAGGCCGCCTGGGCCTACGCCAGAGCCACCATCGGTCGGTTCGACGCCGTGATGGCAGCCAGCCAGTTTTTGGTGTCCAAGCTGGAAGAGCACGGGATGAGGCGGGTGTACCTCACCCCGCTTGGCGTCGATACGGACCTCTTTCATCCCCAGCGGCGCAACGGTTTGTCTCGCTCAGGCCGAGAAGGCGGCAACTTTCGCACCATTCTGTACGTGGGCCGCCTGGGGCCGGAGAAGGGGGTCCGCACGCTCCTGGACGCTTACCCTGGATTGGCCTCGCAGCACCCGGAGTTGCGCCTGGTGATGATGGGAGACGGACCGTTACGGGGGCTGGTGGAGTCGCTCCGCCAAGCCTGCCCGTCCGTTCAGGTTCTGGGTTACGGATGCAGCCGGGAGAAGCAGGCCGACCTGTTGGCCAGGGCTGCGGTGGCGATCACTCCAGGTGGTTATGAAACCTTCAGCTTGAGTACACTCGAGGCGTTGAGTAGCGGCACCCCGGTGGTTTGTGCGGATACTGGTGGCGCTGCCGAGCTGGTCTGTCGTTCCGGCGCCGGCGTGCTGTTCAGAGCGGGCGATGCAGCCGACCTCTCCCGGGCCATCGAGACGGTCCTTGGTTGGAACCGAGAGGAGTACGACGCCGCTTCGCGGAGAGGACGGGACTTTGCGCTCGTAAACCATCCCTGGGATACGGTCCTGGCCCATCAACTGGACTGCTATCGAGAGGTGATCGGCCAGGAAAGACAGAAAGGTTGAGCTGCGGGCGTGATCCGTTCCCTGGGGGGCCCTCCCCTTAAAACCCCTCGGCCTGCCAGGTAAAAACCCATCGGGGGTCGATTCTGGAGAAACTAGGCACTTGTTGGGCGTTGGCGATGCCTGTATTTTCAGGCACATGGTTATCCACCCGGACACGGAGGTTTCAGCATGAGTGCCCAGGAAGGGGCCGGGGATCCGGGTTCCAGGGACATTCAGGGCGGTCAGGTTGCGATCTCCATGGGGGAAACGGTGCAGCCCACGGCTTTGCCGGCTGCCGACTGGGACATGGCGGCTGATCTTGGGGGGGAACAGGATCCCATCGCAACGCGACGGCTGGTCCAGGCGGACAGGCTGGTACGAGAAGGCAAGGCCCGCCTGGAGGAACCGTTTCTGGTGATACCACTGGAGGAGGGGGCCGATCTCGGGGTTATCGTCGCCTATCCTTTGCCACCGGCCCCCTTGGAACCGGAGCTGCGGGTGCGGCTTGCTGAGACGGTCTGTGGGGGGGCGGTTTGCGAGCGGTTCTTTCAAGCCGTCAAGAGCCTGTTTTCCGATCTGCTGTCCGGACCGGTCACCCTGAAGATGCAGCCCTCCTTGGCGGACTTTCGTTGGTCGCCGCGCCCCGTTTCCTCCCATGTCGAGGCCCAACCTAGATTTTTGGCCTTGGCCGAACATCTGCACCAGGCGGTGCAGCAACTCTGTTGCGGGGAGGATCTGGACCAGGTGGTGGCACACCTGCGAGACACCATGAACGGATGCCAACAGCGGGGGGAGCGGCTTTCCCAGCAGTTTGCGAACTACGCCCTGCTGCGTCTCTGGCAGGTGGGGTTGATCCACCTGTTGGCGTATCGGACCGTCGCGGGGAAAGAGGACGAACCGCTGCTGCTTGCCGGTCTGACCAACGCTGACCTGTGGTCGCCGGCCACCGGCAGGGGGTTCTACGTCGCCATCCGGTTGCTGGCGGTCCCAGAGGAGCCAATCCGATCGAGACTGGCGTCCCGGCTCATCGACGTGATCGGAAATCGATTCGGTCTTCTTCTGGAGGAATCGGACGAGTACGAGCTGTTAGGGGACTGGCAGGAGTACGAACGAACCTGCCTGTTATGGGCACCGGGAGATCGGGCATTGCGCTTTGAACCGTTCCTCCTGTCGGTTCGCGGTCTGGTCCGGTTTCTCGGATCTCTGCTCGACCTGGTCCAGAAGGGAGCAGATCCGCTGGATCTGCTCGGTGCTCGCCCCAGGACGATGGCGCGGAGTACTTCCAGGGAGCCCGACGGCGGATTGGCCGTCGGCGAGGCAGACGGTCAGGCGCGCCCTGCTCGATTCGAGGGGGGAGAGCGGCCCGAGTGGAAGGCAACCCTGGAGAAGCTGGAGGCCGCAGTTGGCGACCTTCCTGCGGACGAGGAACCCGCCGAACGCCAGAAACTTCCGGAGCCCTCCTCGCTTGCTCGCCAGAACAGACGGGAGCCGATCACCATCGACTCGATGACGGCCCGGGAGGTGGTCAAGAAGCTGGGGGCCGAGGAGCCCAGGGATATGGACGTGTTTCTCACCCACCCGGGCTACAACGTCAAGAAGACGGTTGACATCATGTCGGTCGCCCTTTCCATGACGGCGGAAGAGGCCACCGCCATCTGCGAGCGTGCACCTTGTCTCATCGTGGGGCCAGTGACCCGGACCAAGGCGGCTACCCTCAAGACCATTCTGGAGGGAACCGGAGCCCGGATACGCGTGGTAACCACCGGCTCCCAGGAGGAGTGATCCCACCCGGCCCCTGGCAGGTCGAGTTGTTGAGGGGGGTGGGGAGAGCCAGAAGCAGCCATGCAGATCAGTCCGCTCATCAAGGCCATCCCCGCGACCCGCCTGGTCGCCTTTGCTGTCACGCTGACTGCGGCTCTCGTCCTTCTTTCGCTTGTGCCGGTCGATGAGGATCGGGCGGTCGGCCTGACCGCCAGTCAGCTGGCGGCCGACCAGGTGTTTCCCTCGCTCTTGGAGTCATGGCAGAGCCTACAACCGGAGCCGTTGCCGGAAACTCCCAGGGTTCATCTGCGCTGGGAGGGATCGCCGGCGGTAGGGCAGGAGCTGGAGTGGGCCGCGCGGCACCGTTTCGAGTTGGTGGAAGCGGCAGAGGGGGTGCCCGATCTGTCGCTCACGGTGCTGGTGGAAAACGACCAGCTGGAGCTGGGCGGCTCCCTTTCGGAGGGGAGCCTGACCGCGTCTGGTTCTGCGCGCATCGGACGGTGGATCTCGCTGGTTCCTCCCTTGCTGGCAATCCTGGTCGCGCTGTTCTTGCGGAAGCTGCTAGTGGCGATGGTGAGCGCGATCATTGTCGGATCGCTGCTCCATTTTCAGGGCAATCCGGTTGTCGATCTGGCTCAAGGCGCCCAGGTCTATCTCTGGGGGGTGCTGTCGGACACCTTCAACCTTCAGATCCTGGCGTTTACCTTCGGCCTGGTGGGCATGGTCATGGTGGCCACCCGCTCCGGCGGCAGTCAGGGGTTGATCGACCAGGTCGCCCGCATCGCCTCCTCGGCGCGATCCACCCGGATCGCGACATTCTTGATGGGCCTGGTGATCTTCTTCGATGACTACGCCAACGCCATCGTGGTGGGTACGACCGCCAGGCCGATGACCGACCGCCACCGGATCTCGAGGGAGAAGCTGGCCTACCTGGTGGACAGCACCTCGGCGCCAGTGGCCGGATTGGCTGTCATATCGACCTGGATCGCCTTCGAGGTGGGGTTGCTGCAGCCGCTGATCGACCAGCTTCATCTCGAGCTGGAGCCGGGGGTCCAGACAAGTGGCTACTCCATGTTCCTGGCGATGCTTCCCTTTCGCTTCTACTGCCTGATCACCCTCGCTTTCGTGCTGTCCAGCGCCATGTCCAGTCGCGACTTTGGCTCCATGCTGAAGGCGGAGCGGCGGGCGGCGACCACCGGGCAGCTCCTGGCACCGGACGCCAGACCATTGACCAGCAGCAGCATGGCCACGCTGAAGCCGGATGAAGGAGCTCCCTGCCGCTGGTACAACGCAGTGATCCCCATCCTGGTGGCCGTGGGCATGGTCATCGCCGGCATGCTCTACTCCGGTCGCGGCGCGGTGTACGAAGCCGGCATGGCCTTCGACCTGCTCCGGCTGGAGACCTGGAAGTTGGCCTTCGGCGCTGCCGACAGCGGGTTGGTCCTGGTCGTTGCCGCAGGAGCCAGCAGCGCCGTCGCTATCCTGTTACCGGTCCTCCAGCGGATCCTGCGGCTGCGGGTGGCGGTCGTCACCTGGCTCAAGGCCATTCCCGCCACCTGGCTGGCGATCTCGATCCTCGTGTGCGCTTGGGCTATCCGGGCCGTATGCGACGATCTGGGTACCAGCGTCTTCTTGATCTCGGCGTTGGGAGAGTCCATTCCTCCCCTGTTGTTTCCGCTGTTCACCTTTTTCCTGGCTGCCCTCGTCGCCTTCTCCACCGGAACCTCCTGGGGCACCATGGGGATCCTGCTGCCCCTGATCGTACCCTGGGCTTACACCCTCGCCCAGCAACCGGATGTTCCCGCCCTGCTGGTGCTGGTATCTGCCGCGGCGGTCCTGGATGGCGCCATCATGGGGGATCACTGCTCGCCCATCAGCGACACCACCGTCATGAGCTCCATCGCCTCCAGTTGCGATCACATCGACCATGTCCGCACCCAGCTTCCCTACGCCATCACCTGCGCCCTTCTGGCCTCCTTGGCCTACGCTACGGTGGTATCCGAGCTGCCGTTGGGCGTCATCTACCTGCTGGCGCTGTTCCTGGTCCTCTCGATCCTCGGCTTGGTCGGTCGGCCGATCTCCCCGGTACGCCCCCGCTGACACCCGAGGGACCGTCTTTTCTTTGGCGTATGGGTGGGGTTGATTTTTATTGTCACAGTGCACAAAATGGGCTATGACGCATAGCGTCAAGGGTGTAATTTTATGGTCGCACTATAATAACCCAAGGAGGACCAATGGACCGCGAACAGATCGCCAATGCTGTACTCTGGCCGATCGACAGGGCCGTCGGGCTATCCGTGGCGGGGCTCGAGAAGACCGGTTTACTGGATAAGCTATCGGGGGCCATCTACTACGGGTTGAAGACGCTGCTTCGCACCCAGTTCCAGGCCATCAATGGCTTGGAGATCGAGGGGATCGAGAACATCCCGGACGACACGGGGGTGATTCTCGCCTCCAATCATCAGAGCTGGCTGGACGTGCAGGTTCTCGGCGCAGCATCCCCCCGACGCGTGCACTTCGTTGCCAAGAATGAGTTCCGGACCTGGCCGGGGTTGCGCCACCTGGTCAAGATGACGGAGTCGGTGTTCATCAATCGTGGCGGGGACCGGGATGCGCTGGCCGGGATCGTGGAGCACCTGAAAAACGGGTGGGCCGTGGGAATGTACCCGGAGGGGACCATTCCCGGTGAGGAGGATATCGGTCGGAGCGCAGTCCAGGCGGAGACCGGACTTCTCCAAGGCCGTAGTGGAGTGGCTCGGTTGGCATTGGAGGCCAATGTGCCCATCGTTCCCGTCGGGGTATCGGGGACGGGGCGGGCGTTGCCGCCGGAGGTGTATCCTCGGCTGGAGATCCTGCGGTTGCTCAAATCGACCCCCATCCGGATCCGTTTCGGCAAGCCGATCGATCCGGGCGAATACCGGAATCGGGAGCGAAATCGGGAGCTGTACAGGGAGATCACGGATCGGGTGATGCGTGAGATCAGTGGGTTGGTAGATCACCAGGACAACTATATTCCGCTCGAGCTACCGATCGAGCCGATCCAACCGGTGGAGCGGTTGGGGGTGCTGGTGTTGCACGGGTTCACGTCGCATCTGGACACGGTCAACGGGCTGATTCCTCATCTTCAGAGATTGAAGCTGGACTGGGAGATGCCGGTACTGCGGGGTCATGGAACCCAGTACCAGGATCTAGCGGGGGTTCGGGCCGGAGACTGGTTCGACGATGCGCAATGGGCCTTTACCGAGTTGCTGCAGCGGGTGGACAAGGTCATCGTGGTCGGGCTATCGATGGGGGGACTGTTGGCGCTGGATCTTGGGATGCACTATCCAGAGCGAGTGGCAGCGGTGGTCACGGTGGCAGCGGCGCTGCGTTTTACCGATCCGATGGCTCGTTTCAGCCAGCAGCTTGGGCGGGTAGTCAAGTTCTGGCCTTCTCCCAACTCCTTCAACGATCCGGAGCTCAAGGCGGAGCGTTGCAGGAACTACCCGAAGTTCGCGGTGGACTCCTTCGCCTCCCTGTACAGCTATGCTCAGGACATCGAGCGGCGCCTGGACCGGCTGACGGTTCCCCTCTGCATCCTGCAGAGCAAGAGGGACCAGATCGTGGCGCCCGAGTCGGCCAACATCATCTACGAGCGGGTGAGCTCTCGCCACCGGGAGATCCTGTGGTACTCCAAGAGCGGTCACGAGATGATGCAGGATCTGGAGGCCAAGCAGGTGTTGTCGGATATCGCCGGCTACATCGGGCGCTTCCAGCAGCAGCGCTCCGACAGCCAGCAGCCGTAGGCCGTTGGTAGGTGAATGTTCTTGGGCCCATCCCTTCGGGTACTGCAGAATCGGGCCCATCATGGGGAATGGCGCCCCTCCTGTGCGAGAGCGGGAGAGGCGCGTGGGGGTTGGGGCACCTCAGATCTCATTTCAGTCACTAGTCGCTCAATTCTTGCTGCCGAACCAGGTCGATCAGTAGGGCGGCCCTCCTCCGGAAGTCCGGATCTGCCGCGTCCAGCAGATCGAGGGCAGCGCGGCTCTGGAGTCTCGCGGTGTCGTTCGATCCCCGCAGCCGGTTGATACGGGCCAGAGTGGCCAGCAGATCCGGGCTGTACTGCAGGTTGGTGCCGAGGGCTCGGTACGCGAGTCGAAGGGCCTCATCCAGGTTGGAGCCGCTGTCGGCCAGGAGGTTGGCCAGACCGAGGAGCAGGGTTGGGTCGTCCCCCCTTTGCTGCAACGCCCGGCGGTATAGCTCGATGGCGGCCTGGTCTCCCTCCGTCTCCTCCAGGATGAGGGCCAGAGGTCCGGGGTCGCCCAGTGTGGCCGGGAAGAGTCTCAGGCGAGGGAAATGCGTTTGAACGAAATCCTGGCCTTCGGCGCTGTGGCCCGTATCGTGGAAGGCATCGAGGACCCGAGAGAGACCTGCCAGGCGAGGCCCATTGGGGGTGAACTCGACTGAACGCGCCATGTCCAGAAGAAGCGGGTTGCCCTCCTCCTCCCGGTCGGTGACCAGAAGAGCCCTGGCGACCAGATCCTGGCCCCAGGTGGGGTTGAACGCGGTGCTCAGATAGCGGTCCAGGTCGCTTTGTGCTTGACCGAGCTGTCCTTGGTACACCAGGGCTGCTGCTCTCAGGGCGTAGGGCGTAGGGAGGTCGGGTCGTCGCTCGATGGCTCTGGTGGTCAGCTCAACCGCAAGGTCAGGTCGGCCCCAGTCAAGGAGCATGCGAGCCACTTCGACGATCTGGCCGGGGGGTAGGTGAGCCTGCTCGAGTGTAGCGGTCAACGACTCCAGAGCCCCTTCGGGCTGTTGGCCATTTTCCTTCAGGATCTCGATGGACTGCAACAGACTCCTCCAATCGAGGTCGGCCTCGCTTAGCAGGGATCGGGCGTAACCGGCCGCAATCGAATTGGGGGCACTTCCGAGCGATCGCAGCAGCAGGTGGCGATTGATCGGCTCTTGGGGCACCAGTCTCTCCAGCTGCGCCAGCAAGTCGGCGGCTTGGGCGAGCTGTCCCTGGTCGATCAGGGCGGTCATCAGCTCGGCGCGCTGCTCGAACGATCCAGGGATGATGGTCGACATCCTTTCTCTCAGGGACAAGGTCAGCTCCGGCTCCAGGATGGCGACAGCAGGCCGATCGAGGGCGGCCAGGATCTCCCTGCGGTGAAGGACCGGACCGCCGGCGCGATCGAGAAGCGAGAGGATCCGTTCCGGCTGATCCGACCGAACCAGCAGCTGTACCGCCTGGGCAAGAGGAGCGGGACGCCCGGCGATCCGCTCGACGGCCTGGAGGTACCGATCGGCCGCCAGATCCCATCGTCCCAGCATTTCCTGGTACTGGGCCTCTGCCAGTAGCTGTCGGTAGCGTCCCGCAACACGGCTCGTAGCCAGTTCGATTGCGGATTGAGCCAGATCCGGCCGATCGCCGAGCAGGCAGGCATGAATCACCAGCTGGAGCGCCTCTCGGGATTGCTGTTCGGAGCCTGTGGCGAGGATCGCCTCCAAGAGGGTGACCACCTGTTGGGCAGCCCCTGCTTGGGCCAGGGCACGTCCCATCGCCATGAGCGAAGGGACGTGCCCGGCTGCAAGCTCGAGATACCTGGAGAGGAGCGCATCGACCCGTTCGGTCTGTCCCATCTCGTAGGCGTGACGAGCCGCGACGCAGAAGAGCGCATCAGGACCCTCGGCGGTCTGGATCTCCCGCTCGGCGAGCTGGACCGCCTCGGTCACGAACCCGTGATCGGCGAACAGCTCGATGGCTGTTGCCAGCACCTCGCTCGGGCTTGAGGAGCGAAAGAGAACGGACTGGGGCTGAACGGTGAGTGGATCAAGTCTCTCGACCAGGTCCAATGCTGGATGGCTCTGTCCGTGGGTCAACAACCAGTCCAGTCTTGCCAGCAGGATAGGCGTCGCCTCGATCCGATCGGTTGCCGCCGCCAGGCCGGCTTCGATCTGCTCTGGGTCTCCCAGGACCTCGGCCAGAGCCAGGATGGACCGGATCTGATCGATGGAGTGTTCGTTTTCCGATCTGGCCATCGATTCCAGGTAGATCCAGGCCAAGCCGAAGGGGGCGAGGCCGCCCACAAGTGCTGAGAGGGTGGCTCTCTCGGTGAGCTCGCTGCCGGTAGCCGAGTCGAGGGTCGAGAGGATCTCGAGCCCTTGTTGCCATTGTCCTGAGGATGCCAGTTGTGCCGCCTGGCGGACCCGCAATGGCCGGACATTGCCGCCGCGTTCCTGGAGGGCGTCGATCCACAGGGACAGGGTCTGTCCTGGAACCTGGGCGGCTGCGCGCTCGAAGTGAAGATCCAAAAGCCGGACGGCCTCCTCCACGTTGCCGGTCAGGATCAGGTGTCCGATCCGAACCAGCGCCTCCTGGCTGTGGCCGTGTGCCATCTCGGTTTCCAGGGCAGCCGTGAGGTCGCCCCCTTCATCCAGATGGGCCCGAAGGAGCTGGCGGCCGCGGTCTGTTTCCCCCCTCTCCAGGGCCTGTTTGGCCGCCTGAAGCAGGTAGGCGGATCGCAGGTCGCTCTCGGACAGCACCCATTGGAGTGTCCGGTCCACCAGGTCGTGGCGCCCAACCAGGGCATAGGATTGCAGGATCCGATCGAAGAGCTGTCTCCTGCGGGTGGCCGACCTCGCCTGGCGTTCCACGCGATCCATCGCCGTCTCGAAGCTCTCTTCCGCCTCAGCTACCTGGGCGAGGCAGGCATGAACACGACCGAGATCGACAAGCAGCTCCGGGGTGTTGCCACCGGCCTCTCGCGCGTTTTGCAGGGCGCGCAAGGAGAGGTCGAAACGGAAGGACTGTTCAAACAGCCGAGCGTAACTCCACCAGGCGCGCCAGGGAGAAGGGGAGCGCGCGGCCAGCTCGCCAAAGCGGGTGAAGGCCGAGTGGATGTCCCCCTCCAGGAGGTCGATTCGCCCCAACTCCTCGATCGAGTCGGTTTGCTGGGGAGCCAAAGAGAGCGCCATTTCGAGTCGGGTCCGGGCCTGGGAGTAGAGGCCGATCTCCGCCAGGCGTGGGGCCGACCGGTTCAGAGCCGACAGCTGATCCTGGCTGGACTCCACGTATCGATTGGCCAGATGGACCAGTTGGCGGGCACCTCCATCCTCGACGAGCAGGTCGGCTCCCACTTCGAAGGCTCTGGCGCGTCCCTCGTCGGTCGTCGCCAGGGAGAGCGCCTGTGCAGCCAGGTCGACAGCCTGAGGCAAATACCCTTGGCCAGCCAGAAGCTCCGCCGAATCCAACGCCAGGGTGGCCGGCTCCGGGTCGTTCTGTATCTCCTCCGACAGCATCGCCACCGCCAGGTCGATGTCTCCGCCTCCCAGAATCAGGGAGCGGGCGTGGTCCTTTCGAAACGCCTCTCCAGGCGCTCCGAGTCGGTTCGCTCGCTGGTAGGCCTGCGCCGCCAGATCGAAGAAGCCGGCGTTGGCGATGGTGCTGGCTGTCTGGACCATCAGCCAGGCATCCTCGACGCCGGCCTCGAGGAACTCCTGGTAGTCGCGACGAGCGCTCGCCAGGTAGACCTGCTCCTGTTGCAGCTGTCGGGCGGTGGCCGCCCCTCGTGCCAGGTCCAGGTGTAGTCGTGCGGAGGCCAGGTACACACCGGCCAGCCGAGGTCGTCGGGTGTGGACCTGGTGGAGGACCTCGGCCGCCAGCCGCTGTTCCTGCTTTCTGGAAAGAGACCAGACCACGGTCTGAGCGGCTCGCGTGGGGTCTTCTGCGCCAAGGATGTAGTCCACGTAGGCCTGTTGTGTGCGACGCAGGTCCCCTCCGTCGAGCAGCCGCTCGGCCAGCTGGAGGCGCAGATCCGCTCGATCTGGTTCCATGGCCAGCATCCGCTCCAGGAGCTCGACCGCCTGGGTCCGAAAGGAGGGGGCATCGAACAGCGCCAGGATCTCCTCGTAGGCCTGCATGGGCTCGCCGGATCGGTCGGCGAACGCCTGGTAGGCTTCCCACATCTCATCAAACCGAACCAGCATCTGGTAGGTTCGCCCCAGCTCCAGGTAGGCGGAGCGGTCCCCGCAACCATCTTCGATCGCTCGCTCGAGCCAACCGACGGCGTCGGTATAGGCGCCCCTATCCAGCAGGACGCGAGCTACCTGGAGAGCCATTGGTCCCGGTTCGGGAGCTTCCTGGACCAGCGCCTCGTAGACCTCCCTTTCCCGTTGCGGCTCTCCCCCCAGGTAGTAGGCGCGAGCCAGTCGCCAGGCGATCTCTTCGGAAGGGTCGATATCAACCAGGGAACGAAGCATCTGCGCTGCTTCCCGCCATTGCTGATATCTCTCCAGTAGCTCGGCGGCTTGCCGAAGGGCTGTCGAGTCGCCGCCGGTCGAGCGGACATAGGTCTGAAGGGTCGAGACCAGGTCGTAGGTCCAGCCGATCTCCGCGTAGGCCTCTCCCAGCTTGAGATAGAGGTCGCCAGGCCCTTCCATCCCATCGAGAGCCTGCCGATAGTAGAAGATGGCATCGGCAATGGACCCCCGGCTGTGGTACCAGTCTCCCACAGCTTCGGCACCGAGGGCGGGGTCTTCGGAACCGGCGATGAAGTCGGCCAGCAAGGTCTCAGCCCGAGTGCGCTGCTCTCGCCGGAGATAGACCTCGGCCAGTGTGGTGGCCAGGTCGATCTCGGGGCGATGGTGAAACCCTCTCTCCAGGTAATCCAGGGCCGGCCCCACATGGCCTGCCGCCAACGCGGTCTGGTAGGCGGCGATGAGCGACTGGGAATAGGGGATGGTCGGGGTCTGAAGGATCCGTTCGACCAAACGATCCAGGATGGAGCTCCCTTCTCGGTCACGGGCGGTGGCGAAGTACAGCTCAGCCAGCTGAAGGTAGCTGGAGACCTGATCGGGATTCTCCTCGATCGCCCGGTGGAGGTAAGAGGCTGCCAGATCCCACTGGTAGACCTGTGCCGCTGTTTGGGCTACCTGCTCCAGCCGATCTGCCCGGGGCTGTGGGCCCGGACTGTCTAGGTAGGTCTGAAAAGTAGCGGCGCTCTCCTCGATTCTTCCCATCCGAAGCTGGAGCTGGCCCAAGGCCAGAAGCACCTCCGGGACGGTGGGATAGGCGCTGGCCAGTTCGGCCAGCATAGAGACCGCCGATTCGTGTTCGCCCGCTTGTGCCAGTTGGCGGGCGTGAGCCTGGCCGGCCCGGATGATGCGGGGGTCGAAGCCGGCTTGATCCAACGGTTCCCCCGATTCGACCTGGAGTCGAACCAGAGCGCGCAACAGGCGCAACGCATCCCCCGGGCGGTCGGCACTCAGGGCGGAGTCGGCAGCCAAAGAAACGAGGTGCCTGAGCTGCTGGTCGTTGGGACGTACCCCTAGATTATTGGCCAATACCAGGTGCAAGGCGGCATCCACCTGCTGGTCTACCCCGAGGTGGCCCTCCCCCATGGTCAGATGAGCGATGCCGAGGTCATCCGTGGCCAGCTCTCCACTGGCCAAGGCAAAAGAGGCGTGCTCTATCGCCTCAAGGAAGTCTCGTGCGCCGAGCGCCGCTCGGGCATAGAGAAGGTGAAGCCGTCCATCCAGCGGAAAACGGCTCAACCCCTGTTCGGCTTGGGTGCGGGCCGTGACCCAGTCCTCACGAGCCAAGGCATCCAGGCCGGTCTGGTAGGGAGAGTGACAGGCCACCCAGAGGCCGACCAGGGCGCAAATCAGGTAAAACGCGAGCAGACCGCACGGCGCTGTGGCGCCGGCGCGGGTCTGAGTTCTTCTCTTTTCGTCTGGCACGAGCGGGCGGGCCGGGGTGGGGGTTGACACGGCGTGATACCTCGATCTGCCACACCTGCCACAAAGGGGCGGGCGGGGTTCACAACACTGGCCTTGCGACACGGTCCACCACCGAGGTGGTGAAAGGGTTTCGTTGACGTCGAGTCCGCTCCCCATTACTGTATTAGGTATGCAGGACTGTTCATCTGACTCCCTGCTCAGGAATCTGCTCACCGAAGAGATCGCGGAGGCAGGCGGTCGCATCGCCCAAGTGTTACAGGGCCATAGCGCCCTTGATCGCCACCGTCGCCGCGAGATCAGGACCCTTTTACGGGAAGCCTTTCAGAGCACGCAAGATGAAAGCTCGATCGATCGACTGGTCGGAATAGCCGAGCGCTTGAGACGGTTGCTCCTGGAGCTTGGAGAATTGCCGACCAAAGAGCTGGAGCACCTCCTGGAAAGGCGACAGAAGTTCGGCGTCGTGGACGAGGGGTTGGTCGAGCGGGGTACGGAGCTGTCGGATACCATCCATCGCCACACCGAGCAGATCGCCCTCGACATCGAGGAGAGAATGAAACGGGGCATACAGGTCTCATCGGGCCAACAGACCGCCCAGGGGGATCGGTCCCTTGCCCCTCGCCCGCTGAGTACGGGCCAGGAGTTGATGGAGTTGGTCGTCAAGAAACACTGGTAGCGCAGTCGGGTGCGGTCATGTGAGACCGCTCCGGTACGGGCAGCGACAGGCTGCATCATCCATATCAAGCATGGAGGAGGTTGATGAACATCACGGTGGAAGCCCTCAATATCGAGCTGTCACCAGAGTGGAAGCGCAGGGTGGAAAGTCGTCTGAGAAACCTGAGCGATCCACAGGATCCGGTGATCAACGCCCGGACCATCTGTTCCTACCACCAGGGGCAGCAGCCTCCCGCTGAGGTCAACCTGGTGGTGAACCTCAGAGGCAAGAACATCGTCATCACCAAACGGGGCGAACACGTGGACGCCGCCCTGAAGAAGGCGCTCGATACGCTCAAGCGGGAGATCCGCCAGTTCTACGATCTCAGAATCGCCGACCGCGGACGGGTCGCCACTCCGGCCGAACTGGCTGCAGTCCAGGCTCAGCCCGTGGCGGAGGAAACCGAGTAGACCACATTGCCCCTCCGGCCAACGGCCTTCCACATCGGCCGATTGACCGGAGTAAGCCCTGATGGCCGCACAGACCCACATCTGAGGCCCAATCCATTGCCGATCCTCCTCCCCCGAGGCGAAGCCGGGGGGAGGTGCCCGCGTAGCGGGCGGAGGGGGCGATCCTAGCTCCTGGCCGGGCGATCCTCCCCCGAGGCAAAGCCCGGGGGAGGTGCCCGCGTAGCGGGCGGAGGGGGCGATCCTAGCTCCTGGCCGGGCGATCCTCCCCCGAGGCGAAGCCGGGGGGAGGTGCCCGCGTAGCGGGCGGAGGGGGTGTTCCTCCCCTGAGGCGTCGCCTGGGCGTTTCCCCTCGCCTCCGAGACTCCGCCACCCCCCGGCGGTTGCCCAGCGGCAACCGCTCGGCGGGTCCCGGCGTTCACTCTACGGACTCAGGGAAAGTCCAGGCTCCGCGGATGGAGGCGTCGCCTGGGCGTTTCCCCTCGCCTCCGAGAGGTAAGAAAGCTATCCGGGAACCTTCTGCCAATCTTTGAGGAACCGCTCGATCCCCACATCGGTCAGTGGATGGTTCACCAGCCTCTTGATGACCGCGAAGGGGATGGTGGCCACGTCCGCTCCCAACAGGGCCGCTTCGACGACATGCAGCGGATGGCGGATGCTGGCCACCAGCACCTGGGTCTTGAACTGGTAGTTCCGATAGATGGTCAAGATCTGTCGGACGAGCTCCATGCCGTGGTGGCTGATATCATCCAGACGTCCGATGAAGGGGCTGATGTAGGTGGCGTTGGCTTTGGCTGCCAGTAACGCCTGTGAAGGGGAGAAGCAGAGGGTGACGTTGACGCCGATCCCCTCTGAGGTGAGGGCGCGACAGGCCTTCAGGCCGTCCACGGTCAGGGGGCACTTGATGACCACATTCTTGCCGTAGGTCGCCAGCTTTCGCCCCTCGGCGATGATCTCTTCGGCTTGGGTACTGACGGCCTCCAGGCTGATCGGGCCGTCCACCTCGGCCACGATGTCCCGGACGACCTCCTCGAAGGTGCGGCCGGTCTGGGAAACCAGGCTGGGATTGGTGGTCACGCCGTCAACCAGCCCCATCATCTTGGCTTCTCGGATCTCCTCGATCTTTGCGGTGTCGATGAAGAATTTCACGTTTTTGCTCACCTTTTCTGAGAAGTTCAACCTGAGGCCGCAGTCTAGCAAAGGCGGTCACGCCAGTCGATGGATCGCTTGGCCGCAAGCGCGATCTACACAAAAAAGCGAGAAACCAGTCGACTGAGCATGCTCTATGGCGCCTGGCCCGTGATCACACGGCTAGGTCGCCGCCACAGGCCGTGCCAGGCGCAACGGAGGGGAGACCGCCTTGTGCAGGACATGATCCAACCCCTCGGCCCTCCCTTGGCAGGGTTCACGCTCGGATTCGACCATGCCCGCACAGCAGCGATGGGGCCGGCTCCAGGGAAAAAGGGGTGGACCGGACCCGGTCGGGGGTTTTCAAGATCCAGCGAACACACTACAAACGCTGGGAGGTTACGGCATGGGAAAGTACACCACCCACATCGCCCTGGCGCTCCTGGTTGGACTCATCGTCTACTCCGCCTGGGACAGCTCCCAGCAGCGTCAACGGGAGCAGTTCGGGGTAGGCGAGACCGCCGTGGGGTTTTCCATCCCCGCAATGGATCCGGATCGTGGCGGCGGGCCGCAGGATCACCTGGGAAAGGTGGTGGTTCTGGACTTCTGGTCCACCTACTGCCCACCCTGCCGGAGGGCCATGCCGATGTTCCAGCGTCTTTTTGCTCACTATCGTCCTGAGGATTTTCACCTGTTCAGCATCAATGTGAACCCGGATGAGGGCCGTGAAAGTCGCCGGGAGCTGGTCGCCCGGTTTCGCGACGATTTCCGGTTGAGCTTTCCGATGTACCTGGACACCGGAGAGGCATCGAGAGCCTACGGGGTGGACTCCATCCCCCACGTGGTGGTGATCGATCGGCAGGGCATCGTGCGACACATGCACATCGCCGAGGTATCCGAACGGGAGTTGACCGCCGAGATCGACGCCCTGATCGGGCAGCCGGTGGAGCGATGACCGGCCTGCTTCCCTCGGGAGTTGTTTCTTGCCGTCCGTCCGCCGGCCAGGTTGTGATCCGGACCGAGCAGGCGCAGTCACGGACCTGTTGGCGCTCGAGGAGAACCAGGTTGTCCTGGGTTTTTTTTTGATGTGGGACCGTCCGTTACCGAGGAGGGCTCCAAGATGAGTGACACCCTGTTGAGACCGATCCGCTGGCTCGGAGGGGCCGAGGAGGGGCAGATCTGGATGCTGGACCAGAGGCGGCTACCGCTGGAGGCAAAGGAGCTGTTGATCGCGGATCATCGAGGGGTGGCGGACGCCATCCGGGATATGGCGATCCGAGGTGCGCCGGCGATCGGCCTGGCAGCGGCGATGGGAGTGGTGCTGGGGGTTAGAGAGGCGCTGGGAAAACCGGAGGGGATCTGGGATGAGGAGGTAAAAGCTGTCCTAGAACGGCTGCGATCCACGCGTGTTACCGCAGTGAACCTGGAGTGGGCGCTCAGACGGATGGAATCGGCATATCGCCAACATCGGGGTCAATCCCGAACGGCGTTGCTGCAGAACCTGCTGTCAGAGGCGCTGGCGATCCAGGAGGAGGATACCGCAGCCAATCGGACCATGGGCGAGCTGGGGGCCGACTTGCTCAAGCCCGGCTCGAGGGTGCTGACCCACTGCAATGCAGGTGCGCTGGCCACCTCGGCATACGGTACGGCGCTGGGGGTGATCCGCTGTGGTCATGCCCGGGGGTTGGTCTCCCGAGTGTTTGTCGACGAGACGCGGCCCTACCTGCAGGGAGCCCGATTGACCGCCTGGGAGCTGCAACGGGATGGGATCCTCGTGACCCTCATCACCGATTCGATGGCCGGTTACTTCATGAAGCAAGGGTCGATCGACTGCGTGATCGTGGGCTCGGACCGTATCGCCAGAAACGGAGACGTGGCCAACAAGATCGGAACCTACTCCCTGGCGGTTCTGGCCAAAGCGCACCAGATCCCCTTCTACGTGGCCGCCCCCACCTCGACCATCGACCTGGAGACTCCCACCGGCGATCAGATCCCGATCGAGCAGCGATCCCCCCGGGAGGTCACCCACATCGGCTCGACCGTCATCGCCCCGGAGGGGATCGAGGTGAGCCATCCCGCATTCGACGTGACACCGGCGGCGTTGGTCAGCGCCATCATCACCGAGCGGGGCATCGCCATGCCGCCCGGTGTCGATACCATCCGGTCCCTGATGGAATGAGCTGGGCGCTTGCCGAGGCCGCCTCACCCCTCGGGTCGTCAAACCGGAGGGGGCCGATCTGTGGCTTGGTCCCGTCAGCCATGGTCAAGAGCAAGGCGTTGTCGATGCGTACGGAGCCGCTCAGGGTTCCTGGGGGGAGCTGGGCTTGCGCTCCTTTTGGTCTGGATGCTCCAGCCGGTCGAGACGGCGACTCAGTTGTTGCAGGTGTTTTTCCTGGGCTTCCAAAATCTGGTGCAGCTCTTCCAGGTTCTTGTCCAGGGCCGGCAGGTTGGTCAGGCCATCGACCGCCTCCCGGATGCGCTCATCGATGCGCCGCTGCATCTCTTCGATGGCCCGCTGGATGGTCAAGGCGATCTCTCGCAGAGTCTGTCGGCCTTCGTCGAGAACCTCACCCGGGCGGAGGAGTCGATCCATCGAACGCTGGGTTTCCTGGCTGAACTGCTGGACCGGAACGGCAATGCGCTGGAGGATCTCTCCCCCCGTCTGGATGATCTTCTGCCAGGCAGCCAGCGGGATGAAACGCCGGGATTTTTTTTGCTCTTCGAGCAGGATCTGGGCCAGCGTCACGCTGGTGAGGTCCTCGTTGGTTTTCTGATCCACGATCCGGATCTCTTCCCCCTGTTGGACCATGGAGGAGATCTCGTCGAGGGTGACGTAGCAGCTCTTCTCCGTGTCGTAGAGCTTTCGGTTGGCGTAGCGTTTGATCGTTTTCATGGTAACCAATGGTGGCCAGAAGTGATCGACTTGTAGGATGTCGATGGGTTTGCGTCAAGAACCCCACCCGGCGTGAGCCCCTTGATTCTGTGGGACGAATCGCTTCATAATCGACAAGATCGAGTCCTTTCGATTCAAGAGCAGCCGGCATGATCGTCCAGTGTCCCAAGTGCCACCAGAAGTTTCGGGTCCCGGATGAACGGATCCAGGCCGAGGGGATCAAGGTCCGGTGTGGGCGCTGCCAGACGGTCTTCGCCGTGCGACCGGTCGGCTCCAGCCAGCCTGCCGTTCCTCCCGCGCCAGGGAACGAAGGGGCGCCACATCCGTCGATCCCGGGTGTCAGGACCGCACCGCCCCTTGACCGAAGCGCTACGGCGGGGCCGTTCGAACAGCCGGGGGTGACACGGGACGGACTGGAGGGGGGAAGCCCGGCGCAGGCGCAGGTCGAAGAGCCGAGGGCAGCCAGGGAGATGCTCGGGCGACCTCGATTCGATGAGCCGCTACCAGGCGGAAGTCCACCCAATGGGGTTCGATTCGAGGAACCGGGACTTGTGGACGCCGACTTCGGACCCGCTTTGACCGGCGACGACCTCTCGACAGAAGAGCTCCTCGACGACCGGCAGCCGGTGGCACCCAGGCCTGCGGTTGAGGAAGAAGGCGAGGATCTTCCCCCTTTTCCGACCCCTGTATCCGATGCGTTCCCCCAGGCGGTGGTGCCGAGCGATGCCCTGTCCCGATGGCTGGCATCGGCGCTGGTGGTCCTGCTGGTGCTGGTGGGCTTTTTGGTCTTTCTCGCTTCCCGCAACGACTGGTTTCTGGATCTGCAGGAGATGGACCAGATGGTGGCCTCCGCCTTCAAGGGGGTTCCGTATCGGCCGCGAATGGTGGAAACCATCCGGGTTTATGACCTCGATGGGGAGATCATCGAAG
Source organism: Bradymonadales bacterium (assembly GCA_016931535.1). Taxonomy (GTDB): domain Bacteria; phylum Myxococcota_A; class Bradymonadia; order JAFGEP01; family JAFGEP01; genus JAFGEP01. The sequence goes on from JAFGEP010000050.1 coordinate 108,526, forward strand.
AACCGGCCAACTCTGCGGCCTTGTCCGCCTCTTCTCCCCTGGTGTTCCAGAATGTACGGCAGATGCTCTATCGAACCCGGAACCAGGTACAGCTGGTCCTGGTGGAAGGGGATCTCCTCAACAGCTCCAGTGACAGCTATCGTCGCATCCTGGTGGGGGGGCGGCTGATCTGGCGAGGCCAGGAGATCGCTACTCAGGTGGCTCCGGTAGGGGGAACCCTGTCGCCAGAGGACCTGGAGGCGGTGAGCTCCATCGAGGCGCTGGAGGAGGTCTACCGGGAGCTTTGGGCAGAGGTGGCCGGGCTGATCATCCAGCCTAACCAGTTGACCCGTTTCACGCTGGCGTTTGTGGAACCCGAGGGTTACCAGGTGGCCGATGGCTGGACCTACCAGGTGGAGATCGTGGGCGCCGAGCATTCCGGGGAAGATGGCTACTGGCGCCGGAGTACGTTCAACCAGTCTTATCGTCATTATCTGGATCCGTGACCGCTCACCATGCTCGCTCGATAAAGGGCTTCATCCATCGTTTGGCACTGCTCCCCGAGCGGGCCATGCGTCGATTGGCGATCGGTCGTTGGCTGCTCTACCAAGACCCTCAGCGGGTGGTGGAGCAGCTGGGGGCCATCGTCGAAAGTTGTTTTCGGGCCAACGACGAGGCGCGGGTCGCGCAGCTAGCCTGGGTCGATTTTCTCCTGGCGGCCGGTGAGCGGGAGGAGATCCCCCTGGAGGCGCTCGAGCTGGCGGCAGAAAGGCAGCAAAACCGCACCGTCCTGTACATGCTGGTCGATCCGCCTCCCCATCGACAGATCAAACAAAGAGCCCGCCAGGAGCGACGCCCCAATAAGCCGGTGCCCCTGGGAATGCGCAAGTGGCAGGCGGCGCTTCACAGTCCCAAGATCCTGGAGGTGCTCCTGACCGATACCGATCCTGCAGTCATCGGGCGGCTCTGCCAGAATCCCAGCGTCCGGGAGGCCGATGCGGTTCTCATCGCCTCCCGCCGGCCCACCTTCAGCGACATCCTGGACGCGGTGGCGCGCAGCCACTGGCTGTATAGCCTCGAGGTTCAGCGGGCGCTGATCCAGAACCCCTATGTGCGCACCGGATTGGCCATCGGTCTCCTACCCCAGCACGGTCCCCGCTTCTTGATCACCCTGAGCCACTCCGGGGAGCTGCATCCGACTCTCCGCGAAGCGGTCGGCTATTTTCTGACCCTGTGCCCCCCCACCCCCTGCATCGAGGAAACGACCTGATTGACTCCCCGCATCCGACGTCATACTCAAGGCCAGGGCGCTTTGGGCCCCATAGACCAACCCGGGGCGGAGCAGCAAACCATGAACCCCCACATTTTTCGCGAGTACGATATTCGAGGCGTGGTCGACCAGGACCTGACAGACGAGGGGGTGACAGACCTCGGCCGGGCCTTCGGCACCTACCTCGTCCGCCAGGGAGGCAAGCGGCTGGCGGTCGGCTGGGATTGCCGCCTCTCCTCGCCCCGATTTGCCGAGGCCTTCGTGACAGGTGCAGTCCAGGCGGGGGTGACCGCCATCGAGATCGGCATGGTCCCGACACCGGTGCTCTACTTCACCGCAATCAAGGAACGAACCGACGGCGCCGTCCAGATCACCGGCAGCCACAATCCCCCGGAGTACAACGGGTTCAAGCTCATGCTCGGGGAGGAGGCGGTCTACGGGGAGCAGATCCAGGAGATCCAGAGGATCATCGCCCAGCAGGACTGGCGTTCGGCCCAGGGAGAGCGCCTGGGGTTGACCGATGTCCTGCAGCACTACGTCGACTGGATAGCCGGCCACATCCATCCCGGCTCCCGTTCGGTCAAGGTGGTGGTGGACGGAGGAAACGGGATGGCCGGCCCGGCGATTCTACCCCTCTTGAAACGACTGGGCGTCGAGGTGATCGCCCTGTACTGCGAGCCGGATGGGACCTTTCCGAACCATCATCCCGACCCGACGCTGCCCGAGAGCCTCTCCTTGCTGTCGGAGCGGGTGCTGGCCGAGGGGGCCGATTTCGGGGTGGGGTACGACGGGGATGCGGACCGGATCGGAGTGGTGGACGAAGGGGGGCGGACGCTGTGGGGAGACATGTTGATGGTCATCTTCGCCCGCAGCCTGCTGGTAGAGAACCCTGGCGCGACCATCGTGGGCGAGGTCAAGTGCTCGCAGACGCTTTTTGACGACATCGCCGCTCACGGGGGCAACCCCTTGATGTGGAAGGTGGGCCACAGCCTGATCAAGGCCAAGATGAAAGAGGTGGGGGCGCTGTTGGCGGGTGAGATGAGCGGCCATATCTTCTTTGCCCATCGCTACTTCGGCTTCGACGACGCCATCTACGCCACCGCTCGACTGGTGGAGTTGGTCAGCAGGACCGAGGCCCCGCTGTCCAGCTTGGTCGAGGGGATTCCCCGGACCTATGTCACTCCCGAGCTGCGGCTGGAGATGCCGGACGATGCGGTCAAGTTCGAGGTGGCGGCCCGAGTGGCTCGTGAGCTGGCAGAGCGACAGGCGCCGGGGGTGAAGGAGGTGGTCACGGTCGATGGTGTTCGGGTCGTGTACCAGGATGGCTGGGGGTTGATCCGGGCGAGCAACACGCAGCCGGTGCTGGTCCTGAGAGCAGAAGCGACCAGCCAGTTCCGTCGAGACGAGATCGAGGCCGATCTGCGCGCCCGGGTCGCACGGACGGTCAGCCAGGTGAGCCGATGAGACCGGCCGTCGGGTTCGATATCGGTGGCTCCACCTTGCGGGGGGGGTTGATCGGGTTCGAAGGAGACGGCTACCGGTTGATCTCCCAGTATCGCCAGCGATTGGAGCCGGATGACAAGCCGCCGGTCCGGCTGGTCGAGCTCATCTCCCGGACAGTCGAGCGGCTCGCTTGGCAAGGAGGACTCCAGCCAAGCGCGATCGAGGCCATCGGGATCGGGTTGTGCGGCCAGTTGACGGACGGTGGACATCGAGTGGTCAACTCACCCCACCTGAGCTGGCGGGAGGTGGACATCGGCGACCTGTTGACCCGCGCGCTGGGGCACTGTCCGATCACCATCGAGAACGATCTGAACGCCATCTTGTGGGGGGAGTACCAGTTCGGCAGAGCTCGGGGCTGCACCCACGTGGTCGCCCTGTTCGTCGGCAGCGGGATCGGCGGGGGGACCATCGTGGAGGGGAAGCTGATCCGCGGGGCAGCAGGTTTTGCCGGGGAGGTGGGCCACGTCAAGCTGGGGGGTGATTCCGGTCTCTGCCGGTGCGGAGAGCGCGGCTGCACCGAGACGGTGGCCGGGGGGTACTACCTGCAGGCCCGCACCACCGCAGAGCGTGGCTACGGGAGGCTCGATGTCGGGTGTTACGGCGAAACGGGGGCGGTGGGCCCGGCCGAGATCGATGCCGCCTATCGCCAGGGAGATCGGTTTGCACGATCGATGTGGGAGGAGGTTGCCCGGACCCTTTCCAGCCTGGCTTCCTGCTGCATCGCCCTGATCGATCCGGAGCTGTTGCTCTTGGGAGGCGGGGTGCTGGAGCACGCGCCGGCGTTGGTCTCGCTGGTCAGGCAGGAGGTGTTGCGTCGGGTGCCGGAGTCCCACCGGCGCGCCCTGCGGGTGGATCTGGGCGAGCTTTCGGACCAGGCGGGGGTGTTGGGCTCGGCCAAGCTGGCGTTGCAGGGCCTGGGCTGATGGAGGGGAGATGGTCTGCCACAAGGGTGGGCGAGCCGGCTGTCGGGGGGGGCGATCGTGGTCGTTCATGGGAGGGGCCTGGTGTCGCAGCCGCTGGGGGGCCTGCCCCGGACCGTCCTGGGCCCTGGGTGCCTGTGGAGATGAGTGGGGTGCCAAAGGTGCCGGGCTAGTGGCTGGACCGGTGTTGGATTAGGGGAGGTTCCTGACGTTGTCACCACCTGCGGGGTGTGGTAGAGAAAGAGGATGCAACCGGTGAAGGAGAACTCAGAATGCTTCGATCGGGTGGTACCATAAGACAGTGGGGTTGGGGTCTGGTCCTGGAGGCCATGGCGCTCATCGGTCTCGCTTGCAGCCCGAATCTGGCGCCGGATCCCAACGAGAAATCTGGCGATGACGGAGAGCGCAGCAAGGCTCAACTGATCGAGCTGGGCGCGCCCGTCAATGACAACGTGAACTTCAACGATGGGGACATGACCGACTGGAAGTACTTCCAGATCCCCAGCCCGGGCCGGGTGATGGTGACGCTTGGATGCGACTATACCGGCGCCTACTGCGGGGCGAACATTCGCGACGAGGTCGGAGTGCTCGTGACCCGCATGCGGACGGATGGCGAGCCACGGGTGTCCGAGGAGGTCGCGGTGCAGCGGGGGAACTACTACCTGGAGATCTTCGTTCCGTCGGCTGCCACGGACTACACGGTCCAAGTCAACTACGAGCCAAACTGACAATGGGATTCCTAATTGAATGGGCGGCACAGAGCGACGTAGGGCGCCAACGCGACCATAACGAAGATAGCTACCTGGTGGATGAGGACGAGGGGATCTGGATCGTCGCCGATGGCATGGGTGGCCATCTGAGCGGTGAGGACGCCTCCCAGATCGCCGTGCAGAGCATCTACCACTATCTCACCGAGCTGCGGGACGATCCCTCCATCGCCGGTCGTTTTCCGTCCAGCAAGGCGGTCACCCCGGGATCGATGGCTTTCGAGTCGGCCATTCACTACGCCAACGAGCGGATCTTCGTGGAGTCTCTCAAGGATCCCGCCAAGCACGGCATGGGGACCACCCTGGTCGGCGCTTTGCGGGAAGGGGACTACATGGTGCTGGCCTACGTGGGCGACTCGCGCATCTATCGACTCCGGCAGGGGCGGATAGAGCAGGTTTCGGTCGATCACAGCTTGCTCAACCACCTGTTGGCCACCGGGAAGCTCACCCCCGAGACGGTGGGTAGCTTCACCCAGACCAACGTCATCCTGCGGGCCCTGGGGTTGCGGGAGTCGGTCGAGGTCGACGTGAAGCTGGAGCCCCTGGTAGATGGCGATATCTACCTGTTGTGCTCGGACGGACTGAGCGACCTGGTGGATGATCGGGTGATGGAGCAGGTGCTGCGGGAGAGTGGGGAGGACCTCACGCTTTGCTGTCAGAAGTTGATTGCGCTGGCCAACGCCAACGGGGGAAAGGATAATATTACGGTGATCCTGTTCAAGGCCTGGTCCGAGGAGCAGCAGTACATCGTCATGTGACCGGGGCTCGGGTTGGGCGCCAGTCCTCCCCTTCGGCCTCCATCGAGACAGTCGAGCAGGGATGTCCGAAAACGTGCTTCAAACTCTTCTCGCCGTACACGAGCAGGTCCAGAGTGGATCCTTGAGCAGCTTTGCCGTGGTGGACGTGGACCTGCGCAAGCTAGGCCTGGCCAACACCGCCTTGTACGACGTGGCCTTCCGGCGGGTCTGCATGGAAAATGTCAACGCCCGGGAGGTCACCTGCCGAGACGTTCGCTTCGAGGCCAGTCGGTTGAGGGGGATCAACTTCACCCAGGGCTTTCTCACCGGCGCTCGGATCATGAACTGCGAGGCGCATGAGATCGTTTTCCACTCGGCCTGCGTCATCGGGTTGCAGGTGTTTGACACCCCCATGGCCAACGTCGGTTTCACGAACGCGCGGCTAGACAATTGTACCTTCCAGTCCTCGGACCTGTACGGAGCCAACTTCTACTCCGCCCTGTTGACCCATTGCCGTTTCACCGACCCGAGGATGGAAAACGCCGCCTTGAATCGATCCAACTTCGAGCGAGCGATCCTCATCGATGTGGATCTGCGGGGCGCCAACCTTCATGGCGCTACCTTCAAGAACACCCTGTGTATCAAGGTGGACTTTAGAGAGGCCAACCTGGTCCGCGCCAACCTGGAGGGAGCGACCCTGGTGGCCTGTGATACCACCGGAGCGGTGACCTGAATCGAACAGGCGCCCTCCCAGGGCAGCCCTCCCCCTCTTTGGACCGATCGGCAGGGGAGGGGGCGGCCCAACTGCCAGCGGAGAGTCCGACATGACCATTGCCCGGAGCTTTGGCCCAGTGGCCCAAGAGATGAAAAGGGCTCTCGAAGTCTACTCCAAGGAAGAGCTCATCGACCTGTTGACCCACCTCGTCAAGACCTATGTGGTCGAGGGGACCCTTCCCCTCAAACCCGAGGTGAGCAGTCACAAGGGAGACGAAAAGCTGTCCGGTCTGACCTTCCCCCAGTTGATCCTTCACCTGCAGATGCACCTGGAGCATCGGGAGTGGGCGATGTTCTCGGTGTCGGGAGAAGATGTCTGGGTGGCCAGCGAAGGACAGCGGATCAATCTCACCGGTCGGCAGACGCCCCTTCCGGCGGCTGCGCCCGCCACGCAGGAACCAGCCAGGGAGCCCGCCGGTGGCTACACGCCCGCTCCCCCACGGGCTGCACGGCCGGAACCCTCACCGCCTGCACCCCGCTCGGCTCCACCCGAAGCTCCGCCTGCCGCAGCGCCAACGCCGGCACGGCCCGAGTCGGAGCCGAAGCAGGAGCAAGCCGAGCAGCCTGCGGCCGATCGCGAGGAAGGCAGCCTGGTCATCTCGGATGACGTGGAAGCCACCGAGCGGTTCGGAATGCTCGAGTTCGACTGATCGACCGACGTCCGGCTCTCCGCTGAAGCCGGCCTGGTGACGAAACAAGAGGCCGTCGATGACCGATTCCCAGTCCGCCGTGAGGGCGCGGCAGTTCTACCAGCAAGGGATTGGCTTCTACTCCCGAGGCCAGCTCAGTGAGGCCGTCGATGCACTGCGCCATGCGATCAGAGCCGCATCCGACCATGTGGACGCCCGGATCCAGCTGGGCATCGTCCTGGTGGCTCGCGGCAAGGCGGCAGAAGGGTTGGAGGTGATCGAAACCGGCCTGGCGCGGCGCGACCTCCAGCAGCCGGACCGGATCCGCCTGCTGGTCCAGGCCTCCTCCTGTGCGGCGGCCGCCAACCAGTACCAAGATGCCCGTGCCTACCTGGAACGGGCCATGGAGCTGGGGGGGATGCCCGATGCCCACATTCTCAACCAGGTGGCTGCCATCTGCTGCAAGGGCGGGGAGTTCGATGTCGGTTTCGACTACTTCCTGAAGGCGGCCACTTCCGGCAGCTCACCGGAGGAGTGAGCGGTGTCCACTGCGATTGCGGCTCCCCGTCGGGGAGAGCCGCTCGCCAATCATCCGGAGCAACGATGAACACCCAGAGGCTCTGTCCTGCCGGACGAGCGATCCGGATCCTGGCCATGGCGGCCATCGGCTGGCTTGGCTGGCCGGGTCCCCTCGGCTGGGCTCAGACGCCGGGTATGGTGATGGAACAGGCGGGGATCCACTTTCTCACCCCTCCCGGTTTCGAGTTGACCCATCTTCAAATATCCAGCGAGCTGGGACCGGCCGAGCTGATCGTGCTGGAACCCCAGGAGGGCACCTACCAGGGGCAGAGAAACAGCGGCCTGATCGTGCTGACCGTCTACCCGGAAGAGGTCCAGCCGGCCCAGGCGGTCCAGCAACTGGTCACCCAGCTCAGCCAGACCTTTCCCGATCGGGATGGTCCCTCGGTCACCCCCCAGCAGGTCGAGATCGGCGGAAACCCCTGTGAGGGGGTCCGGCTCGACTTCTTCCTGGCCGACGTGGCCCTGGTCGGCAACCTGGCCGCCACCAGCCTGGAGGAACGGACCGTTTTGGCCTACTACCAGGGTCGATCGGAGGAACTGGAGGTCCTCTCCGAGGTGATCCGCTCGGTGCTGGCCTCGGTGGGCAGCGGTCCCCCTTCCCCTCCGCCTGCTCCTCCCGACTAGACACCTCCTGGCTCCAGATCCCTCGTTCACCCCGCATCCCTTGAGCCAAACCCCGTGAGCGGGATCGACTGAACGTGATCGTGAACGTGATCGACTGAACGTGATCGTGAGCGGGATCGACGCTTGACCGGATGGGAGCCAACTGCCCGGGCGACCAGAGAGGTGGACCTCACCCCGCCACCCATCTCATGAAGCGGGGCGCATGGCGGGCGATGGCCCGGCTCCAGGCGGCGAACCCGCCTCCCTCGGCCGCCGCCTCCAGCATGGCAGGGGCCATCTCCATACCGCCTTGGGCTAGCGCGTACTCCACCCATCCCCACCGACCCGAGATGGCTTTCACGGTGACTTCCGGTTCCAGCGCCTTTCGCAGGTAACGCAGCCGTCGGTCGATGGTGCGTATCCCGGCGAAAGCGGCATCCTTCAGGGGGGTGTTGGCCTTGGCCACAAAGGGATTGATGGAGGCCACCAGCGGGATGATCTGCCCGATCTCCCTCAGCAGGCCGATCAACTCCTCGATATCGGAGCCCTGTTCTCCGGGAACCCCGACCATCACGTAGAGCTTGAGCCGGGACATGCCGTGATCCCGGGCGAGCCGGGCGGCCTGGATCACCTCATCGGCCTCGACCCCCTTGCACAGCTCCTGGCGTAGCCGCCGGGAGGCGCCGTCCAGTGCAGTGGTCAAGGTCCGGTTCCCTCCCCGGCCGAGCAGGCGGACGAGGTCCGAAGTGATCCGGTCCGCGCGCAGCGAGGAGAGGCCGATCTCGCGGCCGGATTCGACGATCGTCTCGACCAGCGGGAGCAACCGGGGATGGTCGGTCACTGCGGCTCCCACCAGTCCGACGCGGGAGGCATGCGCCGGGATCGTTCGAAGGATCTGGTCATCGGAGACCAGCCGCATCCCGGCGCCGGCGGATCGACGCATGATACAGAAGGTGCAGGATCGGGAGCATCCGCGCTCCGCCTCGACCAGGTGCATGCTGGGGAATGCGCTGTCCGGGGTGATGATCGGACTGAAGGCGGGAAGAGGACCGCTGTCGGCGAGGACCGGCGGAGCTGGCGGGGGCAGCCTGTCCTGGTGCAGCAGGGGTACGTACACTCCCGGGATTTCGGCCAGGTGGGAGAGCAGCCGGTTTCGTTCCGGGTAGTTGGCGACGCACTCCAGCAACGACCCCACCACCCCTTCCGCTTCGCCCAGCACCATGGCGTCCACGAAGGGAGCAAAGGGTAGCGGGTTGGCAACGGTGATCGGCCCCCCCAGGATGACCGGAGGCTCGCCCGATTGCCGCTGCTGGGCCAGAGGCGCCAGGCCGCATAGCTCGAGGCACCGGATCAACCCCGGCGCTTCCAGCTCGTAGGCCAGCGAGAAGGCGATCAGGTCCATGTTGCCAACCGGGGAGAGGCTCTCATAGGTCAGCAAAGGGCCCTCCCAGCGACCATCAGGCAGAAAAGCTCGCTCGGCGGTGTGTGGGGTGTAAAGGTTGATGATCCGGTAGATGGTCTGGTAGCCCAGCGAGCTCATGGCCAGGGGATAGGGGCTCGGGTAGAGCAACGCCACGCGCAACCCCTGGTTTTTCTTCAGGGTGCCTTGCTCCCGCGAGAGGCGGTGACGGATGAGCTCTTTCTGTGCGTGACGTACCGGCATGGTCCACCGATCCTGTTGGCCTGGGCCAAGAGTATCCCAATTGCGATCGAGACCCAACCATGGGAGAGAAGAGGCCCTTTTTTCGGATCTCTGCTTGACAGGGCCATGGATTCTCACTATTGCTTTACCTAGTCCCCGGGCGCTCTCCTGTTTGAGCCACCACGCCGACGAACGGGAATACGGCCCGAACGCCTGAAATGAACATTGGAGCTATCATGAGCCGCATCTCAATTTACGCCATTGTTACATCTTGTCTGATTCTCTTCCTGTACGGATGCACCGAAAGCGACTCGGGGTCGGGCAACCCCGCCAGCGAGGCCGATGTCGGGGACGACATCCGCGAACATCCCAATGCCGATGCCATCTCCTGGGACCTCAACGACGTGCCGACCCAGACGGATCCCGCAGTCAGCGGTGAGATCTGCGACAACCAACAAGATGACGACGACGACGGCGACGTGGATTGCGATGACGATGACTGCGCCGACTTTCCCGCCTGCGATGAGACGCCCACCGAGGAGATCTGCAACAACCAACAGGACGACGACGGGGATCTCCGGATCGACTGCGACGACTCGGACTGCTACTCTTTCCCCGATTGCCAGGTCGAACCCACCGACGAGGACTGTACAAACAACATCGACGATGATCGCGACGGCCTGACCGACTGCTACGACGGAGACTGCGCCCTGGATCCCGCCTGCCGGGCCAGCGTGGCGGAGGACTGCTTCAACGGCCAGGACGACGACGCGGACGGCCTGACCGATTGCGACGATTCCGACTGCACCCAGGCCTGCCAGGGGGGGACCGGTACCGGCAGCGAGGAGGACATGCTGTTTTGCATCATCATGTGCATGATGGATCCCGATCCCGAAACCTGTCTGATGAACTGCATGGGCGGCGGATTTGGCGGTACCGGCGAGACCGACTGCGACAACAACATCGATGACAACGGCGACGGCATGACCGACTGCGAGGACATGACCTGCATGATGGATCCCGCCTGCATGTAGCTGGTTTTCCGCTCTATCCCTCAAAAACTCTTTTTCCTTGACCGTATCATTGCGGTCTCCATGTAAAATTCCTCCATCCCCCTTGTGGGTCTCGCTTGGAGCCGGTACAGAGTGTTGCCAGCCGGTGGGTAAAAGCGCTACAGTGCGCAGCCGGTCGGGGCTCGGGCAATCCGATCGGAACGGGGTGACCAGAGGTGCCAGCGTGATGCCGACAGCGGGGAGTCTACAGTGGGTCGACTCGTTGACCCTGGCTTCAGGCAGCTCCATCAGCGTGGACGGTTCGGCGCTCTTGTTGGTCCTGCTCTTTGTCGGGTTGATGATCTACCTGAACCACGTGTTGTATCAGCCCTACCTGCGGGTGAAGTCGCTTCGACAGGATCGGATCGTTGGCGTGAGAGCGGAAGCCGCGGACACGCAGAGGCGGGTGGCCGAGCTGTTGGCGAGCTACCAGGCGGGGATCGACCAGGCGCGCAAGCAGGCCTTGGACCAGAAGATCGCCGCCCGGCTGTCCGCCCGGAAGAGCCAGCAGGAGATCACCGACCAGGCCAAGGCCCAGGCCGATGATCTGCTTCAGCAGCACCGGGCGGAAGTACAGGCCGCCCTCGAGCGTGCCGAGTCGGAGCTTCAAGCGCAGGCCGAGCGGCTTTCTTCGATCATCGTGACGCGGGTGCTGCCATCATGACGGTTCACCGGAACCCGATCGCTCGACTGTGGCTGGTCCTTGCCGCCCTCCTTGCGGTGGTCCTTGGCGGCGCCAGGCTGGCGCTGGCCGCCGGTTCACACGGTTCGGAGCCGGCCGGGGTGACGCCGGTGCCGATCAACGATGTGATCGAGGCCATCGTCAACTTTCTCCTCTTTGTCGGCCTGTTGTACTGGTTCGGCCGCCGGCCGGTGAAACGGTACTTTGAGGTCCGCAGCCGGAGGATCTCCACCGACCTGGAGCAGGCAGCCCAGCTCCGCCAGGAAGCGGAGGAGAAGCTGGCCGAGTACACCGGGCGCCTGGAGCGGATCGACCAGGATCGGCAAGAGATTCTCGAACGGTACCGCCAGGAGGCCAGTGCGGAGACCGGGCTCATCTTGCAGCAAGCCCGACGGGAAGCGGAGCGGATCCGGGAGGAAACCCGGACCTTGTTGGAGTACGAGACACAGCTCGCTCGCCGGGAGGTCGAGCGGCGGATCGTGGATCAAGCCGTCCAGATGGCGACGGTCACCATCCAAAGACAACTGGATGGAAAGGCGGCGAACCGCCTGATCGAGGAGCTGGCCGACTCCCTGGAGGAGCTGCCTGGCGGCAGCGCAGGGCAGAACCTCTGAGCGCAGGGGATGGCAACGGCCAAGGGAGGGCTCTTTGCGACAACGTGAGCTGGCTGACCGGTACGTGCAGGCGCTGTGCACCATCGACCGAGAGGGGTTGACGCTCGAGGCGCTTTCCGGCGAGCTGTCGGTTTTCAGCCAGCTCTATCGGCAGAGTGCCGAGCTGCGCGCGGTCATGGAGAATCCGGGGTTCTCATCCGAGGAGCGGACGAGGGTCCTGGAGCAGCTCCAGAAAAAGCTGAAGTGGTCCAGGATCAGCAAAAACTTCATCAACCTGCTGATCGACAAGCATCGTACGAAGCTTCTGCCTGAGATCGCCAGCCGACTGGAGCATCGCACCGATGCCGAGGCCGGCGTGGTCCGGGCCGAGCTCACCACCGCCATCCCCCTCGACAAGAAGCGGCTGTCCCGCTTGGCCCAGGCGTTGAGTCGCATCCGGGGTACCCGGGTGAAGGTGGAGACCCGGGTCGATCCGGCCCTGATCGGAGGCGCGGTGGTCCGCATGGATGGCCGGATCTACGACGGTTCGGTCCGGCGGCGGCTTGCGACGATCCGCCAGTTGTTCCTCAAGGAAAACCGATGAAGATCAACGTCGAAGAGATCAGCAAGATCATCCGGGATCAGATCAGCACCTACGACCAGAAGGTCGAGGTCTCCGAGACCGGGTATGTCCTGAGCGTCGGCGATGGGATCGCCCGGGTATACGGGCTGGACAACGCCATGTCCAACGAGATGTTGGAGTTTCCCCACGGCGTGTTCGGCATGGCCCTCAACCTGGAGGAGGACAATGTCGGCGTGGTCCTTTTGGGCAGCTCCGAACGAATCCGGGAGGGCGATCCGGTACGAAGAACAGAGCGTATCGTCGAGGTTCCGGTGGGCCGCTCGATGGTGGGCCGGGTAGTGAACGCCCTGGCTCAGCCGATCGATGGTCGAGGTCCGATCTCGACCGACGACCATCAACGCATCGAGGTCAAGGCACCCGGGATCATCTACCGGCAGAGCGTCTGCGAACCGCTTCACACCGGCATCAAGGCCATCGATAGCATGATCCCGATCGGCCGGGGGCAACGGGAGCTGATCATCGGCGATCGCCAGACCGGCAAGACGGCTCTGGCGGTGGACACCATCATCAACCAGGTCCTGGATAATCCGTCCGACAAGCCGGTGTACTGTATCTACGTGGCGATCGGCCAGAAGCAGTCCAATGTGGCCCAGGTGGTGGATAGGCTGAAAGCCCATGGGGCGATGGAGTACACCACGGTCATTTCCGCCACCGCCTCGGAAAGCGCTTCCCTGCAGTACATCGCTCCCTACGTGGGCGTTGCCATGGGCGAGTACTTCCGGGATCACGGGATGCACGCCCTGATCGTGTACGACGACCTCTCCAAGCACGCCACCGCCTATCGTCAGCTGGCTCTCCTGCTTCGCCGCCCACCGGGCCGCGAGGCCTTCCCGGGCGATGTCTTCTACCTGCATAGCCGCCTGCTGGAACGGGCCGCCAAGATGTCCGATGATATGGGGGCGGGCAGCCTGACCGCTCTGCCGATCATCGAGACGCAGGCGGGGGACGTCTCCGCCTACATCCCCACCAACGTGATCTCCATCACCGATGGCCAGATCTACCTGGAGACCGACCTGTTCTATGCCGGTGTCCGTCCCGCCATCAACGTGGGGCTGTCGGTGAGCCGGGTGGGCGGCGCCGCCCAGCTCCCAGGCATGAAGGACGTGGTCAAGACGTTGCGGATCGACCTGGCGCAGTACCGTGAGCTGGCAGCGTTCGCCCAGTTCGCCAGCGACCTGGACGTGACCACCCAGCGCCAGCTGGCCCAGGGTGCCCGCCTGGTGGAGCTGCTCAAGCAACCCCAGTACCAGCCCATGTCGGTCGGCAGGCAGATCCTGGTGCTGTTCGGCGGCCTCAACGGATTTCTTGCCGACATCAGGACGGACCATGTCCAGCGCTGGGAGAAGGAGCTCCTGCTGCACATGGACAACAACCATCCAGACCTGGTCGAACAGCTCGACCTGGGCCAGAAGATGGACGCCGATTTTGCCGGACGAATCAAGACGGTCCTGGCGGAGTTCAACCAGAAGTTCAAGGAGCAGATCCAGGGGGAAACCCCCGGAGCACCTTGACTTTCGATAAGGACACAGGGTGGCCACTCTCAGAGAAATCCGAAAACGGATCGCGTCGGTCGAGAGTACCAAGAAGATCACCCGGGCCATGAAGCTGGTGGCCGGGGCTCGGCTGAAGAAGGCCCAGGACCGGATCCTGGCTGCCCGGCCCTATGCCGACAAGCTCCGGCAGATGATCCACCACCTGGCCTTGCACGCCGATCCCGCCGATCATCCCTTGCTGGATCCGCGCACGCCGCTCCAGGTCTCGCTGATCGTCTCCATCACGGGCGATCGGGGTCTATGCGGCGCCTTCAACAGCAATATCCTTCGCCAGACCACACACGAGGTCCTCGACCGGCGGGAACGAGGGGAGCAGGTCCAGCTGATGGCGATCGGACGGAAGGGGTACGAACACTTCAACCGCCTGGAAAAGGTCGAACAGTACTTCCCGGATGTCTTCCATCACCTGGACTATGAAGAGGTCCAACAGGTGGGGGAGGCGATCATCCAGGGGTTTGCCGGCCATCGGTTTGACGAGGTGGTCCTGGTCTACAACCGGTTCCAGTCCGCCATCTCCCAGCACGTCGAGGTGCAGCGCCTCCTGCCGGTGATCACCGAGACGGAGAGCGCATTGGAAGGGATCATCGACATCATCTACGAGCCCAGCCGGGAAGAGCTATTGGACCAGATCCTGGAGCGCTACATCCATACCACCATCTACCGCGCCCTGCTCGAGTCCTGGGCGTCCGAGATGGGGGCTCGCATGACCGCCATGGAAAACGCCACCAACAACGCGGAAGACCTGATCAGAGCCTTGACCCTGCAAAGCAACAAGGCGAGACAGGCCGCCATCACCAAGGAGCTGGTAGAGCTCACCACCGGTGTGGAAGCCCTCAAGGGCTGACCCGATTTCGCAGGATGACCGATCATGTCCAGACCCTATCCCAGTACAGCCCCGCCCGACACCGGCCGAGTGATCCAGGTGATGGGTCCCGTTGTGGATGTCCGGTTCGAGGGCGGGCTGCCCGAGATCTACACCGCACTGACCATCAGCAGCCCCTCCATCAGCGAGGAGCCTGACAACCTCGTCCTGGAGGTGGCCTTGCATCTCGGAGAGAACGTGGTGCGCACCGTGGCCATGGACTCCACCGATGGCCTGGTGCGCGGCATGCCGGTCAAGAACACCGGCCAGCACATCCAGATGCCGGTCGGCCGAGAAGTCCTGGGACGTATCCTGAACGTGCGGGGCAAGCCCATCGACGACGTGGTGGTGGTCACCAAGAAAGACGGTTCCATGGTCCGGGGCACGCTGGAGAGTCGAAACGACGATGGAGGGGTTACCCTCAGCGTGATCGACGATAGCGAGGACAATTGGGTCAAGCAGCGGATCGAGATCCTCGGCAGCGAGGTGAGCGAGATCAAGGATCACGAGGCTACGACCTACTGGCCGATCCACCGGGAGCCGCCCAGCTTTCAGGATCAATCGGTGGCGGTGGAGATCTTCGAGACCGGCATCAAGGTGGTCGACCTGCTCGCCCCCTATGCCCGTGGCGGCAAGGTCGGCCTGTTCGGCGGGGCCGGGGTGGGCAAGACGGTACTGATCATGGAGCTGATCCACAACGTCGCCCTCAAACACGGCGGATACTCGGTGTTTGGCGGGGTCGGTGAGCGAACCCGCGAGGGGAACGATCTCTACCACGAGTTTCTCCATAGCAAGGTGTTGCGCCCTAACGGAAACTGGCAAGATTCCAAGGCGGCGCTCATCTACGGCCAGATGAACGAGCCCCCCGGCGCCCGCTTGCGGGTCGGCCTGTCCGCCCTGACTGTCGCCGAGTACTTCCGGGACGAGCTGAACCAGGACGTACTGCTGTTCATCGACAACATCTTCCGTTTTGTACAGGCCGGCTCCGAGGTGTCCGCCTTGCTCGGCCGCATCCCCAGCGCCGTGGGCTACCAACCCACCCTCTCCACCGAGATGGGTGAGCTGCAGGAGCGGATCACCACCACCCAGCGGGGCTCGATCACCTCGGTGCAGGCCATCTACGTGCCGGCCGATGACCTGACCGATCCGGCGCCCGCCACCTCCTTTGCCCACCTGGACGCGACCACGGTGCTGTCGCGGGCCATCGTGGAGATGGGGATCTACCCCGCCGTGGATCCGCTGGACTCCACCAGCCGGCTGCTCGATCCCCTGGTCCTGGGAGAGGAGCACTACCAGGTGGCGCGTCGGGTCCAGGAGATCCTGCAGCGTTACAAGGAGTTGCAGGACATCATCAAGATACTGGGCATGGAGGAGCTGTCCGACGAAGACCGGACCATCGTCGGTCGAGCCCGTCGCATCCAGAAGTTCTTGAGCCAGCCATTCCACGTGACCGAGGTGTTCACCGGCAAGAAAGGCGAGTATGTCGAGCTGGAGGATACCATTGCCAGCTTCAAGGCGTTGGTGGATGGCGAGGTGGATCATCTCCCCGAACAGGCCTTCCTGATGGTCGGCACGCTGGACCACGCCCGGCGGCGAGCCGAAGAGATCCAGGCGCAAGAATAGTGAGGGGAGCATGAGTGCTGGCAAGCTGATCCTGGAGATCGTCACTCCCACCCGGGAGGTCCTGCGTCGGGAGGTGGACGCGGTCACCTTGACCGGAGCGCTGGGCGAGCTGCAGGCCTTGCCCGGACACCGCGCCCTGTTGACCTCCCTGCGGCCGGGACGACTGGTCTGGGAAATGGGATTTTTGATCGAGAGCTACCAGGTCGAGGGAGGGTTCGCCGAAGTGCTGCCCGACCGGGTCACGGTTTTGGCTGACGAATGTACCCTGGTCCAGCCGGTCGGCCCGCGAGAGGTCGACAAGAGGTAGGTTTTCTGGCCGCACGCCAGCCAGGTGATCGATTGCAGCAAGCCGACAATCGTTGACAATCGGCGGGGGTACACGGCATAGTCGCGCCCCACGTCGAGGGGATTTGTGTTCAGTTCGGAGAAACGATGTTCGAGGAAGTTTTCATCAATCGTGGGCCGCTGTTTTCCAAGGATCGGTTGGCTGCCATCGTCTCACAGCCAGTATGGGACTGTGACGAGCATGCACTACGGCTCCGGCGAGCGGTGGAGGAGACCCTCCAGAAGTACGCCGAGGCGCTGGATCAGGATGCCACCGAGCCGCTGACCAAGTACTACGTGGTCAATAACCTTCTTCATGAGCTGGGCTTCGTGTACAGCATCGGAGAACCGGTCCCCATCCAGACGGAGGCTCGGCCTCGGGTGGACTACGCCCTGTTCGCCGAGCCGGAGCACTTCACCGAGGTAGAGCCGATGCGGGGCGCAGCCAACTTCTTCCGCCACGCCGCCGGCTTGTGCCAGGCCACCGTCTGGAGGGAGTCGCTGGATGTGGCCGAGGATCCGGAAGTGGCTGCGCAACAGCCGATGGTCCTGATGGACCTCTTCCTGCGCTCTACGGGTGTCGACTACGGCCTGGTGACCAATGGGTTGGACTGGCGGCTATTGCATCGGGGCTCCTCCGACACCCTGTCCACCTATCTCGAGGTGAACCTGGAGAAGCTCTTGGACCAGTCGATCGACCACTTCAAGCTCTTCTACGTCCTGTTCAACCCCAAGGCCATGGTTCGTGGAGACGAAGGGGTGAGCTTCCTCGATCAGCTGATGGAGTGATCCGGCCTCGCCCGACGATCCCGCTTGCCGATGGGCGGTAGCGATCAGCTTTCTCGCGACCGCTTGCGGGAGGATCGGCCCTCCTTAGGAGGAGCCTCGCTCTGCTCGGCGGGCTGTTCCTCCGGTTCGTCTTCGAAGGTGATGAACTCCACCTCCTCCTCTGGTGGAGGGGAGGGTTCGACCTCGTCCCCTTCGAGGGGTTGACCCTCTGCGGGAGCTGTCACCTTGACGGTTGGTTCGGTGCGCCACGCGCTTTCTTGCCGTTCCTGTTCTTCGGTGAGGATCTCGGAGCTGTCCTGGTCCGGCTCCTGGAAGGCAGAGTCGTCCTCGATGTCGATCGTGTCGGGCCGATCCACGACCTCGAAGGGGGCCGTGGTTGTTTCCTGTTGCTGATCCTCTTTCGACACCTCGGATTCCGGCTCCTCCACGAGCACGGCGAACTCCTCGCCCTCGGCAGGTTCGCCGGGCTCGGGCGTTTCCGCGAGGACCGGTGTTGCGAACGGTGGGTACTCGGGTTCGGTGAGACGTGGCGGCTCCTGGTCCTCGAACTGTAGTAACTGGGGGTCGAGGTTGAAGGCGGCCTCGGGAGGTCGGCGAGGGGTCGACTTGACCAGGTCGAGCACGTTGCTCAGGATAATTCCCAGCCGGTTGGTGTGCCGGGTCAGATTCTCGTGGGCGCTGGCAGCCTGCCTGGCGATTTCTGTCATTCCATTTCGCTGGCTTCTGGCCAGGCTGAGCAGCTCCGCCAGCTCGTTCGCCTGTTGTGTCTGTTCGGCGATGAAGCTCTCCCGTTGGTCAATGGCAACCTGGGTATCTGCCAGTGCTTGCTCGAGCTGCTGCAGCCTCGTCTGGAGGTTTGTGGACTCGGTATCGGCCTGGGAAAGCCGGTCGCCCACCTCGTCCAGCTCAGCCTGGAGCAGGGAGATGATCCGATCCTTCTCCGACAGGGCATCCGAGGACTGGGCCTCCAGCTGAGTGCGGAGTTGCTCCAGGGCACGGTCCTTTTCCGCCGCCAGCTCGATCTGGGCTTCCAGGAGAGCCTGCTGGTGTGCATCTTCCATGGCGGCGAGCTTGTCGGTTGATTCTGATTCCAGCCGGGCCACCTGCTGCTCGGCCTCTTGTCGGGCTTGCTGGACCTGTTCTTCCGCCTTCTGGCTGGCGTCGGCGATCTGCTGCTCGGCGGCGGCCGCGGCTTCTGCCAGGCGGCGTTCGGTCTCCTCCTGAGCCTGTTGGATTTGCTGC
>JAFGEP010000051.1 GCA_016931535.1 Bradymonadales bacterium
AGGGGATTCGACCGCTGCTGCGCGGTTCGCTCACGCTCGGTCGCTCACGCTCAGTCGCTCACGCTCAGTCGTTCACGGTCACGGTTTTTGGATATCTTTTGTCTATTGCGCGAGACGCAGCAGGAGGGGAACGAGCGGATCGAGGGTCACCTGGCTGCCGTCCAGGGTGAACCCGCTGGCCTCCGAGACCCCCTCCAGTACGGCTTCGTCGCTGTCGACCAGGACCGCCGCTGAAGCCAGGTCGGTTCCCAGGTCGAAGGTCGCCGCGGATCGCCCGGCGTTGGCCAGAATGAAGTAGGTGTCGCCCTCCCAGGTGACGGAGTATCCCAGCGCCAGGCCGCTGGTGTGGGGGATGTGGGCGGCGGCGGTGTCGATCGCCTCCTGGTCGCCGATCCGGAAGGCCGGAGTTGCGCGTCGGATCTGGATCAACCCGCGGGTGAACGCGTAGAGCTCCTGGGCGGGGTCATCGAGGGTCCAGGGGAACTGGTTGATGTTGTCGGCGGCGTCGTAGCTGTTGCTGACGAAGTTGCCGATGATCTCGGTGGTGGAGTTTCTGCGGGGCTTGCTCCGGGCCCGTTCCTGTCCGCCGTGGAGGAAGGGGATGGCCTGTCCGGTGAGGATGAGGAAGTTACCGATCTGCATGCGATCGATGATCTCCTGCCGCTGGGCGGGGTTGATGTCGTTCAAGGGCATGTTGTGGGCGATGTTGTCGTGCATCGTGAGGTTGTCGTGGGCCTCGCCGTAGGTCAGGCTGTCGCCGGGGTCGTCGGCGGTGTAGTAGTCCTGTGGCTGGCCGATGAGGTTCCGGAAGATGTCCTGGGTGTCGGAGCTGTGGTTGGTCAAAAAGCCGCGGGCCTGGTCGTTGAGACCACCGGCCTTGAGCAGGTCGCGGATCTCGTCGTTGAACACCGTGATGTCGTCGGTGTGAATCATGTAGTTCTGGTCGGTGCCGCGGGTCCCCTCCGGGCCGTTGTACATCTTCCACCCCTCTCCGACGAACAGCACCTGCTCGTTCACCTCCGCGCAGGCGGCGTGGGCGGCCTCCATGGTCTCCGTGTCGATCAGGCCCATGAGGTCGAAGCGGAAGCCGTCCACGTGGTAGTGCTCCACCCAGAAGCGGGTGGAGTCCACGATCAGCCTGCGGGCCATGGTCCGCGTGGTGGCCACGTCGTTACCGCAGCCGGAGTTGGAGGTCAGGCTGCCGTCGGGGTTGGTGCGGAAGTAGTAGTGGGGGACGATGTAGTCCAACAGGAACGTGCCGGCCATGTGGTTGTAGACCACGTCCAGCGTCACCGCCATCCCCGCCTCGTGGATGGCCATGATCAGCTCCCTGAGCTCTTTCACGCGGGCATAGGGGTCGGTGGGGTCGGAAGCGTACCAGCCCTCGGGGGTGAAGTAGTTGTGCGGATCGTACCCCCAGTTGTAGTTGTTGCCGCTGGCGGTTCCGCTGTCCTCGTAGGCTCGGTCGGTCTCGTCGGTGTAGTAGAAGTTGAGCACCGGCAAGAGCTGGATGTGGGTCACCCCCAGGTCCGCCAGGTAGTCCAGCTTCTCGATGAAGGCCAGGTAGGTGCCCGGTTGGCCGGTCACTCCGGAGTCCGGGGCGATGGTGAAGTCCCGCACGTGGATCTCGTAGATGATCGCCTCCTCGCGCGCGGTGAGATCGTAGTAGGCGTCCTCGGCCCATCCCTCCGGGGTGGCCGATGCGCTCTCGAGGTCCACGATCGCCCCCCGGCCTGCCCCCCCGGTGTCCTGGTAGGCGTCCATCGACCGGGTGTAAGGGTCGAGGCAGGCGTTGGTCCCGTTCCGATTGGTCACCAGGTAGTCGTAGAACATCCCGCCCGGATCGACGGTGTCGAACGTCCCCGACCAGACACCGGTCGCCTCGTCCAGGGTCAGGGGCACCGAGTAGGCCGGCTCGGTGGCTCCCGAAGCGCTGTAGATCCTGGCCACCACCTCGCTGCTCAGCGGAGACCAGACCCTGAACTCCACATTGTCGCTTCCATCCGTGTAGAGGGCGCCTAGCCGGTAGTCTGACGCCGGCAGGGTGCTTTCGGCAGCCTGGACGAAAAGGTCGATCGTGCTGATGGAAAACGGCTCCAGGTACTGGGGATGCTCGATGACCAGCGCCGGCCCGATCTCGACCCCTTCCGCCAGCGTGACCAGCAGCAGGTCGGTGTAGTTGGCGTTCCGATCCTCCGGCGAGTCGAAGTTCTGGATGTCGGCGATCTCATAGGTTCGCGAGTCGTCGGCGTGGCGGACGACAAACCCGTTGTCGTCGGGTACCACCTCCAGGGCGTGCCGGCCGGAGAGCCGTACCTTGATGGTGGTGGGGGTTGTCATCACCGCCTCCTCGAAGGAGGGGATGTAGGGACCGTAAGGGTAGTTCCCCTGGTCGCCCGAGAAGACCACCACCTCGTTGGAGGTCTCCACGTTCCAGCTGCGGTCCTGGTCGCCATCCTTGGTCCAGTCGGCATCCTTGCGGATGATGAAGCCGAACAGGTTTTCCGCACTGATGGGCGAGACTCCGCCGACATCGGCGCCGTCCTTGCGGAACTTCAGGTAGCCTACCCCCTCGACCACCACGAAGTCCTGGGTGTAGTCCCAGTGGTCGGCTCCGTTGCCGCCGGGCATGGCCCACAGCCAGACGCCCCAGGGCTCGTAGTCCCCGTCGGACCGATAGTAGTAGATGACCACCTCTTCATCGCTGGGATTGGCCGCCTCGTGCGCGACGGTGACCAGGTCCATCTCCGGCCGGCCGGCCATCTCGATGGTGCCGGGCTCCTCTTCCCAGAGCGGTATCTCCTCATCCACCGGGTCGACGACGGCATCGGGGCCGGTGTCGTCCCCGACATCGGCCTGGGGGGTCTCGTCGTCTCCGCAGGTCGCCACCGCGGTCAGGGTGAAGGCCAGCAGGGCCATGAGAAACCAGAAGCGGGTGGGCAGAAAGATCCTGGATCGTGACATCGCTTGTTCTCCCTGGTGACAGGCGTTCGATTCGTCGGCAAGAGTGTAGGCTGTCGTTTGACCACCTTCAATAGGACATCGGACCGGGGCGTGGCAAGTCTTCTCGACCCCCCGCGACCAGGGAAGAACCTGGCACCTTGCCTTGCCTGTCGATCAACTGTCGTTCCAACAGCAAGCGTGGAGGGGTGGTCGCACTGGGGTGATCCCCGGACAGCACACTCATGGAGGGGATGAATCGGCGATCGCTGGAATGTCATCTTGGGGGCTTACTCGGTAAGATACTCCGGTAAGAGAACGACCTCGATGGGGAGGGAACGGCGATGGCCGAAAAGCGGAACACAGCCAAATGCAAGCCACGGCGGTCGATCCAAGCACTCCGCGCGGGAGTACCCCCCGCCCGCGGGCTGGCTCTGCTGCCCGTTCTTCTCCTGTTGGCCTCACCCGCCGCTGTTCTGGCTGCTCCTCCTACGCCTGTGCCGGTGTTCCCTGGCGAAGGGGACCAGTTGAGCACCCGGGGGGTGGTCTTTACCTGGCTGCCGGTCGAGGATCCCGGAGGAGAGCCGGTCCACTACGAGCTGGTCGTGCGGGAGGCCGGCGGTCAGGAGCCGGTGGTGGCCGCCCGGCTGGCGATCGACCCGGTGGGTCCCGTTGTCCAGGATGGTCTTTCGCTCCTGGTCGAGCCGCTGGAATCGTCGCTGGAGGTGGCCTCGAACGGCGGTGCCGCCAGCGAAGGGGTCCAATTCGTCGAGGGGAGGCATGGCCAGGGAGCGCTGATCGCCGGCTCCGACTCGGTCACCTTCCCGGTGGAGGGCCGTTTTCTGCCGGCCATGGGCACGCTGGAGCTGTGGGCGAAGCTGAACCGGGACATCGATCAGATCGAAGGGTACGACCGCTTCTTTACCTACTACAAGGACGAGCAGGAGCAGCTGTCGTTGCTGGTTGCACCCGAGCAGGACGCGGTCTATGGACACGTGATGCACGAGGGGATCCAGTCCAACAGCCTGGCTGAAGTGACCTGGCAGGCGGGCCAGTGGCACCACATCGCATTCACCTGGGGCCCCGAAGGGCAGCGGCTCAGCCTGGACGGGGCTCCGGCCGCCAGCAGCTCCAGCGCCGCCGCCCCCGATGCCGGCGGGCTTTCTATCGTGCTGGGAAACGACGCGGACGGCTGGGGCGGGATCGACGCGGTCCTGGACGAGGTGCGGATCTCCCCCTACCAGCGTCACCTCCCCGATGCGCTTCGGGAGACCCGGTCAGAGGAGGTGTTCCTATTAGGGGGAGACTACACCTGGCAGGTACGGGCGGCCATCTTGGGGGCGCCGGGCGACTGGTCGGAGCCGATCGGGTTCTCGGTGGATCCCGAGGGACCGCGAACCGTCACGGTGACCGATGAGGTGGTCCTGGACCACTTTCTTGGGTTCGGCGCCGAGTGGGATGCGATGTTCTGGCAGTCGTTCAACCTGGAGCGGGGGGTCACCGAGCAGGACTACACCCTGGTGGAGCGCAGGCTGGCGACCCTGGGGCTCGGCCTGGTGCGGATGTTCGTGCAGGTCTCCTGGTGGGAGCCTTCGGAGGGGTTCCAGACCTTCGACAGCGCCGAGATGGACGCCGTGTATCGGCAACTTACAAGCTGCGAGGCGCTGGGTATCGACGTCATCCTGGTGGTCTGGCGGCCCGCGGCCTGGTGCTTCCCGTGGAGCTCCAACATCACAGCGTTGGCCTCGAGCACCGCCGATCTCCTCGAGGAGCTGGAGGAACGGGAGATCCATGCGGTCCGCTACCTGACCTTGATCAACGAGCCCAACCTGGAGTTCTACGCGCCGTTCGAGGACTACGCCTCGCTGTTGCAGGCCATGGCCGGCGAGCTCGATCGCCGCCAGCTGGATGTCCTCCTGGTCGGTCCCGACGAGACCGGAGCATTCGACTGGTTTCTGGCCAGCACCGAGGACCAGGCCACGGCAGACGCCATCGACCTGTTCGACTCCCACTGCTATGACTTCGACCTGGGCTCCATCCAGGGTATCGAGGACCACGTCGCCCGACGGCTGGCCGCCATCGACGACTCCTCGGCCGCCCGCGGCAAACCCTATCTGATCGCCGAGTTCGGGTCCTCCGCCATCATCGACTCCTACCGGTCGGCGGACATCGATACCTTCCAGCGGGGGCTGTTCTCCGCAGAAGGCGCCCTGCGCGCCATGGCGGCGGGGGCGAGCTCCGTGCTGCACTGGTGCCTCCACGACATGTACTACGAAACCGGCAGCCATAGCCGCATGGAGTATGGCCTGTGGCAGTACCGCGACCGCGGCTGGGAGCTCCGCCCCATCTACCACGCCTGGACACTCCTCTCCCGGTTGGCGCCGCCCGGCAGCCAGGTGCTTGAGGTCGAACAGGGCGATCCCAGGCTGTTTGCGGCCGCGGTCCGCCGGCCCGACCAAATTCTGGCCATCTGGGCGATCAACCGGGACAACACCGACCTGAACCTCGCGGTGCAGCTCGACCTGGAGCAGGCGATCGAAGGGCAGATCGGCTGGTACCGGTACCAGGAGGGAGCGCTGCCCGAATCCGACGAGCCCCCCTTGCCCGCAGGTTGGCTCACGCCCGAGGACACCAGTTTCACCCACCTGCTGCCGCCCGACACCCTGACCGCCTACCTGGTCGTGATCGAGGGATCGGAGATGCCCGATGCGGATGCCGAAGAACCGGGCCTGGATGAGCCGGGCGAGGAGCCCGGCCTGGATGGGCCGGTGGAGGAGGAGGACGATCTGGGGGATGCGGTTTCTCAGGATGACCCGCCGGCAGACGCCAACATCAGCGGCGACGGCGACGGCGACGGCGACGGCGACGGCGACGGTTGTGGCTGCCACCAGGCCGGAGAGCCCAGCTATTTGGGGGTGCTGCTGTTTGCGCTGCTGTCGCTGGTGCCGCTCATTCGCCGTCGAGCATGGTCCTGGGAAGGTGCTCCTAAGCGGCGAGTGTAGAGATTTGGGGCCCGTATGAGGTTTAGTTGTTAGAAATCTCTGTCAAGAAATCTAGTTGCAGCTCTAGAACATACTCGTAAAGTGTCCAAGCATGCCGCCAACGCCGGACTTGACACCACTACGCCTTTTCATCTTTCAACTCCTTCTGATGCCCGCCAATTACCTGCCCAAAGAGAGGTTGCCTTGCGCCGCCAATGGATGCTTACCTCGATCTCGATGCCGTCAGGTCTCACTATCCTTCAACTGCTCAGCGCCGGACTTCGCCTACCATAGGCGTGATAGGGGTGTCAACCCCATTTTTGGCCACGCCAGCCTTAGGCGGGGGGAGGCAGTTCGGTCCGGACCTCGTCGTTCCAGCCGCTCATTCGCCGTCGAGCATGGTCTTCGGGATGTGCCGGCGCTCCGCGCCTCACCTCTTCCTAGCTCGCGATTTCCCCCGGCAGCAAGCTGCCGGGGGCTAATCTTGTCACGGCGCTCCGCGCCGGAACCCCTCTCGATAGTAGACTCGACGACAGCCCTTGTCCGGAGGGGGATCGATCGCACGGTTTCGCGCAGCCCATCCGCTCATTCACCGTCGAGCATGGTCTTCAAGAAATGCTCCCCCTCGGTCAGGTCGAGGTGGAAGTGGTCGCGATGGGCCGCATTGTAGTCCGGCGTCAGGATCACGTTGAAGACCCACCGATCGTGCAGCTCGTGCACCAGGTCGTGCAGCAGGCGGCCCTGGGGCGTCCGGGGTTGGTCGGTGTCGGCCTCCCAGTGGTCTTCCACGCTGTACACCGTGTCATCGAGGTCGAAGAACCGGGTCAGGTCGATCGCCATCCCCAAGGCGTGCTGGCTCAACCGGTCGGTTCCGGCGATGGTGCGGCAGTTGACCGTCCCCCAGTGCTCGACCGCCACCAGGCCGAGCTCGTCCGCGATGTCGGCCAGATCGACCATGGCCAGCGCCATCTGGCAGCTCATCAGCATGGGGGAGCAGGAGCCGCCGACTCCGCAAAAATCGACCGCCCGGATCGGGCTGTGAAGGGCCACCGGATCCTCGATGGAACAGGTCAGCTCGGGATGCCCCTCCGGATGGCGCGGCGCATAGCTCGTCAGATCGAAAGAGGCCTCCAGTGCGATCAGCTCCTCGAGGCAGTCCGAGTACCGGTCCGGCAGCCCGTCGTCCACCAGGCAGGTGCCGTACTGGACCTCGGGCTCCGAGCTTCTGGGGGTCAACCGGCAGCGGTAGCCCGGTCGGCAGCCGGTCCCGGGAAACAGCCCGAAGTCGCAGCGGGAGTGGCACATCGGGCTTTCGTCCGGGGTGCTTTCGATGCAGAACGTGATCGGATGGCCATCGAGGTCGGGACACAGCCGCTCGCACGGCTGGCTGCACAGACCGCCCGGATAGCCATCCCGCTCGCGCAGGCACAGGCCGTCCTCGTAGTCGCAGTCGGCATCGGTCAGGCAGGGTGAGCCGATGAACCCCGGGGGGCCCTGTTCTTCCTCCTCGCTCGAACCTCTCAGCTCCTCCAGCAGCCCGCATCCGCTGCATAGCACAAGAAGCGCGCCGGCCAATACCAACCCGGCTCGTCCGGTCTGTTTCTCGAGAGGAAGCGACGCCATCGGCCTGGCTCCTTGGTCGGGACAACGAATGATAGACGGGCGCCGGTAAGATTGTGTTCAAGAACCAACGGCAGGCGGTACACTACCAGCGGTCAATCGCCGATGTCGGCGGGTTGCCGAAAAGGTAGAACTGTCAACGAACAGCCTGAAATGAAGACCAGCTCACCGCCAACGCCAGAGAACGCCACCCACCCGAACCGCTGGTTTTTGGTCATGTGCCTCGCCTGTGCGCTCCTCGCCGGATGCGCCGACCAGACGCCGAGCACCTCCGAGCAGCCCGACGCACAGGGCGATCTGCACCAGGGCGACCTGGATGCAGCCTGGCCGGACGCCGACCCCGACAGCGGTCCAGGAGATGCGGCGCTAGATGGGGATGCAGAAGACGAGCCGGACGCGGATCTCTCGCCGGACGACGGAGGGGATCTCGCGGACGGGCAACCGGACCTCGCGATCGATCTCGGGGATGCCGATGGCGACGAGGAGACCGGAGGCGATCCGCCCCTGTTCGACCGGGTGGCCATCCGCGATCCGGCCACCGCAGCGTGTAGCTTTACCGATCAGCGCACCACCCTGTCCGGGGCGACCCTGGTGGAGGCCTGGAACGTCAGCTATCGATCCTGGGAGTCGATCGACGGCCAGCTGGTGCCGATCCTGATTCGGGGCTATGCGGCTCGCCGCTATGGGGCCGATGGCCGGCTGCCGGGTGTGGTCCAGGCCCACGGCCTGGGCGGCAAGGCCAGCCTGGAGCAGGCCGCCGAGATCGCCGCCTTGGTGGACGTCATGGTGATCTCGTACAGCGGGCCGGGCTCGGGTAACAATGCCGAGAACACGTCGGAGGGGAGGGGGCCGACCTACGACAACGGGTACCGGTTGTGGGATACCCTGACCGATATCCGCGGCAGCTGGTTCTGGAGCCACTCGGTGGCTGGCATGCGGGCGATCACCTGCCTTCAGACCCGCTCCGACGTCGATCCGGATCGGATCGGGATGACCGGTTTCTCGGCCGGATCGATCGCCACCTTGATGGTAGCTGCCGCGGACGACCGGTTGGTGGCCGCCGTTCCCATGTCGGGAACCGGCGGCATGGCGCTGGCGGTCGAGTCGCCCTCGGCGTGGCAGCACGCTCTGCTGGAACAGGCGGAGCTCACCGTCGAGAGCGAGGAGTGGCTGGAGTACATCGCCCACCTCGATCCGGTGGTGCTCCTGCCGGAAACCACCACCGCCATCCTGTTGATGAACGGCTCGACCGACGAGTTCTTCCCCCTCACCGCCCACAACGCGACCTATGGGGCCATTCCAGGCGATGCGCGTCGGACCTCGATCATCGGCAACTACGACCATGGCTGTTACGGCCTGACCGGTATCGAGGACGAGGAGGTGATCGACGAGCGGGCAGACCTCCACAAGGAGGGAGGGCTATTGCTGTGGTTCGGACACTACCTGACCGCTGATCCCGATTTCTCCTATGTCCCGTTGACCCCCACGGTCACGGTCACCGCCCAGGGCGATCTCACGGCGGTGGCCGCTCAGGTCGATACCGGCGGTTCCTCGCTGGAGGTGGAGGAGGTGCGGGTGTTCTGGAGCAACGACAACTCGCTCCTCTACTTCAACCAGACCCTGGACGAGGTCGGTGGCGGCCTGTACGGCGCGCTGACCCCCTTTCCGCTGCGCGACAACTCCATCTACTTCGTGGACGTGGTCTACCGGACCGATGCCCTGCTCTTTCCTGACCGGTTCGCCATCTCCTCGCCTCCCGTGATCCCCGACGGGCTGGTGCCGAGCATCCGCGCCTTCGGGACCTGCCTGCCGCCCGAGTAGGGGTGGCAGGTGTACTGATGCGGTTTTCCGACAACTCGATCTCATCAGCGGCTTGCCACAGCGCAACCCCCTGCCCGAGGACCGTGACCCGAGCTCGAGCCGAGCGGCAAGTGTACAGCTCTCTTGCTTCCGGAACGGTCGAACGCCGTCATCGACCCTGGATCCAAACGATAGAGATCATCCGGGTGGTTCTTGTGGCAGCGTACCGCTGCTCTGTACAGCGCCCGGGTTTCCGTCTATCACCCGTCCAATTCCTGGGGTAGGCAGACGGCGCGGATCGGCACGCACGCGCCGCCGTGCGGCTACCGGCCAACCGCTCATTGGGCCATGGTGAAACCGTGACGGCAGCAGTAAGATGGACCCTCGCTGCATCCTTGTCGGGTGACGCACTGCTCAGGATGT
Source organism: Bradymonadales bacterium (assembly GCA_016931535.1). GTDB lineage: Bacteria > Myxococcota_A > Bradymonadia > JAFGEP01 > JAFGEP01 > JAFGEP01. The sequence goes on from JAFGEP010000051.1 coordinate 9,765, forward strand.
CGTTCTGGATGAGCCCCAAGCACCTCCGACTGAAGATCGGAAGGCCCGGTCGGCCCGATCGTCGGCCTACGGGACCGGAAATCAGCGAGGTCTGGTACCTCTACGAGCAGCAGCTGGTGCCTGCCTATCACGAAGGGCGGTACGAGAAGGCGGTCAATGTCGCCTACCGTATCCTGCGGCTGGCGCCCGACGACGAGCAGACATGGGGCGTCTTGATCCATACCCTCCGGAAATGCGAAGTGGAGCCGGCTATCATGCTCAAGGTGGCGCAGCAGGCGGTGGCCTGTGTGCCCGAGCTGAAGATGGCACACGAACTGCTGTTATCCAGCGCCGCCCGCCTGGGAGACTGGGCTGTCCTGGCCACCGCCGTCAAGCGTTTCCAGCGGCTGTTCTGGGGGCAGCTGAACCGAACCGACCTCAAGCGGTTGCAGGATCTGTCCATCGCAGCCGAATACAACCTGCATATCCAGTCTGCGCAGCACAGGAAAAAGGAGGGAGGGCGGCCGTCGGATCAGGCACGGAACTCCTTGTTCAGGGCCGTCGTCAGAGAGCAAGAGCAGATCAGGCCTCCGCCGGACCAGGAGGCTGCCAGGACCCCCCGGATCCTGGTGGTCCCCTACGACTCGCCCGAGGGAACGGCCCTTTCCATCGAAGCGGCGTCGCCGGCAGGGCTGTTGAAGCGGCTGGCTGAACCGTCCCAGGACGGGATGGGGCTGATCGATCTCCTTCTCCGGGCGGCGGAGCTGGAGACGGCGGAACGGTTCGACCGCCTGCTCTCGCTGGAGATCATGCAGGGGGTCAAGCATTTCCCCCACCAGTTCGAGACCGTCCTGCACGTGCTCAAGCGCTTTCACGGTCGGGTGCTGCTGGCCGATGAGGTGGGGCTGGGCAAGACCATCGAGGCTTGCCTGGTGCTCAGTGAGTACCGCTTGCGTGGGCTGGTGAAGCGCGCCCTGGTTCTCTGTCCCACGGCGTTGGTGGTCCAGTGGCGAGCCGAGCTGGCGGAGAAGTTCGGGATCGAGGCCCGCACCAACTTGGAGCCGGCCTTTCAGGAGGATCCGGCCGCTTTCCTGGAGCAACCGGGGGTGGTGGTCATGAGCCTGGCGATCGCTCGCACCGAGCGCTACCGCCATGCCTTGCTGGCTCGGCACTTCGACCTGGTGGTGGCGGACGAGGCCCATCACCTGAAGAATCGGGCCACTCGGGGCTGGGAGCTGGTCAACGCCCTCCGCTCCCGCTTCCTGCTTCTGCTCACGGCCACCCCGGTGGAGACCAACCTTACCGAGCTATACAACATCGTGACCCTGCTAAGACCGGGCACCCTGGGCACCGAGTCCGACTTTCGAAAGCGGTTCCAGGATAGGAGGGATCCACTCAAACCCCGGGACCATGAGCAGCTCAGGGAGTTGCTCCGAGATGTCATGATCCGCAATAACCGGGCCCAGGCCGGCGTCGATCTGCCTCCCCGGGTGGCCCGGACCATCATCGTGCCACCCAGTCAAGAAGAGCGCCTGCTCTACGACGCCATCGTGGCCTTCGCCCGAGTCGCCGGATCAGCCGATCGCACGCTCGCAAGGCTGTTGCTGGAGGAGGCTGGAAGCTCCTCGCTGGCCGTGGCCCGTACCGCTTCCGGCGCCAGCCCCCGAACCCCCGAGCTGGGCAAGGTGTTGCAGCAGCTGGCGATGCTGGCCGGAGCCATCCGGCGCCAGCACAAGATCGACAGACTCTGCGAGTTGATCCCCGGCGGAAAGGTCCTGGTGTTCACCCGGTTTCTGGCTACCCACGAGGCCATCGCCCGCGAGCTCGATCAGCGCGGTTTCGATTACTGCACCTTCACCGGCAAGATGCCCGCTCACCAACGATCGGCCCAGGTGCAGCGGTTCCAGGAGCAGACCGGCGTGATGCTCTGCTCGGAGGTGGGTGGAGAGGGGCAGAACCTGCAGTTCTGCCACCGTATCATCAACTTCGACCTGCCCTGGAACCCGATGGTGATCGAACAGCGGATCGGTCGGGTTCACCGCATCGGACAGGAGCAGGCGGTCGAGATCGTCAACCTGTGCATGGCCGGGACGGCGGAAGAGCACCTGCTCGCCATCCTGGATCAGCGGATCAACTTGTTCGAGCTGGTCATCGGCGAGATGGACCTCCTGATCGGTGCGCTCGAGGACGAGCGCGAGTTTGGCGAGCGGGTGTACGAGGTCTATGCCCGGTCGACAGAGGAGGAGGATATCCAGGAGGGGTTTGACAGGCTGGCCGAGACCCTGCTCAGGGCGCACGACCACCTGAGACGCGTGCAGCAGGCGGATAGCCTGATCTTTGGCGACGAGCTGGGGGTATACTGATGCGGCGGGTGAACCCCGCCGACCGCCCGATCCCGGATCTACCGTGGGCGACCATTCGAGGATGAGCTGATGCCGCTGGACTGGGTGAGACGGATCCTGGAGAGACAGGGGGCTCTGGTAGAGCCCCAGGATTCCGGAGCCCTTTTGGCCCTCGTGCCGGATGCGCTGCGGGAGGCGTACCAGCTGGAGGAGGAGATCTGCCTTTCGGACGATCGGTCGGTGGAAGGGGCCATCTCCTGTAGTTACGGGTCAGAGCTGCTCCGCTCGTTGATCCGACTGACCCTTCAGCGGGGAGGGGTCACGGCCGTCGAGGTCCAGGTGGTCCCCGGCCGTATCGGTATCCCCCAGGTATACGAGGGGTTGAACGTGGCCCTCCGGTTCGCTCCCGGAGACCCCGAGACGATCTGGTCGGTGATTGGTCACTTCCTGGTGGATGCTACCGCCATTGACCGGCGCGAGGCGCGGATCTCGGCGGCCGTCTGCCTGGAGTCGGGCGTTCCCATACCGGCCGCCAACCTGGCCGGGTTTCCGCTGGTGGAGCTGTCCGAACGGCCACCGGTCGAGAGCCTGGCGGCCATCGAGACCACACTGGTACAGGAGGCGATCCGGCGGGCAGCCGCCGAGTTGGTGGCCTATCGCACTGCGGTGGCGCGCCGGCTACGCCGGGATGTGATCCGCACCGACCGCTACTTCCAGGAGATGGACGAGGATCTGCAGCGCCGGATGCGCCGCCAGTCCAGCAGCACCGGTCTGTCGTCCAAGCGGGCGCTCCTGCCCGGCGAACGGGACCGGCGCATCCAGACCTTGGTGACCAACCATGCCATCCAGGCCACGGTGATGCCGTTCGCCCTGTTGTTGCTGCGATATCCGGTCTGTACCGCCCGGCTCACCGTCCTCCGGAAAAAGCAGAGGCGGGAGCTGATAGTACGCTACGACCCGCTGCTCAGGCTCTGGCATCCCTTGCTCTGCGAGGGGTGCGGGGTCGGGACCTACCCGTTCGCGGCCTGCGACGACAGGGTCCATATCCTCTGCCCGGACTGCGCTCGACAGAGCCGTCCGTCCCCCCCCTGCTGCCGCCCCCCTTCCCCTAAAAGGGGCGGGCCCGCCTCCGTCCGGTTCGAACCGGCGACCGCCACCGTCGCCGTACCACCCTATCCGTCCGACTCTCCTCTGCTGCAAAAGGCGATCGCCGAGCCCCTGACCGCGGGATTGGACCACATCCCCTATCCCGTGGGGGCCGTCTACCAGCAAACCTCACCCCATCTCTCTGGATCGCCAGAAGGCGGCGAGGGCCGCGACGATCTCCTGGGCGAACCGATCGGAGCGGGGATCGGTACCGAACCTGACGGATCTCGGGAAAGCAAAACGGTGGCCAGACCGCCCTCGGCAAAAAAGCCGGTACCCCGCCGTGCAGACGAGCGGAGAGAGGCGATTGGACCCGAGGGGGCACCCCTGATCAAGGAGCGCCAGACGGGTTCCCGATCCACCAGGAACCCGGTCGATCTCGATCTGTGCCGGCGGATCCTGTCGCTACTGAGCCAGGATGTCCTTCCCCTGCTGGCGACGGAGCTGGCGGAGGTCTTCCAGGTCGAACTGCCAGCTCTGAAAAAGGCGCTGCTACACCTGCAGGCTACCGGCGAGGTAGTCAAGAGCGGGGTGGGAAGGGGCACCCGCTACCACCGGACGCCCACCGCCGCCCGTTGACCCGGTCGATGCCTGTCTGAAAGATAGCGCGGCGACTGTGACAGGCCACCGGCGAAATGGACAGGATCGGGGTAGGCAGCGGCGCCCGCTACTACCGGGTGCCCACTGCACCCCTCTGATCTTGTCGATGTCTCTCCCTCTTAGACCAACGGGCTGTCACCGGCGGCCGATCAGGATGGATCGGGGGTCGCTGCTACCAAGACGATGTCCTGATTTTCGGGGTAGTGGGACGCGTTGCAGGTATGAAGCGGTATCCCCAGGTGCACGGCCGTGGCGCCGATGAGCGCGTCGGGGACGTGGAGCGTGACGCCCTGCCGGCGTTGCCGACGAATGCTGTCACCGGCCAGATCCGCCACCTGGCGGTCGACGGAAAGCACCTCACAGGCATCCAGAAAGGCCAGGGTCACCTCCCGCTCCCGTTCGCGCAGCCCTGCAATCACCTCCGTTCGCGTGATCGCCGAGATCCCGAGGCGACATTCGCCAGCCAGACGCTGGACATGATCGACCACGCCCTTCTGGCCGCGCAAATGCCAGATGACGACATCCGAGTCCAGCATCACCTCAGCCATGGTCCGACTCCGTGCCCGCGCCGTTTTCCATGCGCGTCGCCCACCCCTCCCTCAGCTTCCGGATCTCGGTCTCTACATCTCCCCTGCCATCCGACGACCAGGAGCCGGCTGACAGACGTGCGGACTCTTCCTGCCGGAGCCGTTCCAGCTTCTCGCGGACGGCTTTGCCAATGAACTGGCTGCGCTGACGCGGAGGGACGAGACGCATCAGCGCCTCGTATACCGGGTCCGACAAGGTGATGTTCATGCGTGCCATTTCTACGCTCACAAAGTATACACATTAATAGTGTGCCTACCATGTGCGCACAAGTCAAGACGCCTGATCGAGCCTCCTTGCGACGCTTCCGGGGCCAGGTGTGCATTGGCTGGAGAGGTAGAGATTGTCCCAGAACCCACCTCTTGCCCCGCGAGCGGTTCACCACTGGAGAGCGCCGACCGGGTTCGCCCGCACCGATTGCATCCGGGTGGCGTGATTCAGGCGCTTCTCCCTCCAGCTGCCTCGAACCGCTCGATGACGCGGCTCTTCCACTCCTCCTGGTGTCGCTGCGCCTGCTCGAAAGCCTCGACGGCACCGGGGGCATGACGGCGCAGCGTGGACCTCAGCTGGTGGACGGCCCGGGAGTAGAAGTTGAGCGGATCACACATCACCTGGCCGGCGCCTCGCCGGCCGGCTTCCGACACCAGCTGTTCCATGGCGACCTCCGAGTCGGTGAGCCCCGGGATGATGGGGGAGACGAACACCCAGGTAGGTATCCCTGCTGCGGCCATGGTCTGAAGCGCCGCCAGCCGGAGGGCGGGGGAAGGGGCGCCAGGCTCCAGCAATCGCGCCAGCTTGGGGTCCAGGGTGGTGATGGAGAAGCCCACCTCGATGCGGCGCTCTCCCAGCAGCCCGCCGAAGCTCTTGATGATGTCGAGGTCGCGCAGCACCAGGTCGGACTTGGTGAGGATGGAGACCGACAGGTCGCTGTCGGCCAGGGCGCGCAAGCATCGTCGGGTCAGCTCGGTCTCTCGCTCGATCGGCTGGTAGGCTTCGGTGGCGCTGGACAGCACCACCGTGCCGCTTTTTTTTCGACGCAGCTGCCGGACCAGGACCTCGACCAGGTTGGTCTTGACGTCTACGAAGCGACCCCAGGGCTCGGTGTGGCCCGAAAAGCGGGTCATGAAGGAGGCGTAGCAGTAGAGACAGGCGTGGGCACACCCCACGTAGGGGTTGATGCACCAGTCGACCGACGGGATCCCCGAGCGGTTGAGGGCGGAGCTGCAGCGGATGTGGTTGATGAGGGGTGCCATCGCCCTTCCGAGGTCAAGATCCCGACCGGATCGTCGCAGTCCGGTCGAAGGCGGGTGCTAGTTGTCGCCCTTACCCTGTGTGGCGTGCCCCACCTGATAGGTAGGGGGGCCGTCGCGCCAGCCTGCCAGGGCCGCTCGCCAGTTCCTGTTGGCGGCTCGTGCCGGGGGCCGCCGGGCCTCAGGAACCGGTCATGGCCCGTATCCTTTGCGCCTCCCGCCGCCGTTCGACCAGGTAGTAGACGCAGGGGATGAGCAGCAGGGTCACCAAGGTCGAGCTGACCAGCCCACCGACCACCACCCGGGCCAGTGGGGCCTGCAGCTCGCTTCCCTCTCCCAGACCGATGGCCAGGGGAACCAGGGCCAGGCTGGTGGTGAACATGGTCATCAGGATGGGTCTGAGCCTGCGGCGGGCGGCCAGCAGAAGGGCGGTGACCATGGGCATCCCATGCTCGCGGCGCATCAGGTTGGTGTAGTCGATCAGCACGATGGCGTTGTTGACGACGATCCCGACCAGGACGAACAACCCCATGAAGGAGTTGATGTTGAAGGTGGTCTTCGTCAGGATGAGCGTGGCCACCACGCCGATGGCGGCGAAGGGCACCGTGACCATGATGACCAGGGGATGGCGCAGCGATTCGAACAGCACGCACATCACCAGGTAGACCAGAAAGACGGCCAACAGCACCCCCAACAGCATCCCGGAGAAGGTCTCCTCCTGCTCGGCCTGCTCTCCGCCGATGGTCGCCGTGAATCCTTCTGGCAGGTCGAGCCGCGCCAGCCGATCGTTCAGGTCCGCGGTCACCGACCCCAGGTCGCGCTCTCCCAGTCCCCCCAGGACCCGCAGCACCCGCTCCTGGTTCAGTCGCGAGATGGAGACCGGCCCTTCGCGCCGGGCCACGGTCGCCACTGAGGAGAGCGGGATCGCCAGTCCGGTGGGGGTCATGATCGGGAGTCGGCCCAGCTGCTCGACCTCGCGCCGATCCTCCTCGCGCAGCTGGACCCGGACATCGAACTCGTTGCCCCCTTCCCTCAGCCTCGTGGCAACCCGGCCCAGCACGTAGGTCTCCAGGGCGCTGGCGATGTCAGAGCGGGTAAGGCCCAGGTCTGCCGAGCGGGTGGTATCTACCAGGACGGCGCGTTCCAGCAACCCCTCCTCCCGGTCGATGCGCACATCGGTCACCCCCTCCACCGAGGCCATGGTCTGGGAGATCCGTTTGCCGAGCTCGGCGGCGGCCTGCAGGTCATGTCCTTTGACCAGGACCTCCAGCCGTTCGCCGACCCCCCCTCGCATCATCCGAGACAGAAAGTTGCCGGAGCCGCTCCGGACACGGATCTCGGCACCCGGGATGGTGGCCAGCGCCTGCCTGATGGCGCCCATGATTTGCTCGATATTGCGGGTGCGCTCGACCACCGGGACCAGGTTGACCATGAGGGAACCCTGGTGGGTGGCTCCGCTTCCCCAGCGCCCGGCGGAACCGGAGTTGTTGATCAGGTTGACCAGCTCCCCCTCCTCCAGCACGTTGCGAACCCTTCTTTCGACTTCGTGCATCAAGGGAAAGGTGGTCTCGATCGGGGTCCCCACCGCGAGCTCGACGTCCACGTCGATCCGGCCCTCGTCGGTCTCGGGCATCACCTCGATGCCGACATAGGGAACCAGACGGAGGCTGGCCGCCAGGAGCAGCGCGGCGCCGGCGATGACGAACCAGGGCACCCTGAGCGCACTCTGGACCAGGGAGCCATAGCCGCCCTCGACCGAGTCGAAACCTCGTTGGACCACTCCCGATGCCCGCCACACTATCCCGACCCGCTTCTGGCTCGAACGCCTGGGCATGCGGGCAGCCAGCGTCGGGACCAGGGTGAGCGCCACCAGGAGGGAGCAGAGCAGCGAGAAGGTCACCACGGCGGCCATCTGGCCGAACAGGGCTCCGGCGATCCCCCCGATGAAGACCACGGGTGCGAAGATGGCGATGGTGGTCAAGGTCGAGGCCACGATGGCCGAGGCCACCTCGCGGGTGCCGTCGAAGGCGGCTCGGATCGGTTCCTCCCCCTCGTCCCGTTTCCGCTGGATGTTCTCCAGCACGACGATGGCGCTGTCCACCAGCATGCCCACCCCCAGCGCCAGCCCTCCGAAGGTCACCACGTTGAGGGTGAAGCCGGCGAAGTACATCAGGAGGAAGGTGGCCATGATGCTGGTGGGGATGGCGGTGGCGATGATCAGGGTGGAGCGCACGCTCCGCAAGAAGAAGAGCAGGACGAGCACCGCCAGCAGGGCGCCCCGCAGGGCAGAGGACTGGACGTTGTTGACCGCGTTGCGGATGAAGCTGGCGTTGTCCCTCAGCACCGTCAGGTGCATCCGGCCTTCGAACTCCCGGTTGAGCTGATGGATCCGCTGCCGTACCGCATCGACCACCTCCACCGTGTTGGCCCCCGACTCTTTCTGTACCGCCATGGTGATGCCGGGCTGACCGTTGATCAGCTGCTCGCCTTGCACCCGCTGCACCGTGTCCCGCACCGTCGCGAGCTCTCGCAGGTGTATCGGCCGTCCCCCGCGGGTGGTCACCACCACCTGTTCGATCTCTTCGGGCCCGTTCCACTCGCCCACCGTACGCACCAACACCTGCCGTCCCGAAAAAAGCATGTCGCCCGCCGAGACATTGCGGTTCTCGCGGTTCAAGGCCGCGACCACCTCGCCTGCCGAGATCCCGTGGGAGATGAGGTTGGTGGCGTCCAGCTCCACCTGGATCTCTCGCACCCGTCCACCTCGGACGGTCACCGCGGCCACTCCGTCCACCTGCTCGAGCTGGGGCGCCAGGGTCTCCTGGGCCAGGGTCCGCAACCGCCGCGGATCGCCCGCGCCGCTCATTCCGATCACCGTGATCGGCATCATGGAGACATCGAACTTGTAGACCACCGGGCGGTCAGCGTCCTCTGGAAGCCGGTTGACCAGCCGGTCGAGGTAGGCGCGGATGTCGTTGAGGGCCGCATCCAGATCGGTTCCCCAGCGAAACCGGAGCATGACCCGGCTCGACCCCTCCGAGCAGCTGGACTCGATCGACTCCACCCCCTCGATGGTGGAGACCACCTGCTCGATGGGGCGGGTGATCAGGGTTTCGATCTCCTCCGGTCCCACCCCTTCGTAGCTGGTCACGATGGAGAGGGCGGGGAAGTCGATGCTGGGGAACAGGTCGACCGAAAGCCTGCGGTAGGCGATCAGGCTGACCACCAGCAGGGAGATGTACAGCATGGCGGTGCCGATGGGGCGCCGGATGGCGAGATGGATCAGGGAGCTCATCGACTGCCTTCCCTGGCCCCGACGACCAGGATGGCCGCTCCATCGGTGAGATCCTCGTGGCCGCTCACCAGAACCGCTTCTCCGACCTCCGCCTGGCTCTCGATCGCCACCCGATCCGCTTCTCGTCCCATCACGCTAACCGGTGTCCAGCGGGCGTGTTCCGCATCTGCCCGGAAGATCCCACTCGCCTCGATCCCTCCATCCACCAGCCGGTTGAGCACTGCTTGGGCCGGAACGACCTGCACCTGTTCCCATACCCGCTGTACCGCCTGGACCTCGGTATACATCCCGGCAAACCAGGTGTCGGGTGCCCCTTCCAGCTCCCCTTCGACGCGGACGATCCGGCCCTGAGCGATGACCTCCCCGGCGATCCCCACGACACGGCCGGTGACCTCGAGATCACCCGTGGCTGCCACCCTGGCGACAAACGTGTTTCCGGGGGAGACCAGCCCGATCTCCGCCTCCGGTACCGAGAACAGGACGCGCAACGGGCCATCCGCCACCAGCCGGACGATGGGGGCGCCGGCCTGCACGAAGGCTCCGGGATCCCGGTATCGATCGCTCACCGTGCCCGAGAAGGGGGCGACCACCGAGCAGTCGTCGATCTGCTGCCTCAGCAAGGCGATGCGCGCTCTGGCCTGTGCCCGCTGTGCGGTGGCTGCATCCAGCTCCGACTCCAGTGCGTCCAGGCGGGCCTGCAACGTATCCACCTCCTGGGCGCTCACGATCTGGTCGTCGGCCAGCGCGTCGGCCCGTTCCAGCTCTCTACGGCCCGCTTCTCGCTGGGTCGATGCGCGCCGCCGGGCCGCATCGGCAGCTTCCAGCTGGGCCTCGGCCTCGTCAAGCTGAAGCCGCAGGTCGGTATCGTCAAGGCGGGCGAGCTCCTGCCCCGCTTCCACCCGCTCCCCGATGCGGACCTGGACCGCTTCCAGCCGGCCCGACAGGTCGGGGGTGACATCCACCAGGTAGGTCTCGATCTGCCCCGGATAGCTGCCCCGCTCGATGACGGTCCCCCTCTCGATGGGAACGGCCCGCACCGCCGTGGCCAGCCGCTGGCCGGCTCCCCTCATGCCGCCGGGAGCGGCGGGCGCCGCAGGTTCCGGCTGGCGTAAAAACAGCATCGCCACGACACCCGCCAGCGCCAGCACGAGCAGCCATCCCAGCAATCGCACCGCCCAGTGCGGCTTCCGGACCATCGCGGCCCACAGCTCCGGTCCGAACTCGACGTCGCCGGGTCTCTCTACCCCCGGCGCTCCGACCTCGCCACCGGCCCCTCCGGTCTCTCCAGCCGGCCTGTCGCCGGTCTCTCTGTCCAGACCTTTCATGCTTTTTGTGGCCTCTCCGCTTGCTTCCCGTCTCTTCCGTGAACGTGAACCTGAACGTGAACCTGAACGTGAACGTGAACGTGAACGAAAAGCACCTCCCCAGTAAACATCACGCTCTTCTTGCCGACAACCTCACGTGATGCTCACGTTCCAACGACTCGACGTCTACCGTTCTTCCATCGCCTTCTTCGCACTTTGCGCGCCGCTGTTCGATTGTGTCCCTCGTGGTTTCGCTACATTGGCAGACCAGCTCCGTCGCGCCTCGATGTCCATCCCGCTCAACATCGCCGAAGCGGCGGGACGTACGGGTCGTGACGACAAGGCCAGGACCTACGCCATCGCGAGAGGTTCCGCAATGGAGTGTGCGGCCATCCTGGACGTATACAAGACAATTGGAAGCATCGAGCGGGAGACCTACCAGCGGGGAACCGAGTTGTTGGCCAGAGTTGTGGCGATGCTGACAAGGCTGTGCTTGTAGGTCGATCACGAGCACGTTCACGACAACGACCACGTTCAGGTTCACGACCAGATAACGACCACGTTCACGCCGAAACGAGCGATCCGGTGATCAAAACACCTCCAGCAGCTCGCCGCGAGCATGGACCAGTTGCCACTGGGCAAGCCAGAGATCCTCTTTCAGTACCTGGGCCCGCACCTCGTACGTGGAAAGCTGCTCCTCGGCATCCAGCACCTCCAGCAAGCTCGCCAGCCCGACATCGAGGCGCCGGATGGTGTCCGACCAGTACTCCCGGCTGATGACCAGCGCCCGTTCGGCGATCGCCAGCTGTTGCTCCCAGCTCTGCACCGCCAAGGCAGCGGTCCGCACTTCCGATCGGGCCTGCGCCCGAGTGGACCGGAGCTCGGCGCGGTGAAGCGCTCGGATCGCCTCCTCCTGGTCCATCAGGCCATAGCGCTGGCCCCCGTCATACAAGGTGAAGACCGCCCTCAGGACCACTTGCCAGGAGAAGCCATCCGGGTCCCGAAAGGTGCTGGGCCCTTGCGTGAATCCTGCACTCAGGAGGACCTCTGGCAGGAAATCCAGCCAGGTGAAGAGCCGAGCCAGGTCGTCGCGTCTCTCGAGCTGCAAGGCCGCCTCCAGGTCGTCCCGGTTCTCGGGTGCAAAACCCGATTCCAGCTCCTCCAGAGTGATTACCGTCTCTTCCAGCGCGACCCTGCTCTCTTCCGCCAGGACCGCCGGCGGCATGCCGACCTCAGCAGAATGCCTCTCGAATCCCGGCGGCGCCAACTCTCCGGTCGGCACTATCTGTGTCCCGGCGGGCAGATCCAACACCACCGCCAGCGCCTCCTGGGTCAACGCCTCCTGGGCACGGGATTGTTCCAGCTGGGACAGCGCCGCCAGCACGGTGAGCTCCGACCGTTGCAGCTCGCCGCGGTCCGCCAGCCCGTGCCTCAACCTCTCGCGGGCCGCGGCCAGGAACGATTCCCGTCTGGCCAGTGAGGTCTCGGCAGCCAACCTCGATGCCTGGGCCCGGACCAGCCCGATGTACAGCTCGATGACCGCCAGGGTGAGATTAGATCGCGAAAAGCGGGTCTCCAGACGAGCGGCCTCCATCTCCCGCCGGCCGACCAGGTAGTCCTTCAGAGCACGTGGGCGAAACAGGGTGAGCGACAGACTTCCGCTCCAGGTCATCTCATCCTGCTGCACAACGGTAGAGCCGCCGAGCTGGACCCCCTGGTCGTTGTGGGTGAACGACCCGGTGACCGAGGCGTTGGGCAGAAGGCGAGCCAGAAGCACCCGGATCCCCGCCTGCTGCTGATCCAGCCGGGCCTGGAGGATCTCGAAGTCGGGGTTCGCCTCCACCGCACGGCTCACCGCCTCGGCCAGGGTGAAGGTGCCCCCGGGTGCCCCTTCACCGGAGCCCTCGATAGCCTGTGCCTGGACCGCTCCGTTCGGCACCGGCTGTCCGAGCAGGAGGAGCAGGACGAAGAGGGTCGCCCGCTGCCAACGAGATGAGGTGTCGGCAGAGATCATCGGTATTTCCCGTGCCGGCCGGTTCCAGGGGGCCTACTGTCGACCCCGTTTCTTGGCCGGTCCTTTATGCGACGGCAGCGGCCGCTTGTCCATCCATTCGCCCTGTCATTGCGACCCATGAGCCTGGTCTCTGAGGCTGCCAGATTGTTTCACCGCTTGTCCTTTCCTGTTGTCATTGCAGTTTCGCCGATTGATCCCTATCGTTGATCTCTACCGAGGGTTTCGTTACCGATCATCGGGTAAAAGGGAGATTACCAGGTCGAGGAGATCGTCGATGAACAATAAGAATCTCAGGTGGCTGGTCGTCTTGGGGCTACTGCATTTTGCCTGTGGAGATACCGACACCCCCATCGTTGATGCGGGCCCGGATCTGACCGACGTGATCTCCGATGCGTTCGATGTGGTCCAGGAACCGGTCGAGGAGATCCAGCCCGACCTCGTCCCCGATGTCCCTCCAGATACCCCGCCCGATCTGGGGCCGGCCGGAGTCCCGGTAGCTGACTGCGATCCGGACCATGTGCTCCGCTTCGCGGCCGGCGATCGTTCCTTCATCGCCGTCTACCCCCACGACTGGAGCCTGGAGGAAGGCAGTACCTACAGCTGGTACGATCCCGCCGAGCTGACCGAGTGGATCTTGATCGGCACCTCTGAATCGCTCGACTTCGCGGCGGTACTGACCGAACTGGAGTTCCCCGTCGTGGGAACCGACGGGCTTCCCCACGTTGCCGCCAACCCCCCTCTCTTTCCCTATCGGTTTGGCCAGGGCTACTACTCGCCCACTCTGGATCGCTGGCTTTTCAGAGCTACCGAGGTCTACAGCCTGGCCGACCTCGGTGAAGACCTCGATCCCGACTCCATCGCCAACGAGCTGGTGGACGGCGCAGGAAATGGGCTGAGCGGGGAGGACCGGGAGATCTACGATCTGCTGCTGCTTCGTTTCGAGCGGTGGAACGCGGTGCACGGCGCTCTACAAGCGCTGGTGGAGACTCACTTCGGGTACGACTCCGACAACCTCCAGTGCGCCTTCGACAACGTGCTGCCCACGGAGCGGGTGCAACTGGTGCACGAGGAAGGGCAGTTCTACCTGCTCAACCAGGCCATCCTGGCCGAGGATTTCACGGGAATGTTCGCCGGCCAGGGCGTGGGCCAGACCGCAATCAAGACGGTCGCCGGCGGATTCACACACGGGCCGGAGCCCTTCTTCGAGGAGTGGCCCTGGATCTTCATCTTTGTTGGAGGGGACTATCTCATTCGAGACTTCGACCTGGTCGTCGAAGGCTCCACCCTGTGGGGGCTGCATCACGACTTCAACGATGCCTTGGGAGGGTTCTTTGTCACCGGACGCCACAACGGGCTGGACGACGGTGACGCCAGCCAGGCCAGCGCGAACCTGAAAAACGTGCGGTTCTTAGGCCGGACCGGCCCGGAGTTCTCCATCGGCACCAACCTGCTATGGCCCGTCCTGGTCCACGGGGAGTTCCTCAAGCAGACCGACCGCTTCAACGGCAGTCTCCTTTCCGGCCGTGGCAAGCCCTTCGGAGGGGTGTTTGTGATGAACGGCTGCTCGGTGAGCGACGCCTTTCTCCTGGGCGGCTTCTGGAACCTCACCGACGCCCAGCTCACCTTGGTCGGCAACCGGGCTGACAGCCCGCTCCCTGCACCCCTCTTCTGGCTCGCCGAGTGTAATGGGGGGACCTACACCATCCGGGAAAACGAGACCCAACAGGCCGGAGGGGTGTACTTCGAGGAGGGCGTCGCAGCGGTGTTCGGCTGGGACCTGGGCCCCATCGGAACAGCCCCCGAGGCGAGCTGCCGCCTCTTCATCGAAAACAACAGCTTCGGCAGCTCCAACTCCGGATGGGCTCCCGTCGAGCTCCATTCCTATGTCCATCTGCTTGATTCACCCCGGGTCTCCTCCACGGCCCGTATCCGGGAAAACACCATCCACAGCGAGGACCAGCTCGGGCCCTCGTGGATACCGGATGCCGATTTCCTGTTCGAAGGGGTGTTCGCCGACGGAGTGGACAACGGGCAGATCACCCAGAACACCTTCGTTGGGACCGGCATGGCCGCCGTCAACATCGGCCTTTTCGACACCCAGGACACCCACTGGCTCATCGAGGACAACCACTTCGGCGGTTATTCCGCATCCACGGCCGATATCTACCTCGGCCCTTCCACCGCCAACATCACCGTCATCGGGGCGGTTGGCGAGACCACGACCCTCAAGGACCTCGGCACTCAGAACAGCGCCACCAACGTCACTCTGGTGGAGTGATCGGCTTGGCGTCGGAAACCCAAGTGTGGCGTTTACGGATGGCCTGTGAGCGTTTTCTGTCCCTTGAAAGGGCCAGACATGCCAGATCCTGGCTGCGCCCTGGAACAGCTGTCCCCTGAATCTGTCGATAGTTCGCCGATCATCGCCGACTCGGTGCTGTCGGCGGCTACCTGAACACTGCCGGCCATCCGCTACACGCAGAACAGGAGCTCCCGGTACTTGGGATAGGGCCACAGGTCGTCGTCTACCAGCGTCTCCAGCGTATCCACCCCTTGGCGTAGCCGCTCCATGACCGGGATGACCCGAGAGCTGGTCCAGTCCGCCCGGATTTGCTGATCGCCCTGAGACTGGGTTTGCTCGATCTCCCGTTCCAGGTCGGCGAGCGCCTCCTGGGTCCTCTCCAGTGCGCCCGCCACCGCTCCGGTCAGCTCGCGGAGATGCTTGGCCTGCATGCCGGCCCGCCCGACCTGGTGGGCGGTCTCGGCGAGCTGTTGCAGGTAGGTGACGCCCGCCGGGATGACGCCGGTCCGAGCCATCTCCAGGGATATCCGGGCCTCGATCAGGATGCGCAGGCAATAGTCCTCGAGCCGGACCCGCTGCCGGCTCTCGAGCTCCGCGCCGGAGAGGACCCGGTAGGACTCGAACAGCTCTCGAGTGCCGGGGGAGACCAGGTGCCGCAGGGCCTGGGGCGTGTTGGGATCCAGCGCCAATCCACGGCGCACCGCCTCTTCGTGCCAGGCCGCGCTGTAGTTGTCCCCGTTGAACAGAGCGGGACGGCACTCGGTGATCAGCTCCGGGAGGACCTGGGTGGCGGCCTGCATCGGTGTGAGTCCGTTGGCCTGCATGGCCCGCTCGATCCGATCGGAGATGCGGTCCAGGCTCTGTGCCACGGCGGTGTTGACGACACAGTTGGGGAAGGAGATGCTGGCCGATGCGCCAACCGCCCGGAACTCGAACTTGTTGCCGGTGAAGGCGAAGGGGGAGGTCCGGTTGCGGTCGGTGGTGTCGCGCGCGATGGCCGGCAGGTTGGATACCCCCGACTCGATGGTGCTGTGCCGCTGATCCGGGGTATCCTCGCCGGTCTCGATCTGGTCCAGCAGAGCCATCAGGTCCTCTCCCAGAAAGACGCTCATTATTGCGGGAGGGGCCTCATTGGCGCCCAGACGGTGGTCGTTACCCGCCGAAGCGACCGATGCGCGCAACATGCCACCGTGGTGGTGCACGGCCGATACCGTGGCCAGCAGAAAGAGCAGAAACTGCAGGTTGGCGGACGGACTGCGCCCCGGCTCGAGCAGGTTCTCGCCCTGGTCGGTGGCCATCGACCAGTTGTTGTGTTTGCCCGACCCATTGATCCCCCGGAAAGGCTTCTCGTGGCTCAAGAAGGCCAGATCATGCCGAGCCGCGGTTCGCCGCAAGCTCTCCAGGATGATCTGGTTGTGGTCGGCCGCCACGTTGGCCACCTCGTAGAGGAAGGCGCACTCGTACTGGGCTGGCGCCACCTCGTTGTGGCGGGTTTTCACCGGGATCCCTAGCGCCACCAGCTGGTGCTCCGCGTCCACCAGCATCGCCAGGATCCGTTCCTTGATGGAGCCGAAGTACTGGTCCTCCAGCTCCTGCCCCTTGGGCGCGGGCGCTCCAAACACCGTGCGGCCACAGGTGACCAGGTCGGGCCGCAGGTCGAACAGGGCGCGGTCCACCAGGAAGAACTCCTGCTCCGCACCCACCGTGCACACCACCCGTTTCACCTCGGTCCGGCCCAGCAGGTGGAGCAGCCGTCTGGCCGCCCGGTTGATCGCCTCGTTGCTGCGCAACAGCGGCGTCTTCTCGTCCAGCGTCTGACCGGTATAGGAAAGGTAGACCGACGGGATCGACAAGGTCTTTCCGTTGGGATTGGCCACCAGGAAGGCGGGGGTTCCCGGGTCCCAGGCGGTGTACCCCCTGGCCTCGAAGGTGTTGCGCAGCCCTCCCGAGGGGAAGGAGGAGGCGTCCGGCTCGCTTTGCACCAGCTCCCTGGCATCGAACCGCTCGATGACGCCGCCATCCTCGAAGGTCAGGAAGGACTCGTGCTTCTCCGCCGTGATCCCGGTCAGCGGCTGGAACCAGTGGCTGAAATGGGTCGCCCCCTCGTCGATGGCCCATTCCTTCATGCCATGGGCGACCATGGGGGCGATGGCCGGATCCAGTGGATGGCCCGACCGGCAGGTCTCTCGGAAGGCCTCGAAGACCGCTCGCGGCAGTCTCTTCTGCGCTTCGGCCAGCGAAAAGGTCTGCTCTGCGTAGCGCCGAGAATAGGGGCGCCGGTCTTCGATCGTGGTCCTGGGCTGGCGTGCGCTGATGGCCGCCAGCGCTTTGAATCGAGCAATAGAGGGCATTGGGTAGGCCTCTTGGTATGATGGCTTGTTCGGGTGGCCAGAGCCCGGCGCTCCTGGCCACGGCCGGCACTATGCACAAGCTCACCCGGAAATTCCAGATGCTGTCGCCAGTACGGCCCCACAACAGGCAGCGAAGGCGCTGGCAGCTTCCCTGGAACCCAACCGGTGCAGGTGGATTGGCATCCCTGGCAAACTGTGGTTTCTTTCAGCCGCGTGACCGAGACCTTGCCAGGAGAACGACCATGCCGGACATCGAAGGCACCAAGGACACACACGACTACTACCCCGACATTCCCCAACAGGTCGAGCCGACCAAACTGAAAGGATGCGGATCGCTCGGCTGGGGTATGGTGAACCGGCTAAACAACATCTTTCGCCCGGAGACGGGCCGGACGGTCATGCTGGCCGTGGACCACGGCTACTTCATGGGACCCACCAGCGGTCTGGAGCGGATCGATGTCACCATCGTGCCGCTGCTCCCCTTTGCCGACACCCTGATGTGTACCCGGGGTATCCTCCGCTCCCTCGTCCCCCCCACCTATACCCGAGGGATCGTGCTCAGAGCCAGCGGCGGCCCCAGTATCTTGAAGGAGCTCTCCAACGAGGAGATCGCGGTCGACATCGAGGACGCCATCCGCTTGAACGTGTCGGCGCTGGCCGTCCAGGTGTTCGTCGGGGGAGAGTACGAGACCCGCTCCCTCCACAACATGACCCGCCTGGTCGACCTGGGGAACCGATACGGCATCCCGGTGCTGGGCGTCACCGCCGTCGGTCGGGACATGGCCCGCGACGCCAAGTACATGCGACTGGCTACCCGGATCTGTGCCGAGCTAGGAGCCACCTACGTCAAGACCTACTTCGTCGAGGAGGGGTTCGAGACGGTGACCGCCGCCTGCCCTGTCCCCATCGTCATCGCCGGCGGCAAGAAGGTCTCCGAGAGGGAAGCCCTGACGATGGCCTACAATGCGATTCAGCAGGGGGCATGCGGGGTGGACATGGGCCGCAACATCTTCCAGTCGGAGGCCCCCGCCGCCATGATCCAGGCGGTGAGCCAGGTGGTACACCACGACCTGAAGCCTCAGGCTGCCTTCGACCTGTACCAGACGCTCCAGCGGCAGGGGGGCTGAGCCTCTACTGCGCAGCTCGTCCCCCCCTGTTGTGGACAACCGGCCGAGTTGTGGCGCGAAAAGCGACAGAACTTTAGGGGTTCCCAAGAACCGGCCGAGTTGTGGCGCAAAACGCGCCAGAACCTTGGGGGTTCCCGAGAACCGGCCGAGTTGTGGCGCAAAACGCGCCAGAACCTTGGGGGTTCCCGAGAACCGGCCGAGTTGTGGCGCGAAAAGCGACAGAACTCTGGGGGTTCCCGAGAACCGGCCGAGTTGTGGCGCGAATGGAGATGGCAAACACCAGGAGTGCTCCGCGGTGTTGGCACGGGTGGATGTCTGCGGGCGGCAACGACCTGTGTTCACCGCAAGGCGATCAGACCCGGGTGTCGAGGGTGTCTTGACGGAAGCAGCCAGGTCGGAGATGGTCCGGACTGCCAGATGGCCTCTGACCATTTAGGAATCACAAGGAGAACCATGCAGGACTATTTTCGAGACAAGACCCTCCTGATCACCGGCGCGTCCACCGGCATCGGCCGGGATCTGGCGCTGCTGCTCGCCTCCTATCGGACTCGGCTGGCGCTGGTGGCCCGCCGGGCGCCCTTGCTGGAGGAGCTGCAGGCGGCCTGCACCGAGGCGGGAGCCGAGGTCAAGATCTTCCCCGCCGACGTCACCGACGAGGGCGCCATGCTCGCCATCCGCGACCAGCTCCTCGCCGACTGGAGCTTGGTGGATATCGTGGTGGCCAACGCCGGCGTGGGCGGTCTCAATCCGGCCGACAAGTTCTCCGCGGAGATCAACCGCAAGACCATGGAGATCAACTTTTTCGGCATGATCAACACCCTGGCGCCCTTCATCCCCTCCATGGTGGAGCGGCGACAGGGGCAGCTCGTCGGGGTCTCCAGCCTGGCGGCCTTCCGCGGTCTGCCCAACGCCGCTTCCTACAGCAGCTCCAAGGCGGCCCAGGCCCGCCTGCTGGAAAGCTGGCGCGTGGATCTCCGCCGCCATGGCGTGTCGGTCTCCTGCATCCACCCCGGCTTCATCGAGACCCCCATGACCCAACACGACCGGTTCCGCATGCCTTTCATGGTGCCGGTGCGCAAGTCCTCCCTGCTCATCGCCAAGGCCATCCGCAAGAGGAGGTCGGTCTACCTCTACCCCTGGCCCATGCGGATCCTCACCTTCCTCAACCGGATCTTGCCCAACTTTATCTACGACCGGCTGGTTCCCCGGCTGACCGGACAGAGGGAGATCGACCAGGCGATCATGCTGTAGGCAGAGAGTCGGGAGATCGTCATGGATGTCGTTATCGCCTACTCCTTCCGCTTCGTGCTCTACACCCTGTTTGGCCTGTCGTTGGAGGTCATCTTCTCGGTCACGGGCATCGAGCGGGCTCTGGGCTATCGGCTACAGCGGCGGGTGCCCCGCAAGTACCTGGAGGGGTTCGTCAGCCTGTACATGATCCCCCTTCATGGCCTGGGGCTCCTGTTCGGTTTCGAGCCGTTTCACGCCCTGATACGCGATTGGTTCGTCGGCTTTCGCTTCCTGGCCTGGGCGGTGATCATCAGCTTGTTCGAGGTGGCCTGGGGTTTTCTCTGCGACAAGGTGCTCGGCTTCTACTCCTGGGACTACTATGCCCAGTCCAGGTACCGGGTGTTCAGGCGGGGCTACACTCTGTGGACCCTGGTTCCTCTATGGGGTCTGGCTGGGCTTTTGCTGGAGGTCTACTCCGACCTGCTGATCCATCTTTCCCCGCACGTGGTGTCCTTCTTCTCCTGAGCTATCGGTGGTTTTTGGAGGGAGCTATCCAACCCGGTGGGCAGAGGAGTGAGGACAGGCGGTTCGACCTCCCTCTCCCATGAAGTGCGCTCTGTGATTGTGGCGAGCTCAATTGCATCAACCGACTTGACTGAACACTGCTTGGACGAACTGCGGAGCCTGGACTTTGACCGAGCCGGAGGGTGGACACCGGGACCCGCCGAGGCCCACGCGCGGAGCCTGGACTTTGACCGAGCCGGAGGGTGGACACCGGGACCCGCCGAGCGGTTACTGATGGGTAACCGCCGGTGGGTGGTGGAGTCGCGTAGGCGAGGGGAAATGCCCAGGCGACGCGGTTACTGATGGGTAACCGCCGGTGGGTGGTGGAGTCGCGTAGGCGAGGGGAAATGCCCAGGCTCCGCCCCGTGCAACCTAGGCAATCGTTTTGGGCTATCGGCAGCCGAGTGCCTTTGAAGGACACAGCCCTTCCCTGTGACGATCGCGTCTTGTCCCGGGGTGTTCCGCGGGCAACCGAGGTGCGGTTTTTTCCGCCTCCCCTCAGGATGCAGCCTCTGGTTTCGCCCCCGATCCCAGCGGCCGGGCGTCGCTGCCGTCCTCCGCAAGGCACCCCAGCCACTCGAACGGGTTCTCGATCACCCGGACCGCGCTCTCGATGCCGAAACGGGCGGTCAGCCCGTCCTCGATCCGCTCGTCGTAGCTGAACCGCAGGGGAAGGACCTTCTTTACCGTGACCTGGCCGTCCACGACCACCGGCCGTTCCTCCACCTGTCCCACCATCAAGAACAGCGAGCAGTTCCCCCACTCGTAGAGGTGATGATAGCCGGCGGCCATCTGGAGGCTCCCCAGGTTGGCGACGAAGATGCTGGTGTACATGCCGTCGCTGGATATAAAGGAGCCGGGCAGCAGACCGTGGTAGTCCAGCCATCGCAGCAACCGGACCGCCCCGTTGAGAACCGGCCGCGGGATCAGGCCGAACAGGTCGTACTCCTTGTCGGAGTAGGTGCGCCGCCCCGATCGCTCGACGTCGATCTTGTCGTTGACGCGCTGGCAGAACTCCCGGAAGGTCTCCTCGGGTTGCATCTCCATCTTGACGATGGACAGCTTGGCCTTCTTGTCCATCCGCTTGCGCTTCATGGAGAAGCTGATGAAGCTCCCCTTGCGCTGGTAGTAGCGGCGGCCCATGATGTACCGGTTCATGGCCGGGTTCTCGAACAGGCCGATGGCACAGGCGGCCACCACGCAGTGGGTCAGGTCGACGTCGAACAGCTTGCGGGCCCGCTCCAGGTACTCCAGCAGCTTTTCGGCGTCGGGGCTGGCGTCGAAGTAGACCACCGCCTCGTTTCGACCCCTCATGACGTAGGGGATCAGCTTGCGGTAGGGATGCACCTTCTTGATGTGGACCCCGTCCGGTCTCGAAGTTCTCAGGTTGATCAGGATCCAGAGCGCCAGGATCACTCCGATCACGACCAGTGCGACCACCATGGAGCGCCTCCTCACATGCAGCTTGCGGGTAGCGGTGGAACTACCCTACCTCTACCACCTGCCGGCCTGCGGTTGTCAATGGAGTTGGTGGACAGCTGTCCATCTGGCGGAAGTCCATCGGGCAAACGGCCAGCGCGGAAGAATCGGCCTCTCGATCACCCCTCTTTACGGCAGGCTCGATGAGCGCGATACCGGAGAGTAACCCGTTCCTCAAGCAGTCGCCAGTACACAGGGAGCGTGTTTCCGATCCGCATCGAGTACCCATGGAACCGATGAACCTCTGGAAGCTGACGGTCATTTCCCTGCTGTTGATGTTGAGCGGGGTGCGCCTCTTTTTCCGCTGGAAAACCGGCACCTTGCTTTCCAGGCCAGCGGTCTCCCAGGAGGGGCCGCTGATTCTGGGCGTGCGGTTCGCGTTCAGCCTGCTCTTGTTCGCCACCGTTTTTTCCTACCTCTTCTACTCCCGACCGATCGCCTGGTCGCTGGTGGACCTGCCCCCTTGGGTACGCATCCCTTCGGCCGTCCTGGGTTGTTGCGCCATCGGAGTGCTGGTTCTTTCCCATCGCGCGCTGGGGGGCTACTTCGACTTGAACCTGCGCATTCGCGCCGATCATCGCCTGGTCACCCATGGGCCCTACCGCTTGGTGCGTCACCCCATCTACGCGGCCTACCTGCTGTTTTTTCTGTCGATCGCGGGACTGTCGGGCTGCTGGGCCATCGCTCTGGCCGCCCTTTTGCTGTTCGGATTGCTCATGACGGCCCGGCTCAAGCTGGAGGAGGCCCAGCTGGTCGAACGGTTCGGTCAGCGCTACCAGGACTACCTGCAGCGCACCGGACGGTTCTTCCCCCGGCTTGCGGGCCGGTCCCATCCGGATCCGTAACGGAATGTGCCAACCATTCGACCAGAGAAGGTTGTCGATCGCCATTTGGACCACGTGCCAGGAGCAGGCCGGGGTCAAAGCTGGGTGGGCCGATTGGATCCTGGCGGCAATGACCGTTCGGTCTCTATACTGCCAGGAGGTCAGGGTAAAAGCAGAGCTCGATAGACCGATCGACCCGTTGCTGGGGTCGTACTACTGCAACCATGGTCACTACGGAGGGGTTCGATGCGGATTCTGATCACCGGCGCCACGGGGTTCGTGGGAGGCGCCCTGGCCACCCGGTTGTGGCGCGAGGATCATCAGCTGGTCGCCTGGGTCCGCAGCGCGGACCGAGCCCGCGCCCGGCTCGGCGACAAGATGGAGCTGTTCGAATCATCGGGCGAGGACCAGCGGCTGGACCAGGAGATCGACCGGGCCGATGCGGTCATCAACCTGGCAGGGGCTCCGATCCTGCCCGGGCGATGGACAACCAAGAGGAAGCGGGAGCTGGTGGACAGCCGCGTTCAGACCACCCAGCGTCTGGCGGAGGGTCTGCACAGGGCTAAAACCCGACCGAGAGTGCTGGTCTCGGTGAGCGCCGTGGGATACTACGGCGACACCGGCGACCAGGTCGTGGATGAAGGATCGCCGGCCGGTAGCGGCTTTCTCGCCTCGCTCTGCTCCCGATGGGAGGCAGCCGCCCAACAGGCCGCTTCTGAGCAGACCCGCGTCGCCATCCTGCGTGTCGGGGTCGTGCTCGGTCAAGGTGGGGGGATGCTCTCCACCCTTCTGCCTCAGTTCAAGCTTGGCCTGGGAGGTTCGCTCGGGTCGGGACGCCAGCATCTGCCCTGGATCCACCTGGGCGACCTGACCGAGGTGATGGCCCAGGCCCTGCTAGACGAGCGATACCAGGGTGTCATCAACGCCGTGGCTCCCGCGCCGGTCCGTTTCAAGGAGTTTGCCCGTGCACTGGGCAGGGTGCTCCATCGCCCCGCCTTTCTGCGCATGCCGGCCTTTCTCCTCAAGATGGTCCTGGGTGAAGCAGCAAGCGCACTGCTGATGAGCAGCAACGTGGCCTCCCGCAGGCTCGACGAGCTGGGGTTCGCTTTCCGATTCCGCCGAGTCGAGGAGGCGCTGGAAGAGATCTTGAGACCGGACGGCTCGGACGGAATCGGTCCGTCCAACCCCTCCTGATTCTCATCCGCAATCCACCGCGCCTTCCTGTCCTTGGTTGGGCGAGGAAAGTACCTGGAGCTGTCCTCCCCCATTCCCGTCGATCAACGGGCAAGTGGGGGCCAGATGAGCTGACCCGTTGGCCACTCGGGATCGCCTTCAACCGGTTCGCAACGAGCACCTGTCCCGGCCGATTGCCAGAGGATGGCCGACGCTCGTGGCGCGTTGGCCGCCGTTCAGATCGTGGCGATGGTTGGAGGTCGGCCAGATTCTTCGAGAGAAAGATGCTATAGTCTGTGGGTCGCCAATTGGGCTGTCTGCTATTGGATCTTGTGATGAAAGCTCGTTTGCTCCTGCTGGTCGTTCTCCTCTTGGCTGGATGTTCTTCGTCTGCTGAGCAAGGTTCTGAGGCAGACGCCCGGCCGGATTCCGTTGACCAACCGGATGCGGGACAACAGGACCAACCGGTCGAGGAACCGCTGTCCGACCCAGCGGCCGATCCGGTCGGGCAGCTGGACGTGGAGCTGGACGTGGAGGTGGAGTACGACGCGACCGACCTGGCGGAGGAGATGGGCCCTCCCATCGAGCTGCCTTGGGACGAGTCGCCGCA
Source organism: Bradymonadales bacterium (assembly GCA_016931535.1). Lineage (GTDB taxonomy): Bacteria > Myxococcota_A > Bradymonadia > JAFGEP01 > JAFGEP01 > JAFGEP01. The sequence goes on from JAFGEP010000051.1 coordinate 33,937, forward strand.
TTCCAGCATGATCGAATGGTGGTACTATACCGGCACCCTCACGACTCCCGCCGAGGATCTCTACGGCTTCGAGCTGGTCACCTTCCAGGGGATCTCCGGGCGTATCGTGGCCTACATCGGTCACTTTGCCGTCACCGATCTGGCCACCCAGTCCTTTCACCTGGCTACCAGGATCGGCACGGAGGATCAGCGGGATGCGGCGGAGGTCGGGTTCCTGCTGGATGTGGACGGCTGGACCATGTCCGGCCATGACGGCCACGACCAGATCTCGGCCGACCTGGACGGCTATGCCATCGACCTGCAACTGGAAGCGGTCAAGCCGGCGGTCATGCAGTACGGTGATGGGGTGATGCAGATCGGTTCTCAGGAGCCCTTCTACTACTACTCCTACACCCGAATGGAGGTGACCGGCACCCTGACACTGGGCGAGGAGCCTGTCGAGGTGACCGGCGAGGCCTGGATGGATCACCAGTGGGGCGACATGGGACAGGACTACGAGGGGTGGGACTGGTATAGCCTCCGCTTGGATGACCAGACCGAGGTCATGGTGTTCGTCGTGCGCGGCAACCTGGGCCAGGACTTCGTCGGCGGCACCTTCATCCGAGCAGACGGAAGCTACCAGGAGCTGGATCCGGAGCAGATCGGGATCGAGGTGCTGGGCCAGTGGGAAAGCCCCCACACCGGCGGGGTGTACCCTGCCGGCTGGACATTGACCATCCCCTCCATCGACCTGGTGGCGACCATCGACCCCATGCTGGACGACCAGGAGTTCCACCACCCGATGATGGTAACCCCCATCTACTGGGAGGGTCTGTGCGATGTCGACGCCACCCGGGGTGGGGAGCCGGTTGGCGGGTATGCCTACGTGGAGCTGACCCATTACGCCCAGTAGACCCCTCGGGAGCAGACAGCTTGCCCTGACCTGTTCACTTGCCTACCTGGGCTCCACCCTGAAAGGCGGGGCTAGCAGGAGGCAAGCCCTGAAAGGGCGCGCCAAGAGGTCGTCACCAGGACGGTCCATTGCCCTCCATCCGGCGGAGCGCTAGGCTATCAAGGCCGCCGTCGTCTGATGTCGCACCGATCGTGTCCGGCTGCCGACAGGCCGAGTGAAGCAGGGTGATCGACAGGAGGGCAGGGCAGTTGAGACGTTTGCTGGTTGTGTTTTGTGGCCTGATCTGGTGTGCCTCCGCCAGTCTTGGCTGCGTGGCGGATTCGGCGCGCTGCCCGGGGGGCGGCAGCAACTGCTCCGATCGTCAGGATGCCCCGATCGATTCGGGTCCCCAGGACGATATGCCGGATGGGGGCCAGCTCGACCAGCCGTCGGAGGATATCTATCCGCCTGACCAGAGCCCCCTGGATCTCTCGATCGACCCGGTGGCAGACACCCAGGATGACCTGGTCGCAGACCCGCAGGCCGAAGTTGCCCTCGACTCCGGGATGGATGGCGATCTGGGCGGGCATGACGGCTCCGCCGCCTTTCGCCTGGATGTGCAGCCTCAGCTGACCTTGCCCTACACGGTGGAAGGCTCGCCCGTCCCCACCGGCCAGCTCGAAGTCTACGAGGTCGGAGGGATGGCCTCCACCGAGCCGCTCGCTCTCGCGGTGCAGGGACCGTTCCAGGTGATCGGCGACCTGTCGCCGCTGCAGGCAAACGAGACCCGGCTTTTCTCGGTCAGCTATACCGGTCCGGTGGCCGACCCGGTGATCGCCAACGGATCGGTACACTTGTCGGCCGATGGCCAGTCCGTCGAGGCCGGCCTGGGTGCGGTCGTCGGCGACTCCCGGATCCCCGAGGCGGTCTGGACCGCCGACCGATACGGCCACTGGACCCTGATCGACCTTCCCTCGGCACCCTTTCCCCATCCCAGCGCCAGCTGGACCGACAGCACGGTGCTGATCCTGGTTCCGGCCGGTCTCTACGATTGGCCGGATGTCAACCTGGTGTTGCACCTGCACGGGCACAACGCCATCGTGGAGGAGAAGGTGGCCGCCCAGTGGTTGGGGGAGCAGCAGGCGCTCTCGGGCAGGAACGCCGTGCTGGTCGCGCCCCAGGGACCGGTCAGCTACCCCAGCGGCAACTTCGGCAAGCTGCACGATCCGGGAGGCGCCGCCAACCTGGCTCGGGACGTCTTCTCCGTTCTCTACCGCGACGGCTTCGTCGAGCGCCCGCTCCTGGGCGACACGGTGCTGACCTCCCACTCCGGGGGGTATCTCGCCACCGCTGATATCCTCGACCTGGGTGGCCTGGCCGTGCTGGGGGTCCAGCTGTACGACTCGCTGTACGGCATGCTGGACAGCTATGAGCGCTTCGCCCTTGCCGGGGGTGGCCTGCGCTCCAACTACACCTCGGGGGGCGGGACCGGCGCCAACAACCAGACCCTGGCCGGCCTGCTCGATGACCACCTTCCGCTGGCCACCACCTTCGGCGACGTCGACCTGTGGTCTTACCCGGTTATCATCGGTTTCACCGCGGCCGACCACTCCAACTGCATGTTCCACGAGCGCGCGGCCGCCCGCTGGTTGACCACCAGCGGGCTCGCACCGAGACCCGATGCCGGTCCCGAGCTGCTTGGAGCCGTCTGGGAGGATGGCCAGGTCATCGTCACCTGGAGGCCCGACCTGGGCGCTGCCAACACCTCCTACCGGGTCCAGGGATCCTGGGACGGTTCTTCCTGGGAAACACTGGCCGACACCAATCTCACCCAGGCAAGTGTCTCCGGACGCCCTCACCTCAGGATCGTGCGCCATACCGAGGGATGGGGCACTTCCGACCCCTCCGACACCTATGGCGCCACCGGCGATCGCTGGCTGATCGTGGACGGCTTCGATCGCGTCCTGGGCGGCAGCTACCTGTCACCCACCCACTCTTTCGCCGCCAGCCTGGGTGTCGCGGTTGGCGAGTCCTTCTCGATCGCCTCGAACGAGGCGGTGCTGCAGGGCCTGGTCCACCTGTCCGACTACGATCGTGTGCTCTGGATGCTGGGCGACGAGGGGTTGCGGGATCTGACCTTCGACACCACCGAGCGCACCCTGGTCAAGGACTACGTCAACGGCGGCGGCAAGCTGGTGGTCACCGGCTCGGAGGTCGGCTACGCCTCCGATCGGACCTGGCTCTCCCAGGTACTCCACGTGACCTACGTGTCCGACGATGCCAACACCAACCAGGCTGGTGACTTCACCTTCGGGGTGACCTACGAGGAGGACTACCCCGACGTGCTCTCCGGCCAGACCACCATCTGGACCTACGCTACCGGAGGCGCCGCCGCGGTCATCTGGAACAGCCAGGTCATCGCGGTGGGGTTCCCGCTGGAGACCCTCGCCGATTCGCAGCGATCCACGGCCGTCCAGCAGCTCATCGGCTGGCTGGAGTAGCACGCAAACCCACCAGTCCAACCTGATCGTGATCGTGAGCGACTGATCGTGAGCGGCTGAGGGTGATCGTGAGCGGCTGAGAGTGATCGTGAGCGACTGATCGTGAGCGGCTGAGGGTGATCGTGAGCGCCTGAGGGTGATCGTGAGCGACTGATCGTGAACGTGACCGCGTTTGCAGATCCCTCTCCCGATCCCCGAGCTCTTTCCCTCACAGTCACCCGTTCTCCCCCTCCAGCCTGCCCGGATGCCGGATATCCTTCCCCTTCACCATGAACACCACCTGCTCGGCCAGGTTGGTGCCGTGATCTCCCATCCGCTCCAGGAACTTCGCCACCGACTGGATGTGGATGCCCCGTTCCAGTCCAGAGGGGTCCTTCATCATCAGGTGCAGCAGATCGCGAAAGACCCGGTGGTATAGCTCGTCCAGCTCATCGTCCCGTTCCACCACCGCCCTTGCCTTCCGGACGTCTCCGGTGACGAAGGCGTCGATGGCCTCGCGTACCATGGACTGCACCACTCCGGCCATCCGCGGGATGTCCTCGTAGGGTTTCAGGTTCGGCTCCTGGTTGAGGTCGATGGCCCGCTCGCAGATGTTGACCGCCAGATCGCCGATCCGCTCCAGGTCGGTCACCATTTTGAGCGCCAGGGTGATGAAGCGGAGATCGGAGGCCATCGGCTGCCGGCGAGCCAAGATCCTCAGACACAGATCGTCGGCCTCTAGCTCGTCGCGATCCACCCGGTTGTCCGCCTCGATGGTCCGGACCGCCAGATCGCTGTCCCGTTGCACCAGCGCCCGGATGGAGTCTGCAATCATCGATTCCACCCGGCCAGCCATCTCGAGCAGCTGGTTGCGTAGCTCCTGCAGCTCGCCCTCGAACTCCCGATCGGTATGGGCCTTGGTCATGGGCAACCCTAAAAAAGCAGAAGGATCATCCGAACTTGCCGGTGATGTAGTCCTCGGTGCGCACATCGTGGGGAGAGGTGAACAACTGGTCGGTCGCACCGAACTCAACCAGCTCGCCCATCAACAAAAAGGCCGTCTGGTCCGACACTCGGGCGGCCTGCTGCATGTTGTGGGTCACGATGACGATGGTATACCGGTCGCTCAGACTATGCATCAGGTCCTCGATCCGTGCGGTGGCGATCGGATCCAGCGCCGAGCAGGGCTCGTCCATCAGGAGGACCTCCGGCTCGACCGCCAGCGCCCTTGCGATGCACAGCCGCTGCTGTTGTCCCCCCGACAAGCTGATGCCGGGCTCCGACAGCCGGTCTTGCACCTCCTCCCACAAGGCCGCCTGGATCAATGCCCGCTCCATGATCCCCTCGGCCAGCTCCCGTTTCAGCAGACCGGTCAGACGCAGCCCCGACAGCACATTGTCGCGAATGGACATGCTGGGAAATGGATTGGGCTTCTGGAACACCATCCCGATTTGCCGCCGGATCAGAACCGGATCCACCCCCCTGGCGTAGATATCCTGGCCGTCCAACCTGACCTTGCCGGTCGCGCGGGCACCGGTAACGGTCTCGTGCATCCGGTTGAAGCAGCGGAGCAAGGTCGATTTTCCGCAGCCGGAAGGGCCGATGATGGCGGTCACCCGATTCGCCGGAATGGCCAGCGAAACCCGCTGCAGGACCTGCTTGGCGCCAAACCAGGCAGACAGCTCCTCGGCGGTGAGCTTGGGGCTCTCCTCCATCTGCTCACGCCGTGCCGGCCGTTCGATCCGCGCAGAAGGCAGGGTTGCCCCATTGGAGGCTTTCCGATCCTCGACCGGTGTGGCAGACGGTGACGGTACTGATAATAGCTGCGGGGCAAGCTCCGTCATCTCAGTCTAGCCTCCTCTGGTAACGGTTGCGCAGCAGGATGGCGACCGCATTGAGCGCCAGCAGTACCGCCATCAGGACCACGATGCCGGCCGCGGCGTTGTCCAGGAACTCCTGCTGGGGTCTGGAGACCCAGTTGAAGATCTGGATCGGCAGTGCCGAGTAGGGCGAGTCCAACCCGCGGGGTAGAAAGGAGATATAGGCCAGCGCCCCCACCACGATCAGCGGTGCCGTCTCCCCCATGGCCCTCGATATCGACAGGATGGCACCCGTCAAGATCCCCGGCAGCGCCATCGGAAGAACTACCGACCGGATGGTGCGCCAGCGGGTCACCCCCAGCGCGTAGCTCGCTTCGCGCAATGCATAGGGCACGGTCCGCAGCGCCTCCCGGGAGGCCATGATGACGATGGGCAGCACCAGCAAAGCCAGCGTGCAGGCCCCCGCTGCCAGGCTTCGTCCCATGCCCAAAGCCCGCACGAATATCCCCAGCCCCAACAGGCCATAGATCACCGAGGGCACTCCCGCCAGGTTGGAGATGTTGGTCTCGATAAAAGAGCTGAGTCGGCCTCGCCGCCCATACTCCTCCAGGTAGATGGCCGCTCCGACCCCCAGCGGGAGGGCGAGGGCCGCCGTCAAGCCGACCAGGTAGAGGCTGCCGACCATGGCGGTCAGGATCCCGGCCGACCCCGCTCGACGAGAGGGCGGGCTGGTGAGAAAGCCCCAGCTCAGCCTGCCGATCCCGTCGATGATCACATCCCCGAGCAGGCATGCCAACATCAGCAACGGGATGAACACCGCTGCCAGACAGGCCCAGACAAACAGCTTCTCTCCGATCCGGCGCCAGCCCCTGGCATCGAACCGATCACTCCTACCTGTCCGGTTGACCCCCATCGGGTCAGTTTGCCGGCCATTGTTCCGGCGGGCGCTCCGGCTGCCAGGATCACCCTTCCCGTTGTGGTTCCAGGTGCTCATGCTGCACCTCCCATACGGTACCGCCGCGCCAGTCGCTGGCTGATCAGGTTCATGCACAGCGTCATCGCGAAAAGCGTCGCTCCCACTACGAAGATGGTGCGGTACTCGAGCGTTCCGTGTGGGGTGTCGCCCATGCTGATCTGCACGATGTAGGCGGTCATCGTCTCGATGGGGACCCGGGGATCAAAGGTCAGGCGGGGCTGCTGCCCGGCCGCGATGGCCACGATCATGGTCTCGCCGACCGCCCGGGAGACCGCCAGGATGACCGAAGCGGCAATGCCCGAGAACGCCGAGGGCAACACCACCCTGAAGATGGTGGGCAGGCGGGATGCCCCCAGGGCATAGGAGGCCTCCTTCAGACTGCGGGGAACGGCGTAGATGGCGTCCTCCGACAGGGAGGAGATCAGCGGGATGATCATGATCCCCATCACGATCCCGGGGCTCAAGGCATTGAATCCCGCCAGATCGGGGATGACCTTCTGTAGCAATGGGGTGACGAACACCAGTGCGAAGTAGCCATAGACGATGGTCGGGATCCCCGCCAGCAACTCCAGCATCGGCTTGATGATCCGGCGGGTCCGTTCGGCAGCGAACTCCGACAGGTAGATGGCCGCCATCAGACCGAACGGCAAAGCCACCACCACGGCGATGGCCGAGGTCAACACCGTCCCTGACAGCAAGGGCCAGATCCCGAAGTGCTTCTCGGAGAACAACGGGGTCCACTGGCTGTCCCCAAGAAAGGCGATCGGCGATACCTCCCGAAAAAACTCCAGCGTCTCGAAGGCCAGCACCCCCAGGATGCCCGCCGTGGTCAAGATCGACAGGGAGGCGCAGCCCAAAAGAGCCGCCTCGATCACCCGCTCCCGACGCAAGACAGGCCGGACCAGACGGCCTGCACCGTCGGCTGAAGGACTCCGGTCCGAGGATCCCTGTGAACCGTCTGCCATGCACCGCTCATCGACTGCTTACACGCAGCCCGCCCGCTGCTGCCGGTTGGGTAGGGTCGCCCCCTTCATTCCCGACTCAGAATCTCCTCCACCGTCACCCCGATGGCGGATCCCCCACCCCCGAAGATGGATCCGGTAGTACGGGTTTCGAAGCGCCGCAGCACCAACTCATAGGCCCGCTCGGGCAGCGGGATGTAGCCCACCTCGCGCACCAGCGCTCTCCCCTCTTCCAGGTAGAACCGCACAAACTCGCCCACCTCCGGCCTGTCCGCCTCACTCCGGTTCACGTACAGGAAGATGGGCCGGGACAGCGGTTGATAGGTGCCGTCTGCGATGGTCTGGAGCGAGGGAGTTACCGGCCCCCTGCCGTTGCCGTCATCTCCGTCATCGATCGCCACCAGCTTCAACCGGCTGGTGTTCTCGGCAAAATAAGCGTAACCGAAGAAGCCTGCCGCCAGCGGATCGGTGGCAACCCCTTGTACCAGGACGTTGTCGTCCTCGCTGGAGGTGAAATCCCCCCGGCTTTCATGCTCCCTGCCCACGATCGCCTTGGTGAAGTAGTCGTAGGTACCCGAATCTACTCCGGGACCGAACAGGTGGATCTCCCGCTCCGGCCACCCCGGCCGTACGTCGCTCCAGCGGCGCACGTTCGCCTGCGCTTCCGGCTGCCACAACGTCCGCAGCTCCGCCACCGTCATGTGATCGACCCAGTCGTTGGTGGGATGTACCACCACGACGATGCCGTCATAGGCGATGGGAAGCTCGATGTACTCGATACCTCTTGCCTGGCAACTCTCCACCTCCGACGGCCTGATCGGTCTCGATGCGCCGATCATGGCGATCTCCCCTCCACAGAACTTGGTGAAGCCACCACCGGTACCAGAAACCCCCACGGTGACGCGGGCTTCATGGACCTTCTGGAACTCTTCGGCCACCGCTTCGGTGATGGGAAATACCGTGCTTGAGCCGTCGATGGCGATGATCGCCCCCTGCCGCCCCTGACACCCGACCTGCATCGCCAATACCACCGCTGCAACCACAAACCAGAACCGGCGTTTTCGCATGGAAGCCTCCTTTGCGGTTCACTCTAGGGGACTCCTGTGACAGCGGTGTGACGGCGGTTTGACATTTTCAAACACCCGCCGGTTCTTTCGAAAGCTCGTGGAGGCGATCGGTCCTCCCCGGTCAGTCGGCGACGATCGGCCGACAAAGCCCAAGCCCACACAGCAGGCCGGCAGCCGACAGGGGGGTAGCAGTCCGGCGGAGGGTGTTTACTTCCCACCGGAAGCAGCAATGGCACAACGGCCAGCTGTTCAGAACGCCAGTTGGATCTGACTGCGTACGAGACCCTGCACAACAGGCCAGCAGCCGACAGGGGGTAGCAGTCCGGCGGAGGGTTTTCCCTTCCCACCGGAAGCAGCAATGGCACAACGGCCAGCTGTTCAGAACGCCAGTTGGATCTGACTGCGTAGGAGGTAGTTGGTGGAGCTGCCACCGGACACCTGGTTGACCAGCGCTCCGCCATCGGTCTGCCATTTCACGTTGTGGCCGAACAGGTAGACGGACAACCCGCCCAGAAGCTCCTGCTGCCTGTTGTCCGGCCCGTCCGGGTCGATGTGGGAGTAGCGCAGGACAGGCTGGATCCGACCGGCCACGACGTATCCCGCCTGCAGGGTGAAGCCCAGGGCGTCAAAGGACTGGTCGACAAACCCCTCTCCCGACTGGGTGGAGGAGAGAAAGAACCCGCCGGTGCTGGCGAAACCGGAGGCCTTCAGCACAAAATCCACCTCGCCCATGACCCCCGAGCTGCCATCCTCGTCGGCATCCAGGTCGACCAATCCGCTGGCCCCCAGCGCGAATCGGAACGCGCTCCCTTCCAGGTCGGCCTCGCTGTACCCTCGGATGCCGCCGTGGTTGTATCCCACCCGGAAGACCAGTGCTGGATGCATCCGGTCGGGGACGTTGCTGTAGGAGCCATTGACGATCTGCCCAATGCCACTGGCCGGATCCACCTGGACGGCTCCCGACAGCCGCGACCGGTCGCCGGTCCCGTTGAAGAGTCCCAGGGCATACTCCAATGTCGGAGAGCTCTCGTAGCCGTTGTGGATCGCCAGCCCGATGTCGCGGCCGGCGCCGAAGAACCGATCGGTGATGGCTCGATCGACCAGCTCGAGCCTCCCAGAGGAGTTGATCTGTTGGCGCGAGAACGGCCTTTTCCACTGGCCGACCCGCAGCTCCAGCCATTCCGAGACCACGGTGTAATCCAGAAAAGCATCCTTGAGGGTTACAGCCCCCCCGCCGAAGTCCGCCTGGAACCGGTATCGCAGCGCTTCGGTGAACATGTGGCCGGCCAGGACCAGGCGGATCCGCGGAAGGGAGAAGGCGAGCTCATCCGGCGCCCCATCGGTGAGCAGATGGGTATAGCGGCCCTGCATCCTACCCTGGATCCGCAGCTCGAACGGCTGGTCAACGCTCCGGAGGAAAAAACCGCGCTGGTAGCCTGCCGTCTGCCTCACCGCGGCTTCGCCCTGCCCACTCCCCGCCTCGGCAGGGATGACGGCTTCCTGGCTGTTTGCGGTGGCGCTCCACAGCAGCAGCAAACCTGCCGGTAGAATCCACCACCCCCACCTCTTCGTTCTATCTGTCATGGGGTACCTCCTGCCCTGGCTGCGACCGACACTCGTCGCCCATTCCATCCTGCCACTCAGGACACGACGAACGTCCTTATGTCCGTGCCTGCTTGCTCCATGCACACTCTCTCCGGCTGAATACCTCAACTCGGTGACAGCGGTGTGACAATGTGGTTCCCGTTTGCCCCCATTCCCGCCAGGGGCTAGTGGCTCTTTCATCCAAGCCGGATTCCCCCCGGGTGGCGCCCACTACCCTGGTCATTCGTCCGTGGGCACCGTGAACCAGAACAACGAGCCGTGCGGGGAGACCGGTTCGACACCTACCTGGCCCCCCATCAGCTCCACCAGGTGCTTCACGATGGAGAGCCCCAGACCGGTGCCTCCCAGCTCCTTCGACCGCCCCGGATCGACCCGATAGAACCTCTCGAAGATGCGCTCCCGGTGATGGATTTCGATCCCTGGCCCGTCATCCTCCACCTCGAATCGGAGCTCTTGATCCATCCGGCGCCATCCGATGCGGATGCTCCCCCCTTGCTGGGTGTACTTCACCGCATTGTCTACCAGGTTCATCAGCACCTGCTCCATCGCCTTGGGGTCGGCCCTGGCGGCCTGCTGCTCCCCGACCCCCATGGTCAGCGTGCAGCTCTTGCGACGAGCGGACTTGTCGAGTAGGTCCAAGACCCGCTGGACGACCGGCTCGACCGGAACTGGCTGGATATCGAGCTGGTAGCGGCCGACCTCGATCCGCGACAGGTCCAGCAGATCGGCGATGAGCTGTGACAGCCTCTGGCTGTTGCGTCCAATCGCCTCGATGAACGCGCTGGCCCGATCCGGATCGGCCATCGCCCCGTTCAGCAGTGTTTCCGCGTTGGCCTGGATGACGCTGACCGGCGTCCTCAGCTCGTGGGAGACATTGGCGACGAAGTCGCGCCGGACGGTTTCCAGGTGTCGGATCCGTGTCACGTCGTGCAGGACCGCAACCACTCCCCGCTCCAGCCGCTGTGGCGTGGCGCGCGCGAGGATACGCCGGTTTGGGGGACCCAAAAGGTCAAACTCGGCCTCCTGGCCTTGCCCCCGGGCCGACTCCCGCACCAGCTCCAGCAACGCAGGTGCCCGCACCAGGTCGGCCAGCGGCTTTCCCACCGCGGTGTCGTCTGCGCTCAGCAGCCTGCGGGCGCTGGCGTTGATCAGGACGACCTGTTGGCGGCCGTCAACCACGATGACCCCCTCTGCCATCCCCTCCAGGACCGCCTCCATCCGGTCCCGCTCGGCAGCCAGCGTCGCAACCGTGCTCTCCAGCTCCTGGGCCATGCGGTTCAGGGAGCTGGCGATCCCCCCGATCTCGTCGTCGCCTCTCACCTCGGCCCGCTGCATCCGATGACCCGCAGCCATGCTGCGGGCCACCCCAACGACTCTCCTGAGAGTCCTGGAAACCAGCTGGGTTGCCAGCAGGCTCATCGCCATCGCCAGGATCAGGCCGATGAACCCCGCCGCCCACAGGATCGTCCGTAGCTGCCCCACCGCCTTGTCGACCGCGTCCAGCGGCATGGAGATCCGCACGACCCCCCTGGAATCGGACCGCTGGTATCGCACCGCCACGTACAGCATCTCCTTGCGCGCCGTCGCGCTGTACCGGCGGACGCTGCCCCATCCCTGCTCCAGGGCGGCCACGATCTCCGGACGGTTCGCGTGGCTTTCGGCACCCCTCACCGCCTCCGGATCCAGCAGCGAATCTCCCAGCAGGGCACCATCCTCCGCCACCACCGTCACCCGAGCCGAGAGGGTCTGACCTAGCCGATCTGCCAGGAGATCGACCTGGTCCACCGAGGATGCCTCTTCCACCAGCTCGAGTAGATCCCTACCCGCGCCGGCTTGCCGCAGCAGCTCCCGCTCGATCGCCTCCACCTGCGATCGCCGCAACCGGCTCTCCAGAAAAATGCCCACCGGGATCTCCACCAGGACGATCGCGATCAGGGATACCAAAAACAGCTTGGTGCGAACCCCCAGCCTCATGGTTCTTCACTCTCTGGGCGGCTTCTGAAGCGGTAGCCGACCCCCCGCACGGTCTCGATGTAGCAACCCGCCCCGCCCAGCTTCTCTCGCAGTCGCTTGACATGGGTGTCGACCGTGCGGGTGGTCACATCGGCCTGGTACCCCCAGACATCCTCCAGCAGTCGCTCTCGCGTCTGCACTCGCCCCCGCCGGGTGACCAGGGTAGCCAGCAGCTTGAACTCCAAGACCGTCAGACCGATCTCCGCTCCATCCACCCGGACCTGGTAGGCGTCCTGTTCGACCTCCAGGCGACCGAACCGGATCGGTTGCTCTCCCTTTGGTTCCGGTGACCGAACCCTTCGCAAGATCGCCGCCACTCGAAGCAGCAGCTCGCGCACGCTGAACGGCTTGACCACGTAATCGTCCGCGCCCACCTCGAACCCGACCACCCGGTCGATCTCCTCCCCCCTGGCGGTCAACATCAGCACCGGCACCCCGGATGTCCGGGGGTCGGAGCGGATGGAGCGGCACACCTCGAGACCGGAGATGTCGGGCAGCATCAGGTCGAGCACCACCAGGTCGGGTATCGGCTCCTGCCGGCACAGCTCGATGCCAGCTCGACCGGTCAAGGCGCTGCGCGTCCTGTAGTGCGCCTGTTGCAGGTTGTACTCCAGGGTAGCGACCAGGTCGCGCTCGTCCTCGACCACCAAGATCAAACCGGACATTTCCCTCTCCGATCCACATCGGCTCGCTGCCCGGTTATGGTTCGATCCGCGCTCGTTTGTCCACTGGAGACTTCCTGCTCCAGTTGTGGCGGAAAAAGCGACAGAACTTTGGGGGTTCTCAGGAACCGGCCGAGTTGTGGCGGGAAAAGCGACAGAACTTTGGGGGTTCCCAGGAACCGGCCGAGTTGTGGCGGGAAAAGCGACAG
>JAFGEP010000052.1 GCA_016931535.1 Bradymonadales bacterium
CGCCAGGAACCGATCTCGTCGCTGATCGGCCTGCTGGTCCTCGGCGCTATCGCGCGAAGGTCCTCGATCTGATGGCAGCTTATCCCAATGTCTACTCCGATATTTCCTGGATTTTCGCCTATCGGACCATTCACGGTACCCTGAAGAGCATGCTGTCCTCCGACATCGGTCACAAGCTCATGTTCGGAACCGATGCCTTCCTGGTTTACGTCGAGGGCATGCTGGACATCCTGATCAAGAGAATGGTCGCCTCACTCTCCGCAGAAGAGCGGGAAAAGCTGAGCTGGACCAAATCGGCACGTTTTCTGGGGTTGTGACCCGTGTCGAGGGATTTGCCCGCTGGGCTCGTGAATGAGGTGAGGTGGCAAGGTCCAATCCGAGTGCGAACCCCGTCAAGGGCTTGTGGCCGAAGGTTTGGACCATGCTCCGCGCAACGCATCCTGATCACCCCCCCTCCGGTTCGCCTTTGCGGCAGCCTTTTCAGTCTGGTATGATGCGCTCCATCGTCGATCGTTCCATATCGATTGAAGCTGACCCATCGGGTGAGATTCATCACTACTTATACGGAACGGTCGAACGGTGGTGTTATGCGGAGGAGAATACCGGTGTCCATGCCTGACCGTTGGCTTCATCTGCGACATCCTGAAGGGTTCGATCAGGCGCGCTTCGACGCGTTCTGCGCGTTCTGCCGAATTTGGACCAAGTTCGTCGAGGCGACTCTTGAGGAGAGGAAGTACATCCTCGGACTGGAGAGGGGCGACGTTGAGTACATCTTTTTCGACCCGATCCTCTCCGCAGACCGGAAGGTCGCCTCACTGCCCATTGGGGGAACAAACACGCTTGGATCTCGCTCGCATTTCGAGAATCAACACTGGCGAAGGGCTTGGGAGAACTTCCCGTACCCCTTCCTGTCAGATGCCCAGGAGGGGATCACGGAGGATATCGGGCACGGACCACAAACGAATTGGCGCCCGTGCCTCGCCCCGAAGTCCGCATGACTATCGTATGCAGCCTACGTTGGCGTTCGGCAGTGTGGGCTGCGAAGCAGCTTTTTTGCTCGGTAGAGCATGGAACGGATCAACGACGTGCGCCGCTGCGACACCGGCGGTGGACACGGCACGCCAAGTGATAATGGACAGGTCGTCGAAAGCCTGAACTCCAAGGGCGACCCAAGGGATTTCTTTGATATCAACAAGGTTGTTCGAAGAGCTCTGCCTCACCTGGGGGGAGGGGGGAGATTTGTGCTGGCAACAGCTCCTTGCTCGGCAAGATGAACCGGGATATTGTGCAGAGGTCGTTTTGGGGGCGATCCTAGCCGCTCGCCTTGTGCGCCTTGGCAGTGAACAACCTCAACCTGGAGGTCAGCATGGTACGGTCGATCAGCTTGCTTTGTCTGCTCGGAATGCTTGTCTTGGCTGGATGTGGAAAGAAATCCTGCCCCGCCGTAGAGCTCGATGCCAGCTTTGCCAACCTCGGAGTGCCCCTTGAAGGCGGAACAGTGTGTGTCTCCGACGCCTCCTTCACCAACATGGAGCATCTGACTGGCAATCCGGGGGAGTGGAGCGACCGCTACCTGGCGCACTTCACTCAAGCCGGCTGGAACGCCGCCGCAGCGGACAGCGATGAGGGTGAATGGAGGTTCGTGATCGAGAAGGAGGGGGTCCGATACGAGGTGTGGACCTACGAGTACGAAGGCCGAACCGCGGTGGCGTTGACCAGGCGTTAGGCTGGTCTTTTACGGTTCGATTTCGCACATCAGCCAACGGTGCGGTTTTCCTGCGACGCAAGGAGACCTTGGCACTACACCCGGATCCCTTCTCTATCAAAGAAGAGTCCACTGAGGTCACCCGGGGCAGCTATCCCCGAGGACCGGTACCACCGAGAACGCCCCATTGCCCCATCAAAGCTGCGTCGCCCGGAGCATCCACCGCCAGGCCGGCACGATGTGGATCGTCCCTGCCGACATCGACAGGACCTCATCCTGATCCAGGGTCACCACGGTCCCCTCCTCCAGTCCGGTCTCCTCCATGGCCTCCACCAGTGCAGACAGCTCGCGAGCGCGGGTATCCGGCGAGCGGAGATCGAGGCATACCTGCAACAAGAAAGGCCGCCGCTCTGAACGACTCGCAAAGAAATCCACCTCCTTCCCACTGCTTGTGCGGTAATAGGTGACGTCGAGACCTTGGCGGCGCATGTGCAAAAAGACCGTCGTTTCCAAGAGCCGTCCCAGGTCGGCCTGCACTCGGCTGGCACAAGCCCGCACCAGTCCCGTGTCGACAGGGTACAACTTTCGGGGGTTGGATCGGCGAACCCTCAGAGAATCTGAGAAGATCTCCACCGGGAAGGCCAGGTAGGCATCGTGCAGATGCTCCAGGTACTGGTGCAGGCTATCCTTGGATACCTTGACCCCCTGGGAGCGCAGGTCATTGTACAGCCGGTGGATGCTGAGATGACAGGCCGGATTGTCCATCAAGTGACGAACCAGGTAGCGCAACGCGACCGTGTTGGCGATCCCGTGGCGTTCGACCAGATCCCGCAGAATGACCACGTCGAGGTAGTTTTGCAGTACCCGCACCCGGTACGGCCCTTCCATCTCCTGGACCTCAGGGAAGCCGCCTTCGAGCAGATACGTCCGGAAACGGTGCTCCAGCTGCGACCGGATCCGGGCCGGAGGCGGATCGGAAGGCGGGAGCTCCATCCCGATATGTGCAAGGCTCTCGACAAAGGAAAACGGAAACACCTCGGTAGCCAGTGCCCTCCCCCTTAGGCTGGTGGCGATCTCGGTGCTGAGTAGCTTGGACGAAGAACCACTCAGACACAGATGCGCCGACTCACTATCCACCAACCGGCGCACGAAACGCTCCCAGCCGGAGACATTCTGGATCTCGTCCAGGAAAAAGGCGGTGGGCTGGCCGCGTAGCTGGGGCTTCAGGCGGAAAAACACCTCCGGTACCCGAGAAAGACCCTCCAGCGTCAGCGGCCAGAGCCGCTCGTCCTCCAGGTTCAGGTAAAGAAATGCCGAACGATCCCAGCCCTGGGCAACAAGCTGCTGCATGACCTGGTAGAGGAACCAGGTCTTGCCGCTGCGCCGCATCCCGATGACACAATCGACCTTTCCCTGTAACCAGGGCAAGCGCAGGTCGCGTGCCGTCAGCTCGGGTAACGGCCGATCCCAGAAATCCACGATCAAGTGTTCGATCAGCGTCTCCACGCCGGAAAGTATCCTCCAGATAAGGACAGATTGTCAATAATCTATCCTTTGAAAAAGGACAGGAGCTTCCAGTCAACGGTCGATCGCCAACCGAATCGGTGGTGGCCGACCCCGCGGAAGCTGGCACGCTGAAGGCTGATGAGAAGAAGTGCCACCCTGTTGATAGACCGCACCCCCCAAAAACCCTATCCACCGGTCGTTGCCATAGGGCCTCGCTCAGCTCGGTCGGATACCTCTCGCCGCATGAACCGTCACAGCGCAAATGGATCGATAAGTCTACAATCACCCGCCAGGGGCGCACCGCCTTCCTGCCCCATGAGGTTATCGACCAGCAGACGAGGACCGGCAGAAGTCGGCGAATGAAGGGGCTGCTCAGCCTGGAATCTTGGGCAAATCCCCCAGCGCGCTCTTGATCGTCTCCACCAGCACGCCGGGCTTTACCGGCTTGTCCAGCCACAGATCGACCGGGAGATAGGTTTCGTCTGGGGCAAATCGATAGGGGATCTGCTTCGCCTCGTGGACGCTGCTCAAGACGATGATGGGGAGATGGCGCAGGTTGAGCTCCTCGCGGATCTTTTTCGCCACGTCGAACCCCTCGTAGCCGTCGGGCATCATGATGTCCAGGATGACCAGGTCGGGGTGCCTTGTCTTGACGAGCTCGATCCCATCCTCCGGATTGGTGGCGGTCGCCACCTCGTAGCCGTGGTCGGGCAGGAGCGTCTGGTAGACATCCAAGAAGTCGGTGTCGTCATCGATGATACAGATCAATGCCATTTCCAGCCTCCTTACTTGGCCGCCTTCATGAAAGCCATCTCTGCTGCGTTGACCAGCTGATAGGCGATCGGTGAAGAGGTGAGGGCGGGGTGTGTGCCGATCTGGAAGGTCGCGATGTCGTCGAAGGTCATGCGTTTCTGGATGCAGGCGCTGATCACGTTGACGAGCTCGCCGACGCTCTTGCTTCCCATCAGCTGCCCCCCCAGAAGGACGCCGGTCCGCCGCTCGAACAGCAGCTTGATCGTGATGTTCTCGGCATCCGGCATACAGCCAGGGTGGCGATTGGGGCCCATGGCGGTTCCCGCCACGTAGTCGTAGCCGGCTTTCTTGGCCATGCTCTCGGTCAGGCCGCCGCAGGCCAAAGCGAACTCTCCGATGGCGGTGGACCACACGCCGATGGTCCCGATGTTCTCGCGGCGGATGCCGTAGAGGTTGGCTCCGGCGATACGGGCCTCGGAGGCGGCGATGGAGGCCAGCTTGAGCGGAGAGGGCACCCCGCCGAAGAAGGAGATCTTTTCGGCGCAGTCGCCGCAGGCGAAGATGTTGGGCACCGAGGTCTTCATGGTGCGATCGACCGCGATGGCTCCCGTGGCGCCGAGCTTCAACCCCGATTCCTTGGCCACCTTGACGTTGGCAACCGCCCCGATGCCCATGATCACGAGGTCGGCCTCGATGGTCTCCCCGGTTTCCAGAACCACCCGTTCGACATGGGTCTCTCCCTCGAAGCGGGCGACCTTGACCCCCGTCTTGAGCCGAATGCCGCGATCCTGGAGCCGTTTCTCCGCTTCGACGGCAAACTCCTCGTCAAATGCCAGCATCAGGCAATGGGGGAGGAACTCGACCACGGTGACCTCCTCGATGCCGGCTTTTTTACACTCGTCGGCGAACTCGATGCCGATGAAGCCGCCTCCGACGATGACCAGCTTGTTCACCGACTGGAGCCGCGTCTGGAGCTCGGTGAGCAGCGGGACCTCTTTGTAGATACCCCAGATGTCCCCCTTGTCGAAGCCGGGGATGGGGGGCATGGCAGGAAGCGATCCGGTGGCCACGATGAGCCGCTCGTAGCCGATCTCGTCCCCATTGTCCAGCTCGAGCTTCGATCCCGCGGTGTCGATTCCAACCACCTCGCCGACGGTCAGCGCGATCCCGTTGGCCTCGAGCGGTGCATCGGGGATGAGGTTCTTCTTCGGGGAGCCGACCGTCCCATAGATATAGGGGATGCCGCACGGGATGACGACCTGCTCCTCCTTTCGCACCAGGAGGATACTGCGGTCGGGGTACTGTCGATGGGCTGTGATCGCTGCAGTCAGACCTGCCGCGCTTCCGCCGATGACGACGATCTCTTTTTTCATCATGCTCATGGTGTTGCAACCTCTCCTGCAGTGGTGGAGTCCAATGTGGACTTGGTTTTTCCTGCCTACTGCGGCATGCGCTCCAGGCCCGCCGCGCCAAACCTCGCTAACTTATCCGCAGGCAAAACCGGTCGTCAAGCAGGGTCGAGGCGTGTGCCATGCGGTAAACGAACTCGGCTTCAGTTCCCCCGGATCACCTCGGTCGCCAGAGGACGTGTTCGCCGTAGTTGCCTGATCGGACCCAGGCAATCGCAGGGTGGCCGCTGCGAATGGGGTCATTTCAACCGGACGGAAAGGGGTATCGTCCACATCCGACCAGAGGTCGACAGCAGCACGGTGTCCCCCGCCGAGCTCACCGCCATGGCATGGATCGCCATCGGACTGGCGAGATGGGTCGTGCGAAGCACCTTGCCGCGGGAGGAATCGACCGCGGCCACGGTACCGTCGTCGGCTCCAACCAGGACCAGGGGGGGGTGCGGATGAGGCGCCGCACTGAGCCAGGGGGTCTCGTGTCGACCGATGCGGTGGCGCAATGACCAGTCCGATGTCTGGTATACACCGATCTCTCCGTTCTCCAGGGCCGCCACGAAATGTCCTTCATCCGACGTGAAGCAGCCTCCGGCGATATCCGCGGGCGGTGTCTGCTCCTGCTGGAGAGCACCCTTTTCATCGAAGACACGCAGTCGGGTGCCTGCCAGCACCAGCCAGTGACTGGCGAAGGTCAAGACGGAGTACTTGTCTTCCCCACCGGCCCAGATCTCCCGAGGGTGCTCCCGCAGGATGCCGTCCATCAGCCAGAGGCGCCAGGGCTCGCCCGGAGGGTGAATTCCTCGATACGGGCCGCGCCCCGGGCGCTGGTGACCCAGCAACGCCAGGACCGACCCGTCGCCAGACCAATCCGCCAGGTGGATCCGAGTGTGCTCGGGCACGACGCCCATGGCGGTCTTGTTGACGAGTGGAGGCTGATCGACCACCTCACCTCCTCGGATGCGGTAGGGAGCCGCGTCGATCCGATCGCCCCGGACCCGTAGGCCCAGCACATCGCCCGGCATGGTCAAGGTCTCGACAGTGCGACCCTGAGCCACCTTTCGCAGGATGGCATAAGATGCCACCCACCACTCCTGCTCGGAGGCGGCCGCCAGCACCTTGCCATGCCAGGTGTCCCCGTGGTCGGTGGGGGTGCCGAAGGTGACCTTCATCCCGGTGAATATCGCACCGAAGCTCACGCTTTGCCGACCTTGGTCGAGTCGATGTAGTAGAGGCTGTTGTGGAGCTCGACCGCGGTCCATTTGTGGTCTTCACTCAGGCCGGCAGCCCAGAGCTTGTGGTCCTGCTTGAGCGTCTTGATGGTCTTCGACTTGCTGTCAGGGCTCTCCTTGATGTCGGCTTCTTTGACCGTCACCTTGACCTGGTAGGACACGGGCTCGAAGTAGGTGTCGGTCTTCCCCGACTCGTCGGTGTCGACGTTGTAGTCGGGTAGCGGGGCGGAGCTGGGGGCCGACGAGGACGAGGGCGCCTTTTTCAGGCCAAGGGCGATGAGGATCTGGTCTTCGCTGGTGGTACCCAGCAAGGAGGTGTAATATTTGGGCAGTCGATTCTTGTTTTTTGTCGCAGCCTTCTTGAGGATCGTCTCGACGTCGATGTTGGTCTTGCCAGCGTCGATGACTGCCAGACACAGCAGCCTGCGAGCCTTGGGGTAGGTCTTGATCTTCACCAGGGCGGACACGTGTGGCAACACCAGCGAGAGATCGAAGTATTGGTATTTCTTGAGCTTGTCGAGGTCGTTGAAGTAGGGATCTTGGAGAGCCCACATGAAATCCGAGTACTTGGCGGAGTCGTACAACATCCACACCAGGTATCCCGCCAGATAGGTAAACGGTTGGCTCCAGGCGGCATTCGCATCTGTCAACATGGCTTTCTCGTCGCCGCTCGGCAGAGCGTTGTTCACCCAGCTGGCATTACACTTGTCGACCCATTCCATGAAGTAGAGTGCGCTGACCGCGCCGATCATGGCTTGCATACCGCTGAGGTTGTTCGAGTATTTCGTCTTGATGCGATTGAGGGCGGCTGTGATGATGGGCTCTCGCCAATCTGCGCGTGGGTGCGCCAGGCGATAGTCGATGGCGGCCATCCAAGGGCATTTTTTCGGGTTTTTCAGATTGGCCTTGAGAGACCAGCCTTCGATGGTTGCGCTGACGACGCCGATGGGTTCCTGTCCTTCCTTGATATAATCGAGCTGCCTCTTCATGACGGCGGGGTCGTCCGAAGCATTCAGCTCCAGCTTCCCGCTCTTCTGGTCGATCATGGTCAGACCGCCGGTGGTGGCCGCGCTTGCCCCAAAAACGTCGATATCCTTGCTCATGCTGTCCACCCAGGACACCATGTTGGGGTGAGTTTTCAGGTACTTCTTGGCCGCGGCCTGGATAGCACCGGGCTTGCTGCTCTTGCTGGTCTTCTGGATCTCGGCCAGATCCAGTTCAGTCGCCCCCGTCAGACAGGCGTCCAGGACGATTCGACGGTTGGCAGACTTGACGTCCATCAAGCCGATCAGCTCCTTGAAGAACTGCTCGGTGTCTTTCTGGTTGACCTCGAGGCTCTGCTTGGTGGTCACATTCCCTGACGCGTCCGTGTCGCCGGCGAACTCCACCGAGGTCGGTGAGCCATGACCGGCAATCAACACCTGGTCGATCTTGCCATCTTTGCCGTACTGTGTCGCCATCGGCTGGAGAAGCGACTTGGCGTCCCCGATGGACTTGGGCCCCTCGACCATCCAGGTGAAATTGTGGCTGTCGGTGATGACCTTTTCGAGGTTGGCATCCTGGTGAAAGGCAGCCGATTCGTCCAGCGCAGTATGGAGAACGAGCGTGAAAGGTTTCTGAGGTTTGGGGTTCTGGGGGTGGTTGTACAGGTGATCGAGCGCTGCATTGGTGAAGCGGTGGAAATTGCGAATGGTGTTGAGCGGCTTCTTGTACTTCGCAGCGAAGCCCACCTGCATTTGCCTGAACGAGACGATCTCTTTGCCATCCCCCGCATGCAGCAACGGGTTGCAGCTCACCACGTAGTCGATGAACTCCTGCAATCGGGAGTGGATGTTGAGGATCTCGGCGTGGGTGAAAATCCGCTTGCTGAGGTCCCCTCCGACCTTGGTTTCCAGCTGCTGGACATCCTTGCCGACCCGGAGGGCATCCCTGGCCGCCGAGAAGTTGACGTCGAGCTTGGGTAACGGGCGGGAGCTGTCGCCACCCCGGGCGGCCGCGTAGGTTGCCAGTTGGCTCCAGAACGGTGAATCTCCCAGCGAGAGGCGCTGGCTCTCCAGATCGGAGATCTTCAGCTCGCCGCAAGAGGTCCTGTGGAAGTCCTTCTCGCGGAGAAAGCGCAGGTAGGCCCAGAGCTTCTTGCGTTCGTCCTCCAGCATCCAGCCGAAGAAAAATCCGATAAACCCACTGTTCGGATTCAACGCCGGGTTGTTGGCCCAGTCCAGCTGCTGCTCGGTGTATGTGACGAACTCCTCGCAGGTCTTGGCCATGATCACGGACTTCGACGGGTAACTGGTCGGCTGCTCCCTCGCCAGCTGGATTCCGCCTGACACCGAGCTGCGCTGGCCGTTCGAGCCGAGCAGCTTGTTGGCCTCCGCCGCCTTGCCTCCCACCTGGGCTTGAGCAGGGCTGACATCATGCCCTCCGAAGCTCTGCTGGATCGGGCCCAGGTGGGGCAGAGGCCCCGAGCTTCCGGAGAGCCCCTCCGCCGCCGTCTGGTGCGCACTTGGTGGCGGCTGGGCCGAAAGCATGACCGGGTACGGCGGCGTCGCGCGGGCCACCTGCTCGGAGTAGGTCATGCCGGACAGCTCGCGACGCAGCTGCACCTGCCCCAAGGGCGTGGTCTGCCTTTCCGAAGGGGCGTGCAGGCGGGCGAGACTCTTTTGATGGCTCCGGTTCATCCCCTTCTCCAATGAGGCTTTTAGAACAGTAGGGTTGCGATCGGGCAGTGTCAATCGGCAAGTTGCGTCCGGGGTGGAACTGTCTCTGAAGCGTATCCACCCGATCCACCCCGTGTTGGCAACCCCCCACCCAACTGATCGAGAACGGACCGATCACGAAGTGCCCAAGTATGGCCAGTGTTGTGGCAGCAACTCATCGATTTGGCTCATCGGGTGGTCCTGGATCTGGATGAGCACATCGGTGAGACAGGTGAGGGGGTTCCTCTCGTTGATGATGCAGGTGCCGATCAGGGTCTGCAGCACGGCCAGGTTCTCGCCGGCCACGTCGTTTCCAGCAAGAGCCAGCACAACACGATTGATACGGAGCCTCTCCGGCGAACAGTGTCCGGCGTACTCAAGAGCAAGCTGTCAAAATGGTCGTCCGTTGCGCAAAAGACCAGTCCTTATCCGGTCCAGGATCGCCTTCCAGTGCTTGAATGCGTGCATCAATGAACGGCGAAGCCCACATGGAAACGACACCGTCCTCACCGAAAAAGCTCGGGATGGGCAGAGTGTACATGGCCGAGATGCTCGGCGTACTCGTCCGGGCCGATCAGGTTCACATCTCTGAGCCAGGCCAGGAGGTCGACTTCGACCAGCGGCAGCGCCGAGCGGCCCGAGCCATCTCTGAAGGTGTGGTCCACGCCCGGATATTCCCGGTATCTCAGGTTGGTCTTGCCCGCGTCCGAAAAGGCCGCATCCAGCGCTCGGGCGCTCTCCACGGGCACGGCGGTGTCGGCATCCCCTTGGGCCAGGAAAACGGGAATGTCCAGGGATAGAAGATAGGGAGTGGGAGGGCTCCACAGGTAGCTCGACCAGCGGCGGTACGGATGTCCGAGCCAGCTCGTCTCGGCATCCGGATGCGCCCGGATGTCCTCGAAACGGGCCTGGAGCGCCTCGGATCCCCCGATGCCGTACGCCTCGGGGTCCCGCCCGACCAACAGCGCGAGCTCCTCGGCTTGACTCATGCCGCCACCGCCGCCGAGCAGGACCAGGTGACTCACCCGTCGGTCGGCTGCGGCCACCGCCGCAGCGATGTCGGCACCTTCGCTTGCGCCCACCAGGAGCACGGGGTTGGAAGAAGTCAGCTCGGCAAGGTGAGCAGCCATGACGGCCAAGGCATCGTGGACCCGGGTCGCCTTGTCCTCCGACTGGAAGAGCAGCTCCGGATCCACGGTCCCGTCTGGCGCGATGCCCCGCCTCTCCACCAGCACCACGCGCATGCCGAGCATCACGAGACCCGCCATCGGTCCCATGGCGCTTTGCACCGAACCGTCCGAGCCTCCCAGGTAGAAGACGATCCCTCTGTCCCCTGCTGCGGGTTGGCCACCTTCCTCGGCGAGGAGGTACGACCAGACCTCAACCCCGTCAGCGACGGTCACCGTCCGACCGGAGGACCAGATGCGGTAACCGTGACGACAAGCGACTGAACCCAGAACCAAGCAGAGCAGCAGAGGCATTGCCCAAAGCAGGCCTGCCGGCAGCAAACAGCGATGTGAATCAGCCATGTTTCCCCTTGTGCCCCGGATCCCTTACATTCGAACTTCTCCAGCCGATCCCGCAGAGACGCTTCGACGCGCTGATCCGGATTGCCTTGCAGTGATGCGTTCTCCTGATCCTGTTGCGAATGTGACCCGCTGGCGAAGAAGGGGGAATACCCCCAAAAACTGTAGCTCTCGCACCACCGAAAAATCAAATCATCCTGATCGCTCAGGATGGCGATCTCATTTACTCTACCAAGTCCATCAAGGATACCGAGTAGATGTGAACGAGACCGCGGTTTGCCGGTCCAGGCGACGGTTCTCCGTTGCCCACGCAACAACCCGCCGGCCAGGGCTGTCAAGAAAATAATACTCTGCAATTGAACGATACCGGAAGGTGTGATAGGCACTACGCTCCGGAGGCGTCGGGGAGGGACCCCGCACGTTTCTCTTACTCTGCTTGATTGGGAGCCTCCATGGCGGAAGACATCATCGACCTGACCGAGGGACTGTACCGGTTCATGGTGGCTTCCGAAGAGCTGCTCATCGCTGGTCGGCTGCGCAAGCAGGACGCCAAGCGCGCCATCCTCCACCAGGCCAGGGAGCTGGCCCAACGCTTTCACGACTCGAAGGAATGGGCCAGCAGTCGCTTGGAAGGGGTGTACGAGAACGTCTCGACCAGTCTGTCCGAATGGATCGAGCAGCTCAACTCGCGCCGACCCACCGTGCGCTCTCTGAAAGACCACTGGACCCGTCTCGGCAAGCAGTACGACGCCCTGGTCAGCTATGTCGGGAGCCTCCGCTGCACTCTCCCCAGGGACGTCGCACTCGGTGAGCTGAAGCCGCGCAACTACGCGCGCAACCTGTTCCACGTCAGCCTGGGGGTGATCGGCATCCTGCTGTACGAGTTCGTGTTGAGCCGCACGGCGACCCTGGCCATTGGCGGCGGAATACTGGCCATCTTTCTTTTCCTCGAGGTCATGCGCAAACGTTCTGCGGGCTGGAACGAGAAGCTCCTCAAAGTGTTCGGCAAGATGGGCCGACTGCACGAGACGCGGCGCGTGTGCACTTCCACCTGGTACATGGGCGGCCTGGTCATCGGCGTCTTCCTGTTTCCCCGGCATGCCATCGCGATGGGTACGCTGGTCCTGGCCTTCGCCGACCCCGTGGCCTCGCTGGTCGGGAAACGTTGGGGGCAGCTCAAGATCCACGCCGACAAGAGCCTGGCGGGTACGATCGGTTTTTTCGCCACCAGCCTGGTCATGTGCACCCTGTTCATGTGGTGGCTGGTGCCGACGGTTTCGCCCACAGCGGCCGTCGGCGCGGCTGCTGTCATCTCCCTGGCCGGGGCCCTCACCGAGCTTTTGAGCACCCGCATCAACGACAACCTGACCATCCCCCTGGTCGCCGGTGCCGTGGCCACGTTCCTGATCATGTAGTCGGCTCGGATTTGGCGGTGCTGTTCGTCGTCCATTCGACAGCACTTGTCTAACCGGCGCTTGACCGTTTCCACGCAGGCCGGTGGGCCCAGTCGCAGACTGCCCGGTCAACGCGCCAACCTGCAAGCAGCGCCCTACAAACGTACGCCCAGAGGCGTCGCCGAAGATGACCGATCAAGGTTAGAGTGTCTACCCCGAAAAAGCCATCAAGAAGCTCGAGGGCTTCCAGCAGCTGACCGCCCATCAACGGGTCGACTGGCGGGTGCTCTCGGCCAGGACCCGACGCATCGAGAAGCTGGCCGACGATGTGGCGGCTAAGGTGAGAGAGGAGCGAAGGGCTTGCACCAGGGCCAGCGAGCTGCAGGGTGAGGTCGAGGCCAGGCGACATGAGGTCGAGGAACTCCTCTCTTTCTCCGAGGTCGAACGCGCAGCCGCCAACGATCGCTTCCAGGCCGCGCTGGAGTCCCTTGAGAATGCTCGCCGGCTACGCCGAGCATCACCGGAAGACTGGGTCAAGATCCTGAGCCTGCTCGAGAGCGCCAATGCCATCCTCCACGAGAGCCAGAAACTCGCCGAGGAGGACATCCGACTGGACACCCTGGCACGCCAGACCCTCATCGATGCCGAATCCGCCATCCGCGGGGCCGGTCGCGTCTACGACTATGGCATCGCCGCCAAGCTCGCCAACAGTCGCCAGATCCTGGCCACGGCCCAGGCCTTGCTGACGGATCGACGGTACGAGAACGCCCTGGCCCAAGCCACCCGCGCCAGTACCGATGCTCATACCAGGAGCGGCACGCCAGCGCCCAGGTCAACCGGTGGCTACTTGATAAGCAGGCCTCCTCCTCATGGTCCAGCTCCAGCCATCGCCGCAGATCGAACTAGTCCGGGTTTTCCTCATCCAGCCTATCCTCGTCGTCCTATAGCTCCTCGTCCAGCTCCTAATCGAGCAGCAGCCGCTCGAGCAGCTCCAGCTCCAGCGGGAGATCCTCCTTCGGCTCCCCTTCGGGCCAATCCAGCTTCAGCCGCTCGTCGTGTCGCAGCAAGTGGTGAGGCATCGACGGCAGCCTCTACCTGTGTACCGAGCAGAAGTAGGGCATTCCCCGGATACCTCGGAGCATGAGTTCAGAGATCATCCACGAATTCCTTCACAATGCCAATAATTCCTGGTACAGGTGAACAACTGCCATGGCCGGGTCAAGAAACTTTCCATGACGTGCTCTGTTCCTTGGGGCACACAGCGGCGAAAATGGAGGAGGAGAAGGATGTTCCGGGGGGTTTCCATTAGTACGGTTGATTTTCTTGAGATGCAAGAAGAAGAGAAATTTGCTCTATTGGGAGAACTTTATTGTATACATAAAATAAATTTCACAACCTCCAAAGAGGACTTTTTCGACCTGTTTTTAGACAAGGAAGCCGTCGAAATCAAAGCTCAGATCTTCAAGAACGATCAGCGCAGAGTAGTGGGCTACTATCTTGTTCGTGTCTTTCAACGCCTACTCGGGAACGGTAGGAAGTGCTTTGTTCTCATGCCTCAAACGGCTCTCGAGAAGGGATACCGGGGCTGGGCCATGATGCGGTCCTTTCTGTTCTACAACTGTATTGCGTTGAGGTACCGGTTCCGCTCTTCTTTTGGCAAAGTCTATGGATTCGGCGCTATATTGTCACCAGTGGCGTATCTGGTCATACACCGGCTGTATTACGGAAAGATCCACCCGACACCGGACGCCGACACACCTGATCAGATCAAGGCAACCATGGAGGAGCTTGCAGCGTCGTTCGGCTATACGGAGAAATACAACGGTCGGTTCTGCACGGTGCTTGTTGGGAAGATGGCTTTGAAAGAGACAAGCGAACATGCTTCAAAGTGGCTTGAAGGGCCTAACAAGGCAGCTCGTTTTTACGTGACCAACAATCCGGAGTACTACAAGGGCTACGGCTTGCTTACGTTCGTGGACCTCCACACGTTCAAGGTCACGGCATGCAGTCTGCTTTGCCTGCTGACACTCTTGAAATACAGGATCAGCCAGTTCTTCGTTCGCAAACCTGTCGCTCGAACAGGTTGACCTGTTGTACATAACCGACCTGTGAACCCCATCCAGTTGAGCCGATCATAACTGGCTATGTTGGTGCCGAGGAGGTGCCTGATGGCCAGAGACAAGGTGCAAGATGCGTATTCCGGTCAATCTGATCAGGGATTCCGGCGGATGCTGATCACTCATTCCGGGCGAAGGTGATCACCCCGTCGGAGCGTAGC
>JAFGEP010000053.1 GCA_016931535.1 Bradymonadales bacterium
GAAGGCCTTCACTCCGGTCGCTTCGGCCTCCACCCCCAGCAACAGCCGCCGCTGCCGCTCATTCAGATGCGGCTTCATCAGGGTGAGCTTGAACGCCAATGTCTCATCGGTGACCATCACACCACGTCAACGAATCGATCACGCATCCGGTGATCAGGCAATTCAACGCCGCGCCCTGGAGGCGATGTCTCCACGGTACGAGGGGAGACTCACGAGTTGTTCGCGATCCCGGGGGTCCCCTTGACGGGGCGCGGAAAGCCGGCCAAGGTTCTCTCCAAGCGACAGACGCCAATGCCGTCATCGACGGGGCGCCGGCATCACCCGCTGGGGTTTGTCCGGGGATTTGTCTGGGGATAATCGTGGGGAGTCCATGGCACAGGCTATCGAGGGACGGTCGCTCAAGCAGATCGCCTGGAGTCGGCTCCGCCGAGATCGCGTCGCTCTGGCCGGTGGGATCACAGCGATCCTGCTCATCCTGGTGGCGGTGTTCGCTCCCCTGCTGAATCGGGTGTTCGGCCATCCCCAGAACGAGTTCCACCAGGATCTGATCAACCCGAATCTCGGGGGGATCCCAGAGCCTGGCACCTGGGGCGGGGTCAGCGCTGACTTCCTGCTGGGCGTGCAGCCGGTCACCGGCCGCGACCTGTTCACCCAGATCATCTATGGATCTCGGGTCTCGCTGCTGGTGGCGTTTCTCGCGACCCTCGTCGCTGTCGTGATCGGTGTGGTCATGGGGATCGTCGCCGGCTACTTCGGGGGCTGGGTCGACGCCGTGATCAGCCGATTGATGGACCTGATCCTGGCGTTTCCACTGGTGCTGTTCGGGATCGCCCTGATCTCGGTGCTGCCGCCGCGCAACTCGGTCCGTATCTGGTTGCTGATCGCCATCATCGGCGGGTTCAGCTGGCCATACATTGGACGGATCATCCGGGGGCAGACCATGTCGCTGCGGGAGCGGGAGTTCGTCGAGGCTGCCCGGGGCTCTGGCGCCAGCAGCCGGTGGATCCTCTTCCGCGAGCTACTGCCCAATCTGGCAGCGCCGATCCTGGTGTACTCGACGCTGATCATCCCGACCAACATTCTGTTCGAGGCTGCGTTGTCGTTCCTCGGCGTCGGGGTCGCTCCCCCGACCCCTTCCTGGGGGCGGTTGCTCTCCGACGCCGTCAACTACTACGAGTTTGACCCGATGTACATGGCCGTCCCCGGTTGCGCGATCTTCATCACCGTGCTGGCGTTCAACCTCTTTGGTGACGGGCTCCGCGATGCCCTCGATCCCAAGGCCAGCCGGTAGGTACTGGCCCTCTTCAGGAAGGTGATCCTATGAGGATGCGAACGGGGGTGGCCGCGGCCGGTTGTGCCGTGCTCGCCCTGGGGCCGGCCGCGTGTGGCGGGGGTGGGGACGACACCTCGTCGTCTACCAGCAAATACAACGCCGCGGTGAAGGGCATCGTCAACCCGTCGGACCAGAGGGGAGGGACGCTGAGACTCGCCAATGCCTCCGACATCGATTCCCTTGACCCGGCGCGGTCCTACTACGCGTGGGCCTGGAACTTTCAGCGGGCCTACTACGTACGGACGCTGGTGACGCAGCAGGCCGCTCCGGGAGACCAGGGGCTGGTTCTGGTCCCTGACCTGGCCACAAGCCTGCCCGAGATCAGCGCAGACGGCCTGACCTACACCTTCACCCTGAAGGCCGGGCTGAAGTACGAGGATGGCACCCCGATCCGCGCCAGGGACATCAAGTACGGCATCGAACGGATCTTCGCCCAGGACGTGCTGTCCGGTGGCCCGACCTACCTCATCGACCTGCTCGACCAGGGGCAGGACTATCCCGGGCCATACGAGGACGATGACCCGGACAAGCTGGGGCTGAAGTCGGTGGAGACCCCGGATGACACCACCATCGTCTTCCACCTCCGGTCCCCGTTCGCGGATTTCCCGTATCTGCTCGCCATGGGCGGCGCGTCTCCGGTTCCCCAGGACAAGGACACAGGGGACCGGTACAGCGAGCATCCGATCTCGACCGGACCGTACAGGTTCGAGACGATCGAGCCAGGCAAGAAGCTCGTGCTGGTCCGCAACCCCAACTGGGATGCGGCGACCGACTCCGTCCGCAAGGCTCTTCCGGACACAGTGGAGCTGGCCCTCGGGCTGGATCCGAACGAGATCGACAACCAGTTGATCGACGGGACCCTGGACGTTGACACCGCCCAGACCGGCGTGCAGTCGGCGGCCCAGGCGAAAATCCTGCTGGACAGCAGCCTGAAGGCCCAGGCCGACGGCTTCAACACCGGCTTCATCCGGTACGTCGCGATCAGCACCGGGGTCGCCCCGTTCGACAACGTGCACTGCCGCAGGGCCGTGCACTACGCCCTGGACAAGACCGCCATGCAGACCGCGCGGGGAGGCGCTGAGGCCGGAGGGGACATCGGCGTCAACATGCTGCCTCCGAACATTGCCGGCCATGATCCCAGCCTCGACCCGTACAACACGAAGAGCGGCAGGACTCAGGTCGACCAGGCAAAGGAAGAACTGGCCCGCTGTGGCAGGCCGAACGGTTTCGAGACGGTGATCGCGGTGCGGAACAAGGGCAAGGAGCCCAAGACCGCAGAGGCGCTGCAACAGTCCCTCGCGGCGGTCGGTATCACCGCCTCGATCGATCAGTCCGACGCCTCGCTGTATTTCCGCTCCACCATCGGTTCACCAGACAATGTGCACCGCAAGGGCTACGGTCTGATGCTCGCCGGGTGGGGATCTGATTTCCCCACTGGGTATGGCTTCCTCCAGACCCTCATCGATGGCCGGGCGATCCTGCCGAGTGGGAACAACAACTACTCTGAGCTCAACGACCCTGAGATCAACGCGCTGATCGACCAGGCCAGGGCAGCGTCGGATCGCACCCGTGCCGCCGAGATCTGGAAGCAGATCAACGCCAGGGTGATGGACACCGCAGTCCTGCTGCCGTTTGTCTACGACAAGGCGCTCAACTACCGCAACCCCAGGTTGACGAATGTCTTCGTCAACCCCTCCTTCGGGATGTGGGACTTCTCCGCGCTCGGCGTCGGCGGGAAGTGATCGTTCCCGGTGCTCACACATCTCCTGCGCCGGTTGGTGATCTCAGCGGGACTGCTCGTTGTGGTCTCGATGGTCACGTTCGGGGTCTTTTTCCTGGTACCGAAGCTGGCCGGGACCGACCCGGCCCAGCTGTACGTCGGGAAGAGTGCGACCCCGCGTGATGTCGAGGCCACCCGGCAGAAACTCGGGCTGGACGAGCCCATCCCGGTCCAGTATGGGCACTTTGTCGCTGGGTTGTTCGCCGGTCGCGACTACAGCTCCGGGCCGAACACGACCCACTGCGCGGCCCCCTGCTTCGGCTACTCCTTCCGAACCGACCGGGAGGTCTGGCCGCTGCTCATGGACCGGTTGCCGGTCACCGTCTCCCTGGCCGCGGGCGCCGCTCTAATCTGGCTGGTGGGCGGGGTTCTCGCGGGAGTTTCCTCAGCCCTGCGCCGAGGATCGGTGCTGGACCGGGCCGTGATGGTGGTCGCCCTGGCGGGCGTTTCCCTACCGATCTACTTCACCGGACTCCTAATCCAGCTGGTCTTCGTGCACAAGCTGCACTGGTTCCGGGGCGGGCAGTACGTTGACCTGGCGGCCGATCCGGCGGGCTGGTTCAGCAAGCTGTTCCCGGCCTGGGTGGCTCTGGCCCTGCTCTACGCCGCGATGTATGCCCGGCTGACCCGGGCGGCCATGCTGGAGACCGTCGGAGAGGACTACATCCGCACCGCGCGGGCCAAGGGTCTGCCAGAGCGGACGGTGATCGGGAAGCATGCCATGCGGTCGGTGCTCACGCCGATCGTCACCGTCTTCGGTCTCGACCTAGGCCAACTCCTCGGCGGGGCGATCCTGACCGAGACCGTGTTCAGCCTCCCCGGGATGGGGAAACTCGCCATTGACGCGGTCAACCAGAACGACCTGCCCATCATCCTGGGCGTCACCATCTTCGGCGCCTTCTTCATTGTCGTCGCCAACCTGGTGGTGGACATGCTGTATGCCGTGATCGATCCCCGGGTGCGTCTCAGGTGAGCGCC
>JAFGEP010000054.1 GCA_016931535.1 Bradymonadales bacterium
GATGCCGTCTCCATCTCCGTCCTCGTGGAAGGGGTCGGAGATCATACAGTCCTCGCCGTAGGTCGTCTCCTCCTCGTCCGGGATGCCGTCGTCGTCGTCGTCCAGGTCGGCGTTGTCTCCCGTTCCATCGCCGTCGTTGTCGTTCCACTCGTCCGGATCGTCGGGGAAGGCGTCCCACTCGTCGGGAACCCCGTCGTTGTCCCGGTCGGGGGGCGGCAGGTCCACCTCCTGGTCGACCGGGTCGCTGACCGTGTCGAGCCCTTCATCCTGGCTCAGGTCGGTCCCCGAAAGATCGGACTCGTCTGGCTGGTCGGAGGCGAGGTCCGGGAGGTCGGACGATGGCTCCTGGTCGAGTTCACCTGCCAGGTCGACGGGATCGCCGGGTTGGTCTCGTTGATCTTGCTGGTCCTCGGCCGCAGAGAGGTCGTCTCCACCTCGATCTGCTTCCGGGTAGGTTACTCCGCCGGTGGCGCAGCCGATGGCGGCAACCAGAAGTAGCGATGCGAGGAAAAAATGGGTGCGACCTGCTTTCCGCATGAGTTCTCCTTGACGTTCTGCTTGGTCAGCATCCAGCCTGGCGGTCAGGCTGACACCGCAGTCGGCTCGGCATGGCACGGTCCGCATTCAGGCCGATGGTCAGATGACCGGCGCGGATGAGGCCGCAGCCCAACCAGACCCATTGTAGCATCGGTTGGGGAGCAGGCCAGCGGGGATGTCGAATTGCATGGCTCATCTTGGATCGACAGGGTCTGGATCAAGCTTGCGACCGGATGGTGCCAGCTGTAGCGCCGAGAGGAGAACGGGCAGAGGGGGGAATTCGTTGGCGAAGAACTCCCCCGAGCCGGGCCGGCTTGGGCTTCGCGTTCGCCAGGTGGTTGGGTGTCTGGCCGGCTATCGGTCTTGGGGAACCATGGGTACGCCCGCGAACATGTCGGCCAGGCGGCAATCTCCTTCCAGCCCCACCTCGGCAGCCGCCTGCCGCAGGATGTCGGCCCGCTCCTCGTCCGAGAGATCGGCCAGAGATTCCGCCAGCGCTCTGGCTCTGCCATTCTTGACCACATCCAGGATGTGTCGATACAGCACCTGCAGCCGTTGCTCGGGGTACACCTGTGCGCACTGTTCGCAGGTATTGGGCGAGTTGCACAGAGCGGTGATCCCGTCCTTGTAGGACTCGCATCCGGCCAGCGCCAGGAAAACGACCACCCAGACCAGTACCATTCCCAGGTTGGTTTTCATTGCTTTTCCTTCGTCGTGTGCGGTGCCGAGAGGGTTGAGCACGCGCAAAAACCAACCGTACCACAACATCGCTTCTGTCCATATCTGCTTCGACGTGCGCACCGCCATCGGTTCTGTCAGCCCCGGGACGGGACCTACAACCGTGGGGGTGAGCGGCGCGTTGCCCCATACCCGCCCAGTTTTTCGGGTTCCCCGCGAGGTTTCCTATACTCGGGTCCATGATCGGGAAGAATGGGACCAGGTTGGCTTGCTCGTTGGTTCTTCCTGCCGCCTTGCCTTTGCTGGCCGGCTGGCTGGTCATCCGATTCGGTGGCGGATTCGATGGATGGGGCGAGGTGGTGGTCCCCGTTGTCCTTGCCATCTATGGCATCGGCATGCTGATAGGCTGGCGTTTCCACCGCAGCCGGGTCGTGCTGAGCCTGGTCGTGTTGGCTCTTTCCTGGTTCGGGACGGAGAGGCTGGTGGTGGCCGGCGGTGGTGAGTCCGGTGGCGGGGGGCCACTTCTGGTGCTGGTCGGCATGTTGCTACCGGCGAACCTGTCCCTGTGGGCGGTGTTGCCGTCGCGGGGGCTCTTCACCTGGCGGGGGGTTGGGAGATGGGTGCTGGTGCTGGGGCAGGCGTGCGGGGTCTGGTACGCGGTGCAAAACGGGGGGGTGGCAACCGCCTTTTGGGATCGTCCTGTTCTTGGGCTTCCCGATCCGCTGTCGCTGCCGGTTCCCCAGCTGGTGCTGCTGGGGTACCTGCTGGCTAGCGCCGTGCTCCTGCTCGCCCTCTGGCGGCGGCGCACCGCCCTGGAGAGCGGTCTCGTCGGGGCGCTGGTGGCTTCCTTGGTGGCACTGGTCCTGCCTGCCGGAGGGGAACCGGCGCGCCTGTTCTGGGGTGCAGCGGGTCTGGCGTTGACCTTGGGGCTCGTCGAGCGTTCCTACTCCCTGGCCTACCGGGACGAGCTGACCGGCCTTCCGGGACGGCGGGCCTTGAACGAGGCCTTGCGCCAGCAGTCCGGGACCTACACCGTGGCCATGGTGGACGTGGACCACTTCAAGCGGTTCAACGACCGCTATGGCCATGACGTGGGGGACCAGGCCTTGCGCCTGGTCGCCAGGCAGCTCAGCCGGGTGGAGGGAGGGGGGCAGCCCTTCCGCTACGGAGGGGAGGAGTTCTCGGTGTTGTTCCCAGGTCGGTCGGCCAGCCAGGCGCTCACCCACCTGGAGCACCTCCGGCAGGCCATCCAGACCGCCTCCTTCGTCAGACGCAGCCCTCTTCGACCTCGGCGCAAGCCCACTCGGCTCCGCAAACCGAGACGCTCCCCACGCCGAATCTCTCTTACCGTGAGCATGGGGGCGGCAAGCCGAGCACAGGGACGCGACAAGCCAGACCAGGTGATCAAGGCGGCCGACAGGCTGCTCTACCGGTCCAAGAAAGCGGGGAGGAATCGGGTGTCCGCCAGCGACTAGTCCAAGGGAATGATGCCCAACCGCAGCCGGCTGGCAGCGGATTTCCGATCGAGATAAGCTATCTCTGTTTTGCCGATCGTCATCGTCATCGATCGACCAACCGCACGAGGAGATCCACCATGAACCGCATGCGAAACCGTGAGGAATGTCACCAGCCCGCCGCCTACCAGGGGGCGATCCTGGTGCTGCTCTTGGGGCTCGTGGCGAGCTGTGGAGATGATGTCGTGGGTACCACCGACATGGGGGACACCGGCGACGCCACCGGCCCGGAGTACCTGCTCCATGTTCCGTCGCCCGACTGGGTGGACCAGATCATCTACTTTGTCATGATCGACCGGTTTGCGGACGGCGACCCGGAGAACAACGATCAGGGCGCCGACGAGTACGATCCCACCGCCAACAGCCACTACAGCGGAGGCGACCTGCAGGGGATCATCGATCGCCTGGACTACATCCAGGGGCTGGGGGTGACCGCCATCTGGATCACCCCACCGGTGGCCAACCAGTGGTGGGATCCGCTGGCCCAGTTCAGCGGGTACCACGGCTACTGGGGGCGTCACTTCAAGCAGGTGGACGAGCACTACGGAACCCTCGACACCTACCGGCAGCTTTCCGATGCGTTGCACCAGCGCGGGATGTACCTGATCCAGGACATCGTGCCTAACCACACCGGCAACTTCTTCACCTACGACGGCCCCTACGACCCGGAGGATCCCACCCAAAACGTGCTGCTCAACAGCGAGTCCCTGCCCGTGGCCGCGCCGGAGCAGGCCCCCTTCGACCAGAACGACGTCACCAACTCCGAGCATCGGGCTGCGGCCATCTACCACTGGACCCCCGCCATCTCCGACTACAACGACCTGACCCAGCAGTACACCTACCAGATCAGCGATCTCGACGACCTCAACACCGAGAACCCGGTGGTCCGCCAGGCGCTGCGGGACAGCTACGGGTACTGGATCCGCGAGGTCGGGGTGGACGGCTTCCGCATCGACACGGTCAAATTTGTCGACCATCCCTTCTGGCGCGACTTCCTCTACTCGACCGACACGGAGGCACCGGGGATCGATGTCGTGGCGAACGCGACCGGCCGGGAGGACTTCTTGACCTTCGGCGAGGTCTACGAGACCTCGAACCCCCTTCAGAACAGCGCCGAACAGATCCTCTCCAGCTACCTGGGAAGCGATGAGGACCCGGAGCTGTTGGCGGTTCTGAACTTCCCTCTATACGAGGAGATCGGCCGGGTGTTGGGAGAGGGCCGGCCCACCCATCACCTGGCCTACCGCCTGGAGCAGTTCGTGTCCGGCGGGTTCTATCCGGATCCGCGGGAGATCCCCAACTTCCTGGACAACCACGATGTGCAGCGGTTTTTAGCGGGTGCCAGCACGGCGGCCTTCAAGCAGTCGTTGGCGTTGCTCATGACCATCCCGGGGATCCCGGTGATCTGGCAGGGGACCGAGCAGGGGTTCACCGAGACGCGGGCGTCGATGTTCGCTCAGGGCTGGATGTCGGGGGGCGCCGACCACTTCGATACCACCAGCGAGCTGTACACCTTCATCCGCGACCTGGCCACCATGCGGCTCACCGGTCCCCTGTTCGCCCGGGGTGACCTGTCGGTGCTGATGGACACCTCGGCCGGTCCGGGCGTGCTCGTGTACCGGCGCATGTACGAGCAAGAGCAGGCCCTGGTCGTGATGAACACCGCCGACGTGGAGGTCCTGTTGTGCGGCCTGGATACAGGACTGGAGGCCGGGACGGTCCTGGAGGTCCTGCAATCGCTGGAGATCGACGAGGAGTTCGTGGTGGGCGAGGAGCGAACCCTGCTTGCCGAGCTGCCGCCCAGGGCGGTCCTGGTACTGGAACCGAGCGAGGAAAACGTGGAGCTGCCTGAACCAGCGGCGGTCATCGAGGTCGACACGTTGCTGGAAGGGGAGACCTTCACCGCCGAGGTCACGGTGGAAGGCTCGGTCGATCCGGCGGACACCGAGCTGGTCATGGTGATCGACGACTACCTGGCGACCTTCACCGCCGTGGCGGTGGGGACCGACGGCTCCTTCGAGGCGGTCATCCCGGTCTCCCGCTTCCCCTACGGCGAGATGGAGCACACCGTCGCCTTCTACGCCCCCGAGGCCAAGGTGGCCTCCCCCCGCTATCGGTTCACCTCCGATGTCGAGTTCGAGGGGGAGATCATCACCGTGGAGGACCCCCGCGGCGACGACACCGGCCCCGAGGGGAGCTACACCTACCCGACCGACGAGACCTTCGGACACCAGATGGACATCCTGGAGATGGTCATCGAGGCCGGCCCCACCACAATGAACCTGAAGCTCCGCATGGCCGAGTGGAGCGAATCCTGGCGGCCCACCAACGGGTTCGACCACGTCGCCTTCACCATCTACTTCGATGTCCCCGGGCTGGAAGGCCTGGACTACCTTCCCAAGATCAACGCCCAGGCTCCGGATGAGTTTGCCTGGGATTTCACCCACTTCGCCTTTGGGTGGAGCAACGCGCTGTTTGGCACCACCGGCGCCAGCGAGACCAACTGGGGCAACCCGATCGCCGGTCCCCCCGCCATCAGCGTGGACGGTCCCAACCGGACCATCACCTTCTCCTACAACCGCTCGCGCTTCGGCCTGGATAGCTGGGAAGGGGTCAAGATCTACGTCACCACCTGGGACTTCGACGGGATCGACAATATCTATCGGCCCCTCACGCCCGAGGGCGGGAAGTGGGTGTTTGGTGGGGGCGAGGAGGACGATCCCTTCATCATGGATGAGCTGGGGCCGGTGGAGATCGTTTCCGGCGTTTAGTTGTTTTTCAAAATATCAAGGTAACAGCCGTTCCGCCCCTTTCTTCCAGATCTGGAAGCGACCGGCGTCCCAGGTTGTCGGGTAGGTGGACCACCAGGGCCCGACGGACAGGACCGTGGGGATCCGGGCCGCCAGTCTGGCAGCCATCAGCGGATGGCGCAGCAAGGCCAGGGCGCGCTGTGGCAGGCTGGTGAGGCTCGGCCGGGAGATCTCGGGGATGCTGGAGGCGAGCATATCCTCGCCCCGCATGATGCCGGACAGCAACATGGCCCTGATCTCCTCTGGCCTGGCGAACCGCTCCACGATTCGGCGCAAGGCATCGTAGTAGGCCAACACTTTTCCCCGTCCCCGCTGGAAGGATGCGGCCCAGGGCCAGAGGGTGTCGGTGGTCGCCGAGCCGCCGCGGCTCAGCAGCTCTCCCAGGTGGATCCCCAGGGTGTGCCCCGTGAGCATGGCCGAAGAAACTCCGGAGCCGTGCATCGGGATCACGGTGCTGGCCGCCTCGCCCACCGCAGCGAAGCCATCGCAGACCAGGCGCAGGGAGGGCCGCCGGATCCGGATCACACCGCCGCCCCCCTCCACCTGTTCGGTGCAGCATCCGACCCGCTTCTTCCACCGTTCGATCAGATCGGCGGGGGTGGGCGGGCTCTGCTCCACCTTGACGCCGGCCAGGATGTAGGCGAAGCCCTTGGAAGGGGAGACCAGGCTCATCTCGGTGCTGTAGGGACCAGCCATGCCGACATAGGTGCTGACCGTCTCCGGGGGGAATTTGCTCTCGGCGGCCCCCTGGCGGGCCGCCTGCCGGTCGATGCGGTAGATGCGGTTCTCGGCCAACACTCGATCCTGCGGCCGATCGACGAAATCGATGCCGCAATCTCCTGGAAGGCGTTTGACCAGCGTGGCTCGATATCCGCTGGCGTCCACCACGGCTCGGGCGGTCAGCTCGCCCGATTGCAGCCTGGTATTGGTGTAGCTGACCCCCCGGACCACCGTTCCATCCATCAGGGGGGCCTCGGCCGACGTGCCCCAAAGGACCTTCACCCGCTCCTGCCGAGCGTAACGGGCAAAGCGCCGCATGGTGAGACCCAGTCGGACGGCGATGGTGTTTGGGCGGGAGATCCCGAAGGCGAAGCGGCCGTTGTTAGCGAATACCCGGATGTCATGACAGTCGTATGCGACCTCCTCGCCCGAGGGGAGGGGCACCTGGCAGGCGTGAAAGGCGGTTCTCTCCGCCTCGATGACAAAAGGGTACCCATACCGCTCCTGAGGAAGCCTTTCCAGGAGCGCCGTCCTCAGGCCGAAGCGGGCACAGCTCCGGGCGCACAGGGTTCCGGCCGTACCGCCGCCAACCACGATCACGTCGAAGTCGATAGCCATGACAACCCCAGAACCGGTCTACCCCGGAGATGACCGGGGATGACGGGATTTTCGGGACACCCAACGTCAACCTTGGCGGTCGCTGAAGCAGGGCTCTCCCTGCAGCGACTGGAGTGGATTTCGGGCAGCAATGCCCTGAAACGGACCGGTTGAACGCGGTTGCACTCTACCCAGGAAATCCCCCTTGTCAACCGGCTCCCGGACCGGGAAGGCAGCCCTTTCCGACGCAGGGATGCCGCACCGCTTGACCGGTTCGGAATATCACCTCTGGCCGCAGCTTGGCCTCGCCGGCCCGCCATATCGGCCTCGGTACGAAGGAAGAGCACCCTGCGGGCGCCTGGTCGCTACCTGGGGGAAACCAGCCTGTCGGAGGCCGATCTGCCCCCCGGGTTCCTGGTCGCAACTTGTCTGGAAGCTGCTTCGGAAGAGTGCGATGGTCCCCACCCGCTCTTCGCACGGTTGATCCGAGGATCGTGTTGGCCTGATGTGCCGGTCAGGAGAGGGTCTGGTTGCGCCCCAGCTTCTTGGCTTCCAGCAGCAAGCTGTCGGCGCGCTGCAGCAGGGTGGTGATGGTGTCGCTCTGGCAGGCCATGGTGGCGCCTACGGATATGGTTACTCGGACGATATCATGGTGCTGGTGGAGGAAGGACTGCTCCACCATTCTCCGGATCCGCTCCGAGACCATCGTCAGGTGGCTGTGATCGATATGGGGCAAGATGGCCAGAAACTCATCCCCTCCCCAGCGTCCGATGACGTCGAAGGCTCTCAGCGTATGTTGCAGGGTCTCGGCAACCATCTTGAGCACAGCATCGCCGACATCATGTCCCCATCGATCGTTGACCTCCTTGAAGTGGTCGATGTCGATCATCTGCACCGCAAAGGGTAAGTAGTACCGCCTCAGCTCGTTGAATCGCGAAGAGAGGAGCGATTCCAGGTAGCGCCGATTGGGCTGCGCAGTGACCGGATCCAGAAGGGCGAGGGTTTCCAGCTCCTGGATGCGGGAGGTCAGCTCCCGGTGAGTCGAGTGGTCGCTGAAGATCTGCGCCGCTCCGATGACCGAACCGGCTTGGTCGACGATGGGGCTGTTGCGGGTCAGCACCGGCATCCGGTGGCCTTTCTTGTGGTGGAAAAACAGCTCGGCCTGAAGCGGTTGGCCGGTGGCCAGCACCTTGGACATCGGGCAGCGGCCGTTGCACATGCACTGTCCTTCGACATCGGTGTGGGAAAGCAGACGGGCTGAGCAATGGGCGCCGATCATCTCCTCCCGGGTGTAGCCGGTCAGCCTCTGGGCTCCTTTGTTCCAGAAGGTGACGACCTTTTGCCGGTCGACGAAGTAGACGCCATCGTATAGCTCCTCGAGGATGGTGCGATACAGGGAGGCTTCATCCATCTTGGTCATACCTGTTACCTGGTGCGCGGCAGCTGTTTTTTGCTCGTGGATTCGCCGAGTCGACCCTGCGGGTTGACCAGCGAGCGCCACCGGCCCGAGAGGCGCACGATTGGACGGGTGCCAGTTCGCACCTGGGGTATCGATCTGCCATTTTTCGACTCGACCAGCCATAGAAAACAGTACTTGGATGATACTAATTCGTTACAGGGAGGGGATCCCATCGAGTAAGAGCGGGTGGGGGCGAGCGCCCGGACGAGCCTGTTGCCGCAGGAATTCGAGGGGAAGCTGGCACAAGCGGGATTGCGGGAAGAGTCGGGATGATCCGGGTCATCGCCGCTGTCGGAAGGGGGGCAGGGGGGTCTATCCGCCCGACACCGGCGGGTGAAGGCTCAACACCTCTCCATCCTTTGGCCGGTAGTCCAGGCGACACAGCCTGTTCTCGACCATGGCGAAGGCCACCAGCCCCGGCTGGATGCCGATGGACTCCAGGATTTCGGCCAGGGTGGGGCTACCGGTGACCTTCAGGGCCCGGGTGTACTGGTCGATATCGGGATGTAGCTTGTCTTTGAGCAGCCCTCCGGCCTTGAGGTAGATCTTCACGCGGGTCTCCTGGCAGGAAAGGGCGTCGCCCCTCATCCCCGGTTTCCTCGTCTCCCTGCCTCACTCCGGGGAGGGAACACGTCAAGGGGCGGCTCACATGGCCGCGGGTTTCATCATCTCGCCTCGGGTGGACGGCACCGGCCAGGGCATGGTCTTGCCCAGCAGACCGACCGCCTCGAGCCGGTCAGCGACATCGGCCAGCCCCAGGTCTTCGAGGACCTCTCGGCGGGGGTGTCCGTCCCCGTCCCAGCCGCGGGCCTGGTAGTACTCGTCCAAGAGCAGGTCGATCGCCTCTCTGGTCAAGTGCTTGCCGGCCTCTGGCCCGGTGGGGACCGGATCTTCCCAGTGTCGGCGGGAGGGGATGTCGTGCTGTCGTCCCGGCCCTCCGTTTCTCAGCAGGAAGATGGCGCGGGTGAGGTTGAAGACCCTTTCGGCGATGCGCAGCTGCTCCTCTTCCGAGATGTCCCACCCGGTGATGGCGCGCAACGAGGCGGTGGTGTCTTCCAACAGGACGTCGATCTCGCCGTAGAAGAGTCGGCAGATGCTCAGGATGTCCCACAGGGGGCGGATATGCTGGAGGTAGACCACGTGCTTGGCCTTGCCGGAGATGTTGTCGCGGCCCAGCTCGAGGTCGACGGTGACCGCCCAGCTCCGGTTGTGGTGCGCGCCGATGTCGGCGGTCATGAACCCCAGCAGGTTGGCGGGCAGGGAGCGGGACTCGTAGCCGGAGTGCTCCAGCCCCTTGACCTGGATGGCGTACTTGAGGGCGTCCCCCCCCAGCTTCATTGCCGCCTGGCGTGTTCCGTCCGCCAGGAGGGCGCCGATCCCCTCCCGAGTTGCGATCTTGCGCACGAGATACTCGAAGTCATCGATGCTGCCGAACTGGATCTCGCGCCCGTCGAGGTCGGCCGAGGTCAGGATGCCCCGCTGGAAGCACTCCATGGCGAAGGCCACCGTGCTCCCGCCGGAGATGGTGTCCAGCCCCAGGTTGTCGCACAGGTAGTTGGCGTAGGCGACGTCGCGCAGGTCGCCGATGCCGCAGCTACCGCCACACAACGCGGTGGTCTCGTATTCCGGGCCCTCGACGAAGGCGTCGTACCGCCCCTCCTTGGTG
This sequence comes from Bradymonadales bacterium, assembly GCA_016931535.1. Classification (GTDB taxonomy): domain Bacteria; phylum Myxococcota_A; class Bradymonadia; order JAFGEP01; family JAFGEP01; genus JAFGEP01. The sequence goes on from JAFGEP010000054.1 coordinate 9,982, forward strand.
GTGCGGCTGTACTTGCCACAGTTCATCCAGCAACCGAAGCAGGCCTTGTCGTTGACCCAGAGCTCTTCCTTGAGCACGGGGCCGTCCACCTTTTCCCATCCCTCGAAGTAGGAGCTCTGGAAGTTGCGGGTGGGGTAGCAGCCTCGCTCGTTGGCCCAGCCCACGAACATGCTGGTTCCATAGCGCTGCCAGGGGGCCATGTTGGGGTGGGTTTTGGTACGCTGGATCACCGCCTTGGTCCCTTCCTTGAGCACATCCAGCTCCTTGACCGGAATCGCATGGGTGCCACGTACGGCGATGGCCTTGAGCTTTTTCGAGCCCATGACCGCCCCCAGGCCACCGCGCCCGGCCTGCCGGCCAAAGTCATGGCTGATGCAGGCGAAGTGGACCTGGTTCTCCCCCGCAGGCCCGATGGTCGCGATCTGGAATGACTCCCCCAGCTCGTTCTTCAACCGGGCCTCGGTGTCGATGGAGCCAAGACCCCACACCGTGTCGGCCGGCCGCAGCTCGACCTGGTCGTCCTCGATGAACAGGTAGACGGGCTTTGGCGAGATGCCCTGGATGACGATGTAGTCGTAGCCGGCCGCCTTGAGCTCGGGTCCGAAGTGTCCCCCCATGCTGGCGTCGTGATGGCTGTTGGTGGCCGGTGAGATGGCCCCAAAGCCGCACTTGGATCCGGCCGGCACGAAGTGGCCGGTCATCACGCCGGTGGCCACCACGAACCGGTTTTCCGGTCCCAGCGGGTCGGCATCCAGAGGGACCTCTTCCCAGAGGGTCCGGGCCACGATCCCTCGAGCGCCGAGCCAGTTGCGCGCCAGCTCGTCGGAGAGGGGGTGCTTCTCGATGGACCCTCGGGTCAGATCCACCCGGAGAACACTGCCAGCAAAACCGTACTGCATGAAACACTCCTTCGCATCGGCTCGCTCAAAAGACCTCGATGAATCGCAACGGACCGACTGCGGCGCGGTCTTGGTCAAGACCCTGGCCGATCACCCTACTCCCCTCGGGTCAACGCCCCGGTGTTGCACACCTCGACGCACTCGAAGCACAGGTCGCAGATGATGGGGTAGTCGATCTCCTCGTGCACGAAGATCGCCCCTTCAGGGCAGCTTTCAACGCATTCCCAGCAGGCGATGCACTCCTCGGCGATGACCTGGATGGCGCCTTCCTGGTTGACGATCGCTCCGGTGGGGCAGACCTCGATGCAGGTCCAGCACTGGTTGCAGACCTGTTGGCGGTAATGACCGGGGTCGGGGAACATCCCCGAGATCCGGATGGCCGCCTTCTTGGTGTTGGTCTCGTGGAAGTGGTGAATGGAGCAGATCTGCTCACACAGACGACAGCCGGTGCACTTCTCTGGCTGAAGGACCAGTCGCATGGGTTCTCTCTCTCCTGGCTGGTGATGCCACGGGCAAACCGTGCCCGTGACCGCCGGCCTGTTACCGGCGGGTGCGACAGAGTGTAGTGGGTCTGGAGCCGGGTTTCAACCGGAGGGTAGGATCGCCCCCTCCGGCGCTGCGCGGGCACCTCCCCCTGGCTCCGCCTCGGGGGAGGATCGCCCGGCCAGAGGCTAGGATCGCCCCCTCCGGAGCTGCGCGCCACCTCCCCCGCTTGCTCGGCAAGCGGGGGAGGAGGAGCGAGGCAGATCGCGCAATCGACAGGGCAAGCGAGATTGGCTAAAGTACGTGGCGCGTGATCGAGCAGCTGATGCAAGGAGGGAAGAGATGGATCGGCGAGCTGGACAAGGGAGGTGGTCTGACGTCGAGGAGGGGCGGTTGTGGCGCAGGGGCATCGGGGGTGTCCTGGCGGTTCTGGTGGTCGGCATCTGGGTGGCGGTAGCGCTGGGCTGCGGTGACGATCTGCAGGTACCCGGGCCTTCCGACATGGCCTTCGACAGGGCGGGAGACCTGCCTGTGGATCGGGCCGGGGTAGAAGATGCCCCCAATCCCGATGCGACCGACGCCCCGGTCGATCCATCTTCGGATCTGCCTGCAGATCCGGAGCCGTTCGAGTTCCGCACCGACATCGATCCCGAGCGGACCGAGTGTCCTTCCGCGCCGGTCGATCTGCCCCAGGTGGCCATCACAGGGGAGGGCCGCTTCAAGAGCATCACCGGTTTGACTTACGGCGATCTGCGCGTCCACGACATCACCATCTACCTGCCGGAATCCTACGAAAGCCAGACCGATCGGCGCTACCCGGTTCTGTACATGCACGATGGGCAGAACCTGTTCCACGACAACCAGGCGGCCTTCGGGGTGGCCTGGGAGGTGGATGACACCCTGGATGCCCTGGTAACAGCCGGCGCTGTCGAGGAGCACATCGTGGTGGGCATCCACAACAACAACGATCGCATCGACGAGTACACGCCCGACGTGGATCCGGAGTACCAGGAGGGGGGAAAGGGGGATCTGTACGCCGATTTCCTGGTCGAGATGGTCAAGCCGATCGTGGACGACAACTTTCGCACCCTGTGTGGGCGCCAGAACACGGCGCTGGCCGGCAGCAGCCTGGGGGGGCTCATCAGTCTGCACATATTCATGCGCTATCCGGAGATCTTCGGAGAGGTGGGATGTGTCTCCTCCTCCTTCTGGTGGAACGGTGGGGCGCTTCTGGACGCCTTCGAGAGCTACAACGGCCCGTTGCCGCGCAGGCTCTGGATCGATGGGGGATCGGCAGAAGGGTCTCGAGATGACCAGGGGGTCAGCTCGGTCATCAACGACAACCGCCGTGCCCGGTCGATCGCGCGGGATCTCGGGATGACGATGGGTGACGACCTGGGGTACCTGGAGGCGCCGGGGGCGCTGCACAACGAGCAGGCCTGGTCGGCTCGATTGTCGAGCATCCTGGGGTTCCTGTTGTCCGACGAGATCCTGGGAGAAGCGGTCCCCACCTCCTTGAGCCTGTTCTTGTACTCCCCCGAGGTTGCCGACTCCGGCCGGCGCCAGCGGACGTCGGTGGCGGTCGAGGCGTTGCACGATGGGGTCCGGCTGACCTGGCCCAACGAGGTGATCACATTCACCAGCCTGCAACCGGGGATCGCGACCGTGTCTGCCGATGGCACGGTGCAAGGCGTCGCTCAGGGAACCGCCACCATCCAGGCCGACTTTCGCGGATTGAGCGCCCAGGCGGAGGTGGAGGTGGTGGAGAACCTGGATGCGCACCTGGCGTTTCATGTCACCGTTCCGGAAAGCACGCCGGCCAGCGACACGGTCTACATCGTCGGTAATCTCCCCGAGCTGGGGGAGTGGGACCCCTCGGCCGTCCCCATGACCCCTCCTGACGGTGCCGCCTACTGGACCTTCGAGCTGGATCTCCTGGTGGGGGACGTGCTCGAGTACAAGTACACCAGGGGTTCCTGGGCGCAGGTGGAGAAGGACGCCGAAGGTGGCGAGATCTCCAATCGGGTGTACACGGTCGGCGGGGACGCCCTCATAGAGGACACCGTGCTCCGCTGGGCGGACCAGTGATCCGATGGCGGAGACCGTTTGACCTGCTTCCAGTTCTTTGTGGCTGGTGCCCTTTCGCTTCGTTGGATCCGGCCGGCAGGTCGACCTGTGGCCCCTTGGCTAGCTGGGGGGAAGCAGCGATGGTCGATGGGGATCAGACCTCTTGGTCCAAGAGTAGTCTGAGCTGGACGGCCAGGTCGCGGGGGGTGTAGGGCTTGGGAAGGAGGGTTTCGCTCCCTTTCTCCAGGCCGTGCTGAGCGATGATCTCGTCGGTGTACCCGGAGACGAACAGCACCTTGATGCGTGGTTGGCGCTGCTTCAGGAAGAGGGACAGGTCTCGGCCGCTCATTCCGGGCATGACCACGTCGGTGAGCAACAGGTCGATGGTCTGGCCGTACTCCTCGGCGATGCGCAGCGCCTCCTCGCCGTTGGCGGCGACCAAGACGTTGTACTCCAGTCGCTGCAGGACCTTCAGGTTGAAATCGCGGACCAGCGGGTTGTCCTCGACCATCAAGATCGTTTCCGAGCCGGTGGGCATGGCATCCATGAACGGAGCTCGGGAGATCGCCCTCTCTTCATCCCCTTCGACTGTGGGCAGGTAGACGGTGAAGGTGCTCCCCTTGCCGAGTTGGGACGAGACCTGGATGGTCCCCTGGTGTTTTCTGACGATGCCATAGACGGTCGATAGGCCGAGACCGGTTCCCTTCTCGCTCGGCTTGGTGGTGAAGAACGGCTCGAAGATGCGCGACCGGACCTCCTCGGTCATTCCGATCCCGGTGTCGGTCAGGGAGAGGACCACGTACTCACCCGGCTGCAGGGAAGGGTCGAAGGGGGTCACCTCGGGGGTGATGGTCAGGCTCGTCGTCCGGATTTCGAGCCGACCGCCGGCGGGCATGGCATCGCGGGCGTTGACCACCAGGTTGACCAGGATCTGCTCGATCTGTCCCTGGTCGGCGTGGATGAGGCCCAAGGAAGGGTCGAGCCGGAGGGCAAGCTGGATGTCCTCTCCGATGAGCCGTTCGAGGATTTTACTCATCCGACGGATGACATCGCTCAGATCGAGGTTGGTGGGCTGGATGATCTGGCGGCGGGAGAAGGTGAGCAGCTGATTGGTCAGCTCGCTGGCCCGCCTGGCGGACCGGTGGCATTCGACCAGGGCGTCGTGCTGGGGGGCGTGGGGGGGGATGTCGAGCAGGGCGAGCTGGATATTTCCCATGATGCCGGTGAGCAGGTTTTTGAAGTCGTGGGCGATGCCACCGGCCAGGCGCCCGATGGACTCCATTTTTTGGGCGTGGAACAGCTGCCGTTCCAGCTCCAGCTTTTCTTCCACGGTCCGCCTGGTTCCGGAGACATCCTCCACGATGGCCTGCATCCCGGTGATCTCCTCCTCATCGCCTCGGATGGGGGTGATGTGGTACCGCAAGAACAGCTCCTTTCCCCATTTCGAGGTATAGGGGCGTTCGGCCTGGCTCGGTTCGCCGGTTTGGAGGCACTGGAGGCAGTCGGCCGAGATGCCGGCCTCCACCATGGGTGGGTAGGCCAGGCAGTTGATCTCCCGGGTCTGGTGCGCGGAAGGTGAGCCGAGGATATCCAGCAGGCGCGGGTTGACATCCTGGATGACCCCCTGGGTGTCGCAGGTGAGAATCCCCAGGGGGGCGTTCTCGATGAGCTGTCGATAGCGCCGTTCGCTGAGTTTGAGCGCCTCTTCGGCGCGTTTTCGTTCGCTGCAGTCGATCAGGTTTCCCAGCAGGGCAGGTCGGCCGTTGTACTCGATCCGGCCCACCAACAGCTCGCAATGGAGCACCTCGCCGCTGTTTCTGACCAGTCGAAGCTCGATGTGGGGCGAGGGTTCTTCCCCTTTCAGTCGAGAGACCAGGGGGGAGGAGATCACGTCGCGGTCCTCCGGATATACGAGCTGGACGAAGGGCTGCCCTACGACGAGGTTCGACTGTTGCGGTGAGTAGCCCAGCATGGAGAGAAAGCGAGGGTTGACGTAGACCAGCCGGTACTCCTGTTGAATGAAGACTCCGGTGAGGGAGCGGTCGATCAGATCCCGATAGCGCTGGTCGGCTTCCCGCTGGGCTTGGTGGAACTCCAGGTTCTGGAATCCCGCGGTGGCGTGTGCGCTGATGATGCGCCCCAACGCCAGGTCCTGGCGGGTAAAGGGCCCGGTCCTCTTGTTATGGAGCGTGATGGCGCCACTGATCTCTCCGCTGGCATCCAGGAAGGGCAGGGCGATGAAGGAGGGGTTGATGTATCCGGGCCAGCTGGTCGGCTCGATGTCCCACTGTTGGCTGACATCTTCACTGTGGATCGGCTCTTTCTGGCTGAACAGCTTGCCCAGCACGGAGCGGGTTGGAGGAGGCACCGGGATCTGTCGGGGCTGATGGCCCCAGTCCAGGCTGTCCACCAGGTGGAGCTGGTCTGCTCGTCTGAGGTACACACTGCCGCCGCTGGCGCCGGTCACCCGGGCGAGTAGCTCCAGCGTCTGTGACGCCAGCTCGTCCTGGTCATGGCACAAGATCAACGGTTCCGTCTGCTCGGCGACTCGCTGGAGCCGCAAGAGATAGTCCTGGATGAGCAGGGTCTGTTCCCCGACCAGGTTTTCCAGGTGATGTCTGTTCTGCAGGTCTTCGTCCTCGATCAGCTTGTAGCGGGCAGCCGCGGTGACGCTGCGCACCAAGGTCTCCTGATCGACGGGCTTGACCAGGTAGTCAAAGGCATGGGCCCGGATCGCTTCGGCTGCGCTGTCCACGGAAGGCACTCCGGTGAGGAGGATCACCTTGAGACCGGGGGCGATCTCGGCAGAGCAACGGAGAAGCTCCAGGCCGCTCGACTCGGGCATGATGATATCGGCGACCATCACGTCGAAGGTGTGCTGCTTGAGCTTTTCGATCGCATCCTGGACGCTTTCAGCCGACTGGACGCCGTGGCCCGCTTCCTGGAGCATCCGGCTCAAGGTGGTGCGAGCACCACGGACATCATCCACGACAAGTACCTGGGCCATTGCCGTTCACTTCCCAGCGCGGGTTGAACAAGCTGCTCATCCGCGACGAGGCGTTGCTGGTTGCGGGGGAGCAGGGGTCGAATTCGAGGGAAAACACATAGCATGTTCTTGATTTGTTCGCATCAGGGCTCTGGAGGGTGAGGGCGATCGGGATCGGTTGCGGCAGACATGCGGGTCGTTTTGGGGCTGACTCGGATCACACCCGGAGGTCAGCCAGTCAAGCCGACACGGCTCAAGGGGTTGACCGGCATAGCTTGGCAGCCAGCGCCCTGAACTCGGCCAGAGCCGCCTCGCGTTCTTTGGCATCCGTGCGAAGCAGCCGCCGGTGAACGGCGGCCAGCTCGGGGGGAGGGCACATCCTGTACTGTTCGACCCCGTGGCGCTGGTAGAGGGCGCTGGCGGCGCAGAGCCGCACCCCCTGGTCATCATCGGTGGCCATGACGGTGGCCAGATCCGAGTCGATCGAGCTGTCGTCGAGCTGGGCCAGCTCAAAGGCTGCTGTGCTGCGAACGGTGGGGTTGGAGGCGTTCTTGACACAGTCTTTGAGGACCCGGATCGCGTCCGGGAATCGGACCAGCTTCCACAGGGCAGCGGCCAGCGCAACCCTGGTGTAGTTGCAGCGATACTCGTCCAGCGCCTTTTTCATCGCTTCGATGGCGGTGCTGGAACCGATCTGTCTCAGCGCTGGAGGGACTCGCGGGTCCTCCTCCCTCTCCTCCAGCTTTTCTCGCAGCATCAGCTCCGCCGCCAGGAGCTCCGTGCCCTTCAACCCCGCCAGAGAGGCGAGGTCCAGGCTCTCCAGAGCGGCGCGACTGGAGATCGGCCCGTACAGGCTCCTGGCGAAGGCGATCAGTTCTTCGGACGCCGGCATCGAAGACCCCTCTTTGGACGGCGGGATCGTGCCGAAAGTCTAGGCCTTTCAACGACGGGGTTCAACTGCCTCGGGAGTTTGTGTATCGTATGGTGCACAACCAACCAGCGCCCGCGGTGAATCCAAGAGCGAATCACTCGTCTATCACGGCTGTCTGGAAGAGGTCACAACGGCCGGTGGGAGGGAATCTCGCCGAGCCGGTGGATTGGGGGGGGGCCACAGGAGGAGAATCGGGAGAACGCTATGCGGTAGCCAATGGATGCGCTAGGTTTGCCGATCGAGATCGCGGCGTGGCCTGACCGGTGCGCTGCCGGCAGGCCTTTGCCGGTGTGACAGCACCGGCTCTGAAGGTAAGGTTGTGGAACGAGTTGGCAGCGCCTGACAAGAAACCATGCGCCGCCAGTCCAAGGAGGTAGATCGTGAACAAGAAGCAACGCACTCGTGCAACCATCAGCTGGTTCATACCAGCGGTCCTGCTGGCTCTGGTCGCCTGGTGGCAGCTCGGATCTTCAACGGGCGGTTCGGGCATCGCCCAGGCACAGGTCGTGCCGGTCCCGGCGGCAGCGGGGGAGACGCCGGCCACGACGGGAGAAACACCGGTCGAGACGCCCGCAACACCGGAGACGCCCGCCTCCCAGACGGGACTGCTCCTCTCCTTTCCCTTCTACGGCAATACGCCCAGCCTGGCCTGGTCCCCCGACGGCAGCCGGCTGGCCTTCAACTCGGCATTCCGTTCCGCCCGAAACCGCGACGAGGTCGCAGCCCTCAGCGAGGCTCTGGGCCTTTATCTCTACGAGCGAGAGGGCGCGGCCGTCCGCCGGCTCGTCCCCGAGCAGCGATACCATCCGGCCTGGCTCGGAAACGAGCGCATCGCCAGCGCCTGCTCCCACTATGAGATCTGCACCGAAGGGCTCTACTTGACCGGTCTGGACGGCGCCAGCCAGCACGCCCTGGACGCCGGCGTCTACCATACCGTGGCGGTCGACGACCACCAGGTGCTGTTTTACAGCGGATACCCCGAGTACACGCAGTGGAACCGCCTGGACATCCAGACCTCCACCCGCGAGACCGAGCTGTCTGCGGCCTGCTCCTGGGAGCCTCCCGCCGAGATGTTCGTGGACCAGTGCCTCCAGCAGGTGGGTGAGATGCGGGTGCTGTCCGACGAGGCCAAGGGCCTCTGGGTCCAGATCGGCACGGAACCCCCGGTGCTCCTCGATACCCACCTGCCCTTCGTCTTTACCCGGCGCGCATACTCCTGCCAGCAGGAGCACCGCGGTCCGGTAGCCCCCTGCCTCTCCCCCGACGGTCGCCAGGTCGCCTACGTGGCCTCCGCGGAGAACGGTATGGAGCTCCGCGTCCACGGCCTGCCCGAGACCCAGGAGGCGCTTGCCGCCATGCACCAAGGGGAATTTCCCGTCGGCTCTGTGATCCCCGAGGTATGGGCTCCCCCGGGCACCGCTCCGGAAGTCCCCGCTCCGCAAGGCACCGCTCCGGAAGTCCCCGCTCCGCAAGGCACGGCTCCGGCTGCCACCGAATAGACGGCCGCGAATCCGCTAGATTGCCCGCCTTTTCCGCATCTTGAAAACCATCAAGCCACCAAGATCGTTTAGAAGACGGTCTACCCAGCGACAGAGCGACAGTGCGACCTTTGGCGCTTGATCCCCTGTGCCCGCTGGGCCACATGCGCTAGTCTATGGCACTACGGTGCTCGGCGGTCGGTTGGTTGGTGAACCGGCGCCGGCATCCGAGCAGGGAGGTTCGGCGAACATGGTTGGTCGGTGCGCACGATGGGCGGCGCCCTGGTTGGGTCTTGTGACGATCCTGGGGTTGGTCGGATGGTGGCAGGCCAGCCGATTTTCCTCGGTGGTCCCCCTGGCCCAAGCACAGGCTGCTGCGGAGGAGTGGGTTGCCCAGGGCGATCAGCCCGTCGGGGTCCAGGTGGAAACGGCGACCGACAGGCCTCAACTGGGTCTGCAGCACTGGTTGGTTTTCTACGGCAGCACGCCAAGCTTGGCCTGGTCTCCCGATGGCAGTCGCCTGGCCTTCAATGCGGCCTACGACTACTTCGGCTATGACGAGGCGATCCGGACCAACCAGGAGAACCTGGGTCTATGGGTCTACGAACGGGAGACGAACCAGTCTCGCCTCCTGTTGAAGGAGCAACGCTACCACCCTGCCTGGCTGGGAGATGAGCTGATCGCAAGCGGCTGCTCCCCCTACGAGCAGTGTACCGAGGGGCTGTATCTCACCGGGCTGGACGGCTCCAACCAACATGCGCTGGCGATCGGCGTCTACCACACGCTGGCGGCCAACGATCACCAGGTGCTCTTCTACAACGGATTCTCCGGTTACACCCAGTGGAACCGCTACGACATCCATACCATGGCGCGTGAGACCAACCTGGCCGATTCCTGCTCCTGGGAACCGCCGCCCCGGCTGTATGTCGATCAGTGCGTGCAGCAGGTCGGCGAGCTGCATGTGCGGTCGGAGGCCGATATCGGATTGTGGGCTCGGTGGGGCGCCGGTCCCTGGGTGCTGATCGATGCCGCGCCACCCCACGTGATCCACAGCGCGGCCTACGACTGCGCGGAGAGCCATGGCGGTCCGGTAGCGCCCTGCCTGTCACCCGATGGCCGCCTGGTGGCCTACGTGGCTTCCCACGATTGGGGCGCGATGGAGCTCCGGATCCATGCACTGCCGGAGACCGCCGAGGAGCTTGCATCGATGTTTGCGGGGGAAGATTTCGCCATGCCGCCAACCCCCTCCTTTGTGATCTCCAGCCCGCCGACGGGAACAGCGATGTTATGGGGCAGCGGCGGGGACATGGTCGGAGAGCTGGGCGGGCTGATCCAAACAACAGGGTCGGTAGAAGAGGGTGCGAACAGGGCCGAGGGACTACTTTGGCGTGATGACATCGAATGGGGTACGGACGAGATGTCCGGCAGCATGGGCGGGACAGGTTTGTTGCGGGGCGCGACGCCGTGGGACGCTTCGGTACAGCAGGGTACGCGCGGTGACTGGGGTGAGTCGCAGGCGGTTGGAGGGGAAGAGGAAAGTGGCTGGTTCTGGCCGGATGCGATCGAGGGGAGCGGGGTGACCAGGGGGTCTTCTCTGGCCTGGAACCCGGTGCAGCTTCCGCTGGTAGCCCGCACTTTTCCCGATCACTCCGCGGGTCGGGAGCTCGCGATGCTGACCTTCGATTTTTACGGGGACACCCCCAGCCTGGCCTGGTCCCCCGACGGTCGGAAGCTGGCCTTCAACTCCGCCTACCGCTCCTCCATCTTTCTGGATGACGGGCGTGGTGGCTACAATCTCCCCCAGGACCAGCAGGGGTTATGGGTGGTCGACCTGGAGCAGCGCCAGGCGACCCGCGTTGTAGACGAGGGGCGCTACCATCCCGCCTGGGCAGGAAGGGATCGGTTGGTCTCCGGCTGCACCATCTGGGAGGCTTGCACCACCGGGCTATTGCTCACCGATCTGGCCCTGTCGAGCAACCGGCAGCTTTTGAGCAACAGCGTCTACAACCCCCAGGCGGTCAACGAGCACCAGGTGCTCTACTTCAGCGGCAACGAAGTGGACAGCAGCTGGCACCGCTTCGACCTCGACGCCGGGACGGAGGAAACAGGCCTGTCCGCCAACTGCTCCTGGGAGCCTCCCGCCGAGCTGATGGTCGACCAGTGCCTCCAGCAGGTCGGACCGGTGCGGGTCTGGGTCCAGGTACCGACCGGTCTCTATGCCCAGATCGGCGACGGGGACCCCATTCGTCTCGATCCGTCGCCTCCCTGGATCTACGAGGACATGGGGGTGTGGGGTTGTCCGCGGTCCAACTACCATGGGCCCATCGCACCCTGCCTGTCGCCGGACGGTCGCCATGTGGCCTACGTCACTCGGGGTGCGGTCGGTCTGTCGCTTCACCTCGTCGAGATCCCCCAGGCACCTTAGGGTCAAGCCAGGAATCAGGCCCGGAGGATATGAACAGCCCAAGCTCAGTCCGCAGTCAGGCCGGTGAAGGGTCGCACCACAGCAGGGGCGATCGCCGATGAGGCGGCGGTCCTCCGGTTCTTCGATCGAGGGGAAGGCTATGGGAGCGCTGGTTCGCGAGCAGCTGCGGAGATGGCGTGACCCGTCCTGGCTCGCCCCCCTGTCGTTGGGGGTGGTGTGGCTGGTTCACACCACGGCCATCGATCGGCTGGATATCACCAAGCTGGCCAGCGCGCTCTTGATCCTGTCTCTGGCCGCACTGTTCGCCCGATCGCCGCGAGGCGAAGGGCGCCCCGAGCCTCCTTGGGCGGTAGCCGCCGCCAAGGGCGGGGGCTCCTGCGGCGGATGGTCCGGAATTCCGCTGGTGGGGTGGCTGGGGCTGGCCCTGGCCGTCGCCAGCATCGCCTTTCCCCGTTTCCTCGCTGCCCGGGTCGAGGGGTGGGCGCCCTGGGTTGCGGCCATCGCGATGTTCCTGTTGGTCCGCCGCGCTATCCGGCCCAAGATCGAGTGGGTCCTGGGCGCGACGGCGACAGCGCTTGTCCTCTTCGGGATGGCCCAGGCGCTGGGGGCGGGTTGGTTTACCGGCCAGCTTACCCTGTTTGCCCACCGGCCGGTGATGGGAACGCTGGGAAATCCCGACCTGTATGGCGTTTGCCTGGCGGGTTGCCTGCCCTTCCTGGTGGTTGGGGCGAAGCGAACCCCCTGCCTGCTCATCGGCATCGGGGTAGTGGCCGCCGTATTGCTGTCCGGCTCGCGAACCGCCTGGGTGATGCTCCTGCCATCGCTGGTCCTGGCGCTGGTGGTGTTGGGCTGGAGGAGGGCTGTCCTGATCGTCCTGGTGGGGCTGAGTCTGGCCCTGCTGGTCGATCGAGCAGGAGGAAAGGCGGATCTGGTGAGCCGTGTCGCCGACCTGGCCGAAGAGAGAGGAACCGCCACCGGCCGGATCTATCTCTGGCGGGTCAACGCACGGGTGCTGGGTGCCGCGGGATTCGTGGGCAGAGGACCGGAGAGCTTCCGGCGAATCTGGCCCGAGATCCAGGCGGAGTACCTGGCCGAGCACCCGGAGCAGGCCCATTTCTACTCGGATCTCCGCCATGCGCATGTCGACCTGGTCGAGATCGCTGCAGACTGGGGGTGGATCGGTCTGGCGTTGATGCTGCTGGCAGCCTTGTGTTTACTGCTCCCGGAGGGGCTCCAACCCTGGAAGCGATGGAGCAGAAAAAAAAGAGATCCCGCAGCCAAGGAGCATCTGCAACCGGTGGTTGCCGACCGCCAGGAGGTCGATGCACCGGCCAAAAGTCCGGGCGATTCTACAGAGGAGCGGTCCGCCCCCCATCTTGCCGGTCATCCCAGGGGGCCGAGGTGGTCAAGGGTGCCGGAGGATGAGGGGGGACTGCGCCGGATGGGAGCCCGGGTGTCGTTGTTCGTTCTGCTTTTGGGGGGGCTGGCGACCCCGGTGCTGTTCGAGGTTCCTTCTCTTCTGCTGGCGGCGATGGCGGCGGGGATCTTGCTGCCAGGTCCGCATGCCGCTGTTGATGACAACGGCTGGGCCAGGCGTCTGGGTCGGATCCTGGCCGCCACCGGTCTGCTGGTGACCTTGTTCTGGGTCGGACAGCGCACCGGTTCGGAGTGGATGCGAACCTCGGGGCTGGTCGCGGAGATCGAGGGGAGACTCCAGGAGGCGCGCGAGCTGTACCTGGGCGCAGCGCAGTTGGATGAGACCAACCCGTTGGCTCACATCATGGCCACTCGTGGCCTGCTGGAGATCGACCCGGTGCAGGCCCTCTGGCATGCCCGTCAGGCGGTAGGGGAGCTCCCCACGGCAGCCGCTTTTGCCTTGCAGGCGGTAGCCGCCCAGGAGGCGGGCGAGCAGGAGCTGGCCTGGCACTCCTTTGCGATCGCCGGTCGGTTGCGACCCGAGGGATCGACGGAGGAGCGGTGAACGCGGTGGTCTGGGTCGTCCGGTTTTGGGTGATCACCCGCTGCTGCTGAACAGACGCGCAGCATAGGTCACAAGCCAGTGGCGTCGGTCTTCAAGTGGAACACCGTCGAGCCGGTGGGATGGGCGATCCTGGGTGGCTCCACCCAGGGTGCCGTTTTGCCGTTTTGGCTTCGGCTGGCCGTGGTTGATTGTCGGCTGCTGGCCGTCGGTTGTCGGCAGTCAGCAGCCGACTTCAGGGCTTACCAGCGATTGAAGCGGCCGCCCTGGCCCCCGCGGTTTTCGCGGGCTCTGGCCTCGGCCACTTTGAGGTTCCGTCCGTCTATCATCATGTTGTCCAGAGCGGACATGGCGGTCTTCGCTTCCTGGTCGTCATTCATCTCGACGAAGGCGAAGCCCCGGGGGCGACCGGTCTCCCGATCGGTGATGATGGATACGGATTCTACGGATCCATGCTGCTCGAATAGCTGTTGCAGTTGGTCTTCTTGCATGCTGAACGGCATGTTGCCTACATACATTTTCATGGCGAACATTCTCCAACCCGAGTGGTAACGAAAGAACCTGAGCTGCAACTCGGGCGACACAGGGACGGTTCTTGGGCGCCCTGCCTATGCAGGGCTTGAAAGTACGAACGACTCATTCGGTATGTTTACGTCGAGGTTTGAGCTGGGGGGGACTGACCGAACCTGATGTGGCCCCCTTGGCCTTCCAAGGTGGCCGGCTGTCTTTTCACTCCACACGCTGACCTCATCGGCCAAAGGCTCCATACACCCGATCGGCTCACGGTGCAAGAGATTAATGAGACCAGTATCCGACATCTCTGGCGGCTCGCACCCGATCGGGCTCGCACTCTGGCTCACACTCACGCTTTGGCGATGGATGGGAGATTCGAATTTGTTCCGTAGACCAAGGCGCTGGTCGTGTCACCGCCGGCGGGAACGGGGTGTCAAGCGACACCAGATGGCGGAGGGCGAACGGCGGAGGGCGAGCAGAATCGCCAGCAGCCCCGCCAGGAGGAGATGCTGGCGGCTGGCCGGCGACGGCACCTGGCCACATCCACAACCTTCCTCCGGAGTGGCCGGAGGAGCTGGGCCGCCATCCGATTGGCCCGTGTCCGGGCCGGCATCGAGGTCTTCCTGAGGCTCCGGCGGCGGGCAAAGCCAGGACTCGTCCCAGACCTCCAGCGCGACCGGTTCAGACTCCACCTCCAGGCCGGCTGCGTTGGTGACCGCTACCACCAGCGCATCACCGCTCGGCGGAAATGCCGGTTCGATCTCGAACTCAACCACCTGTGGCTCCGAGCTCGGCCCTGACAGCGTGAGCTCTTCCAACTCGGTCCAATCGGAATCCCCGATCTGCCAGCTCAGACCCACCACGGGCGAGTGCGGTTCCCGCAGCGCAACCCGTACCTGGTGCCTGGGGATCCTCGGCAAGTAGTCGGGGTCGCTGACGCAGTCGATGAGGAACTCCGTGGGGGTCACCTCTACCTGCTCCAGCTCCGGCGCCGAGCCGTCGATGGACAGCGGATCGCTCCAGCCGATCAATCCGGTGGCCTCGTCCACGTACCTGGCGAACAGCCGTACCACCAGGCTGCTGCCGTCCGACAGGGGGGGCTCGAAGGAGATCTCCGGCTCCATCCAGGGGAGGAATTCGACCTCCGGTCCCAAGGGCTCCCCCTCAACCTGTTCGAAAGGTTGGGCCACGAAAACCGCAACCTGGTCCCCGAACCGCTCTCGGTTGAACACCAGCGGCACCAGCGCGCCGTCGTGCCACCAGTCCCCCGGCAGAGTGATTTGGGGGATGGCATGCAATGCGAAATCCACCCAGTGCTGCTCCAACCCGACCAGATCCACCTGGATCTCCTCTTGGGGGTCGGCATAGCCGTCTGCCTGGACCCGAACCCGCTCCAGGCCCGCGGTGAGGTCGCTGAACACGGCGATCCCGTTGGCCGCCGCCTCCGCGGAGAGGCCGCTCTCCTCCAGGTCGATCTGGGCCGAGTCGATACCGCCACCCGCCGGCGCGATGCGGACCTTGACAAAGAGGACCGCTGGCTGGACGTCCGGCTCGGTGACCGGCAGAGAAGGGGGCCAGTGACCATAGGTGCCGAAGTTGTCTCGGAAGACCTGGTAGTCCAGCTCCAGGTCGCCAATGGTCCAGAGCCGGTCCCAGCTGGAGGTGAACCAGGGGAGGGTGCCGTCGCCCACATACAGCTCGAGGTAGAAGCCGAGCACGCCGGTAGGTTCGGCGACAAAGGAGAAGGACAGCTCGCTGCGGGGCTCGGTGGTGTACAGGGTGGGGTCGATCTCCACCTCGATCGACCCCTGGCCGGCCACTTCGTCCTCTTGCTGGTCGAAGCCGGGATGGTCGCGCTTCATCACACCTCGGACCTCTCCCACGAAGGGCAGGGCCGAGAAGAAGCGGACGTGGGCTGTCAGGGTCTGGGGCGCCTGTGACGACGCCACCGCCTCGATCGGGTCATCCTGCGCGTCGGTGTACCAGACCCGGTCTACGATCAGCTCGGGAACGGGGGCGTAGCTCTCGGGCAAGAACTGCATCATCGACTGGATGTTGCCCGAGACAAAGGCGTGCCAGCTATAGGCGGGCCAGCCGTCCGGAGGCCGGAACACCAGGTGGTCCAAGGCCAGTGCCGGTCCAAGGTCGGCATAGAGGGTATCGTATTGGGCCCAGAAGTCGGGATCGACGATGGCGGTGCCGAGGATGCGTCCAAGCTCCCGCTGGGCGTGGGGAGAGGGCTCGACATAGCCTTCGATCAAGCTCCCGATCTCGCCCGAGGACAGGAGCCGCAACAGGTCAGCGGGCGGCCGGTCGATCAGGAAGGAGATCAGCGACTTGGCCCCTTCGCGGTCCACCCCCTCAACGTACTCGTCGGCCATCTGCACCAGCTCGTCGAGTTCGACCAGCATCTGGTCGCAGTCCACGTGGGCGTGATGGTAGGCGTTGCCTTCCTGGCAGTACCAGGTCAGGATCTCCTGCCCGCGCTGCCAGGCCGCCGTCCCCTCCAGGCTGAAATCGTAGACGATGTCCACCACCGCCATGTAGTCGCCCAGGATGACATCGCCCAACGACTCCATGATCCCCTCGAACTCCCCGGCTGCTCCATTGTCGTCCAGTGCCAGGTCGAGCATCCCGATCGGTCGCGAGCCGACCAGGGCCTGCGGGGTAAAGGAATGAGCGGACGCGTCCGAGGAGATGTGGGAGAGATGCCCCAAGGCGAACATCCGATGCAGGGGGCCCATCTCGATGGCCCGGTCCAAGAGGTGGTAGCTCAGTCCCTTGGAGTGTCCGAAGGTCAGCGACTCCAGTGCTGCAGCCAGATCGGGCGAAATGCACCCCAGGTGCAGGTAAGACATGGCCATGGGCTCGGCCGCTGCCTCCGCCCAGGAGGGGTCTTCCTCGAGCAGGAGCTCCAGGAAACGGTCGGCCTCGCGCACGTGAATGCCGGGACCGAAAGCGTGAACCTGGGTGGTGCAGATCGACAGGGTGAACACCAGCACCAGAAGGGCGAAGGGACGGAGGGGAGATGGCATGCAGGACGTGCTCCTTGTCTGGAAGTATGAACAGAGGGGCAGATCCTCCGACTGGAGATCACAATAGTGATCTGTGCCGATGTCAGCAAGAGCGCCAGATAGAAGCTTCTCAGTGCGGCAGCTTGTCGGGTTGAGGGGGATCCGGAACGTCTTTTTTTAGCCGGCTGTCCAGGATTTCCCAAACCTTGCGGATCATGGTCTCGAAGGAGATGTGCCCCTTGTGCCAGATGCGAGTCGACCGAAGAAGGCTGCGGCGCCTCGTGCCGCCTGGCCCCCACGCACTCCGATCGGTGGCCGCCACAGGTGGCGCCTCTCATCTTCTCGATTTACCGAGGATCCCCCCCAGGATGCCGCGCATGATCTGCCGTCCCATCTGCCCGCCCATGGATCGCGCCGCCTGCTTGGCCATGGTTTCCACCACGCCCTGCCGACGGCCGGTGCCCCAGAGGATCTCCTCCAGGGTTCCCCTGGATTCGGATCGTTGCCTGGTCCGTGTGGGTGTCCTCTTGGGCGTGGTGCGCGCAGGCCGGGTGACGGTGGGGCGGGGCGGTTTGGGCGGAGGTGTGGCCGCTGCGGCCCGTCGGCTCAGGATCTCGTGGGCCGACTCGCGGTTGATGGTGGTATCGTACTTGCCTCCGATCGGGCTGAGCTCGCGCACGGCCAGCCGTTCTTGCGGGGTGATCGATCCCATCCGGCAGCGCGGCGGACAGATCAGGGTGTGCTCCACCGGCATCGGGATGCCGCGGTCTTGCAGCGTGGACACCAGCGCCTCCCCCACACCGAGCTTCAAGATGGTCTCGACCACGTCGAGGCGGGGGTTGGTCACGAAGGTTTCGGCGGCGATGCGCACCGCTTTCTGGTCGCGCGGGGTGTAGGCGCGCAGCGCGTGCTGGAAACGGTTGGCAAGCTGGCCCAGGATCTCTTCGGGAACGTCGTCCGGGAACTGAGAGCAGAAGTACACCCCCACCCCCTTGGAACGGATGATGCGGACCACCTGCTCCACCCGCCGGCGAAGCTCGGGTGGTGCGTCGTCGAACAGGAGGTGGGCCTCGTCGAAGAAGAACACCATCCTGGGCTTGTCCAGATCACCCACCTCGGGCAGGTTCTCGTAGAGCTCCGAAAGCAGCCACAACAAGAAGCTGGAGTATAGCCGCGGCTTCAAGACCAGCTGGTCGGCAGCAAGAATGTTGATGTAGCCCCGGCCCCGGTGGTCGATGTAGCTCAGGTCGGTCAGATCCAGCGCCGGCTCGCCGAAGAGCTGGTCTCCTCCCTCCCGTTCCAGCGTCAACAGGGCGCGCTGGATCGCCCCCACCGATGGGGTGGACACCAATCCGTAACGCGTCGAGATCTCCTTGCGCTTGTCCACCACGAACGTCAGCAACGTGCGCAGGTCGTCGAGATCGAGCAGGAGCAGCCCGAGATCGTCAGCCAGCGCGAAGGCGATCTCCAATACCCCCGCCTGGGTGTCGTTCAAGGAGAGGATCCGGGAGAGCAGGGTCGGTCCGATCTCACTGATGGTGGCACGCACCGGGTGACCCGACACCCCATACACATCCCAGAACACGGTGGGGCTGGCCTCCTGCACATATCCTTCCATTCCGATCTCGGTCACGCGCCGAGCGATCTTGTCGTTCGGCGCTCCCGGCTGGGACAGCCCGGCGACATCACCCTTCACATCGGCCATGAACACCGGAACACCCAGGCGGGAGAATCCCTCGGCGAGCACCATCAGCGTGACGGTCTTGCCGGTTCCGGTGGCCCCGGCCACCAGCCCATGTCGATTGGCGTACCTGGCCAACAGGTGGACCGGTCCGTCGCCCTTTCCTACGAGTATGTCGTCCACAGCTCTTCTCCGACACCGCTGGGTTGACTTGATGGGTAGATGGTACGGCCTATCGCCCCTGAACACGAGGATCTTATTTGCCAGCCGTTTCGGGGGGGGGGTGGCACGCTACATGCCGGGCTCACCACCTGTCCGCGATTCCCCCTCCCGTTCCCCGGTTGTGGCACGCTACATGCCGGGCTGGCGCCTAGTATGTAAGTGTATGTCGGATCCAGTGTGTAAAAGTGTCAGATCCCGCTCGGCTTTACGGTCTGATTCATAGACATCGAACGACACGCGAGGATGCTCCATGGCGCGAATCCGGATCAACAGCTTCAACGCTCATCTTGGCTACGAGATCGCCCGGCGGCTGGAGGAAGCCGGTCACACCATCGTGCAAGTGCACACCGTGCCGGTAGAGAGCGGGCGGCTGATTCACTGCCCAGGTCTGCCGCTGGCCGGTGTGCTCGGCATTCTGACCGCGATCAGCCCCTTCCAGGTCACCTCCTCCCAGGTGGGTGAGGTCGGTGAAGGGGTCGACCTGGAGCTTTCCCTCGGCGAGCAGGAGCCGCTTGGCCAGTGGAACGTGCGGCTGCACGTGGACTCGCAGCGGCTCGGCCAGCAGCTGAGCGCGAGCTTGAGTGCGGCCGGGTTCGATGTGAAGGGGGTGATCCACGAGTTTCTGCACCGCTCGGTGGTGGTGTACGGGGGGGCCAGCCCGTTTGCTCGGCAGCTGATCCGGTTTTTGCTGGGAGAGCAGAAGGTGGTGCCGCTGGAGCGCAAGGAGTGGGAGGAGTTTGACGACGATATCTGGATCTACGCCCGCGATCCCGAGATCGAGGGAGATCTGCCTCGGGAGCGTTTTCGGCTGGTCATCCGGACGGATGATGTGCCGGGGATTGCGCCCCTGGTGGCGGTACTGGAGCGGCTTGGGTTCCGCTGTGCCGTGGAAGAGATGAAAGCCATCAGAAGAAAGGCGGCTTTCCGTTTCGAGCCTGGGCCCTTCTCCGGGAAGGAAGGTCTCTGCGAGCAGGAGGAGATCCGGAACGTAACGCTCAGCTTCCTGACGGGATGCGGGGTTTCGTCCGAGGACTACCCTCTCCTGGAGCCGGCCCATGCTGGAGGCGAGCATTCCTTCGAGCACCTCCTGGGCATAAGGCCCGACCCGGACCCTCGATGGGAGCCGCCCTTCTTTGGTGGTGAGCAGCCCGCCGAGCAGTGCGACGGTACCTTTGCCGGCCGGGAACGGCCGCTGGAGGCTTTGTTGGAGCTGCCGCTGCGAGAGTGGCGGGAGGGGACCATGAAGTCTTATGGGGGGGGCGCTCCAGGGCGGTACGAGGTGATCCTGTCCACCGACGATTCGCGACGGGCGCGGGCTTTCGCAGATGCGCTGGAGGCCGAAGGGTTTGACCCGGTCCAGTTGCGGGGGCTCGTCTCTCGGTGCGGAGGGATCGGTATGAGGGTTGATGGGGACCCGGAGGCCCTGGCGCAGGTGGCAGGCCGGGTGCGGGAGGTAGCCGCCCGGTGCGGTCTGGCGCCGGAGCTGGGTGACACTGCGGGATTCCCGGTCATTCCCGGCGACGCAAAGGGTCGCACCCTGATCATCGAGCTGCCATTTGCCGCACTCCGGCCGGATGGTGCGGAGAAGCTCTTGAGCGAGGCTGGCTCGCGGTTTTCTTTGACGGTGTTTCGCGAGGTCGAGGACGACCTGTCGGATCTGATGGAGAGCCTGGTTCCGCTGAACTTCCGGCGCGCGAAGGTGAGGGACGGCAACGGCTGCCTCGATCTGTGCATCGCCTACGGGGGTGCCTCTCCCGCACTGGTCTGGGCGGTGGCCGATCGCGTGCGCCGCTGCTTTGGAGAGGAGCCGCGGCTGGCCAAGGAGTGGCATGACAACGATCGGGACGTGTGGGTGCACCTGCCTGAGGCGCTTGGCAGGCCGGCTGCGGTCACCAGGAGGTCGAGATCGGACAGGGATTCGACAGGGCGGCGGACCGCTGGCCGCAAGGTGGTACAGGTGGACAGAGCCTTTCTCGACACATCGAGGCCAGGGCTTCTGCTGGTCGGTGAGGTCGAGCTGGAGCGGTGCGCCGAGGAGGGGTCGATGCTGGTTCCCCCCGCCGGGGAGTTCGACCGCTACTGCCTCGATGCCCCGACCGCCCAGACGCTGGTCCACCTGGCACGGTGCGTGAAGCTTGCCGAGCCTTGCCTGCTCGAGGGGGTGACCGGGACCTCCAAGACCAGCTGTGTCCGCTACCTGGCGTACCTGCTCGGTCAGCCGGTCGTGCGCGTCAACCTCAACGGGCAGACCGATACCGGAGAGCTGATCGGCAAGTTCATCCCCGCCGAGTCGGTCGAGTGCAGGGATCATCCAGGACACTCGTGGAGATGGCAGGATGGGCTCGTCGTGCAGGCGTTACGGCAGGGATGGTGGGTCATCCTGGACGAGGTGAACCTGGCCGAGCCCCAGATCCTGGAGCGGCTCAACTCCCTGTTGGAGGATAAGCCGTCGCTGGTGGTCACCGAGCACGAGAACGAGATGTACGGAGCCAGGGGATTCCCGATTCACCCGCGGTTCCGGATCTTCGCCACCATGAACCCGCTGGGCTATGCGGGCCGTTCACCCCTGAGCCCCTCCTGGTTGAACCGCTGGCGAGGCTATCGCCTGGTCACGCCGCCCGATGAAGCCGACTGCCTCGCGCTGCTGCGACGACTTGCCCAGGGGGTGCAAGACGGGGTGGCCGTGGATGGGGTGCGCTACGCAGCCCAAGCAGATCAAAGCCGGGCAACTCCCCTGGCTGCCATGCCTGGGATCGAGCCCATCCTGGAGCGGGTCGCCCGGTTCCATGTCTCGGCAGTGAAGGGATTCGAATCCAATGGCACCGGCTCCGACCCGATCGGCGCCACAGGCTGCTACCCGTACCTGTTTACCCGCCGAAACCTCCTCAGCCTGATCAATTACCTCGAGGCCGAGGTCCCCAGCCAGAGATGCGTAGATCTCTTGGCCAAGGTGCACGACGGGTTGGTTCGGTACTACCTGGATCTCGTGACGGGCAGCGAGGGCGATCGGAAGGCCATGCTCCGTCTCATCGATGCCACAGGACTGACCGCCGTGCCGGAGTGCTCATCGCAGCGTCCGAAAAGCAAAGGGAGCAAGCGGAAAGGCCGAGGACGACGAGCTGCCAGCAGTGGGCGGCCTACGGGCAGCGGAAAGGAGGAGGCTGAGAACGGGGAGCGAGCGGCAGAGGACGCACACCCGGTGGCCGGTGGCGCAGAGCTGGCGGGAGGCAGCGGGAAGCCGGAGGAAGAGATCGAGCAACGGGCGGCAGAGGACGGGCACCCGGTAGCCGGTGGCGCACAGCTGGCGGATTCTACCGCGATATCTACAGCTCGCCATCGCTGGTCGGTCGAGGATCTGGTGGAACCGGAGGAGCCGGGTCAGACGATGGCCGTTCCGATGACCGACAAGGACCGGGAAAGAGCCAAGAAGGCGATGCAGATGCTGCTTGTCGCAATGACGGATGCGACCAAGGACTGCGATTCCCAGGAAGATCCGCCATGAGGCAAAACCCCTTGAAGATGCTCCAACACCTGGCTGCCGGCCTGTGCCAGGACGGGAACTTTCGCATCGTGGTGCGGCGGGGCCCCTGGGCCTGGTCGCCAGACGACCGTTTCCTCCAGGTTGACCAGAATGACCTGGCGAGGCTTGGCGCCCTCGCCTGCGCGGGTCTGGTCGCCCATGAGATGGGGCACGCGTCGATCTCCCGCTACCACCGGGTGACCAGATGGGCGTTGGGTCACTTTCCGCATCCCCAGCTGGGACAGGACGCGTTGAACGCCCTGGAGGATGTCCGGGTGAACGCCTGGATGGCCAGGCGGTATCCTGGGGTCAAGCGATGGTTTTGGGCGGTGTCCCAGGACTGGTCGGAGGACGAGCCCCAAAACCTGCCCTGCTGCCTGGTTTTTCTCCGGAGAGCCACTCGCGATGCCTGGATCTTCGAGTCGGAGCCGGGGGAGGGGACGGTTCGGCTCGATGCGGCTGGCGATGCCGGGAATCGGGAGGGGCAGGAGCAGCCAACCGCTTCCGCGGCCTGTGGCGAGCCTTCCATGACCACGGGCGTTCTGGAGGAAGGGGAGCTGGCGGAATGGTGCAAACAGACGGCGCCTGGATCGATCCCCCCAGAGGTGGCGGAGGCGTTGCATCGGACCGCCGCTGCTCGCCGCCGGTATGCCTGGGACTTTCTGCCACCGACCGTTCCGGACGGCAGCGGCATCTCGGTGAGCCAGGATCTCGACATCGAAGCCGAGGGGGCCAGCTTGATCAATGACCGTTGCCACGATGGGGCTGATTCCGGCCAGGAGTGCAGCTTGACCGTTCTGGCGGTCCGGGCGGTCCGGCATCTCTTGCAGGAGATTCTTCCGGCCATCCGACAGCTCTGGGATCGCGACGTGGACCGGTTGGCTGCCTTCCTCGGACAGCATCCGCGGACCCGGCAAGTTGCACAGAAACTCGTCGAGAAAAAGTGCCTACACCATCTTGCTGGACTGGTCCAGTCGGCGATGGCCTGGAGCCCTGGCTTGCCCGACCCGCCAGACGACGACCTGCGCGCTCTCGCCGAGCAGGTGCTGGTCCATTTCCTTTGGTTGGGTGGTTCGCCGCCTCCTTCTTGTGAAGATGATCCGGCCAGCTCCAGGAGGAGAGGAGTAGATAACAGGCGGTTGGCTCGGCGGAGAGCCGCCCCTGCCGTAAGTGAGCTGCCGGCCACCACCGTGGCCGCCGATGAGTCTCAACAGACCGGTTCCACCGCCCCCGGACTTCGAGAGCCCTCACGACACCTCGAGGAGGAGTGGCTGATCTTGAGCCCGGATCGCCTGTCTTCCGCTCGATCGACTTACGACGAGGCCTACCGAGAGGTTGCCGGCCAGGTGGAGACCCTTGCCCGTCGCCTGGATGAGCTGCTCAGGGCCAGGGGCCGATTGCGGGAGCGGAGTGGATACAGCAGTGGGGGGCGGGTGGATCTGCGGGCGGCTATGGCGGCGGAGAGCGACCCGCGCCAGCTTTGTGCTGTGTGGAAGCGCAAGACCGTCCCGGATCGCAGACGAGCTGTATTCTCTTTGCTGGTCGATCTCTCCGGCTCCATGCGGGGGGACACGATCCGGGCGGCAACCGCATCGACCGCCTTGCTGGTCGAGACACTGGTCCGGTTGAAGATCGCCTTCGAGGTGAACGGGTTCCAGGATCGGCTGGTCGAGCTGGTCGGGCTCCAAGAGCCGTTGGATGATGCCGCCCGCGCCCGGATCGGGGAGATGCCGCTCGAGGTGCAGGGATGCCGTCCAGGGGGCAACAACCGGCCCGGTTACAACGACGACGGACCCTGTCTGCTGGAGGCGGGCCGTAGGCTGAGCCGCCATCCAGGGCAGGACAAGGTCCTGGTGGTCATCAGCGACGGGTTGCCGGAGGGCAGACACTCCTCCTCCCGGGACCTGAAGGAAGCGGTTCACCGCCTGGTACAAGAGATGCGCGACATTACCCTGATCGGGTTGGGCATCGGACCCCAGACAGAACATGTCGAGCAGTTCTATCCTCACGCCGCCTCCAATCTTCCGGTCTCCCGCTTTGCCGAGGTGATGGCCGACCTGTTGGAGCTGGCC
This sequence comes from Bradymonadales bacterium, assembly GCA_016931535.1. Lineage (GTDB taxonomy): Bacteria > Myxococcota_A > Bradymonadia > JAFGEP01 > JAFGEP01 > JAFGEP01. The sequence continues at coordinate 34,251 of JAFGEP010000054.1, forward strand.
ATCCTGCGGCGGGTCGAGCGGCTTGGCGACAGGATGGCACGAGCCTCCTGATTCTCGCCTGGTCCGCAGAGGTCCTCCTGTCTGCTGTTTTGGTTCCCCCGGGTGGCGGTCTCCTTATTTGCCGTGGCGTGTCGTCCCTCCCCCTTGAGGCGGGGAGATGAATCATCTGGCCCCCGGAAGGTGGAGGTGGAGGGCGTTGGTTGGGTCCAGAAGGGGTAACGGTTCCATGTTAAAGGGGGGAGATGAATCATCTGGCCCCCGGAAGGTGGAGGTTGGGGGGTGACCCCTCCTGTTTGGGGCGGGGAGATGAATCATCTGGCCCCCGGAAGGTGGAGGTTGAGGTGCCTTTTCACCGTGGGATTGCCGACGTATCATATCTGTCGATTCTCTGTTGGATGACCGCCAATGCCGAATCCGCTCAGGTTCTGGTCTGCAATCCGGTATCGACACCATCCGGAGAGCTACTTTCCGAGCCAGCCAAGTGGGCATCGGCTCGAGCGCCCCGCCAGGGGCGCAACCCTTGTAGCCCCGGGCGTCAGCCCGGGGTTGATGGCCAATACCAGTTCAAGCCCCGTCAGGGGCGGCACTCCAAACCAACCGTGGTGGCCAGAGAGGATTCCTTTCCCCGAAAGGTAGAACCGTGGCGCCTGTTCCGGTCCGGGCCGAGATCAGGTCAGACCGGAGGACGTTGGCCGTCAGGCGGACCGTCTGGCCACGATCCGGCCGTTTGGCCTGATGGCGACACCATCAGCGCTCTTGCGGCGCGGATCCGAGGGTGGTATCTGCCCTCCAAAGGGAAAGGGGTGGGCTGCCATGCATATCTCGAGAATACTGGGACTCTGTGCCGTCGTACTGGCGCTGGTGGGTTGTTTGCTGCCCTGGGCCTCGGCCTCCATCGGCGTGACGGACAGGTTGGCCGGGAGCGATCTGAAGGGGTGGTATCCCGTCATCATTCTGGCGCCCGTTGCGGTCATGGCGTTTTTTGGGCAGCGGAAGCGTGGGTATGGCCGGACGATGGCGATGCCGGTGGCGATCCTGGGGCTGGCGGCGACCGCCTTCATGGTCTACCAGAGCTTCACGATCGAGAAGCAGTTCTTCGAGGCGGCCATCCCGGTCAGCCAGGTATTGCCGATCGACATGGAAGACCTCCTTGTCGTGAAGCTCGAGATCGGGTTCTTCCTGGAGACAGCCGGCTCGGCGCTGGCGATCCTGGCCGGTCTGGTGGGCGGGGTGAACCGGTAGGAGGCAACGCCGAGCACCGGACTCGCACAGGCCAGGTGAGATGGCCGGGCGATCTTCTTTCACCAGCCAACGCCAGCTGGTCTGCACGTTAGCACCGATGACAGACGACCTGGCTTCTACTCGGTGGTCTCCTCTCCGTTGGTCGTCGCGTTAGATCGTCCGCGCCAGCTCTTGGCAGAGCCGGGGCAACCGCTCATCGTGCAGCGGATCGGCCGGATCGACGTAAAGGGAGACGAACAGCTCGATCAGATCGCGCTTCTGTTCCCCGTATCCCCGGGTCGCTTCCCAATCCAGCTCCTTGAGCAGGCTGACGCCGGTGTGGTACAGGCACATCCGATCCACCACGTGGCGTATGCGGAATCCAGCGGTTTTGGGATCGGCCTGCAGAAGGCCCTCGATATGGTCTGCCACCTCCTTGCCCAGCGCGACCAGGCGGGCCTTCATCTCGCTGCAGGCGGGGTGGAGCACCGAATCCAGGGTCGATTCCACCTCGGCCAGCCAGGGCCGGTGCAGGCCGCGGCTGGAGAAATCCCGCAACACCTGCGCGCACAGGGTGTTGTGGGTGCCCTCCCAGCTCTCCACCACGATGGCATCCCGGTACAGGCGAGGCAGGACCGAGAACTCCTCGATCGTGCCGTTGCCGCCGAGGATCTCGATACCGTCCCGGACCACCTGGGTGCAGCGGATGGCGGTCCAGTACTTGTTGATGTTCACATGGGTGCGGCGAGCCTCGGCCAGCTGGCGGCTGCCCCGACCGGTGGCCAAACGGTCGGTCATGTCGAGGATGCGGAAGGTGGAGGCAACGGCGGCCTGGGTGAGCACCTTCATGCGGGCCACGATCTCCTGGACGGCCGGGAAATGCGAGATGGGGCTCCCGAACGCCTGGCGGATGGAGGCGAAGCGATGCGCCTCGTCGAGTGCGCGCCGCATGAATCCGCAGGCGGCGATACCGTTGTGCACACGCGACGTATCGAGCACCACGCCGATGACCAGCTTGAACCCCTGGTCGATGGGACCGAGCGGCTCGCCCAGCGCGCCGTCGAAATCCACCTCGGCCGAGGCCAGCGAGCGGGTTCCCAGCTTGTCCTTCAGGCGCCGGATGAAAAACCGGTTCACCTGGCCGTCGATGCGGCGCGGCACCAGAAACAGCCCCAGCCCCCTGGTCCCCGGGACGGCTCCTGCGGGGCGGGCCGTCAGCAGGAAAAGGTCGGCGTCGATGACGGAGCAGAACCACTTTTCGCCGGTGATCCGGAACCAACCGGGCCGCTCCACTGCCGGTTCGGCGACACAGGCGTTGGAGCCCACGTCGGAGCCGCCCTGGACCTCGGTAACAAACTGGGAGGCGACCAGCCGACGGGAGGCGTCGGACTGACACAGTCCAGGGAGATAGAGGCGCTGCTGCTGTTCACTCCCTACCATCTGGAGAAGCTTGATGGCGCCTGCGGTGCAGGCTACCGGACAGGCGGTGCCTGCCTCCCCGTTCTGGTCCAATAGGTAGGCGAGGCCGCCGACGTAGACCTCGTTGCCGGGGGTGGCCAGGGCCGACAGCAACCCGCTGCTCCAGACGAGCTGGTTGAGCTCGGATTGTGCCGGATCGAAGACGATGGCCTCGGTCCGGTCGCCGACCCCACTGTAGCGCTGGAGCTGGGGAAGGTTGGCGTCCCGATTGCACTCGATGGCGAGGGCGTCCATGCGGGGGCCGGCCAGCGCTCCGGTGTGTCTGAGGTCGGGCTCGAGGGCCGGATAGCGCTCTTGGAGGTACATCTCCAGCACGTGCTGGATGTTGGGGTCGGCCGAGAAGAGATTTTCGGGGCGGGAAGCTTCCCAGGCGAGAAGGTCCTGGCGTCCGCGTTCGATGGGCTGGATCATGACTGGTCTTCCTACGATCAGAACGAGTGGTTACCAGGGAGGTACCGGAAAACCGGTTGCTCGGCAAGGGGTGGCGCTTGTCCAGGGGGGAGGATCGCTCCCTCCGGCGCTGCGCCGCCACCTCCCCCCGGCTCCGCCTCGACTCTTTTTTACATCTGCCGATTCTCTACAGTATGGCTGTGAATGCGGCGATCAGCCGCAGTTGGTTCTTGATATCCGGGGATGACCAGAGCCCAACTTCGAACGGGTCGGCTTCAGGATCTTCCTGGCTTTTTGCCGGTCAGAAGAGGATGTGGATGACCTTGGCTAAAAGTGTAGTGTGATGGCCTTCTGTCGCCCCTACGGGGCTTGCCTTTTGGTTCTCCTCTCGAACCCCGGGCTAAAGCCCGGGGCTACCTTCTTGCCGCCCCTGACGGGGCGGCCAACCCGTCAACCACACCCTCCAGTCTGGAGCAAATCCGCTTCGGCTCTGGGCGTCCATTTGGTATCGACGCCACCAAGGAAATCTCCGTCCAATCTCGCCCAGTGAACAGAGGCTCGAGCGCCCCGTCAGGGGCGCAACTGTTGTAGCCCCGGGCTTCAGCCCGGGGTGTATAGCATCTTTGCAGACCAAGCCCCGTAAGGGGCGACACCCAACAACAGCTTCAATCTCGCCCAGTGGACAGAGGCTCGAGCGCCCCGTCAGGGGCGCAACTGTTGTAGCCCCGGGCTTCAGCCCGGGGTATGCGGCATTCATGCAGACCAAGCCCCGTAAGGGGCGACACCCAAC
>JAFGEP010000055.1 GCA_016931535.1 Bradymonadales bacterium
CGGTTGGCGCGTTCTCCCTTAACGAGATTCACCTGGTAAAGATTGACTCTCTTCACCGTCCGATGGTCAGGTCACCAATCAGGACTGGCCCGGGAGTTCAGGGTCAATACAACAGGATGATCGACTCGTTGCCGGGATCGGCGACGGCGAGGTCCGGGTAGCCGTCGCCGTTGTAGTCGAATCCGCCGGTCGCGGTCCAACCCGTCGTGTCACTTGGATCCGAGAGATCCACGGACCAGACGCTCGCCTCTTCGAACCGGTTTTCCAGGTTGTCGCTGGCCAGGATCACCCATAGCCCTCCGGTGGGATAGTTGGTGGAAGCGGGGGCTCCCACCACCATGTCGGGTTGCCCCAAGGTGTCCTGATCGAGATCGCCGGCGAAGGCGATGGAAAAACCGAAGCGCTGGGAGGGAACATCCTGGTGGACACCTGCCAGCAGGCCAAGCCCCACCCCGGACTCATAGGAGTTGATGGAGACCAGGTCGTCATATCGCCAGAGGCCGACCGCAAACTCACCCTTGGGACCGGCAAGATCGGATTGACGCACGGCGATGTCCGGCAGGTAGTACTGCGAGGTGTTTCCGGCGGTTTCGACGACCTCGTCGGCGTCATCGAGCGTCCAGGCACTGGTTGGGCAGGCGCTCAAAGACTCGCCGTAGTACAGGTACTGTGTGGAGTGCTTGGCGGTGGTGTAGTCGGTCGAAAGGACGAGGTCGGCCCAGGAGTCTTCGTTGATGATCGCCACGCCGCTGTGGAAGGCGAAGCCTGGCGCCACCGCCTCCTCACCGATGAGGGCCAGGATGCCGTTGTCCTCGCAGTTGGACTCGGGGTCGCTGTCGTCGATGGTGAGCGAACCCCCCAGGGCGGCCCACTCTTCGGCCGAACGGCCGAGTACGATGAAGACCGTGTTCTGTATCGGTGCGCCGGTCTCGCCGTCCCAGTATGCGGTCAGGACCAGCAAGTCATCGTAGGGCGACGCTCCGCTTCCCACATCCGCGAAGTTCCCTCGACCTGTTCGGGACAAGATGAACCCGGTGTTCTTGGTGAACTCCTCTGTGCTGGCGGGGCCGTTGATGGTGACATCGTGTGTGCTCAGGCCGTCGAGGTTCTCCGAGCCGAAGTAGAGGTAGACGGCGCTGTCGCCCCAGCTTCCGACGGTGAAATCGTTGAGCCCGTCTCCGTTCACGTCGCCGACCCCCGCCGAGGACATTCCAAAGGAGGCCTGGTCGTCGACCGGAGTCAGCACGAAGGGGTTGGAGGGGATGATGGGATTGGCGGGATCGGTCTCGCCCAGCATCAGCACGACGTGTCCCGGGCAGGCTAGTAAGAGGTCGTCCAGACCATCGCCGTTGACGTCGCCCAGGCTGCTCAGGACATCGTAGTCGGTCGCGCATCCGGAGATCGGGCCGATCGTCTGGCGCTGCAGGCGGGTGCTGATGATGGGGAGGACCTCGATCCCGGCCGACCAGTTGTCCAGCTCATCGAAGGCTCGAAGGCCAATGTGCCAGTCGGAATCGAATCCCAGCTGCTCGATGGCAAGGGCCGGGTCGTCCGGAGGGAACACCTCGGCTAATAGCTCCGCCTGGGTCTCCCAGGTGATGATGTTGGCGGGTTGGCTACCTAGCCAGCCGTCAGGAGCCGGATCTTCGACCGCCCGGATCTCGTAGCGAGTGGCCGGACCTCCTCCCGTCGTGTCGTCGTTGACCGCCGTCCACTGGAGATCGACCCGGCCGCTCCTCTGGATGGTGGGGTCGCGGTCAACCGCAGAGAACTGGGGCTGCGGGGGCAGGTCGGCATCGGCGTTGACCGGTACGGCAGCCGTCACGGTGTTGCCGGCCTGGTCGGAGACGGCGACCTCCAGGCAGACCCCGATGGCTGATTCGGTGTACCCCTGGCACAGGACCTCCTGCTCGTCGGCGGTCGGGAATCGGACGCCGGTCAGGGTATGGGCGCCGTCGGAAGACAGGGCTCGCTGCAAGATGGGCCCCGCGCTGTCCGCCAGCACCGGACCACCGTGGTATCTCGCCGTGACCTGACCGTTGGCTGCGCCCGAGGTGGTGAAGCTCAGCGGTCCGACCAGGGAGGTTCCCTCCACGCTCCAGTCGGCAGAGGCCATGGCCAGCCGCCAGCCCAGCTCGGATCCGGCCAGGGGACCGTCGAGGGTCACCTCGGGAAAAACCAGGTCCACGGTGACGTTCTTCTGGTCGGTGGTGCCCAGGTCCAGCGTCACGGGGTTGGTGGCACGGCCGTGCATGGTAGTCTGTTGGCCATGATAGAAGTTGACCTCGAAGGTGGCAAAGTCGTCCTCACCGATGCTGTCGGACAGGACCAGGGCACAGGCGGGGTCCTCGGCGTCGAGGGCACAACCCAGGCGTAGAAAGGCGGTCTCCCCCCGACAGTAGGGATCGACCGAGCGGAGGACAACCTGGACCGCCTTGGGGTCGTCGGGCGGGGTCCCGGTGTACCCCTCGGCATTGATGTAGATGGGATTTCCCGTGGGCTCCACAAAGATCAAGCCGCATCCCCGCAAGGGCAGCGCGGGCAGGGTGTACGGGTCGGACTCGGCAGGATTGCCCGAAATATCCTTGACGGTGGCCTGGACGGTCCAGGTCCCTCCGGGCAGGACGATCGGAACGGCGGTGGTCACCGGCTCGTCGGGAGCCGGCACCGTCTGGATGAGCGCCGAGCCTACCAGTCCCAGCCCATCTGCCGACACCCGGATCTCCTGGCCGCTCTCGGCGTAGGTGGTGACCACTTCCAGGTCCATCTCGTAGTCCACCGCCTGGGGGGGCATGATGGCGATGGTCGGGGGGCGGACATCCACGATGGGCAGGGTGATGGACGCGGTGCGCTGGTTGCAGGCGGTGTCCCAGGTGACGGCCTGGAGGGGGACGGGAGCGCCCTGGGGAATGTGGGTGTCGACCTGGATGGGGGGGGTCCCGTCGCCAATGGTAGCGGGTGAGCCCGCGAGGTGTGTCTCCTGGTACGTGAGGTGGACCGGGATCCCCGGGTTGGTATCGGTGTTGAGCCGCACCTGGGTGGTCAGGTCGTTTTCCGGGTCGCCGTCGCTGTCATCGGCGGCCAAGAGGACCATTCCGCTGGTCGGGTAGAGCCAGCTCAGGGTGGGGGGTGTAGTGTCGATGGCCATGCTGAGCGTGGGTGAACCGGAGGCCAGTGGGTTGTTGTGGATGTCGGAGACCACGGCGTTGAGCTGGTGCCCTTGCTCGCTCAGGGTGGCGGTAAAGGAGTAGGTGTCGCCGGTGGTGATGCCCGAGGAGATCAGGTTCACTCCCAGGTCGTAGATCGAAACGGGTCGGTTGCCGGAGAGCCCCTCGAACTGGACGACCACGTTCGCCAGCCGGGTCGGCGCCTCGACCTGGTTGAGGAGATGGTCGGCGCCCTCACTGCAGACGGCCAGCTCCTCTTCCATGACCCAGGCGACGGTGTCGTTGGTCAGGGTCCAGGACTGGATGATGGGGCGGACCGTGTCCACGGAAATCTGGATGGCGGGCGAGAAGATCCGGGTGTCTCCAAGCACCATTTCCGCCTTGATGCGCGGTTCTCCGTCGAGCAAGGAGACGTTGTAGAAGGTTCCGCTCAGTCCGGTGGCGTTCAGGGTGGAGTGGTTCAAGGTGACCCAGCCCGTCTGGCTGCAGCTCGGTTCTCCCGGAATGCCGGTGCCTTGGGGGTCGTACAGGCAGAGCAGGATGGTCTGCCCGGGGTAGGCGGCGTTGACCACCACGTCGATGTTGCCTTGCCAGCCGTCCTGGCCAGCAGAAAGGTCGGTCAGGGTGTTGAGGATGCTGCCCTGCTGGAGGGCGAAGAAATCCAGGGAGATCCCCGCCGACTGGACCGTGATCCGGATCGACTGGAGCGTCTGGTTGCCAGCGGCGTCCGAAGCGGCCGCCACCAGGATGAGCTCGCCATCCGGCAGAGTGACCTCGCTAAACTGGATGGTGCTGGCGGTGGGGGCGGGTATCGAAGCGGTCTCGTCGATGGCGATCCGCTGTTGGTCGTACAGCTGCAGCTCGCCGACGGCGCCGGTCACGCGGACCGAGACGTCGTACTGGATCCCGGGCTCTGTCAGATCCTGGTCGTCCTGGAAGTCGATGTGGTCACCGTCTCGTGGGCGCGAGAAGACGATGGTCGGTCCGATCCGATCCACCAGCACAGCGCGTGTCGCCGGTAGAGCGGCATAGCCGGCCCGATCCGAGCCGGTCGCTGTCAAGGTGCAACTGCCCACGTCGGGCAGGCGCTCCACCCGGAAGAGGGCCTGGTCCTGGCTGACCGTCGCGGTGTATTCGGCATCGTACTGCGTGCCGGCGCAGTCTACGCTGAGGGTAGCGATCTGGCCGTCTTCCATTCCGGCGGTGTCCACCCAGATGTCGACCTGGTAGCCGTCTTGGGGGTCCATGTCGGGAAATCCGTTTGCCGGGCTCAGGTACATCCCCTCGGTGATGTTGTGGAAATCGAGGCTGGGGGGGGTCGTGTCCCTTCGGACCAGGACCGTGGCCGACCGACCGGCGCCGCCCTCCACGACGGCCTGCAGGGTGTTCCACCCGTCGTGGGCCGCCAGGGAGTCGTCGGTCTCGTCCAGGATCGGCACCTGGGGAAACAACAGCTCGCCCGTCAGGCCAGGGGTGAGCGGGTCGGAGGGCAGATCGTTTGTCACCAGCGACACGCCGATCTCTTCGGTAAGGCCGCTGCTGGTCACCAACACATCGATGCGGCCTTCCCAGCCGATGATCTGGCCGTCGAGCGGGGTGAACTCGTCGATGGTGACCTCTTGTTCATCGACCGTATAGGCGGTGACAATCTCCAGGCGGGGTAGCGGGCTGTTGACCGTGAGCTGCTGGGTGGCGGTTCCCTGGTTTCCGGCCAGGTCGCGGCCGGTTGCCAGCAGCAGGTTTTCCCCGGGGAGGAGAAAAGTGGCATCGAACTCCGCCTGCCAATCGCCTGCCGATTCGACAGCCCCAACACACCGCTCGGCCTGCTGGTTGGCGACCAGGCAGATCTCGCCTCCCAGCGGCTCCTCGTTCATCTGGACCACCAGGTCGTACAGGTAGCCGTCGTACAGGTCGGATTGCTCCAGGGTGGCCTCGGCACCGGCCGGATCGATAAAAGTCAGCTCGGGAGGCGTCAGGTCGCAGGTGACCTCCACCGAGTCCGATCCCTCGGAGCCTAGCTGGTCAGCCACGAGAACCACGATCGAATTGGGGCCCGGTTGCAGGGCGAAGGATGGGATGTACAAGCCGTTCTCGGTGAACTGCTCGGGATCGTCCAGCAGGATGCAGGGCTCCTCGTTCAGGCAGGTCCACACCTCCACCACCTCCGGATCGAGGAAGGCCGACAGGACAGTGGTCTCCTGGGCTACAACGGCCCCACTTTCCGGCTGCACGATGACGACCCAGGGGAGATGGCTGGAGACCACCAGCCGGATCTCCTCCGAGCGCACGGCGGTCGTTCCCTGGGTGGCCGCGGCGCGGCAGAAGGACTCCCCCTCCGGCAGGGTCACCGGAACCTGGAACGGGAGGTCCTCGCCTCGGACGGCGCCGCCGATCCGCTCGTACAGGTACAGGGCGGGTCTGCGGCATTCGATCCACACCTCGGTGTCGCTTGAGATGTGGGTGGTCTCCACCTCGAACGCGGTCTGGTATCCCGGCTCCTCCGGCAGGAGGTCCCCTTCGGCCGTCAGTACGGCTCCATCCTCCGGGCTGTTGATCACCAGCTGGGGCGGCTCGATGGAAACGGTCAAGAGGATCGGGCCCGAGGTTCCCTGGGTGCCGCAGGGATCGGTGCAGCGTATCTCCAGGGTGTAGCTTTTCGATTCGAGAAAGGAGATCTGGCCCAGCAGGAACCGGCCATCCTGGTCGGTCTCATCGCTGGCGGCCTCGATCCCGTCCAGCAGCGCGGACACCTGCAGGCTGTCTGCCATCAGGGCGAGGGAGCTATCGGTACAGCTTCCTTGAACGGTGACCTGGATCCCCTCCATCTCCACGTCCTGATCTTCCAGACGGGTAATGTCCTGGGAACCGTCGGGGTAGCTCACCGTCACCAGGGGGGGCTCGGTGTCCACGTGGTAGACCAGCCCGTCCAACCGCCCCGAGCGCTCGGTGTTGGCGTCGAGGGCGCTCACCGAGACCAGGTTGGCCCCTTCCTGGAAGGTGGCCAGGAAGCTGACTTGCCCCTGGGACGTGGGAGCGCTCTGAGCGATCTCGTTGATGGTGAGAGTCACGTCGGAGCACTCGGTGTACACCGTGACCTGGCTCTGGTAGCCCTCGACCGAGGGCTTGAGGTCTCCGGTCGGGTCGGTGAGGTCGCATCCGGCCAGGTTCGGTTCCGGCTCGATGGTCACCTCGCAGCTACCGGTATCGACCCGAACCCGGCGGTTGGCGGAGAGCAACTGGCCGGCGTGGTCGGCGGTGGCCACCAGCAAGAGCGGAGCGGAGCGGCTCTCGGGCAAGGTGGTCGCTGCAAAGAGGGCCTTGCCGTCGGCGTCGATGCCGGCGGGAGGGACCTGGCGGCCGCTGACCCACAGGTCTACCCGCGTCCCCATGGGCAGGTTGGTCGAACCGACGACGATATCGAACTGAAGGCCGTTGGCCAGGTTTCCGTCAGCGTCCTCCTGTGGCCCCAGCACCAGGTCGTCCTCACCGGGCTCCTCGAAAGCCAGCGAATACTCGGGGGGTTCGATCGGCTCGACGGTGAACAGGATCTCGGCGGAAGCCCGCAGGTTGCCAAGACTGTCATGCAGGCGGGCCGTCAGGGTGACCGAACCCTCGGGCAAGGTGTAGTCGGCGAAGGTATAGGTGGCGATTCCGTGAGCCGGCAGGGTTCGGATCGATCCGGCATCCGACCCCGTTTCCAGGCTGATGGTGCCACTGAGGGGACAGACCGCCACCGAGAGTTGCACCGGGATCTGAAGCCCTTCCCGCCCGGGGTCTCGGTCGTCCAGCGCGGTGAGAGTGGCGCCCTCGGTGGGGTAGACAAAGCGCAGCTCACAGCGGATGGGCTCTGGTGGTTCTGGATCGTTTCCACATCCCGTCATGCTCGGGATGACGAGCAGGGCGGCACACAGGATGAGCGGGGGGACAAGGTGGCGACGGGCGGGAACTTGCTGTCTTGCTTTCATACCAAGACACTCCGGGTGGTTTACTCGCTGCCTGGCGTTTCCAGGCGTTCGATGGCTTCGAGCTCCAGCAACGCTCCGAGCAGCTCGACCACGTCCTGTTGGATGGTGTTCGGGTCTCCCTCGTAGCGCTCCTGCAGCGCTGCGCAAAGCTGTTCGAGGGTCCGAGGGGTGGTTTCCAGCAGCGCCCAGATCTCGGTGGCCACCGGATCGAGGATGCTGATCCGCTGGTTTCCAGGAGTGATGACTGCGGCTTCTCCCCCGAAGACTCGTGAGGCGCAGCGTGGGTTCTGGCGATAGCGTATGGTCATGTACTGGCCGGTCAGGGGGCGGCAGGCGCCTTCATCTAGACAACTGGACCGGATCTGCACACCTGTTGGTGGAATCCGGCAACCGACCCCGATGGTGAACCCAGGCCCTCAGATAATCCAGTTTTCAACGGTGATAGTCAATCGCGGTTGGCCGGCCGGCCTCACAGCCCGGCGTCACCGTTGGCTCCACCCGGTCGGCCCTTGGACCGGCCAGGATGAGATCGGGTGGTCCGGTAAAGCAGGAGGAGCAGCAGGGGCAGGACGACCATCGGATGAGCGGGTTGTGTAAGCATGGACAGGGAGTTGCAGCAGCCCTGGCTCGGCGACCGCTCTGCCATCCCTTCGGGAGAGGCCGATGAGGGGGTCGGAGCGGGAATGGGACCCGTCCCGATCTGGGCGCCCTTTCGGGCGGCTTGGGCTACACTTTCCAGGGCCGCGGCCAGCTCCGGGCGCCACAGCAAGATGCGGGCCGTGCGGGCGGGATCCCGAAACAGCGGGTTGCGATCCAGCGCTGTGAGGTAACGCTCACTTGCCAGGTCAAGATCACCCTGCATCATGGCGATGATCGCCTCGATCGCTGGGATCTCTCCCAGCACATTGGCGGTGTGCAGCGCGTCAACCGCCTGTTGGGCCTGCTCCAACCGACCCTGGGCCAGTGGTAGGAGAACCTGCAGCATGGCGATACGGGCGGTAGAACGGCCAGATTGAAAGAGATCGCGCACCCGCTCGGCGGAGCGCTCAATCTCCCCCTCCAGGTACAACAGCGACGCCTCGATCCGATCGAAGCCGACGTTCTGGCCCAGCCGCCCTCGCGCCTCCGCGAGACGGGCGCGGCAGGCAGACAGCTCACCGCGGGCCAGCTCGATCTCGCACAGGGCGCTCTCGGCCAGGGCGGCGTCGGCCCCTTCGAGCAACCCCAGGTACAGCCCGTAGGCCTCCTCGAACCGTCCCGCCAGGCGCAGGCTGCGCCCCAGGTTCAGGTGAGCCGGCAGGAAGACCTGACCCGCCTCGGGTGGGACCATGGCAAAGTAACGGGCCGCCTCGTCATGCTCCAACAGAGTGGACAAGAGAACACCCAGCTCGACGGCGGCGCGGTAGTTTCCAGGGACCATCTCCAGGTGGTGGCGGAGGAAGGCGATGGCCTCGTCGAACCGCTGCCGGTTCCCCAGCTCCCGGGCATAGTGCAGTGCCAGTGCACTGGCCTGAGGGTTGGCGGCCACGGCGCGATCGATCAGCTCCCCGGCCTGCTCCGGTTCACCGGATAGAAACAGCTCGATCGCCCGACCGAGGATCTCCGACGGACCCAATTCACCGGCGTCGGCATCGGACGCTTGGATACCGATACCGGTGCCGGTCGCGTGGCGCTGCTCGGCGAGCCGCTCGACCGTCTGTCCCGTGGAGCCCGACGGCAGAAACCAGGCGAGAAGGAGAAGCAGGCAGCCAAGGGGGGCGATCGGCCGGCGGAAAAGGAGGTCGCCGAAGGGTCTTCCCTCCTGTCCCGGGCCGTTGTGAGCGGATCTCATGGGATCTCTGGGCATCGGCCATCCTTTGGGTTCTTTCTGTTCGCCGAGTGAAGCCGGAGGAAATTTTTCCTTCACTCCGCCTCCCGGTACAACATCCTTGACCAGGGGTCGAGGAAGGATGGCGAGATTCCAGGAAGAATCGGCCCCCGTTCCTCTGTTCACCAGGAAGGAGCCCAGTGGGCACTGACCGGCTCGGTCCGTTGTCGGTCCACCACTGCCGGTGGCGTGGTCGCCCCAGCCTGGTCGTGGATGTTGGCCCGGTCGTTGCCGCCAGGACAGCCCCTCCCTATAATGCACAGGGTTGGTCTGGGCGGTGTAACTTTTTGGTGAGCTGAATGGCGCGAATCACCGGTTCCCTACGAAATCGCATCCGATACCTGGTGGCGCTGATCGCCCTGGGTTGTGGACTGATCTTTAGCATTGTGCAAGGGGACAGGGGCTGGCTCTTGCCCGCTCCTCAGAGCCTGTTTGCCGATGTCGAGGTGGCCCCGGGAGGCTACGACCTGCAGGCGCTGAACATCTTGAACCGGGCCTTGCTGCGGGTGGAGAAGAACTACGTGGAGCCGGGGCGCATCCAGCCGTCTGTGATGCTGGTCTACGCCCTAAACGCGATCCAGGAGGAGATCCCCCAGGTGGTGGCCCGGTTCGACCGGGACATCGATGAGCAGCCCACCCAGGTGATCTTGCAGGTGGACAATCAGTACCAGCAGTTCGACCTGCAGAGCATCGGCAGCTTGTGGGAGCTGGTCTTCCGGTTGCGCGGGATCTTCCGGTTCGTCCAGGAGAACCTGAGCGACGAGGACGTGGATCTCCGCCTGGTGGAATACGCCGCCATCAACGGCCTGCTGCAGACGCTCGATCCGCACAGCGTGCTCCTCTCCCCCAAGGTCTACCAGGACATGATGGCCAACAACCGAGGCAGCTTCGGGGGGTTGGGGATCGTGATCTCGATCCGAAACGGCCAGCTCACCATCATCAGCCCCATCAGCGGTACTCCGGCAGCCAGGGCGGGTCTCAGGGCCGGAGACCGCATCGTGAAGATCGGGGAAGAGTCCACCATCAACATGAGTATCGAAGAGGCGGTCAGCCGGTTGCGCGGCGATCCCGGTACCTCCGTGAGCATCGAGGTGCTACGGGACGGCTGGTCGGTGCCTCACGAGTTCACCATCACCCGGGAGATCATCAATATCCAGAGCGTGAAAAGCCATGCACTGGGCGATGGTATCGGTTACGTCCAGATCACCAACTTCCAGGGGAATACCCACCCCGACCTGGTCCAGCACCTGAACGACTTGCGCCAGGAGATGGGCGAGCTGCGCGGGCTGGTGCTCGACCTCAGGGACAACCCCGGAGGGCTTCTGGAACAGGCCATCCTGGTGGCCGATACCTTCCTGGCTGAGGGCATCATCGTGGCCACCGTGGGAGAAGGACAGCGCCTGCGAGAGGAGAAGGTGGCCGTCGAGGAGGAGACCGAACCGCCCTACCCCATGGTGGTCCTGGTCAGCGCCGGCAGCGCTTCCGCCAGTGAGATCGTGGCTGGGGCTTTGCAGAACCACCGCCGTGCCCTACTCGTGGGGGAACGTACCTTCGGCAAGGGGACCGTACAGGTCCTCTATGAGTTCCAGGACGGCTCGGCGCTGAAGCTCACCATCGCCCAGTATTTGACCCCTGGGGATGTCAGTATCCAGTCGGTGGGTATCGTGCCCGACATTCGCACCGTGCCCATGACCGCCTCCGAGGAGGTCGTGGATCTCTACCCCCACGAACGGGTGATCCGGGAAGGGGATCTGGACGCCCACCTGGACAGCGAGCTGGCTCTACCGGCGGGACGCTCCTCGGCCGTGATCGCCTACTACCGCGAGCCGGAACCTCCCTTCGATCCCAATGCCATCGAAGATCCCGACCAGTTCGAGATCGACTTCGATATCGAGCTGGGTAGAAGGCTCCTGCTGGCCGTGGGAGAGTCTACAGAAGCGGCGGCGGTGTTCGAGACCAGCGAGGCGGTACGCGCCGTGGTGGAGGCGGAGCAGATGGACCTCATCACCCAGGTGCTCGAAGGCCTCGGTGTAGACTGGTCGGAGGGAACCGATCCCGGTCAGCCCACGCTGGAGGTGTCGGTGGCGACCAACTGGCCGGAGAACCAGATCCCTGCCGGGGAGACGGTCCACCTCACCGTGAGCGCGACCAATGTCGGTTCGGCACCGCTCCACCGGGTGTGGGCGCTGAGCGAATCGGACTACACCCTCTTTGACGACCGGGAGTTTCCGCTGGGATTGCTGGAACCTGGCAGCACCCGCTCCTGGACCGTTCCGATCTCGGTGCCGGTGGAGGAGGTCAGCCGGCTCGACCAGGTTCGGCTCTCCTTCCGGCTGGACGAGCAACCGCTGGACCGGGTGGAGACGGCCGAGGTCTTCGTCCAGGGGAGAAACCGACCCCATTTCGCATTTACCTACCAGATCGTGGACACCGACCAGGGTAATGGCGACGGTCTCCTCCAGCTGGGTGAGGGGGTGCAGTTCCTCTTCACGGTGAGCAACCTGGGGAAAGGCGATTCTTCGGAAACGCTGGTCTACATCAAGAACGAGGTGGAGGCGGCCATCCTGTTGGAAGCCGGTCGGGAGTCCTGGCCGGAGGGATTGGCCAGCGGGGAATCACGCACCGCCCAGTTCCAGTTCCAGGTCCGCCATGTGCCCGAGGACGAGATGATCCGACTGGAAGCGGCCATCTACGATACGGTGTTCCAGGAGTTCACCTCGCGCGACCTGGTGATTCCACTGCACCCTGACGCCGACCTGGTGGCGTCCGATTCCGGGTTGGTCCGCATCACTCAGGAAGATACGCCCATCTATGCGGGAGCGGAGGAGTCCACCCCGGTGCTGGCGCGGGCCGACCGGGGAGATGTCCTGGTCCGGACCGGCCGCCTGGGTGACTGGGTGCGGGTGAGCTTCAGCTCCGACCGTTTCGGCTGGGTGCAAGAGAGTGCCACCTCCTCGACCTCGCGGGAGGGGGAGACCACCGAGATCCAACTGGTCTACTCGCTGCAACCCCCTCTGATCCGGGTGGAGCCCTACCGTTTGTGGACCGATTTCTCCACCTTCCACCTGACCGGATTGCTGCGGGACAACCAGATGGTGTCCGATTACTACCTCTGGGTGGCCGGAGGCTTGGAGGATGACAGAGGCGATCGGCGCAAGGTGAACTACGTGCGGGTCGAGCGGCCCGAGGCGGCGTTCGAGGAGGACATCCCGCTGTTTCCTGGAATCAACCAGATCACCCTCATCGCCCGGGACTCGGACCACATGTCCCAGGCCGAGATCCTGTATATCTACCGCCGTACGCCCGGCGAGGCCGTGAGCAACGTACACTGACGGGTCGGATCGGGTGAGCCCAGGGTCTCCTGTTCTCTCTGGACCGATCGAGGAGGGTTCATGCTCGATGCGGAGGCGGAGGTCGATCTGCTCTGCGGTCTGCTGGCCAGGGGGGAGCGGATCCAGCTGAAAGCCCAGGGGATGTGCATGTCCCCGTGGATTTTCGATGGGGACATGATCACGGTATCTCCGGTGGCCAGACCACTGCGGCTCGGCTCGATCGTCCTGATCAGACAGGCGGATCGGTTGTTTGCCCACCGAGTGGTGCGCTTTTCTGGAAGGGCGGCGGTCGTTGTGCAAGGAGATTCGCTGGACGAACAGGGGGTGTCGAGCCCGCTGGACCAGGTATTGGGCGAGGTGACCGCGGTTCGCCACCGTTGCGGGATCACCTTCGATCCGGGCAGACCGGCACTGGTCTGGCTAGGCTGGCTGACGGCACCCTGGTTGCGAAGGAGAGCGCGGTGGAGGCATTGGCTGCGCCAGACCCTCCGGTGGCACCCCAAGCGGGTCTGAGTGGACCATGGCGCACCGATCGGCAGTGGGGGAATGCCGGCTTGCGGGTTCTCCCTCGGACAGGGTGAAAGGTGGTGGTCTGGCGGTGCGGTTCTGGTGTACATGGCAGACAGGGAGATTGCCGAGCGAGAATAGCCGAGTGTGCAACGATGGATAGGCCGATATGACCAGGGTCAATTCCCCCGATCCTCCGCCGACACCACCCGAAGGGCCCAAGCTGGTGGTCGTGTTTCCCCCCGCTTTGTGGCCTTATCGAAGCTCCTTGGATCGGGTCAGCTGGATGATCGGGCAGGGGATCGCCACCTCCTTCGTGCAGGTACCGGGGCTTTTGGGATATGTCAGCCCCAGGGGGCTGGTCGATCCTGGCGCCCTCGACCCTGGCAGCAGCCGGCCTGTCAAGGTCCTCCGTTCCCTTCCCGAGCTCCAGACGGTCCGGGAAGAGGGGCGGTCTCTTCAGGCCACCTGGGCGATTACCGGCCGACTACTGGTGGACGCAAAGGGGGTGGAGATCTGGCTCAACTTGCTGGACGCTCGCTCGGGAGATCTTTTGTGGACGCGGTCGGTGCAGGTCACCCGCGAGCGGGTGCTTTGGCGGGTGATGGGGCTGGTGCGGGGTGTCGTGGTGGCGATGGGCCCCTACGTGCCGGATCTGATCACCTTGCCGACGGTGTTTCCCACGGGGAGCTGGGAAGCGCTGGTGTCCTACGCCAGGGCGTTGGATCTGGTCGGGGCGTCGGGCGGCGGCGGGGAGCAGGGGCTGGATGCTTTCCGGGCGGTCAGCCGTGCCGTGGCGTTGGATCCGCGGTTCGATGCAGCCGTTCGGCTCTTCCAGGACCTGGGGCGCCGCCTGCTCGCCGAGTTCACCAACGAAGAGGAGTGCAATCGCCTTCGCAGTGCTATTGCGGGGATGAGCGAGATCGGCGCCATCCGGGAGATGCTCCAGTTGGCTCACAACCGAATCCTGGCACTTGCGAAGGGGGTCCGCGAGACCTAAATTCGCAGGTGTGATGATCTTGGACCAGGCTGCCCGCCGAGGCGGACGAGCGTTTGGAGCATAGAGGCGCATGGCTACTGAAACCCGGGACCGGATTTGGACAGGACTGGCTAGGGAGTTACTACACCGTCCGGACGTACGTCCCGAGATCAAGGCATCGTTGGAGGCGGCCCTGAAGCGGGGGGATCTGACCGCCTCGGCCGAGGAGATCCGGTCGATCTTGGCCCGATCGACCGCCCGGATCTCCCTTCCCTTGTCATCGGCCGCGGCTCCCGTCAGCAGACGTGGCCATTCGACAGCAGCCAGACAGGCACTGGCCCTGATTGAACATGGCCTGTCCCAACTCCAGGCTGCCCCCGAGCTGGTACCCGTTCGACTGGCCCAGTTCCTGCGAGAGGCCCTGACCAGCTACGCCTACACCTACGACCAGGCAGGTCAGCCAGAGGAGCTGACCCCGCCCGACAAGGTGGCCGATCGTATGCTGGCCCGGCTGGAAAACCGCCAGGTGGCGGCAAGACCGGCCCGGGTCGGCCTGCTCACGGCGCGCGAGGTGGCGGCCATCGCCGCCGGCCAGCTCACCCCGGCTCAGGCTCCCACCGTCCGGGCCAGCGGGCGGATCAGCCAGGATATCCAGGCCTGGTATGCCAACACGGCGGTTCCCCAAGAACGCAAAGAGATCCTCCAGAACGGGAAGTTCGAGGATGGCGAGTACCTCCTGGCTTTCATCCAGCCGACGATGGAGGGGCAGACCATCGAGATCCATGCCCTGACCAGCGCCGGGCGCCCTACCCCGGCTCCGGTGGCGCGGTTCGAGGTGGCCACCGAGCTGGAACCGGTCTCGGCCGCCGAGGTGCTGGTCGCTCCGGCCATCACCGGGCAGGTGCCCGAGCAGAGAGATCGCCTGTTGGGCCTGATTCCCGAGGAGCCGGAAGAAGATCGGACCTCCATCGGACACCTGAGGGAGGCCGCCATCGAGATCAACCAGGCCCGTATCGACCTGTACGCCGAGATCCTGCGTCAACGCACCGATCTCCGCGGTGCCGCTCGCCTGGCAGCCGAACGAAGGCTGCAGCGGATGGAGCAGGAAAGTGAGGGGCTGGCCTCTGGCGCGCCGGAGCCCCGGGCGGTCGAGAGATCCCTGGCCAGCTGGGCCCAGGAGATTTCCCGGGATCTGGTTCATTTTGCGGCCCGGTCGAAACCACAGGAGCAGCCGGAGGCGCAGTCGGCTGCGCTGGATGCCCTGGCCCGTATGGGCGCCGTGAAGACCCGCCTGGAGGATACCCTGGCCGCGGTCCGGGGGGTCGCACCGAGCCAGGGTAACTATCCCCGGCTCTCCGAGCAAGCCCGCGTGCTGGTTTCGCCGCAACTGGAGGCGAGCTCGATCTTCGACACCATCGGCCAGGCTCCGATCGCATCGACGGCGCAAAGAGCCGGCAGGGAGACCGTGGGGGGCGAATCGCTGGCCACCTCCATCATGCTCAAGGATGCCGAACGTACGGCACCCCCCGCCCGGGAAACCCGCGATCTGGTCCGCGCTCTGGCGACCGCAGGCAAGCGGTTGCAGCAGGCGTTGACCGACATCGGCACCCTGGGGGAGAGCGGCCTGCAGCTTTCCAGCACGCTCAGACCCCTCCTGAGAACCGAGGGCATGCCCTCGGACGTGCGGCCCAGCACCCACTCTCCTTTGCTGCGCAACCTGCTGTTGCCGGCCATGGAGCGGGTGAGCGGACCCGGCAAGGCGTTGGCGCGAATGCCCTCCTTGACCGGCGCCTCCCTGACGCCGGAAGCGCTGTACGGCGTGGTCCTGGGGGAGGCCGGCAAGGAGCTGGCGGAGCGGAAGCCCCAGGTCGCCAGGAACCTCCTCGAGCAGATGGGGGGGTTGTCCCAGCGCCTGCAGCAGGCAGGAGGGGTCCCCTCGGTGGCGGCCATCGCCCAGGCCGGCCAAGAGATGCGCGAACAGGTGGCTTCGCTGGCGACCCAGGCCGAGGCTCCCGATGCCTCTACCGCGGAAGAAGCGGCTACCGAGGCGGTGGGTGAAACGATCGGAGCCGGCCTGGACAAGGGCATGGCGGTCATCGACTCCGCTGGCGGCGCGGCCGGCTCGGCGGTCGACCAGGTGGCCGAGGCGCTGGAGCAGGAAGGCTCGGCCCTCAGTTCAGAGATCAAGTCGCGGATCGAGCCTTTCGTCAACATCTCGGCCGAGGCCCGAGTGTTCTCCGGTCCCGTGGCAACGGCAGCCCTGTCGGAGATGGGCGCTGAGGGCGCCACCGTCGGTTCGGATATCTTCGTCCGCCAGGACATCGTCCGGGCGGGGCCCCAGGTGGCGGCCCCCGTCATCGGCCACGAGATGGTCCACGCCCAGAAGTTGTTCCGGAGCGTGGAAAGCGAGGAACAGGAAGCCTATGGGGTCGAGGCGGCCATCCGGCGGGGGATCTCCCGCGCGACGACAGGCCCCCTGTACAGGCTCCAGGAAGAGCTCAAGGAACTGGCTTCGGACCAGCCGTACGCCGCTGATTTGGATGTGCCAGGTGTCTCCAAGCCCGGCGCCGAAGCGAGCAAGGAAAGCAAGTCGGAAAACCTGATCGACGCCCTGACCGACAAGGTGGCCGAGCTCTGGGCTCGCGAGGTCGATACCGCAAAACAACGGAGCGGTTCGGCCTGAACCCCCGATCCCCCGCCATCGCGGCCCGATCAACCCCTTGCCTGATCCCCCAGACAGACCTCCAAGATCAGACTGTCCACCAGCAGACGATCCCTCAGCCGGCTCGATTTGAGCCCCCGCTCGGCACGATAGATGGCGCGGAATACCTCCCCCAGGCGAAACGGCTCGAACCGCCCCGCGTCCCGCTCGTACTCGCGCATGAACATCGGGTGGCAGCCGGCATGTTGCGCCAACGCGTGCCCCTTCAGGCCCCGCTCCTTGCCCTCCCAGATCCGCCACACGATGCGAAAGTGGCGCGCGATCATGGCGGTAATCCCGATGGCGCTCTCCCCCCGATCGAGCATCTGGCCCAACGTCGCCATGCTGCCCGGCAGATCGCACTCCCCGAGCTGGCGCGTCAGCTCGAACACGTTCCGAAGCCGGGTGTCGTCCAGCGCCTCCTCGATGACCCGCCGGGTGACCACCCCCCCCCGGTTGGCGAAGTACAACCCCAGCTTGTCCAGCGCCCCGTCCATGGAGGCCAGGTCGGGTCCCGTCAGCTCGGCCACCAGGTGGGCCAGCTCCGAATCGATCCCCGACAACCCCTTGGCTCGGGCCCGCCGCTCCACCCAGGAGGGGAGCTCCTGCGGGCGAAGCGGCTTGAACTCGATGCTCTCGGCATGAGCGCTTCCCGAGACCGCCTTGAAGAAGCTCTTTCGATTGTCCACGCTGCGATCGGACATCAGCAGGTAGGTCTGCTCTGCTGGCCGGGAAAGGTAGGAACGCAACGCCTCCTGCTCCGTGGCCGACATGCCGCCGATATTGCGCACATGGATGAGACGCCTGCCCCCGAACAACGACAGGGTCTCCAATGATTGCCGCACGGTCGCCCCCGACACCTCGGCACCATCCAAGACCTGGTAGGACAGCTCGTCTACCCCGTCGGGCAGTACCGCTGCGACAATGGCCTTGATCGCCTCCTCCACCAGGAAGGTCTCCTCTCCGAAAAGCAGGTAGATGGCAGCGGGAGGCTCACCTCGCGCCAGCGCCCTGAACAGTTCGCGTCCGTCTCGCACCGGGCTCATGGCTTCCTCACGGGCGTTCCTCCAGACACCATAACAGGTCGATCAGCCGGGAATCGATGGCGTCGGCCACGGCGGTTTCGAGCATGCCGAGCCGATCGGTCTCCAGGGCCACCTCCCGGCTGATGGGGAGTAACGCCTCTCCTTCCGCCACCGGGGTGGTGCACCGTTCCTCCTGTCGGATGAGGGTGAGCTGCAGGGAGACCGAAACGCTCAGCAGGATCTGCTCCTCGCCCGCCGCCGTGGTCCGCTCGGAAACCGAAAGCAGGACGCCCTGGACAGTGGGCCGGCCGACCTCCTCCCAGGAGTTAGGGGAAAAACCCAGGGCAGCCAGGCGGGTACCCAGGTGGCTGGCGGCGAACAGGTCCAGCTCGGGGTAGCCGGCATGGGAGAGGAACGCCGGCACATGGATCGAACGGCCGTGGCCCTCGGCGACGGTGGCCACTGGCCGATATCCACAGGCGACAGCAAGGCAGGTGAGCGCCATCCAGAGACCGATGTGCGGCAGGCCGAACGATCGGTGGAAGCGCTGCCGGTTCACGATCGCCCCGGCACTACCACTTGTAGAACGGATGGCCATGCGAAGCTGCCTGTAAAGGGCGTCAAGCTCACGGCTTCAGGCGGTCCAGCAACCGCGGGAAGGGGATGGTTTCCCGCACGTGATGCAACCCGCACAACCAGGCGACCGTCCGCTCCACGCCCAGACCGTACCCCGAGTGGGGCACCGATCCGTAACGCCTCAGATCCAGGTACCACTCGAGCGGCTCTCTGGGTAGACCGTGCTCGTCGATCCGCTGCAGCAGCTCGTTCAGATCATCCTCGCGCTGTCCCCCGCCGATGATCTCTCCATACCCTTCCGGGGCCAACAGATCGACCCCCAGGGCAAGCTTGGGGTTGTCTGCGTCGCGCTTCATGTAAAAGGCTTTCACCGCGGCCGGGTAGCGATGGACCAGGACCGGCCGGTCGAATTCGTTGGCCAGCACGGTCTCGTCATCGCCACCGAAGTCGTCACCCCATGCAACCGGCTGACCTTTTGCTGTGAGGATCCCGATGGCCTCGTCGTAAGTGATCCTCGGAAAGGGCTTGACGACCCGCTGCAGGGCGGTGATGTCCCTCTCGATGACCGCGAAGTCCGAGGCCCGTTCTGCCAGCACCCCGGCGACGATCTCGCAGAGGAAGTCCTCCATCAGGTCCATCAACCCATCGAACTGGAGGTAGGCCACCTCGGGCTCGACCATCCAGAACTCGGTCAGGTGCCTCCGGGTCTTGGACTTCTCGGCGCGGAAGGTGGGGCCGAAGCAGTAGACCTTGCCCAGCGCCATGGCCGAGGCCTCGGCATAGAGCTGCCCCGACTGGGTGAGATAGGCCTTCTCATCGAAGTACTGGGTCTCGAAGAGGGTCGATGTCCCCTCGCAAGCAGCGGGGGTGAAGATGGGGGAGTCGACCAGGACGAAGTTATGTGAATCCAGGTAGTTGCGGATGGCCCGGATCAGCGAGGCTCGTATGCGAAGGATGGCGGCCTGCCGCCTGGAACGAAGCCAGAGGTGCCGATTCTCCATGAGGAAAGCGACCCCGTGCTCCTTGGGCGTGATCGGGTAGTCGACCGCCATGTGCACCAGCGCGAGGTCGGACACGGCGATCTCGTAGTCCAGCTCGCTCCGCTTGTCCTCGCGCACGGTGCCGGTCACGATGCAGCTCGACTCCTGGGTCAGGGTACGGGCCAGCTCGAACGCCTGGTCGGACACATCATTCTTGAACAGGACGCACTGGATGATGCCGCTGCCGTCGCGAACCTGCAGGAAGACCAGCTTCCCGCTGTAGCGGGCGTTGTAGAGCCAACCCTTCAGGGTGACCTGTTGGCCCACATGGCCGGCAACCTCTTCGATGTAGATATGAGGCACCGATACACCTCCCAAACAGATTTCCAACTCCATCGGTTGCGTTTCTCCTACCAGAAACCCCAACCGGTGGCCAGAAGATACCTCCCACAAACAGGTTCCCGTTTTCTCTTGACCAATCGCCCTGGGAACAGGACCATGGAAAAGAACGGAAAGAGGCCCGCAGGAGGGGGACATGAAACGGGTAACTCCGGCGACTGGGGCGCTCATGGCTACCCTCATCATCTTGACCACCTGTCGCACATCGGCTCAAGACATGGACTACCAATCTGCCCGTGAGGCTCTGGTGCAGCTGCTGACCGAGGAAGGGATCACCGATCCCGCAGTGGTCGCATCCCTCCGCAAGGTGGAGCGACATCTCTTCGTGCCGGAAGGGTACCGCAACCAATCCTACCGGAACTCCCCTCTGCCCATCGGACAGGGGCAGACCATCAGTCAGCCCTTCATCGTGGGCTACATGACCCAGATCCTGGATCTCCAGCCGGCCGACCGCGTGCTCGAGATCGGCACCGGTTCGGGTTACCAGGCCGCCATCCTGGCCGAGATCGCCGCCGAGGTCTACACCATCGAGATCATCCCGAGCCTGGGCGAACAAGCCGAACGCCTGCTCACCTCGTTGGGTTACCGGAACATCCATGTCCGGATCGGCGACGGCTACCAGGGTTGGCCAGAAGCGGCCCCCTTCCAGGCCATCATGGTCACCGCTGCACCGGGGCACATTCCCCAACCCCTGGTGGACCAGCTGGCCGTGGGAGGGCGCATGATCATCCCGGTGGGAGAATCCTACCAGACCCTCATCCTGATCGAGCGCGGTGCGGATGGCGTGACCGTCCAGCGCGACCTGCCGGTGCGTTTCGTGCCGATGACCGGTGAAGCTCTCCAGCGCTGAGCAGGCACTCGGCTTCACAGGGCATTACCGGAGTGGGCGAGAACGCACCGTTCCAGCCGGAACGCCACTATCTCCCCCCCTCCTCTTCGCTGGCCAGGGCGCGCCGGAGATCCTCGAAGGCGTGGGGATCGGGGGGAGAGAATCCGGTGATCCGCTCGATGTTGCCGAGTCGACCGACACCGAGGTGATGGGGAGGATCGAAGCGGAGCAGGGCCTGCTGGAAACGTTCCCGTAGCAGAGGCTGGGTGCGAGAACCGGCCACCATCGCGTCCTGGGGCACGGTGCCGGTCACGGCAAAAAAGCGCAGGCGGCCGATCGCGATGCCCAGCGAATCCGCCGAGAAGAGGGCGCCGTTGTAGGTTGCCACGGCATCACACCGCCCCTCGAGGATGTCTCGTAGAGCCTGGATATGATCGCCGCTCCACTGGATTGATGCTGCGAAGCGATCGGGGTCGTAACCCCGCTCCCGGAGGAAGAGGCGGGGAAGGAAGTAGCCGGAGGCGGAGTCTGGGTCGGTGAAACAGAAACGTCGTCCGGCCAGGTCTTCCAGCCGCCGATACGGCGAATCCACCCGGACCATGAGCCAGCCGTCATAGGATGTGGCCTGCTCGTACTGCTTGATGGCCAGCAGGCTGAGCTCGGGGTGTCGTTGCACCGTCCGCACGTACAGCAGCGGAGGCAAGAGGCCGAAGGATGCGCTTCCTTCGGCCAACCTGTGGGCACATTCGGCATAGGGACCGTCGATCTCGATGGAGACCGGCTGCCCCAGTTCCTGTTCCAGGTAGCCGCGCAGCGGTTCCAGCTCCGGTCGGAGCGCCTCTGGCTGCACGTAGGGGGTCCAGCAGACCGTGATGGGGGGGCCAGACAGCGGCGGGAACGGCCTGTCGGGGTTTCCCGGCGATCCGGAGTGGTGGTGGATGCCTGGTGATCGGTCGTGCAGCATAAGCCAGGTTCCAACCGACAGGGCGAGGAGGACCAGCGCGGCGGCGAAAAGAACGGTCCAACCTCTCGACCGCCGCGGAGCGGTGGAAGGCGTTTGCCAGGAGATGTCGAGCGCAGGGGGGGCGTCGCCCATCGGGCCGGGAGTGGAACCGGTCTGGTGCAGCAGCTTTTTTCGGTCGATAGAGCGAAAAGTGCGTTCGGTGGCATCCTGGAGAAGCTCTTTTCGCTCGGTGAGCTTGGGTCCTGCGACCCGTTCCAGAAAACCGGCAATGGCGTCGGAGTCGAGGTCCAATCCCAGCTCGGTCGCGGCTGTCACCAGAGCCCGCCTCATCTCGTCGGCGGTGTCGAAGCGGTCTTGCGGAGACCGGGACAGGGCTTTCCTGGCGATCGCCTCCAGCGCCTCCGGGATGTTGGGATCGATCGAGCGCAGCGGTGGCGGGTCTTCCTCGGTGATGGCGCGCAGGATGGCCATCTCGCTGTCTCGGCGGAATAGCGGTCGATCGGCCAGAAGCTCCCACAAGACGACGCCCAGGGAGAACAGGTCCGAGCGCCGGTCCAGAGGTTCATGGCGGCACTGCTCGGGTGACATGTAGGGGAACTTTCCCTTCAGCCCGCCCGAGGAGGTGGAATCCACGCCGTTCTGGGCCTTGGCGATTCCGAAGTCCAACAGCTTGACGTGCCCGTCGCGCCCAACCATCAAGTTATGGGGTGAGATGTCGCGGTGGACGAGCGCCAGTAGCCGCCCGTCCAGGTCACACAGCTCGTGGGCTGCGTGCAGGCCGTGCGCGGCCTGCACCACGATGCCGATCGCCACACCATGGGGAAATCGAAGCCCTTCCTTTCTGGCAAGGTACTGGAGCTCGCGCAGCGTGCTGCCGTGGAGGTACTCCATGACCAGGTAGTAATTGCCCTCGGTTTCGCACAGCTCGTAGATCTGCACCACGTTGGGGTGGTTGAGCCGAGCGATGATCCGGGCTTCCCGAAGAAACATCTGGACGAACGATTCCTGGGAGGCCAGATGCGGCAGGATCCGCTTGATGACCACCAGCCGCT
This sequence comes from Bradymonadales bacterium, assembly GCA_016931535.1. Classification (GTDB taxonomy): domain Bacteria; phylum Myxococcota_A; class Bradymonadia; order JAFGEP01; family JAFGEP01; genus JAFGEP01. The sequence goes on from JAFGEP010000055.1 coordinate 22,344, forward strand.
CGAAACCGGCTACCCCCTGCTCACGAGCCAAAAACAGCTCGGACATCCCGCCAACGGCCAGACGGGTGATCACCTGGTAGCGTCCGAAGGCCCCTTTTCTTTTCCCCCATCTGCTCACTTGAGGTCCGAGGGCTGCTGGTGCCTACGGGTACGGCCCTGTGACCAGAGGGTCAGGGTCGAAACCCCGTGAAAATCCTGCATTGATAGCCGGGCAAGTGTACCTTCAGCCCGCTGGTATGCAGTTGCGAAACCGGGAATCGCTGCTCGCTCCTGGTTCGATGCTCGTAGGCTTGTACCATGTCTGTGGTGTTCCCATCCAGACCCAGGGCTTCGGCCAGCGTGACCTGGCGCTGCTGGGCCCCGGCTGTGGTCCAGTGGATCTTCGGGACGGAGCGGTGGATGGTCCCCTGCGTGCTTTCCAGCCGGTTGTTGTAGAGCACCAGGGCGGCCTGGTCACCGGAGCGGTTGGAGAAGGCAAAGACGTTCTCGTCGACGGAGCCGTCCTCGCGGTAGAAGTCATAGAGCTGGAAATGCTCCACGGGGGCGAAGAGATCGCGCTGGCGCATCAGCGGGAAGATCTCTTCCTCGTGGCGCCGGACGAGCTGTGGGTCGGGTTGTTCGTCCCAGTAGGCCCGATGGAACTCCATGCCATACTTCTCGGTGAAGCCCTCGATCTGTCCGTGGCCAAACATGGGAAGGCCGGGCAGGGTGACCAGGGTGGTCAGGATGCCGAAGTACTTGTCGCCCTTGCCGAACCCATCGATGGCGGTCTGCTCGTCGGGGTTGGTCATGAAGTTGACCAGCTGGTAGAGGACTTCGGGGTCGGAGGTGAGAATCTCCTTGATCATCTGCCGGTACTTGGCGTTGTCCTCGTTGCGCAGCATGTTCATGAAGGCGCTGTTGTAGACCCGGTGCATCCCCAGAGTCCGGATGAAGAACTCCTCGGTGAGCCAGAAGGCCTCGGCCATCAGCAGGCTGTCGGGGGCCTGCGCCCCCACGGCATCTACCACCTCCCGCCAGAACTCCTGGGGCATCGCTTGCTGGAATTCATTCCAGGACATGCCGTGCTCGGCGCGCGAAGGGATGGCGGCGCCCGCGCCGGGCTCCGGGAACCATAGCCGCTGGTAGTGGAAGCGGGTGAGGGTCATGGCGGCGTCGAAGCGCAGGAAGGAGAACCTCTGCAAGACCCGGAGGATCACCTCGATCACCGCCTGGCGCACCTCCGGTTTGCGGAAGTCGAGCTGGGCGGTATCGTTCCAGGGCATCTGGGTGCCGTCGTTGCCGTGGTAGAGGTACAACGCTTGCCCGGTACGGCGGTCCAGCCGTTTGAACACCACGGCGGCGTCGGTCCGGTTCCAGTACCCGTCCTCCAAGAACAGCCCTATCTCCGGGTGGTTCGAAAGGTCCGGCCCCTCGAAACGGTAACTGGGGAAGGGGGGATAGGAGAGCGAGACGAACCAGTCCGGGTGCTCGATGACCCAGCGGGAGAGGATCCCCACGTGGTTGGGCACCATGTCGGCGGCTAGGCGGATACCCAGCCGATCGGTCCGCTCCTTCAGCCGGTCCAGGGCCTCGTCTCCTCCCAGGTCGTCTGCGATCTGGTAGTCGTACAGGGAGTAGGCGGAGCCGAGCGCCTCCGGATTTCCCATGAGCTGCTTGATCTGCTGGGAGGCCGGGCTCCGTTCCCACAACCCGATGAGCCAGAGCCCCGAGAACCCCCAGCGGGCCAACCGTTCCAGCACCTCGTCGGGGATCTCGTCCAGGCGGGTGAGGGGGCGCTGGTACTGCTTGGAGAGCTGATCGAGCCAGACCCGAACATTCTTGGCCATGAGGATCATGCGAGGCTTCCAGGAAGACTCCCGGGCAAATCGGCCGGCCTCGACCGGTCGTAGCTCGCCTTCGAACCGGGGAGCCTCGGCAGGACCGGCCTGGGTGGGTGGACCTGCCCACTTCCACTCCTCCCGCAATCGGTCCCGGGCCAACAGGAGCCGCCGCACCAGCCTCTCGGGTAGAAAGCGGCGCCACTGGCCGATGATGAACTCCAGCTGTTCGAACAGAGACGAGGGGGCATGTCTGACTGGAGCCAGGAGCATCTCCACCAGCGTCTGCTCCTCGGGGCTGATCGGCGGTTGCTGGGCGAAGTACCGATCGGTTGCTTCGACCAGCTCCTCGAACGGACCCATGTGGGCCAGCTGGTCGACCTCGAAGATCTCCCGAAAGGGGCGGGAGGTGGGGTTCTCCCCCGACACCCAGGCCAGAAGGAAGGTCACCAATGCCCGTTGCCGGTTGGACAGGTTGCCGTGGACCTGGTTGAGATACTGCTCGACCGAGGTCTCGCCACCAGGGGGGCTGAAGGGGAACGTCTGCGCGATCTGGACCAGCAGTTGATCTCGGTTTGCCTCCCCAACCGCCTCGCCCAGCGTTTCATCCCACTGCTCGAACACGGCGGGAGCCACCTCCTCGCGGTAGTGCTCGATCAACACCTCCATCGCCTCGGTGAGCAGGCTGAAGGCGTTCAGCTCCCCTGGGCGCACGGCCCCACCGGGATCCTCCCGCAGGTCTCTGCGCAGGTTCATGTTGTGGGCCAGCGTCTGCAGCACCTCGTAGCTGGGTAGAATCACCTGGCCCAGCGGTAGCGGTTCGGTTGGTGGAGTCACCTCGGCTTCGGCCAGGTAGGTGTCTCGGGTTCTTCGCGATAGTAACAGTCGAATGGCGGTGTCGAGATCCTCGTGCATGGTCAACCCTGTCCAAGATCCTGTTTGGTGAGATTACCTGCGATTATCCGAGAACGGCGGGCGACGCAAGGGCGCAGGCAAGGAAAAACGGACGCGGTTTGCCGGGTGCCAGCCGCCCCACCCGGACTTCGGTCAATCGCCCTCCAGCGCGAAGCTATGCAAGATCGCGCCGTCTCCCGTGACCGCTTGCACAGTCAGGGTGCCATCTTGAAAGGTGGCGTAGAGGTAGTGGTGCTCATGGTGGGTGACGGTGATCTCCTCCCAGGTGTAGCAGTGGTCCTCTGCCCGGTCGAGCCCGCCGCCGCCGCCCCCGGTGGTTACCCAGGTTGGACCCTCCCCGCCCACCGGGGGGGTGAAGGAGTAGAGGTGGGCATGACCGCTAAACACCAGGTCCAACCCGTAGGTTGTGAAGAGGGGCTCGAGGAAGTAGCGCACAAAGAAATCGCCGCTATCGCAGGAATCCCCCGCCCAGTACTCGATGCGAGGGGGCTTGTGGAACAGGGCGATCTGGAGGCTCGAGGCGGCGTACGCCTCGGAGGATAGCAGGCCCTCGATACAGGTGTACTCGGGGCTGCCGGTGTAGATGGGGCGCTCGGTGTCGAGAAACACAAAATAGAGGGGGCCGTAGCTCCAGCCGAAGCAGTGCTCGTCGCCCGGTTGAGCGACGTAGTGATCGAAAAGCTCCGCCAGCTCGTCCTCGTACCGTTCGTGGTTGCCGTGGGCGATCAGCAACGGGACCTGCTGGGTCAATGGTGCGGATGGCCCCCACAGCTGGTTGTGGTAGTTGTCCACCGTGCCGGCTTGCACGGTGTCGCCGACCGACAGGGCGAAGTCGGGCTGGCGCGCCGCCATCTCCCGGATAAGCCGCTGGAAGGTATCGGGTCCGTCCTGGTTGTCTCCCCAGACAACGAAGGAGATGGGGCGCGGTTCGACCGGCGCCGTGTGGAACCGGTGGGTGGTCCAATAACCGTCTCCCCAGGAAACCCGGTAGCTGTACTCGCTGTCCGGAGTGAGTCCGGAAAGCCGGAGCTGGTGAAAGGTGTCCACAAGGTCACTGCTCTGTTGATGGACCAGCGAGCCGCCCGGGCCGTAGTCTACCCGGCTGGCCGTAGGTTGTGCCGATTCCCAGGACAGGCTGATGGCGTCGGTAGTCACCCACATCAGGTAAGGAGCCAGCGTGAGCGCGTCCAGATCGGCAGGAGGCGAGGTGTCCAGGCAGCCGGACAGCCCGTCCAGGTAGCCGTCGTTGTCGTCTCCGTACACCCGCAGGGCGCGCACCAGGACCTGGACTTGCCGGGTTCCCGCCGGCAGAAGGGAGGCCACCTGGCGGTGGCGCCAGTAGGAGTGGGCGTAGGGTTCCGAGAGGATCTGGCCCAGGCTTTCTCCCCCGGCGTCGAACAGCTCCAGCCCCAAGACCACCTGGTCCTGCCCCACCCAGTCGCGGACCTGCCCGCCAAAGCGAAACCAGAGGTCTCCATTGTCGATGTCCGCTTCCCACTCGGACAGGTCGATGGTCTGGGACATCTGCGACTCGCCGGTCTCACCCGCAAAAAAGAGCCGGCTTCCCTGGTAGGCGGGGGGGAATCGGTCCGGATCCTCCTCGATCGCCTCGAACTCCCCGAGGTCGACAACCCAGCCCGTGATGTCGCCGGTTTCGGCGTCCCCGTTGACCAACAGGTTGCATACCGGGAAGCGGGGCGGCGGTTGCACCTCTTCCGTCTGGTCTGTGGCCGCTTCGGTGACATCCCGGTCTCCGACGAGATCGGACAGGGTGTCGCCAGCCTCCCCATCCACGGGGAGGTCCTCGGCCAGGTCAGGTGGGTCTTGTTCGCTGTCGAGCTCACCCAGGTCCCCTTGCTCCAGCGGATCCTGAGCCAGGTCGAGCGCGGCATCCGGCTGATCGGCCAGATCCAGCCCGGCGTCGTTTCCGGATCCGGAGGAAGAGCAACTGATCAAAAACATGGCGAGAGAGATAGCTGGCCACTGGATAGCTGGTCGCCCCATGAGGTTTCACCCCCTTTGTCCACGATCCACGGTGGGCTGCCACCCTGCCGATGCAACCCTCGTTCCGGCAGCTTAGCCATCCATGACCCGCTTGTCGACCGCGTCGGTTGAAGTCCGGCAGAGGTTGGTGTCGCTTCAAGTCTGAACTGATGTGCAGTATCATGAATCTCTCCTGCGACACGGCGTCTCGGAGGGCCCTTCCCATCGAACCGGTGGTTGGGGATTGAATCGGGATCCGAGGGGGGATAGTTTCTGGTGGCCGGAGCGAACCCCTCGTGTCAGGGGTTGCAGAAGCGATCGGTAACCAGCGGCGAGTTCGTTTTCATGCACGAGTACATCCAGGACGTTACGCTCCACGAGACGGCCCGCGAGCGGTACCTCAGCTACGCGCTCAGCGTGATCACGGCCAGGGCTCTGCCCGATGTCCGCGATGGTCTCAAGCCGGTCCAGCGCCGGATCCTGTACGCCATGGCGCATGGATTGCACCTGACTCCCGATTCCAAGCACAGGAAGAGCGCGGCGGTGGTCGGGGAGGTGATGGCCAAGTACCACCCCCATGGCGATCAGTCGATCTACGACGCCATGGTGCGGTTGGCCCAGGATTTCTCCCTCAGATACCCGTTGGTCAGCGGGCAGGGGAACTTCGGGTCGCTGGATGGCGACAAGGCCGCGGCCATGCGCTATACCGAGGCCAAGCTGACTCACATCGCCGAGGAGCTGCTCAGCGAGCTGAAGAAGCAGACGGTCGATTTCCGGCCGAACTACGACGGCACACTCTTCGAGCCGGTGGTCTTGCCGGCCCAGTTCCCCAACCTGCTGGTCAACGGGGCTGCCGGCATCGCCGTGGGCATGGCGACCGACATCCCCCCCCACAACCTGCGGGAGGTGGTGGCGGCGGCCATCGCCCTGATCGACCGGCCCGACCTGCCCCTGGAGTCGATCGTCGGTCCCTACATCAAGGGGCCGGATTTCCCCACCGGTGGCTCGATCCTGACCGAACTGGAGGAGCTGCGAAAGGTGTATCGGACCGGGCAGGGCTCCATCGAGCTCAGGGGGGAGTACCACCTGGAATCGGAAGGCCAGCGCCGCCGCATCGTCGTGACCTCCATCCCCTATGGGGTGAACAAGGCCAATCTCATCGCCGAGATCGCCGAGCTGATCCGGGTCGAGAAGATCCCGCAGCTGGTGGACATCCGGGATGAATCCACCGAGAGCATCCGGGTGGTGATGGAGCTGAAGAGGGGGGCCGAGGCCGAAGCAGCCATGTCCTACCTCTTCAAGCGCACCGCGCTGCAGAGTCGGATTCCGGTCAACATGACCGCCCTGGTGCCCACCGACAACCCCCAGGTCTCCAAGCCTCACCGCCTCGACCTGAAGGCGCTGCTCCAGCACTTCCTGGTGTTTCGACAGGACGTGACCCGGCGCCGTCTCGAATACGACCTGCAGCAGATCAAGCAAAGAATGCACATCCTGCGGGCCTTCGTGATCATCTTTGGCGGCCTGGACATCGCCATCGCCCTGATCCGGACGAGCGATGGGAAAAGCGAGGCCCGCCAAAGACTGATGGATCGGTTCGGCCTAGATGAGCAGCAGGCCGAGGCGATCCTGGAGACCAAGCTGTATCGCCTCGCCCGAATGGAGGTGGAGGCGATCCAGCAAGAGCTGGTCGAGAAGGAAACGGCGGCCCGGGAGATCGAGAGCACCCTCTGTTGCGATCAGCTGATGTGGGCGCTGGTCAAGAGCGAGCTGAGCAACATCGCCCACGCCTACGGCGATCGCCGCCGCTCCCAGGTCACCGGCCCTATCGAGATGGCCCAGTACTCCGAGGAAGAGTACATCGTCGAGGAGGACGCCGTCTTCATGGTTACCCGGGAGGGACGGATCAAGCGCCAGAAGAGCTACACCGATCTGGCCTCGGTCCGGGTGAAGGAGGGAGATGAGCTGGGTTGGGTGATGCCGGCGACCACCCGGGAGACGGCCATCATCTTCACCGATCGAGGACAGGCCTATACCCTGCGCCTGGCCGAGGTCTCCCAGACCACCGGCCATGGCGAGCCGATCCAGACCCGCTTCGACTTCGGCGACGGCGAGCACGTGGTCGGGGTGGTTACCACCGATGAGCGCTGCTTGCCCTCCACGGGGCAGGAGGTCCTGGATGGGATCAAGCCCGGCGATCCGGTGCCGTCCTATGCCCTGGCCCTCTCGCGATCCGGCCGGACCTTGCGGTTCTCCCTGGATGCCTACCGAGAGCCTTCCACGGTGGCGGGCCGCAGGTACATGCGACTGGAGGAAGCGATTGCGGACGACGCGGTGGTCGGGGTCGTGATGACTCGGGGCGACGAGTGGGTCACGCTGGCTACTCGCAAGTCTCGGTGTCTGGTCTTTCCGGTGAGCGAGGTCAATGTCCTTTCGGGACCGGGCAAGGGGGTACTGGCCATCAAGCAGGACCCGGACGACTACCTGCTGGGGTTCGAGTTGACCACCACCCCCACCGAAGGGTTGGAGGTCGAGACCAACCGGGGCCGTCGCGAGGTGGTGCGCCCTGACAAGTACAAGGTCGGACGCCGGGGGGGGCGAGGCAAGCCGATACTCCGCAGAGGACACCTGGTCAAAGCGCTGCTCAAGCCGACGGAGATCCAGGTGGCCCACCCTGCCTCCAACGGTTTCCAGCTCACCGGGGAGCCGACCGAAACGCCGGAGCCGAGCGGGGCGGAGGAAGAGCAGAAGGCCCAGCCGGAGGATCACTCGAATCAGGACGACATCCCTCAGGGGTGGCTGTTCGATCCGGAGAACTGAACGGTCTTTCGGCCCATTGCCGAATAGGCCGATGAACCAGGGAAGGACCAGCGCGCGGGGTGCCGGATGAGCACTAGGTACGATGCCTCTCAGATTACCGTGTTGCGGGGGTTGGAGCCGGTCCGCAAGCGGCCGGCCATGTACATCGGAAGCACCGACAGCTACGGTCTCCACCAGCTGCTCTGGGAGATCGTGGACAACGCCGTGGACGAGGCGATCAACGGGTTCGCCAACTTCATCCAGGTGATCCTCCACTCCGACGGCCACTCGGCCACGGTGATCGACAACGGCCGGGGCATCCCGGTAGATCTCCATCCCGAGGAGAAAATCAGCGCCCTGGAAGTGATCCTGACCACGCTCCATTCGGGGGGGAAGTTTGGCCAGGGTAGCTATCGCCGGTCGGGCGGGCTCCACGGTGTGGGCAGCTCGGTCGTCAATGCCCTGTCGAGCGAGCTGGTCGCCACCATCCGCAGGGATGGCCTGTGCTACCAGCAATCCTATCAGCGCGGCGTTCCCTTGAGCGAGGTCCAGGTGGTCGAGGCCGATCCCCAGACGGGGACCACCATCTTTTTTCGGCCGGACCCCCAGATATTCGAAAGTGTCGAGTTCGACCCCGAGCTGATCGCCGAGCGCCTGGAAACGAAGACCTATCTCACCCCGGGGCTGACCATCCTGTTTGAGGACGAGACCTCGGCGGCCACCCACCGTTTCCTGCACACCGGGGGGATCGCCGATCTCCTGGAGCGCAGCATCGCCCGCTACAAGGCTCATCTCATCCACCCCGACAAGATCACCATCGTGTCGGAAAACGGCCAGACCAACGGGACCCGGATCGAGCTGGCCCTGGCCTGGACCGACCTGACCGAGGAGATCACCCAGAGCTTTGCCAACGGGATCCCCACCCTGGCCGGCGGATCGCACGAGGTCGGCTTTCGGGATGGGGTGGCCGAGGCGATGATGAGCTATCTGAAGGCCCACGACGCCATTCCTCGCGGGGTGGATGTGAAGCGATCCGACATTCGCGAGGGGCTGGTGGCGGTGGTCAACGTGCTACTGTCCGATCCGCAGTTCCAGGGGCAGACCAAGGACAAGCTCAACAACCCCGAGATCCGCTCCCAGATCTCCGCCCTGGCCCGGATGGAGGTGGAGCGGTACATGCACCGCAACCAGAGCACCGGCGGCGCCGTGGCGACCCGCATCATCCAGGCCTCCCGAGCCCGGATGGCCTCGCGAGCCGCCACCAAGGAGGTGCGGCGCAAGACCACCGTGTCCCATCGCCTCAATCTGCCAGGCAAGCTGGCCGACTGCTCTTCCACCGATCCCCAGGAGAGCGAGATCTTCATCGTGGAGGGGGATTCGGCCGGCGGCTCGGCCAAGCAGGGCAGAGACCGCCGAACCCAGGCCATCCTGCCCTTGAGGGGCAAGGTGCTCAATGCGTTGCAGGCCAGCGAGGGCAAGGTGCTCCAGAACAAGGAGCTCAACGACATCGTCTCGGCACTGGGCTGTGGCATCGGCAAGCAGTTTTCCGAAGCCAACCTGCGCTACGGCCGGATCATCCTGCTGATGGACGCCGACTCCGACGGCCACCACATCTCGACCTTGCTGTTGGCCTTTCTGTACTGCTACCTGCGGCCGCTGATCGATCACGGGTACGTGTTCATCGCCCAGCCGCCCCTGTACCGCATCGACGTGGGTAAGGAGACCCACTGGGCCCTGGATGACGCCCAGAAGGAACGGATTGTCAAACGGATCCAGCGCAAGCGGCAGGACGCCAAGTTTGTCATCCAACGCTTCAAGGGGCTGGGCGAGATGATGCCCCGCACCTTGTTCGAGACCACGCTCGATCCCACGCGGCGGCGACTCTTGCGGGTCACCATCCCCCCCGACCAGGAGCAGACCTCCCACCAGACCATCGAGAGCCTCCTGGGCAAGGACCCCTCCCAACGGTTCCGTTTCATCGTGGAGAACGCTTCGCTGGTGGATGAGCTGGATATCTGAACCCCCCCCTGCCACGCCGGCGCGATAGCGGGGTGGGGGCAAAGCACCTCAGATCCGGCCGCCCGGCTTTGTGTGCCTCAGGCGGGTGCGATGCCCCGGGCGGGATACCCACCGCCAGGAGCCCAACCATTCCCTGATCCGGACATACTGGCGGCGCCGGATAGCCATCGCCAGCTCGAGGCACAAGACCAGGGCAAACAGCAGCAGAACCGCTGGCCAGAGGGAGATCCGACGCTGCGGCAGCGAAGAAACCCCAGGGTCATCGGGGGCACCTGTCGCCGCGGCAGCCAGGAAGGAACGAACCAGCTCTGACTCGGCAAGGCTCGGGTCGGTTTCGGCTGGGTCCAGATTGGCAGAGAACATCAGCTCCTCGAACTGCCGTTCCACTCCCGCGATCAAGAGGGAGATCTGGTAGTGACCGGCCAGCGGAGGGACGAACCGCAGGCTGGTCGGGCCCTGTGCCTCCGGTGCCAGCACGTGCCGCCCGCCGGCCGGATCGGTGATCGAGACCCGTTCGGGATTCTGTGCCTCCAGGTTGATGGTTCGCCATTGTCCCACCACCGCCTGGGAATCGCTTTCGATCGAGCCGCGCCGGGCCAGATGGCGCACCAGCCGCCGCATCATGGGGAGATAGGCGGTCCGGATGGGCAAGTCGGTCCAGTCGCGGTCTACCGTGGTCGTCCACAGGGCGACTCGGCCGGTACCGACCTCGTGCTCTACCAAGGCGGGACCCCCGTCACCGTAGTAGGCCAACGTCTGTACCGCTCCGGCGGCCGACGGCTCCAACAAGAGGTAGCTGCAGACGTTGATCGACTGGAGGCTCTCCCCGCCAGGCAGGTCGAACACCTGGAACACCGGGTGGCTGGTGTCGATCCGGCCCAGGCGGGTGGCTAGCAGGCCGGCGTCGGGATCGCGGCGCTGGCAAAGCTGCCGGAGGGATCGAAGAGGCTTGGGGAGCAGGTCGGCGAACAGCGCGTTGTAGACCTCGGGTCGCACCCGATCGCCCATGGTCAACAGGAGCCCTCCGCCCTCCCGGATGAACTGGGCGAGCTGGGCCACCTGTCCCCGAGGAAGGGCAGGAACGTTGGCAAGAACCACCACATCGAAGTCGGTGAAGGGGTGGTTCAAACCTTCCCATCCGACCACCGTGCTGGACACCCCGGAGGGATCTTCAAGACCTGTGCTCAACGCCCGCTCCAGGTAGTACAGCTCATCGCGATAAGGGATCTGTCGCGGATCTCCGTTGACCAGCAAGGCGGTGACCTGCCGATCCAGGTGCAGGGTCAGAAAGTACCGATTATCCTGCTCCAGCGGTGGATCGGGCTCGACGAGCTGGAAACGGGCCCGATGGAGGCCGCCGTTCGGGATGCCCACCGAGAACTCGGCGACGGTCTCGCCACCCGGAGGGAGGTCGACCAGGAGCCTGCCGGCTGGTGCCTCGTCGAGCCACAGGTCCAGGCCGATTCCGTCTATCGACCGATCGCCGTGATTCCGGATGCGCGCCCACAGGTCGTAGCTGCCCTCCCCTCCCGATCTCGCGTCGCGGTACCCCCCGTCGACGATCGCCACGTTGGAGGGCGTCTGCTCGCGATCTTGGCCGGACAGGTCGATGATCTCGACCTCTCCCAGACCTGCCAGCTCCTCGGGAGGGATGGCGCTGTCGCTCCACCCATGATGGGCGTTGTCGGTGAGGAGCACGGTGCGCCTGGCCGGCAGGTCGGACAGGGCGTGGATGTCGCGCGCCAGCGCCAGGGCTGCAGGCAGATCGGTGCTCAAGGGGGTCGGGCCGGTCAGCGCCTCGAGCGCTGCACGAACTCGGCGGTGGTCTTGTTGAAGGCGGTCCACCGGGGCGGAAGGGGGAGAATGGGCCAGGACCAGGGCGGTCTGGTCCTGGCTCTTGAGCTCCGAGAGGTCAGTGAGCAGCCGGTGGCGCGCTCTTTCAAATAGGGTGGCGCCGTCGATGAGGCGGGCCATGCTGGCGGAGTCGTCGAGCACGAAGACCACCGCCAGGGGGTACCGGCTTTCGGTCTGGTTTCCAGCCTGACCGAGCAGGAAGGGCTGGGTCAGAGCGAACGGCAGAAGGAGAAACAGGGCCACCCGGAAAAGCAGAAGGAGCAGCTGCTTGACCTTGAGGCGGCGGGCCAGCCGCTTGTTGGAGCGCAGCAGGAACTCGATGGGGGGAAAGGGGCGACGAACCGCCCGTTTCCTGTGGATGAGGTGGATGACGATCGGCAGGCCGACCAGCAGCATGCCGAGCAGGAGCATCGGGTGAAGAAGGCTCACCGCTTTCTCCCATGCCAGAACAGAAAATCCAGCAGCACCGACTCCATCGGCATGGCGGTGCTGACACGCCGGTACTCGATGTCGCTGTGGTGGCACTCTCGCTCGACCGAGGCGAAGTAACCCTGGATCTCCTTCTTGTACTGGTCTCGGATATCGTCGGGATCGACCACCAACCCCCCCTCCCCTTCCAGCCCTGTAAACAGGGTCAGCCCTTCAAACGGCAACGTCAGCTCGGCCGGGTCGACCAGGTGGAAAAGAATCACCTCGAACCTCCGCTGGCGCAGCACCTTGGCGGCGTTCATGGCCGCCGGGGAGGTGTCCAGAAGGTCCGAAAGCAAAAAGGCAAGCGAGCGCGGTCGGGCCCGCTCCGCGAGCGTCATCAGCGCGGCCGACAGGTCGGTGCCCCCTCCCGACGCGCTGTTCTCCAGCAGGCTGAAAAGGTCTTCGAGGTGACTTTGGCGGGATCCCGGCGGCAGGTATCCCCCCGGTTCCTTCGAGAAGGTCAAAAGCCCCACGGCATCCCCCTGGTGCACGAAGAGATAGGCCAGGGCGGCGGCCAGGTGAGCGGCGTAGGTATGCTTGGTCGGGCCCCCCTCGGATCCGTATAGCATGCTCCCCGAGCAGTCGATCAACAGGTAGGCGCGTAAGTTGGTCTCGTCCTCGAACTGCTTGACGAAGTACCGGTCGGTTCGGGCAAAGCTCTTCCAGTCGATGTGGCGGATGTCGTCCCCCGCAGAGTACTCCTTGTACTCGGTGAACTCCACGCTGACTCCGGTCAGCGCACTGCGGTGGAGGCCGGCGATCGCCCCTTCCACCACCTGTTTCGCCCGAACCCGCAGGCTACCCAGGGAGGTGAGCAGTCCGGGGTCGACCAGACCCGTGGAGCGGGCGTTGTCCTCCTCGCGCCTCATGGCCTGATTCGATCTAGCAGCTCGCGAATGGCCTCGTCGGAGGTCACCTTTTCCGCCTCGGCCTGGAAATTGGTCAGAAGCCGATGCCTCAGGATGGGAGGGGCCAGCGATCTCACATCCTCGATGTCGGCCGCATATCGACCATCCAGAATGGCTCTGGCCTTGGCACCCAAGATCAAGTACTGGCTGGCCCTGGGACCGGCGCCCCAGGCCAGGTAGCGACGGATGAACTCGGGGGCCTCCGGAGAGCTGGGACGAGAGGAGCGGGTCAGCTTCACCGCGTACTGGACCACCGGATCGGCCACGGGGACCCGCAGCACCAGCGCCTGGAGGGCCAGAATCTGGTCCGGCCCCATGACCGGGGTCAAGGTCGGCCGATTCCCGGAGGTGGTCTTGCGCACGATCTCCACCTCCACCTCCTCGGTGGGGTAGTCCACCCCCACATGGAACATGAACCGGTCGAGCTGCGCCTCGGGTAGGGGATAGGTGCCTTCCTGCTCGATCGGGTTCTGGGTGGCGAACACCTGGAAAGGAAGGTCCAGCGGGTAGGTGGTCCCGCCGGCGGTGACCTGGTACTCCTGCATGGCCTGCAGCAAGGCGGCCTGGGTCTTGGGGGGGGTCCGGTTGATCTCGTCGGCTAACAGCAGGTTGCAGAAGATCGGCCCCCGCCGGAAGTTGAAGAACCGTTTGCCGGTGACATGATCCTCTTCGAGGATGTCGGTTCCGGTGATGTCGGCCGGCATCAGGTCGGGGGTGAACTGGATGCGGTTGAAGCGGAGATCGAGCACCTCCGACAGGGTGGAGATCAGCAGGGTCTTGGCCAGGCCGGGCACCCCCATTAGCAGGCAGTGGCCTCGACTGAACAGGGCGATCAGCAGGTGCTCGATCACCTCCTCCTGGCCGAAGATCCGCTTTCGGATCTCGGACAGGATGGTCTTCTTGGCGGCCGCGATCTCTTGTACCGCCTCCACGTCGCTCGGTCGTTGGGCCTCGTCGAGGACCGTCAATTTGGATGCTGAGTTCATGGGCTCCGTCCGTGCCATCGCGTTGTCATCCGGGCATGTTCCGCTGCCCGCTCGGCTGCCTCGGTGTTCGAGAGGGCCTGGTAGGCTCTTGATAGCTGGCGATGGACCTCGGGGTCAAAGGGGTTGATGCCTACCGCCTCGATCAGGTTGTCCAGGGCCGCATCGGCCTGGTTCAGGTTCAACTGGGCCTCCCCCAGGTGCAAGAAGCTCCGGTAGACCTCGGGGTAGTACTCGACCGCCTGGCCCAGCGCTTCGATCGCCTCCAGGGAGCGCCCCAGATCGAGCAGGGCCCGGGCAAGCCAGTTCTGAAACAATGGGTTGTCGCTGCCGACCAGCGCCTCGGCCTTCCGGTACTCGGCAATGGCGGCCTCGACTCGACCCCTGGCTCGCAGTAGCTGGCCCAGGTGCATGAAGTTGCGGGCCTCCTCCTGGGCGATCCCGGCCAGCTCGTCGGGTGGAGCCTCCTCTGCCCCCAGGGGCATGAACTGCAGGGAGGGCATGAAGTTACTGGGAAGCCTCTGGTAGGAACGGCCGCGCAGGTACTCTTGCCACCCTTCCAGAAACTGGGAAAAAGGTGCGCCGCTGACCTGCCGGAACGCCTCCTGCACGTCCTCCCCCCGGCCGATACTCCACACCAGCTGCCGGATGCCTTCCACTCCGGTCTGCTGATGCAGGTACTCCATCACCGTGTAGACCTCCGCGAAGGCGGCGGAGACATCCTCCTGGCTGGGAAGCAACGCCATGGAGGGATGCATCTGCTCGAAGCCGATCAGGTTGCCCTCCTCCAGCCGTCGCGCCAAGAGGTCCTGGCTGGAGGGGGGAAGGCTTCGCGCATGATAGCCCCGCCAACGATGATCCTCGAACCGGGCCAGCGCCTCGTGCAGCCAGACCGGCACCCGATTGCCGGTCAGGCGCTGCACGACCAGGTGGACGTACTCGTGACTCAGGGTGTCCCGCCAGCCATACCCCTGCACCAGCGCTCTGGGTGAGGTGATCATCAGCCGGTTGAACTTGCACAACGCCACCGTCCCCGAGGTCTCGATCGCTTCCTCGGGCAAGGTCGAGACGGCCGCCAGCGTTTGCAGGTCGGGGTAGATGTGGACGTTGATCGAGTCAGTGGGCCAATGCCCAAGGTCGAAGCCGATCTCGGCATAGGCCCGTTCCAGGGTCTCGTCGGCATAGGGGATCAGCACCTGGTCGCGAACGGGATCGTACCAGATGACGAAGTGACCCAGCGAGGTCTCCACCGGCTGGAGAGGGGCCACCGCCTGGAGGGTAGCTTCCGCCAGGTCGCGATGGGCGCAGAACCGTTCTTGGTGGCCATCTCCAGCCTGGCAAGCCAGATCGGCGTTCTGGACGGCCAGCTCGAACTCCCCCTCGAAGAGCTGTAGGCGGCTTCTGAGGTAGAGCGCCTCGCTGGAGCCCGGGTGGGACAGCTCGAACTCTTCGACGAGTACGGTGGCCTCCTCCAATCGCAGCTCCTCGATGAGCCAGTCGAGGTGGAAAAGCAACGTGGGTTGGACATCGGCCGTCGCGCCCCAGCCCCAAAAGGCGATGACGGCGGCCAGAACCGCCATTACGTGTCTTGAGGTGTGTTCCATGGCAGAAGGTCCTCGTACGGGACGCTGTCGTTTCCGCCCGTCGGACAGTCCGGTTTCCGGCCATGACGCTACAGGTCGTCCGGTGCGGTCCGTCATTCGACCAGGCTCTGGTAGTAGCGTCGGATCACCTCCTGGTAGGCCTCGATGCTCTGTTCCTTCATGGCGTCCAAAAGCTCCTCTCGGAACTCGGCTGGGGTTTCGTCCGCCTGTTCGGGGATCTCCACCCGCTCCACCAGGCGGTTCTCCAACCGGCGCCCCATCCGTTCTCGAGCGACCATCTGTCGCATGGACTGCCGCAGTTGACGCAACCGCTGGAGTGCGCTTTGCTCGTCCTCTCTCGCGCCTGGCAGCTGTCCTCTCAATAGCTGGTTGCGGGCTCCCTCCATGAACTCCTGGATCTCCTGGAAGGGCGGCGTCAGCTCCTCTCCGGCCAGCGGGATCTCCTGGCTCATCTCGTCCACCCGTTGCATGAGGCTGGCCAGCTCCTCCAGGGTGATCCCCTGGGATCGGGCCAGCTCGAACAAGGTGCTCCAATCCTGGGCTGCAGGGTCCGACGAGGCCTGTCTCAGGAGCTCTTCCAGCTGGAGAGCCAGGGACTGGCTGCGCTCGGTCACCTGCCGGAGTCTCTCCTGGGCATCCTGGAAGGCTTGATGCCGAGGTGTGTGGGGCCTGCCATGAGCCAGCTCGATGGTGACCTCGAAGGAGGCCTCGCCCAGCCGATTCAGGGCCGCTCCGATCGATTCCAGGGCCAGCTCGATCCGCTCCTGGGCCAGCCGCTGATCCAGCGTTTCCAGCTGGCCATCCGCCCGTTCCAGCGATCGAGCGATATCGGTGCGCAGCCGTTCGGTTTCGATGGCCGCCAGCTGCTCGCGCATGGCCGCCACCTCGCGGCGGGCCTGCTGGATGAAGCCGCCGAGCTGGCGTTGGACCTCGGCCATCCGGCGCTGCCGGATCTCCTGCTCCAGGGTCGCGGTATCCCCTTCGATCTGCTGCTCCTGGGACTCCAGATCGGCAACGGCGTCCATCAGCTCGCTCATCAGCCGGTCCATCTCGCTGACCGCACCTCCGCCGCCGGTCTGGCTCTCAGACACCTGGTCCAGCATGGCCTGGATCTGGGATTCCAGCTCATCCAGCGCCTCAAGCGCTCCCTCGATGTCGTTGCTGTCCATCATCTGGCGGATCCGTTCGAGCGCCTCGTTCATGTCGGCAACGTCGGCGAGCATGCCCATCTCCTGGAGGGCATCCAGGTTGTAGTGCTCCTCCGGCAGGTGCTGCATCAACTCGGCCAGCCGGCTGAGAACCTCCTCCATCCGATCCTGCAGCCGGGCCAGCTCCTGCTCGATCTGCTCGCGCAGCTCGGCATCTTGGGTCTCTCGATATTCCTCCAGGAGCTGGCGCAACCGGCTCTGGATCTCCCTGAGCTCCTGAAGGGTTCGGCTCATGCTCTCCATCCGCTGGCTCTCGATCAGCTCCTCCAGGGTCAGAACGGTCCGCTCCGTCTCCGAGACCTGCTCCACCCGTACCGGCTGGATCCGCAGCAGGTGGTAGGTCCCCAGGCTTCCCCTGTTGGCTGGCCGCTGCAGGCTGACCAGGACATTCTGCTCGCGCTGGTATAGCTGGTCCAGACGCAGGTGGGCGGAACGAAACAGCTCGAAGTCGCGCCGGAGGAACAGCTCGTCCATCTCCATGTCGCGCAGCAGGCCACTCATCTGCTCCAGGATAGCGGACAGCTTGCCGTTGGCGGCCACCGCCTGGGTGAAAAGCTGCCGGCTCTGATCCGGGCTCAGATCCGCCGGGAGGGGTTGTGCGGGATCCCCCTCTTCGGGGGGATCGGGCAGCCGAGCCTCCAGGTAGTCGCCCAGCAAGTCCAACAGCCCCTCGAAGATCTGCGCCTCCCGCTCGATGAGGGCCAGGTGACGTTGTTCCGGAGAGGTGATCCGGATGAGTACCTGCCGACTGCGTCCCGCCTTCGGCCCGCCGACGGTGTCGTTGTCCACCGCCTCCACCCAGGTGACGATCTCGTCGCCCGGTTGAAGCTCCAGGGGGGCGAGATCGAAGCCGGCCACATCCTGCTGGACGAAGGTGTCCTCCAGGGTCATCAGTGTTTGCCGCCGCTCCCGCTCGACCGCCGAGGCAAAGGCATGTACGAAGGCCACCTCGGTCAGCCCGAAGTCGTCGGAGACCGAGAACTCGAAGGGGATGAGCTCCGCCGGTGCGGCTTCCACCACCGGCTGGGGAGCGGCCAACTGAACCTGGGGCACCTCGTCCGGGAGGACCGAGATGGTCCGGACGACCGGATCGACCAGGGAGTTGCCGTGTCGATCGTCGAGGCGAAACTGGTAGCTGCCGCTAGACAGGGGCGAGAAGGTGGTCCGAAGGGCCCGCTGGGCGACCTCCACCCCGATCTCGGTCGTCACGCCGTGGTCGGGAAGATCTCCCGACCGTACCAGCAGGGTGGCCCGCCGAATCTCTCGCAAGGAGAGCGCCTCGATCGTCACCTCGGTCCCGGCCAGCACCTCGATGCGACCGGTCGGGTTGGACTCCCGGCGCAGCGGCAGCCTCGTGTAGCCGGGGAAGCGGTAGGTCACAACGATGCTGGCGACCAGGGGATCCTGCTCGATGGAAGAGGGCGCGGCGGTCGTGATGGCCAAGGTGGGCTCGAGCCAGAACAGCCGGGCGAGCCCGGTCATGGCCAGCTTGGGCCACAGGAGAAGCAGCGCCAGCGCCAGCAACAGGCTCGCCAGCCCGGCCAGGCGAAGTCGGCTCGGCCGATACCGGGTCGGCGACTCGGCGGCGAGGGAAGCGGTTTCCGGCAACGATCGGGCCGTATGGGTCACCAGCGCCCCCATCAGCTCCGGAGATCCCGACCAGCTGCGGTCCTGTGGCCCCGATTGGCGCAACAGCCGATAGAAGGCCAAGGAGCTGGTCAGATCGTTGCGTAGCCAGGGATGTTGGCGTTCCAGCTGGTTCGCCAACCGAGAGTCCTTTCGCTCCTTGGCCCCGGGGATGACCAGGCGGCCAATCCACAGCCCCAGGATGGCTGCGCACCAGAGGCCCCATAACAGACCGCGAAGCCAGCCCTGAAAGAAGGCCCCCAACAGCACCATGCCGGCCAACAGCCCAAACAGGCTGATCCAGAACGTCGCCTCCGAAACCCCCGCCATCCGCCCGCGAAGCCGCATCCGGCGAATCCGGCGTAAAAAGGTCCGGATCTGAGAGGCCTCCGCCTCCATCGGATCTGTAAGAGGCCTGAACTGGTTCATCGTCGGGCGCACCACCCGGATTCAACAACCGGCATCCGCCAGCGCATTCCTGGTTGAAGCCGCCACTCTTCTCGGGCGGCCTGCTGGCAGGGAGCCTATGGTGTAGCAGGAGTCGCGAGGGGAATCAAACAGGCCAACAGATCAGGGGGTGATGGCGACGATGATGGTGCCCGACTGGTAGCGGGGACCGGCCACGAAGAAGATCCCGCCGGGCGGCGCGGTGACCGTGGTGCCACCCCCGGGCAGGGAGACCTGCAGGCGATACGAGGAGCCGGACATACTCAACAGCGAGATCCGCAAGGTCTCGCCATTGGGCAGTCCCAGGCTCTCAGAGCTCCCCTGGTCGAGATGGACTCGATGGCTCGCCAAAAGCGAAAAGCTGTCGTACCGGCCGAAGCGCGCACGCAGCTGGGAGGCGACCGAACCCAGCGATCCGTCCATGCCCTGGCCGCTGTTGCTGGCGAGGATCACCTGGACAGACAGGTTGGCCGACTGGGCCTGGGCCGTCCGCGGTTCGACCATGGTGATCAGCAAGACTGCTGCCCCCAGGAATGCACAGGCGAACAAGGTTCGTTTGACCCGGGACATGGTTGGTTTCTCCATTCGATTCCGTCGGACGGACGCGACAGAACGAAAATCACTACCCTCGTTGCTGGGGCTCCCCATGGAGCCGCATGCCGTTGTCTCCCCCCGTGGCTCAGATGGGATCGGGATAGAAGCCCGGCATGGTCGGAATGACCGTGCCGTTCTCTTCCTGGCGGTCCTCCTCTGAGCGGATGTAGATGACGGGAGCATACCCGTCATAAGAGTCCACCGTGACCTGGTGTCCCGGGTTCGAGACCACCTCGTTCACGTGGACGACCCGGATTTCGAGCTGCTGCGGGTTGGTCCAGCTGCCGTCACCTTGCGTGATGGCCGGTGCGCTGCCGGGATCCTGGCTGTGGCTGTCCCCCCCGCGGTTGAGGATCGGCACCAGGATCAAGGCGACGAGGGCTGCTGTGGCCGCACTCAACAGGATGGATCGGTATCCGCCGATGGCGGCCAGGATCCGGTCGAACCAACCGATCCGGCGTGGTTCGGGTTGTGAGGTCGGCGCCAGCCGGAACCCTCCGCGGGCCTCGATCTCATCGCCGACGGCCCGGTCGAGGCGCTGCCAGAGGGGGTTGAAGTCGGTGGAGTCGACCACCGCGCTGTCGTAGGAGCGAACCAGATCGCCCATCTCGGCAATGGCTTCCAGGCGCCGCCGTGCCGAGGGGGATGCGGCCAACCGTTCGGTTGTCTCGATCAGCGTTCGTCCTTTCAGCTCCCCATCTGCGAGGGCCTGTAGCTGGAGGTCGGTCAACTCGGCGGCTTGGGTTTCGATACCGGCCTCGATCCTCGACCAGAGGGAATCAAAGGGGACGGAGTCCACCGCGGTCTGGATGTGTAGCCGCACCAGCGCTCCCATCTCCTGGAGCGCATCGACGCGGGCTCGGCATTGGTCGCATTGGGCGATCTCGCGCTCCAGCTGGACCCGCTCGCTGGCTGTCAGCTCGCCGTCCATCATGGCCTCGATGGTGGCTTCCCACTTGTTGCAGTCATGCCGTTTCATTGCCGTCCTCGATACCGCGACCTTCGGTTTCCAACACGCTGGTTGGACGGGTTATCGTGGTCATCTATTCACACCGTTGCCCAAACGCGACAGTTGCTTTTTTTCCCCACTGCTGTCCTCACTTTTGGTCATCGGTGCTTGCCACTCTACGAGAGCCAACCAGCGGCAAACAAACAGTGTGCATCGATCGCCAGGATCCCCCTTGCCGCTCTAGGGGGCGTCCTTCTGCTCCACGTAGGTCAAAAGCCTGGCTTGCAGGTTCCTGCGGGCGTGGTGCAGGCGGCTCATGACCGTGCCCTTGGATACCCCCATCACCTCTGCCATCTCCTGGTAGGACAACCCCTCGACCTCCCTGAGGAGGATAGCTTCCTTGTGGATGGGCGACAGATCGGCAAGCGCCCGGTCGATCTGCTCCAAGAGCTCCTTGCGACCGTATGTGCGCTGCGGATCGACCCCCAGAGTGCTGGGCATCAACCCCCCCTCGGCGTGTTCGGTGTCCCGCAACAGCCGATCGTCGTAATCGACCAGGACGTGCTTTCCACTACGCCGGATCATGTCGATGCTGACATTGATCGCGATCCGGTACAGCCAGGTGTAGAACGAGGAGGAGCCCTCGAACTGCTCCAGGTTGTGATAGGCTTTCAGGAACGCATCCTGAGTCAGATCCATGGCGTCCTCCCGGTTGTGCACCATGCCATAGGCGATGGAGAACACCTTTTTCTGATACCGTTCGACCAGGATGCGAAACGCCTCCTTGTCCCCGTTTTTCACCCGTTTTACCAGATTGAGATCGCTGTCTTCCAATCCAGACTCCGACGGACACTAGAGATGACGCCAACCAACCGCGAATATTCAACAGCCGGCTTCGCATTGTAGAACAGCCAACTCTCTGTGGGAACGTTCCTTCACCTTGTGCCGGGGTGGCCAAGGTGGTGTGACGTTGGCCTGCCCGCCAAACCACCAAGACAGCTTCCCTGCGCCCATGCTAGAGTGACGGCCCCATGGACGAGACGATCATCAGAAAATTGCTGGAAGCGGTGCGGGACAGAGAAACCACCGTGGACGAGGCGGTGGGCAGACTGCGCAACCTCCCCTACCAAGATTTGGGGTTCGCCCGGGTGGACCACCACCGCGCCTTGCGACTGGGCTTCCCCGAGGTGGTCTTCGGGCAGGGGAAAACCCCGGACCAGCTGGCGCAGATCGTGACCGCCCAGATCGCCACCGGATCTACCGTGCTCGTCACCCGAGTCACGGCAGAGGTGGCCGATGAGATCCAGGCTCGGCTGCATTGCGCGGGCCTCCGATACAACCAGCTTGCCCGGTGCCTTGTCTATCATCCCGGTGCCGCCGAGGCCGAACGCCGGGCACATGCCCCGATCGCGGTGTTGTCTGGCGGGACCTCGGACATCCCGGTGGCTGAGGAAGCAGCCGTCACCGCCGAGGTGATGGGGAACGAGATCGTTCGCCTGTGCTGCCGGAGTGACCGTGGTCAACATCGACACGGCTTTGGAGCAGGTTATGCCGCCGCTCTGATCAACCCGGAAACCAACCTCCAGCAAGGAGGGGTGGCCGGCTCCGCCGGTTGATCGTCATCCCCTCGTTGGGAAGCCACCGGACAGCACCTCTTTCGACAGTGGAGAAGAACGTTGCCGGATAGAGCCGATCACCTACACCTGGATTGTTTTTCGGGGGTTGCCGGGGACATGTTTCTGGGGGCGCTCGTCGATCTCGGCGGCCCCCTCGAGGCCATCCAACGAGCGCTCGACGGTTTTCTGGAAGGCCGCTGGTCGGTCCGCTTCCCTCGACGGGATGCCGGTCATTCCCTGACCGGTCGGGGTGTGGAGCTGGTTTGCACGGAAACCCCAGATCAGAAGGTCGAGCGGCCCGAAGAGCAGCTTTCGGATTCGTCGGGGTTGCATGGGGCGGAACCCCGCGGGCAGTCGGACCATCGAAGCTACCGGGAGATCGTCTCCTCGATCGATCGGTCGGAGCTCACCCCGGCGGTCAAGGTCCGGGCCTGCGGCATATTCGAGCGGATCGCGCTGGCCGAATCACGCGTCCATGGTTGCGCCCTGGATGAGGTGCACTTCCATGAGCTGGCCGGGATCGACAGCCTGGTGGATATCGTGGGGGCGTCGGTGGCCTTGGAGGAGCTTGGGATCCGGACGATCTCCTGTTCTCCCCTGCCTTTGGGGCGTGGCTTCACCGACTCGGCCCACGGCCGGATCCCCATTCCGGCTCCCGCGACCCTGGAATGTCTGATCGACGTTCCCTGCTACGACAGCGGCTTGACGACCGAGCTGGTCACTCCGACGGGGGCGGGGCTGGTCGCCTCGCTGGTGCAGGAGTTCATCTCGTTTTCCTCCATGCGCATCGCCAAGATCGGGTATGGGGCCGGCACGAGGCGCCACCCGGATCGCCCCAATCTGTTGCGGGCCATCCTCGGCAGGCGGGAGGGACAAGCTGACCTGCAAGGGGAGGAGAGCTGGGAGGTATCGGCCAACATTGACGACCAGGATCCCCAGGAGCTGGCCTCGGCGGTCGACCTGCTCTGGGAGATGGAGCCGTTGGACGTGTGGCTGACGGGGATCGTGATGAAAAAAGGGAGACCGGGGCAATGTTTGACCGTCCTGTGCCGACGGCATCAGCGGGAGGCCGTGGCGCAGGCCCTGTTGCGTCACACCAGCAGCATCGGGGTGAGGATGAGCCGCCAGATGCGACGCGTGCTGGCGCGCGAGGTCGTGATGGTCGAAACGCCCTACGGCGCCGTCCCTGTCAAGGTCGCCTTCGGTCCGGAGGGGGCCATCTGGAATGTGGCGCCTGAAGCGGATGCCTGTCTGCGGGTGGCACGCAACCGGTCTTTGCCGTTGAAGGAGGTGCGACGGGTGGTCCTCTCTTGTGCGGTTACCCGGCTGCTTGGAGTCGAGGTGCCTCTGCCGTGAACATTGGGCAAGATCGGCCGCCCACCAATGGGGGGTGACGATCTGGTACGAGTTGAGAATGTTCGGGACACTGGTCTGGCGTGGGACGGGTGCGGATCACTGCACTCGCATGTCGCAGCCAAGGTTGGTGGCGGCGGTATGGGTACGGCTGTGGCCCATTTGCCAGAGTAGTCATGGACTGAAGGTCATAAACTGTTCATTGGCGAACGTTGCCAGGACACCGCTCCTTTCGAGTGCTTTCGGGGGGGTCCTGTGGGGGACCGAGAATAAACCGGTTATTGACGCGCAAAATTGACATCCATTTGTTCTCTTGGGGTGGCGATCGGTAATGGAATACTGACTGGATTGACATTGTTGCACATTCCTCTATCATCTGGAGTGTCATATGGTACCGATAACTTGTCCGACACCAAGCAGGTTCTCAGTATACTCCGAGTTTTATGCCCTGGTCAGTGGGGGCCAGGTAACAACGAGAGGATGAAGAGGCACGATGTCTATCAACATCACTATCCCGCTGGACGCTCTGAACGACGCCAAGGTGGCACGCACGATGGCTGAACTGATGCTGGCTTTAGGGCATGTCAAAGCAGAAGGGCTGAGAAAACAGGAGGGGGCCGCCTTGCTTCCATTACCTGAACAGCCGGCCACCCCTGCGCCGGCGACTGCACCCCGCCGAGGCAGAGGGAGGCCTCCCAAGCCAAAGACACCGGCCGCACCACCCCCAGCGCAACCCCCGCTCACCGGAACCTTGAAGGAGCAGTTCGACCAGTTCATGGAACGCTTGCCCGATCAGTCCCGCAAGTTCCTCGACCTGGTGCGCGACAGAAAAGTGCTCACCATGTCCGAGGCCATGGAAGGCTTGGGAGTCACCATACCCAAGACCATGGGCGGCATCACCGGATCCATCGGACGTTGGGCTCCTCTCAGAGGGTTACCGGTCCCCTACGTGGCCGGCAAAAATGACAAGGGGGAACGGATCTGGACCTGGACCCTGGAGGAGGTCGGTCAACCACAAAAACGGAAACGAGGCCGTCCACCCAAGGCCAAGACCGAACAGGAAGGCCAGGTCGCCGCACCCCGCAGGCCCAGAGGGCGTCCGCCCAAGAAGCCCGCGGCCCCGGCAGAGCCTTCCGAGCCATCTGAGCCTGAGCCTATCGTCATCTTGCCCGACGAGACGCTGGCAGAAGGTGCCCGGGAAATCTTCGAGGACGAACGGTACAAGGATTTCCTCGATGACATGAGAGACCTTTCCCGTCGATTCCTCCTGCTGCTCAGCCGGAAGGGAGAGGTCACCCTGTCCGAGGCCCTCGCCGAGTTCGGGCTCACAGGAGCCAACGCCATGGGCGGAGTCATCGGTCCCCTCAAAAGGCGTGCCCGCGATTTCGGGCTCGCCGTTCCGTTCGTGGTCTCCACGAATGCCGAGGGGGAGCGGATTTGGCAGTGGCGAAACCCGTTGCGCAAGGGACGGACCACCCCGCCCCAGACGGAGGAGCCTCAGCCCGCGGAGGTGGAGACCGAAGAGGAGTCGACCGAAGCCGGCGCCTCTTCCTTCTCCGGAGTCCGACGACGACGCAAGGGGGATACCGAGGCCACACCCCTCTAACTTCCCTGGCTCCACGCTGCCTTCGACCTCCAGACCCAGGTAACGGATATGCGCTATGTCGGGCCTCTGTTTCGGCCCCCCTCGGAAGCGGATAGTCTCATTCTTCAGGCGACCATCGGTTGCTCCCATAACCTGTGCACCTACTGTGCGATGTACCGCGACAAGCGCTTCGCGATCCGGGATCTCGACGAATGCCTGGTCGATCTGCAACAGGCCGCCAGCCACCTCGGGCCCAGGGTGCACAAGCTATTCGTGGCCGACGGCGACAGCCTGATCTTGCCGATGGACCACTGGCGGGCGATCCTGACGTCCGCTTATCGCCTTTTCGGAAATCTCACTCGGGTCTCCTGTTACGCCCGCTCGCGCAACATCCTGGACAAGAGCGGCCGGGACCTCCAGGAGCTCAGAGAGCTCGGCTTGACCTTGCTCTACCTGGGGCCGGAATCGGGAGACCCGGTCACCCTCAAACGGCTGGTCAAAGGGGAGACCGCAAAAGAGCATGGTGAGGCCGCCCGACGCGCCCACGCCGCTGGGCTGCAGTTGAGCGTCATCACCCTTCTGGGGGCCGGTGGTGTAGAGCGTTCCCGAGAGCATGCCGAAGCCACGGCCGATCTGATCACCGCCATGGATCCCGAGTTCCTTTCGGCCTTGACCTTGATGATGGTCGAGGATACTCCCCTGGCCAGACTGGAACAGCGGGGTGGCTTTACCCTGCCGGACATCCATGGCCTTCTGAGTGAGCTGCGCACCATCGTGGATCGTGCCCGCCCCACCAATGCCCTGTTTCGCACCAACCATGCCTCCAACTACCTGCCTCTGGCGGGGCGGTTGCCGCAGGACCGCGATCGACTGCTGCAGCTGCTCGACCAGGCGCTTTCTGGGGAGATCGCGCTCAAGCCCGAGTGGCTGAGGGGGTTGTAGTCCTCCGGCGGTCAGTGGGGGTATGTTCTTTTCTCGAGTTGGGAATCACGCCCCTTAGTGGTCCAGGTGCTCCCCCAAAAAAGCAACCTGGTCTTGCCAGCATTCTTGCGCCGATCTGGCAAAATAAAAGGCATGAAAGGCGTGGACTCCGCCAGGATAGTAACGGGTCCGGCAAGGGATCTCCAATCGCTCCAGAGCAGATTGGAGCCGCTGGGTGTCCTCTTCGAGCGGGTCTTTCGTGCCCACGAAGGCGAAGAAGGAAGGGAAGTGGTCTGGAGATTGGCTGCACTGTTCCAGAACAACCAGCGGGTCGGCCAGGGCGAGATCGCTCTCCGTCAGCTCGTTTCTGCGGGCCAGGTAGGATTGGCTCACCGCACTGATACGATCCCGAACCAGGACCGAAAGGCGCCTATTTCCCCAAAACCGCTCCGGATGACTCACTTGCAGCATTCCACAGGCCGCGATCACCGTGCGCGGCCTCACGTCGGCCGCAAAAAGCTCCTGCGTCCAGTGTTCCGGCCGCTCGAAGCGACATGCGATCGCGAGAGAGGTTGCCAGATTGGCTCCCGCCGACTCTCCCGAGAAATGGATCCGTTCCGGATCGCCACCCCACTCGGCCACATTTTTTTTGACCCAGACCGCTGCACGACAACAGTCGATCAAACCGTCGGGAAAGGGATGAGCCGGGGTCAGCCGATAGTTGATATTGACGACGACCATCCCCTGATCGGCAAATAGCCGCCCCATCAGCCAGTGGGTATCTTTCGACAGGATGCGAAAACCTCCCCCATGAATATAGAGCATCACCGGAAGTGGCCCCGATCTCTCCCTCGGGCGATAGATATCGCAGGTATGAAAGTGATCGCCGTCGGCCAGATAAGGGACATTTTTCACCCGTTCGATCCGCCGGCCAACGGATCGGAGCTGGGGATGCAGCTTGCCCAGCAGGCTCAGGGTCCGGATCGATCCGTCGATCAAGGCCAGGCTGGCTCTTTTCCGTACCTCCACCAGCAGGGGTCGGCTCGTGAGACGCTCGAATCTGCTTTCCATGGTTCGCCGCTCTCCGCCGATCGGAATCAGGGCCGCCAGATGCGACCGGTCAGGGAGTAGATGTGCGCATTCTGTCGGGCAAGGGCAAGCTCGGTCTGGACCACCCTCGTCTGCACAGCAAAAAGCCGGGTCTCTGCCTCCATCAGGTCGAGCTGGGTTCCCACCCCTTGATTGTACACCGCCTGGGCCAGCCGGTGTGCCTGCTCGGCGAGCTGGAGCTGCTGCTGGGCCAGCTCCAGGTCCGATTCGAGCTGTCTGCGCTGCAGGAAGGCCCGCTGGATGTCGCTTCGGATCTGGGCCAGCGCCTGTCTGAGGCTGTGGTCGGCGGCCATCTCTTCGGCAGCCCGCTGATCTCGCTGAGCCAGGCGGATGCCGCCCAGAAAGAGGGGCCACACCAGCTTGAGGGTCACATCCCAGCGCAGGTTTTCGTCGCTGAAGGCGGTCGCCCGGGCGAGGTTGAGATTGAAGGCGGCGTCGAAGATCGGAGCCCAGCTCCAGGCGACCTCCCGGCTGGCGTTCTGGGCCAGCTCCAGCGCGACCCGGGCGCTGACGACCTGGGGGTGGTGCTCCATCGCCGCCTGGATCACCTCCGCCGGGTCGGAGAAGGTAGGCGGAGAGGGGGGGAGGGCCACGTCGAAGTCGGGGTCGGTCTGCAGCAGCATGGCCGTCTGGGTGCGCAGATCCTCGAAGGCGCTACCCAGCTGCTCGACCTGGTTGACCGCCTCCGAGAGGGAGAGCTGGGCCCGCAGCACGTCCAGCTCGATGGTCATGCCCAGGTTGAAGCGGCTCTGGACGTTCTCCAGGCTGAGCCGGCGTGTTTCCACGTTACGGTTGGCCACCGCCTGCATCTCGCGCAGGGTGACCAGGCCGTAGTACAGCTCGGTGATCCCCTGGCCCAGCCGGATGCGCCCCTGGTCCAGCATGTGCTGCCCCTGCTCCAAGGCGAGGTCGGCCGAGTCGTACTGGACGAGGGTGCGGGGCTCGAACTGGACCGAGACCGATCCTCCGGCCCGGTAGTCCTCCTGGTGCTGGATGATCAAGGGCTCGAATTGCAGGGAGGGGGGCGGATCGAGGCCCAGGTTCTGAAGGACCGGCCCCAGCCCCTCGAAGTAGCCGAGCAGTGGTTCCAGGCTGCTGGTGAAGTCGGCGGTGGTTTCGTGGTCCAGGTGCATGTAGACGCCGTAGGCCACCACGCGGGGAAGCCACTGGGATCGGACCTGGGCGGTGAGGGTGGAGATCGCCTCGACCCGGGCAGAGGCGGCCTGGAGTTCCAGGTTCTGTGCCAGCGCCAGGTCGATCGCCTCCTGGAGGCTGAGGATCCGGGAAAAGGAGGCCGGTTCTTCGGCTGCCGCCCCCGCTGGTGGGTAGGCAACCAGGTACCACGAGAAGGTGGCCAGCACCGCCATCGGAAGGAGTCGCATCAGACCGTCTCCCCAGGTTGGGTACCGCTCGCCTCCTGCTGTTTCGCCCACTTCCTTCGCTGGAAGTAGCGGAAGGGCTCGGTCAAGCGATAGACGACCGGAATCACCACCAGGGTCACTGCCGTGCTGACCAGCAACCCACCGATGACGGCGATGCCGACGGGGCGCCACATGTCGCTGCCGCTCCCGGTGGCGGTCGCCAGCGGAATGGCACCGCAGATGGTGGTCAAGGCGGTCATCAACACCGGTCGAAGCCGGGTACGCCCCGACTCCAGGATCGCCTCCTTGAGGTCCAGTCCCCGTTGGCGCGCCTGGTTGATGAAGTCCACCAGGATGATGCCGTTGTTGACCACGATCCCCATCAGGATGATCAGGCCCAAAAAGGCGTAGGCGGTGAGCGATTCGCCAGTCAGCATCAGAAAGAGAAAGGTGCCGGTGAAGGCGAAGGGAACGGAGAACATGATGACCAACGGGTCGATCAGGCTCTCGTACTGGGCCGCCATGACCATGTAGACCAGGATGATGGCGAAGATGATGACGGTCAAGAGATCGGCCAGCGTCTCCTGCTGGCTCTCGATCTGCCCGCCATAGATGATCTGGGTTCCCGCCGGCAGCTCCGTTGGGTCGAGGGCCTGCTCCAGGTCGGCGATGATCTCCCCCATCGATCGGCCGGTGACGTCCGCCTCGATGGAGGCGATGCGGTGCTTGTTGCGGTGCCGGATCTGGATCAGGGCGGTGTCCTCGCGGATCTCGCCGATGGAGGCGAAGGGGACGGAGTCGCCGCTCAAGCTGGGCGCCTCGAGGTTGGCCAGGTCGCTCACGTTGTCGCGGAAGGGGCGCTGGTACAGCAGGCGAACCCCCATGTCCTCCCCGTGCAGCCGGATGCGGGTCACCTCCTCTCCCACCATGGCGGTCCGCAACGCCAGGGCGGCGTAGGCCAGGGGCACGCCCAGCTCGCTGGCCTGGTCCCGGTTGACCTCCAGGCGAAGCTCGGGACGAGCGTCAAATGCAGTGGTGCTGGGGGCAACCACCCCCTCGATGGCCTCCAGAATGGCCAGGACGGCCTGCGCGGCCCGGGGGAGATCGTCGGGGTCGGGTGTCGAGACCTGGACCTGGATCGCTCTTCCACCTCCCATGATGACACGAAACATGGAATGGCCTGTGGCGGTGCTGACCGACACCACATCGGGCCAGTCCTCGAAACGGCTTCTCAGATCCGCGGCGATCTCGACGTCGGTGCGCCCGCGCTCTTCGGGGGGCACCAGCCGCAACGAGATCTCCACGATATGGCTCCCTTCCTGCTCGCCGATCACCGTCACCAGCCCCGAAGGGGATTCTCCCGCCCGCAGGAAGTAGCCGTCAACTTCGGGGGTCTCCCGGAGGATCTCGACGATCCGCCGACCCACCTCTGCGCTGGTTTCCACCCGGGTGCCCATGGGCAGCGCCACCGAGAAGGTGACCTCGCTGGCGTCGATCTCCTTGAGCAGGTCGATCTTGACCTGGGAGGCCAAGACCACCGTGATCCAGACGATCACGGCTACTGCCAAGACGACCAGCCAGCGCAGGCGCAACGCCGTTCGCAGCAGGTACTGGTAGAGGCTGTCCAGCGCCCGGATCGGCAGCATGGTGAAGCGGCGGATGCGCTCCCCCGGGCTCGCCAGACCGGATCGCTCCACGGCGTGCAGCCACCAGGCCGACAGCATGGGGGTCAAGGTCATCGCCGTGAACAGGCTGGCCCCCAGAGCGGCGATGACCACCACGCTGAACTGGGTGGCAAAGACTCCGATCATGCCGCTGATCAGGATCAGCGGCCCGAAGATGCAGACCGTGGTCAAGGTGGAAGCCAGCACCGCCGGCGCCACCTCCAGGGTGCCATGGACGGCGGCGCGGGTGGGGGAGGCGCCCCGCTCCAGGTGGCGGATGATGTTCTCCAGCACCACGATGCTGTTGTCCACCACCATTCCCACGGAAACAGCCATGGCGACCAGGGTCAGGGTGTTGATGGTGTATCCGAACAGGTGCATGGCCAACAGGACGAACAGCAGCGAGGTGGGGATGGACAACGAGATGATCAGGCTGGGGCCGATCCGCTGGACAAACACCATCACCACCACGATCACGAACAGAGCGGCGAAGGCCAACGCCAGCTTGAGGTTGTCCAGCATGGTCAGGATGAACAGAGAGCTGTCCACGATGATCTTGAGGTCCAGGTCGTCCGGTAGCAGCCTTCGAATCCGCTCGGCCTCCTCCCGGACGCGCCGAGCCACCTCGATCGTGTTGGCCCCCGACTGCTTCTGCACGATCAGGATGGCCGCCTCCTCCCCCCGGACCTCGGCGATATCCCGGAACTCGATGGTGGAGAGCCGGACGGTGGCCACATCTTTGAGCCGGATCAGCTGACCGTACTCTCCGGCCCCCACCACCAGCTCTTCCATCTGGCTGACATTCTGAAACTCACCGGGTAGGCGGACGGCATACTCCATCTCGCCGACCTCCACGTAGCCCGCGGGGGCGGAGACATTGCCGCCCGCCAGGGCCCGGCCTACCTGCTCCAGGGTCAGGCCCCGATCCGCCAGGGCGCGCGGGTTGACCTCCACCCGGACCTCGTTCATGGGCGCGTTGAGCGGGATCACCGCCCCCACCCCCGGGATCCGTCCCATCGGCTGGGCGATCTGCTGATCGATGAAGCGGGCATACCGATCCAGCTCCCCACTGTGACTGGTCACCCCCAAGAACATGACCGGCAGCAGCGAGGAGCCCAGGCGCAGCAGCTTCGGATCGACGATCCCCTCGGGAAGGAAGAAGCTGGCGATGTCCAGGGCGTCCCGCACCTCGTTGGTGGCCTCATCCAGGTTGGTTCCCAGCTCGAAGGCCAGGCTCACCACCGACAGGTTGTCCCGGGAGACGCTGTAGATCTCGTCCAGGTTGGCCAGGTTTCCGACGTTCTCCTCGATGACGTTGGTGAGGTTCTCCTCCACGTCGACCGCCGAAGCGCCGGGCCACAGGGTGATGATGGAGACGTAGGGCACTTCGACATCCGGCAGCATGTCCACCGGGATGCGACGGGAGATCATGAAGGCCCACAGCGCGAGCGCACCGAAGATCATCAAGACGGTGATCCTCCGCCTGACGGCCAGCGATACAAATCCCATGGGCTACTCCTCACCGCCGTCGCAAGTCGGCTGACGGGTCGGTCGCACCTCCATCCCCTCTCCCAACGTGGTCCAGCCGCGCTCGACGATGAGATCGCCCGGGGCCAGACCCTCCAGCACCGGGTAGTGCTGGTCCTGCAGCGACCCCAGCAACACCTCGATCTGCCGGACCGTCCTGCCATCCGGATTGAGGGCGAACAGAGTGCCGCGATCCCCCTCCACCCGGGTGATGGCATGTCTCGGCAAGATGGGACGGACCACCTGCCCCAGGTTGATGCGCAGGACCGCCGACCCCCCGTGGCGCAACCGACCGTCCGAGTTGTCCAGCAAGGTCCAGACTCTCAAGGTTCGAGAGCGCAGATCCAGGTCGGGCGACACGTGATCCAGGGTGCCTTCCATCTCGGTGCCATCGGACAGGATGACAGTGGCCGGGATGCCCACCCGGACCCGTTGGGCGTATCGCTCCGGCACGTTGGCGATGACCCGGATCTGGGACGGGTCGAGCAGCACAAATAACGGGGTGGGCGGGAAGTTGGTGATGAGCTGTCCCACCTCCACCAGTCGGTGGGCGACCACCCCATCGAAGGGGGCGCGGATCTCCGAATCGCTCGCCAGGTCCTGGGCCTGCCGCAGCTGCGTGCGCAACATGCGTACATGGGCGTCCGCCTGGTTGACCAGCTGCTCCAGGGTCGCCACCGTGGTCTGGACCTGCTCGAGCTGCTGATCGGTGGCGGCTCCTTGCTCGCGCAAAGCCTGGACACGGGACAGCTCGATGCGGGCCTGCTCCAGCTGCAGCCGAGCCTGGTTGAGCTGCGCTTCGGCCATGTCGATGCCGGCCCGGGCCACGTTCACGTTCAGGTCCTGGGCCTCCATGCTCATGGTGGCCAGGACCGTCTCGTCGCCCACGACCTCATCTCCTTCGTCCACCCGCAGCTCGGAGATCCACCCCGGACTGCGCGCGATCACCGCCGTCTGGCGAGAGGCCATCAGGTTGGCCCTCAGCTCCAGCTCGTCGGTGACCATCTCGCTGACGACCTCGGCCACTTGAACACAGGGCGCGCGCCTGCCCGGTTCTTCGGCGTCGGGGTCCGTCTCCTGAGGGACGCAGCCCGACGCCAGCCACGACACCCAGCACCACGGAAGGACGGCAACAAGCAACCCGAGTTCCCACCTTCCCACACGGTTCATTGCCCGGCCCGTACCAACCGGCTCGGCTCGCAACATCATCCCAACATCCATGGAATCACTCGATCTCATCGGCATCCAGCCCCTTGAGCAACGGATCGATCAACGGCTCCACGACCTGCTCGGTCAGCTCGATCTCCGTCTGGTTGAGCAAGATGGCCTGGATGACCCCTACCACCAGGGAGAGGTAGGCCAGCACGGCGACCTGTACTCTCTGCTCGTTTCCTCGCCACTTCAACCCAGTCCGGAACAGGTCGGCGATCCGCTCTCTGGTCTCGAAGACGCGCTCACCAAACCATCGTTCCGCTCCCGAAACCCGCGGAGACTGCATCTTGGA
Organism: Bradymonadales bacterium; assembly: GCA_016931535.1. GTDB lineage: Bacteria > Myxococcota_A > Bradymonadia > JAFGEP01 > JAFGEP01 > JAFGEP01. Next base: position 55,162 of record JAFGEP010000055.1, read on the forward strand.
GAGTAAGATGAGGAGCCCGATCTGGGCATTCTGTCTCGACTGGCGGACTTTTCGTTATTTGATCTCGATCGGTTCAGGTGTAGCGGGTGGCCATGGCGCTGTCAAGCGAGGGAGATGGGGACAGAGCTGGCCTTGATCTGGGGGGGGGATCCCCTACTGTGGCCGATGTTGGCGGAGCTCCGCTTTCTGGAGATCAGGACATGTTCAGGGTTTCCCCGGGTTGCGTCGCGGTGTTGGGGGGTGTGTTGTGGATGCTGACCTCGTTGGTCGGGCTGTCCGGTTGTTCGGACGGCAGGGGGGAGGGGCAAGATACTCCGGATCTGGTGTCGGATCAGGGCGATGTCGAGGAGCTGGATCAAGGGGACCCCCTCCAGCCCGACCTGGTCACCGGTCCCACCATCGGGGAGACCACCCAGTCCGAATGCCTGGAGCTCCAGCCGGAGGTCGGTGAGACCATCCAGAGTGACTGCATCGCGCCGCCTCCCGCAGAGATCGTGGTGGGCAACGCCTCTCAGAGCGAATGCCTTGGAGAAACGGTCCCCTACATCACGCCGACCGAACAAAGCGAGTGTCTGGACGAGCCGGCTCTGGCCTCGGTTGCGGTGTCCCCCTGCCAGGAAACAGGCAATGAAGAACCGGACGTCTTTCGTGTCGTTCCCGGTCTCGGACGGATTGACCTGGTCCACGAAAATGCCAGCTACAACTGCTGCGGATTGGTCCAGATGACGCTGGGGGTGGACCAGAACATGTTGATCCTGACCGAGGAGGTCATCTTCGATGAGGAGCATCCCGGGTGTTGGTGCCTTTGCGACTACGATCTGTCGGCCGAGATCACCGGCCTGGCGGAGGGTGCCTACACCGTCCGCTGGGTGGATGGAACGACGGGCGAGCGCTATGGCGACGACATCCCGGTGACCGTTGCGGCGCCCGAACCGGTGTTCGGGGCGCAAGGGGGTCCGGGCCGGATCGACCTGTGGCATGACAATGCGGTGCACACCTGCTGTGTGGATGTTGCCATGCAGTACGCCCTGGACAATGGACAGGTGACGGTCTGGGAGGTGGAAAGCGGTGCCCACTGCGACTGCATCTGCTCCTACGATCTGGACGCCTCCATCAAGGGGCTGGCCGCTGGCATCTACACCGTCACCCTGCTCGATGGCCCCGCCGGCCAGCCGGTGGGAGAGCCGATCGAGGTGACCGTGAGCGAGGGGGGCGAGGAGATCCGGGTGGAGGTGGTCGAGGATACCCTGACCATCCAACATCTCGGCGCGATCTGGAACTGCTGTGGGCAGGTCACCATGAATGTGACGCTGGATGCGGACAACGGCCTCATCCTGGTGGAGGAGGTGGAGTCCGCTGCAGAGGCGGGGTATCCGTGCCGCTGCCTCTGTGTATACGACCTGTCGGTCGGGGCCTCGGGCTTTCCCCGCGGCGACTACATCGTTCGGGTGTTCACCAACCATGGGGAGGAGTACCGGATTTTCGGCGAGGTGGAGGTGACTGTTCCCGGGCGGCCCAACCCGGCTGGGGGTGAGGAGTCGATCTCGGCTCAGAGGGCCGAGGCCAATGCCATCCTGGTTACCCATCATGCCGCCACCTACAACTGCTGCTCCGAGGTGGCCATGGTGGCGGCGACCTTGACCGACAGCGCGATCGGCATCCAGGAGGTCATCACCAACGATGAGCTGTGCCGGTGTGTCTGCGAGTTCGATCTGTCGGTTCCTGTCGGACGGCTGGTCCCGGGGGAGGTCGAGGTCAGCGTCACCAGCGCCGACGGGACGGTCATCGGTTCGGAATCGGTCACCGTCATCGGCGAGGAGCTGCCGCCCTGGCCTCAGGACACCGTGGAGCTGGAACGGTCGGGCAGTGTCCTTGCTGTAACCCACTGGGGCATCGAGTTCATGTGCTGTAGCCAGGTGGCGTTTCAGCTGGAGGCCAACGGCGACATCCTGGACCTGGTCGAGGTGGTCACCAATCCCGAGGAGGTCTGCTTCTGCAACTGCCACTATGAGCTTTCGGCCAGCATCACCGGCCTGGTCGCGAGCCAGGGATACACCGTCAGGATATGGACCGACAGACGTACCGCCCTGTTGCACCAGCTGGCGGTGCCAGGGGAGTGAAGAGCACGCCATGAAGCATGCGGTGCTGTTCGATCTGGATGGGGTGGTCATCGATTCGGAGCCGCTGTACGTGCAGGCCGAACAACGGTTGTTTGCCCGCTACGGGATCGGGGTCGCCAAGGAGGACTGGCAGCAGTTCAAAGGGCTCTCCCAGGAGGCGTTTTTCGACCTGATCGAGCGGCGGTATCGGCCCGACTGGAACCGGGCCGAGGTGGAGGAGGTAGGGGGAGAGCTATTGCGGGAGGTGTTCACCCGTGGCCTGGGGTACATGCCGGGATTCTTGCCCCTGGCCAGGCGGCTGGACGGGCGATATCTGCTCGGGCTGGTCACCTCCAGCAGCCGTGAGGTCTTTCGGTTCGTGTCCGGCCTGCTGCCCGAGCTGCCGGCCATCTTTCCCCACATCTTGTGTGGGGACGAGGTGCGTCAGACCAAGCCCCACCCCGAGCCCTACCTCACCATGATGGCTCGACTCGGCGTGCAGCCCGAGTGGACGGTGGTGGTGGAGGACTCCATCAACGGCCTGGTTTCGGCCAGGGCTTCCGGGGCCGTCTGTGTCGCCTTGGCGGGTTCGGCGCCACTGGAGGACCTGGCCATGGCCCATCTCACAGTCCACTCCTTGGACGAGATCACCGGAGAGCTGCTGGACGATCTGCTCGAAGGCTGACGGGCCGGTGGTTAGGGCAGCCCGGTTTTCCCTGTCAGGTCAGTCCCGGCTGTGAAGCTGGACGAACCGCCGGAAAGACCGATCGTAGCTTCTCTCGATCGAGTCCGGGAAGCAGCAGGCCGGCAGCTCGTTGTGCTGCAGGTGGTAGTGAATACACTCGCAGCACCGGCCCTTGCGCGAGCAGGGTTCGTAGCTGCAGTTGCACCGGGCCAGGTTGGTCTTCTCGTTGGGGCAGTCGGTGGGCAAGGCGCACCTCCTTGGGGATACCCGTTCAGTTCGCCGGCTTCCTTCACTGGAGGCTGGCGAGCTGTTCCAGTAGGAGCTGGCGGTTCTGTTCGGTTTCGGCCAGGCGGAGCCGGTCTTTCTCCACCACTTCGGCCGGGGCTCTTGCCAGGAAGTTCGGATCGGCCAGCTTGCGGCTCAGGCTGTCGAGATCGCGCTGAAGCTTGGCGATCTTCTGGGTCAGACGGGCACGCTCCGCCTCCAGGTCGATGAGCCCTCCCAACGGCACGAAGATCCGCAGCGGTCCCGCTACGGCGGCGGCACTTTGTGCGGGCCGAACCGCCGGATCTCCCTGGACGAAACGCTCCACTTTGGCCAACCGCTGGATGCCTGGCCAGTACGGCTCGGTGGCTTGGATGACCTCTTCCGAATCGCTGGTGAAGATCACCTCGGGGAGCACCGCGGAAGGGGAGACCCCCGGGGTGGAAGCCCGAATGTTGTTGATGGCGGTGATGACCGAGCGCACCAGCGCGATGGTCCGTTCCAGCTCCTCCTCTTCCGGGAACCGATCGGCCTGGGGCCAGGGGGCGACCAGGATGGCCGGCGCCTCTTCAGCCTCGCCGCCGGCCAGCCGAACCAGGCGCAGCTCCTGCCACAACACCTCGGTGAGGAACGGCATGATCGGGTGCAGCAGCTTGAGCAGAGTGTCCAGGACCAAAAGGATGGTGGATTGGGCTTGCCGCCGGCTCTCCTGCTGGGTCTTGTCCCACAGCCTCAGCTTGACCACCTCCAGGTAGTAGGAGCAGAAATCGTCCCAGAACAGGTGGTACAGGGTCTCGCAAGCCTCGCCCAGCCGGTACTCCTCCATGTCGGCCGTCACCTCGGCCACCGCTTTCCCCACCCGGCTGATGATCCAGCGGTCTTCGAGAAAGGGGCTGGGACCCTCGGCAGGGCGATAGTCCTGCAGGTTGGGCAGCACGACGCCATGAGTCGCCTGCCAGATCTTGTTGGCGAAACGTCGGCCTTCCTCGAAGATGGGGACCTCCACCTCGTAGTGAGGTATCGGGCCCGCTTCGCCCGGCCGAGAAGTTCGGCTGACCGACATCTTCAGATTCTGGTTCAAACCCTTGGTCAGCGAGAGGATGCCATAGCGCAGGGCGTCTGCTCCGTAGACCTTGTAGTGCTCGATCCGATGGGGCGGAATGCCGGCTGCGGGTGAGAACTTCCCCTTGATCTCGTCGGATCCCCCCTCGATCACCCGCACCGGGTCGAACCCGTTGCCCCGAGACTTGGACATGATGTTGCCGGTCTCGTCCAGAATGGTGCCGTGGATGTACACGTGGTGAAAGGGGGTGGTCCCCTTCATGAACTTCATGCCCATCATGATCATCCGCGCAACCCAGAGAGCCAGGATATCGCGGGCGGTGATGAGCACGTTGGTCGGATAGAAGAAGGCCAGATCGGCGGTCTGCTCCGGCCACCCCAGGGTGCTCAGCGGCCAGAGCTGGGAGGAGAACCAGGTGTCCAGAACGTCCGGATCCTGCACCAGGTGGTCGCCCTGACAGGCAGGGCAGCGGCTGGGCACGGCCTCGGGATCGTCGCTGTCTGGTACGATGGGAAGGGCATCGCTGGGGATGAGACTGGGGTTGCCCTCCCGGTCCAGCTCGATCTCGGGATGGCAATCGCGGCAGTACCAGATCGGGATCCGATGCCCCCACCAGATCTGCCGGGAGATGCACCAGTCCGGCGTGCTGTCCAGCCAGCGAAGGTAATCGTCGGCCCGGCGCTCGGGGAAGAAGCGGACCTGCCCCTCCCGGTAGCACCGGCGGGCGAGCTCGACCAGGCTCTCCATCCGGACGAACCACTGGTCGGACAGGTAGGGCTCCACGATGGTCCCGCTTCGGTAGCAGTGGGCGACGCTGTGGGTCAGCGGCTCGGTCTTCCCCAATAGCCCCCCCGCTTCCAGGTCGGCCAGCACCCGTTTCCGTCCCTCGGTGATGGCGGTCAGCCGCTGGTAGGGGCCGGCATTCTGGTTGAGGGTGCCGTCGGGGTGCAGGATGTTGATCATCGGCAGGCCATGCCGCAGGCCACACTCGTAGTCGTTGAAGTCGTGGGCCGGCGTCACCTTGACGGCGCCGGTTCCCTTCTCGGGATCGGCCAGGATGGCGTCGGCGATGATGGGGATCTCCCTTTCCAAAAGCGGCAGGCGGACCGTCTTCCCGATCAGGTCCCGGTAGCGAGGATCGGCCGGGTGAACCGCCACCGCCGTATCTCCCAGCAAGGTCTCCGGACGGGTCGTGGAGACGGTGACGAACCGATCCGGCTCCCCGATGACGGGGTAGCGGATGTCCCAGAAGAAGGTCTGGATGTCGTGGTACTCCAGCTCATCGTTGGACAGGGCGGTCTGGCAACCCACCGACCAGTTGATCAACCGCTTGCCGCGATAGATCAGCCCCTCCCGGAACAGGGTCAGAAAGACGTGGCGCACCGCGCGCGAGAGCACGGGGCTCATGGTGAAGTGGGTTCGATCCCAGTCCAGCGAGGCGCCCATCCGTCGGAGCTGGTTCAAGATCCGCGTCATGTACTGGTCTTTCCAGCTCCAGATGCGTTCCAGGAGCCGGGCGCGCCCCAGGTCATGGCGGGTCAGCCCCTCCTCCTCGTACAGTCTTCGCTCCACCACGCTCTGGGTGGCGATCCCGGCGTGATCGCATCCCGGCAGCCAGAGGGTCTCGAACCCCTGCATTCGTCGGCAGCGGGTCACCGAGTCCTGCAGCGAGTTGTTCAGGGCGTGCCCCAGGTGCAGCGCGCCGGTGACGTTGGGCAGCGGGATCATGATGGTGTGCGGCTTTTTCTCGGCGTTCGGCTCGGGGTGGAAGAAGCGGTTCTCCTCCCACCAGGCATACCAGGGCATCTCGACCAGGGATGGATCGTACTGCTTGCTGCGGATCGGGGCGGGGCGAGGGGTCAACTGAGCTGGGATCATGGCTGGTTTCCTGGAGCTTGACCTTTCCACGACGGTTCGGGGCATCATACACAAGATGACCGCTCTGGCCAGGGGCTTCGAAAGCGATCCGGCCCGGTCAGGTCTCTTGAGTTTCTGGGTTCTCTGGTGTCTGGGCGGGCTGTTGGGGCCCCATCGCCTCCGGGGGGTTCGAGGGTTGCTGCGGTGGTGGGGGCTCTTCGCTCTCGGGGGGTTCGAACGGATGGGTTGGCACCGGGGCGAAGACGTAGTTTCGATGGAGCTGGAAGTTCCAGGCCGCAAACACGGCGCAGCGGACGAGCAGCCAGCCGAGCCGGTAGTCCATCGAGGGGATGAGCATGAAGATGGCCACCCCTCCGGTGTTCAGCAAGATGCTGGTGAAGGCCACGAAGAGGTATCGCAAGGCATAGGTCCGGGCACGGCGTTTCTTGCCGAAGGTCAACAGCCGGTTCAAGGTGTAGGCGATGACGCCACCCAGCGTGCCCCCCAGGGCGGTGGCCAACCAGGGGGAGTACCCTCGGCCGGCGACCAGCAGCAGGACCAGCAGGAAGTCGGCGATGGTGGCCACGCTGGCCGCCAAGATGGTCCGGAACATCCGCCCCGGATCGGACTGCAACCACTCCTTGAGCGAGTCGGCTCCCAGCGAGATCAACAGGTATCGAAGCCGCCGGATGGCCGTGAGCTGGGTGGATATGGCCAACAGCACCACTCCAAGCACCGCCAGCCTGTGAATGGGGTGAGGATCATCGGGAACCACCAGCGCCTCGACGATGGGACTGAAGGCGTTGGCCGCTCCCAGGTACATGATGCGCTCGGGGCGCTGCATCAGCCCCACCTTCACACTGATTCCCAGACCCTCGCCTCGGGCACGGACATAGGAGACCATGGAGGTACCGACCAAGGCCAAGAGGACCGCCAAAAGGACCCAGCTGTCCCGGTAGTACCAGGCCATCCCCGCCAACACGAAGGAGTCGCTGTACCGGTCCAGCACGCTGTCCAGCGCAGCTCCCCTCGGGCTGGCCTGCCCCATGTGGCGGGCCAACCTCCCGTCGAGCAGGTCGCAGATGCCGGCGAAGATGTAGAGCCACCCTCCCAGGGAGAACCGCCCTGCGGCCAGCGCGACGCCGGACAGGATCGACAGCAGCACCGACAAGGTGGTCAGCGCATTGGCCGGAATTCCGGATCGGACCACCAGGTTCCACAACGGTTTGAGGGTCCAGACGAAGAACACCCTCAGGCGCATGCCCAAGATGGCGCTGTCCCCCCGAGACTCCACCTCGGGGTCTCGATGCTTGCCGTAGATCCGGTTTCTGACCAGGTAGACCGCCAACGCGCTGAAGAAGTAGGTGAAGAACACCAGCAGCGGAGCCAGGGCGGTCAATACACGCGCCAGAGGACCGAGGTGCCCTCGAATCCAGCTGAATAGAAAGTCGATCATACCGCCACGAGTTCAACAGGGCCCCGGATCCCCTCCCCTACTGGACAAACGTGAGAAATCCGGCGCACTTCTGCCATCGACACAAGGGACAGCACGGAATACCCCATTTCAGCCAGAATGTCTAAGCCATCTATCACCGCCCCTTTCCCCCCGGGTCTTGCGCCTTTTCCGGCTTGGGGTGCCACGATCGAACCCTTGGGTACCCCTGTTCCCCTCGGGGAACCGTGATTTTTCCCCCGAAGCCCTATGCACCGGGGATCGATTTCACTATGTTGAGCCGGATTTCCGCTTTGCGCCCACCGAGAGGGTGTTTACCCCTTCCCACGGTGGACGCACGGCCCGCTCGACAGGTCCACAGGCTAAGATGTGAAGATCATGATCAGCAAAGCCCCCATCATCATCGAGGTCACCGACGCCACCTTTCAGACGGAGGTGATCGAACACAGCACACAGCGCCCCGTATTCGTGGACTTCTGGGCGCAGTGGTGCGGCCCCTGCAAGACACTCGGGCCAGCGCTGGAACGGCTGGCCAACGACTATCGAGGGGCGTTCCGTCTGGCCAAGGTCGACGTGGACCGAAACCCACAACTGGTCATGGCGGCCCAGGTCCAGTCGATCCCGATGGTCCTGGCGGTCTGGAACAACGCCATCCTGGATCGCTTCGTGGGAGCGCTCCCCCCACCCGAGCTGAAAAAGTGGGTGGAATCGGTCCTTCAGGCAGCCGGGGTCACCGTCCCTTCCTCGCTCGAGGAGAACGCCCCTGACGATCCGGTCAAGGCGGAGCAGTTCTGGCGAAAGCAGCTCGACAAGGAGGCCAATGACGGCAAGGCCCTCTTGGGACTGGGACAGACCCTCATCCAGCTGGGCCGACCCGACGAAGCCCGAACGGTCCTCGAACGGATCACCACCAGCCAGGAGGAGTACAACGCCGCCCATGCCGCCCTCAACCTGCTCGACCTCCTGGCGGAGGTGGCCGATGCGGGTGGCGAAGCGGCTCTTCGCCATCAGCTGGCTGCCAACCCCAGCGATCCTCGGACCCGATACCTGGTCGCCTGCGCCGACGCCGGCCAGGGCCGCTTTGTCAAGGCGTTGCAGGTCCTGGTCGACCTGGTCAGCAACCATTCCGGTGAGGTTCGAGAGAATGCCCGCAAGGCGGCCAGCCGTGTCCTGTCGGTGGCGGGCCGGGAGAACGAGCAGATCGAGGATCTTAGACGGCACCTCGCCCTGGCGCTCTACTGAGCGGCTCGCGACCTGCAGCGCACCACCGAGGGTCGGTCTCCTTCGGGTCGCTTCCGACCGTCTGGCCTCATTTCAGCTCTTTGGGGGGGATCATGCGACGGATCATCTCCCGCCGCCGTTGTGCACGCTGCAACCCGAGCTGCACCAGCTCGTCCAGCAACGCAGGCAGGGGAAGGCCGCTGGCCTCCCAGAGCTTGGGATACATGGAGATGGCGGTGAATCCAGGTAACGTGTTGATCTCGTTCAGGAAAATACGGTTGGTCCCCCGCTCCACCAGGAAATCGGCCCTGGCCATCCCTTCACAGCCGGAGGCGACAAAAGCCTCTACCGCGTATCGCTGGATCAGCTCCGTCACCGCTGGCGGCAGGTCGGCCGGAATTGCGAATCGGGCCAGGTTGTCCACGTACTTGTCGTCGTAGTCGTAGAACTCGTGGCCTGGAATGACCTCGCCTGGCACCGAGGCCCGGGGGTTTTCGTTGCCCAGCACCGAGCACTCGATCTCCCGGCCGTCGATCCCCTCCTCGACCAGGATCTTGTCGTCGTATCGCAGGGCGGTCCGGATGGCCGCTTCCAGCTCGGAGGGGTCGTGTACCTTGGTGATTCCGACCGAGGAGCCCCCGTTGGCCGGCTTGACGAAGAGGGGGAGGTCCAGCTTCTCCCGCACCCGCCGGAGGACTTGCGCCTCCTGCCCGGCCCAATCGGCCTGCCTGATCACCTGGTGGGGGGTGACCGGAATTCCCGAGGCCAGCATGACCGCCTTGAAGACCACCTTGTCCATCCCCACGGCGGAGCCCAGAACACCCGGGCCCACGAAGGGGATGCCGAGGATCTCCAAAAACCCCTGGAGCGTACCGTCTTCCCCTGTGGTGCCATGGATGATCGGGAACACGAGATCCACCTGCCCCTCCTGGATGGCTAAGGGGATGAGCTCCCGGGGCGCGCCGTCCGGGTTGGCTGCCTGAGACCCGGAGGCCTCGAGAAACTTGGCCGGGATCTCGCCGTCGAGCAGGCGTCTGGATTGATCCGGCGGGAGAAACCGCCCCTCCGAATCGACAGCGATGACGATCGGCTCGTACTTGACCGGGTCGAGGTTGGCCGCGATGGTTCTCGCCGAGATCCGGGAGACCTCCCGTTCGACCGAGGGGCCGCCGAAAAGGATGACGATGCGTTGGCGTGTCATGGGCGTTGCCTGGGGGCCATCGAGGGTATCGCTCCGGTGTGCGGTACGACAGTCAATAGGACTTGAAAAACGGTTGCAGCTGATCGCCGGAAAGATCGGGCTCGTCCCCGGGATTGAGCGCTTCCTGGATCTCCACCGATCGCATCACCTCGCCGCTGCTGTGGAAGGGCTCGATGCGGGTTCCCTGGGGTCCCCTCCGGCACACCAAGAGGGAACTTTCCGGCAGGCAGCGGGCCAGCAAGGGGCTGTGGGTGTTCACCAGCACCTGAGCCTCACCCGCCTCGGCGGCGGTGGAGAGCAGCCGGGCCACCGTTCCGATCCGGACCGGATGCAGCCCGTTCTCCGGCTCGGCCAGGGCCACCAGAGAGGAGTATGGGCTGGGCTGCAGGGCGGCCAGCAGCCCGATGACCAGAAGGGTACCCTCCGACAGGGACTGGGCCGAGAGCTTCACTCCGTCGTCGACCAGGTAGAGGCGAACCGGTCCGCGGGGGGTACGTTCGATTCGCAGGCCTCGACAGCTCGGGATGAGGAGATGCAGCATACGCTCGAGCTGCTGGAACCACGCCGGTTCCTTCTCCTGCAAGGTTCCTAAAAAAGCGGCCAGGTTCTCCCCCCCTCTTCCCAGACGGGTGGTGAAACGGGCTTCGGCCTCGTTAGACAGGGCGTGGGGATCCAGGTGGTAGATGCACCAGTGATCCAGCTCCCGCTTGAAGGCATCGATGTGGGGGTAATGCGGAGGATGGTGAGGCCGGGAGATCACCGCATAGGGAAGCCCCACGTCGTACTCCTCCGGGTGTCCACCGCGTCCCTCGAGGCGCAGACGGATGACCCGCTTCCCACCATCTTCTGCCCGAGACAAGAAAGAGGTCCGGGACTCCTTGGGCAGCCCGTCGCGCCGGAGCGCAGCCAACTCCTCGTCCAGCACGCGCAACACCCCCGTGTCGGACAGGTACTCCAGCTCGATGCGGTACCGCAGGAACTGCTCGCTGATCCGCGGGCCGTCCGCATTCGGGTCCACACCGGGCTCGGCCAGGTAACGGGCGATCTCCTCCTCGGTAGCCTGTACGGTGGATTCGCTCAGCTCCACGTCCACCTCGAAGCCCATCCGGAGGGTCTGCTCGGTCAGCGGGATCAGGCCTTCGTATGGCTTCTGGGTGAAGGCCTCGATGGGGTCGCCGCGGTGTTTTCGAAAGGCCTCCTCCAGGGTGGTGCAGCAGACGATCTGCCGGAGCAGGTCGAGGGCATCGAACAGGTTGCTTTTCCCGGAGCCGTTGGGGCCCAAAAATGCGATCAGCCGTTGAGCCAGATCGAGCTCGACAGCCTGAAGAGATTTGTACCCGTGGATGGAAAGGCGGTGGATCATCGCCGTTTGTCCCCATTGACCCGGTCGCTGTGGAGTCTCTGAATCGCTTGGCCTTGAAATTCGCCGTAATGGCACCAGGATCTAGCTATACCATCCCGCCTGACTTTGGCAATCCTTCTCGTTCCGCCTTCTTCGGCCCTGCGGCTCATCGCCGCCCTCGCCCTCGCCCTCGCCCTTGTCCTTGGTGGACCTCCAGGTGGCGTTTCGAGCCGCGACGTCGGGTGGGGGCCGTGTGAGGGCCTGGCTGTCTTTGCCACCGGCTCTCCCGCCGGGTTGGCTGGCCAGGTCCCCTTTGCTGCTGCCAGGGCCATCGCTGATCGGTCCAGGTTCGGGAAGGTGGCTGCCGGGGAGGTGGTGGTGGCGGCGGTGGCGGTCTGGGGGGGGATGGAGGCCTGCTGTCCCACCAGGCCTGTCCGCGCTTCAGCTCGATCTTCCCCTGGCGGGTCACGTCCCGGAAAAAGGGCCGGGCATCCAGCAGGCTCTTTTGCAGATGGGATCGATCCTGGCGGAGAGAACCCCTCCGCGAAGGGGGTACGAACAACCAGAGGAGCGCAAATACCAGGGGAACCAGGATCCTGGCTGTTCCCCACAAGACCATCCGGACGGTGAACCCGAGCAGGACAAACAGTACGCCCGCGAACAACGCCAACCACTCCGGGATCCTGGCCGCCAGTCGGGGAAACGGATCCAGAAGCTCCTCTTGTCGCTCGATGGACACAGAAGGTGGCGACACCGTCGATCCCGACGGGGATGCACGTTCTTTGGCCCGCTTGCCTGCCGACTTCCCGTCCTCGCCATCTTCCCGCTCCTCCGGCCACATCAGCTCCTGCACCTCGATGGCCGATGGGGGGCGATGGTCCGGATCCGGCTCCAGCAAGTCCTGTAATAGCTTCTCCAGCTGCGGGGAGACCTCGAGGAGCGGCGAGAAATCGATGCGCAGCCCCTTGCGCGGGAAATCCTCGGGCTCGATGCCGGTCCCCAGGTTCAACAGCGTCGTGCCCAGGGCGTACAGGTCGGTGGCCGGAGTCGCCTGGCCGTGCAGCTGCTCGGGCGCCATGTAGCCGAAGGTCCCCACCACCGTGGACCCGCCGGCGCGCTTCAGCGCCTTGCGAGCCCCACCGAAATCCACCAGGTAGATCTCCCCGTTGGCCCGCTGGATCAAGTTGCCCGGCTTGATGTCCCGATGGATGATGGGAGGATCCTGGCTGTGCAGGTAGGCGAGAAGCCCGATCACCTGGATGAGGATCCGCCATAGCTCCCGTTCTCCCAGCGGGCCTCGCCTCCGGGCGATCTCCTTGAGCGACTCCCCGTCGATGAACTCCATGACCAGATAGTGGCGGGTGTCGTCCTGGTTCCGGAACTGGTCCAGGTACTTGGGGATGCCCGGGTGATCGAGCTGTTGGAGCAGCGCGCACTCCCGCTGGAACAGCTCGAACTGCTTCCAGTCGACCGCCTCCGCCAGGTTGAACTCCTTGACCGCCACCAACCCTTCCCCCTCGATGTCTTTCGCCAGGTAGGTGGCCCCCTGGCTGCCCTTGCCGATGAGGCGGCCCAGCCGATAGCGCCCGGCGATGAGAGGGCCGTCGAAGACAGCGGATGCACCGGGATCGGTCATGGCGTTTCCCCGCGCATCTCGAGGTCGATCCGGTGCCGCTCGCCTTCCAACGGCCGCACATCGACCTGGATCCGGCAGAACTGCTCGATGGGTTGAAAGTTGGTGAGGGTATGGCGGGTGGGAGTAGAGGTGGTGAAGGTCCCCCCCCCGGTGATAACCATGGGTAAAAGCAGCTGATCGGCCAGGTGCGGTCCGACCGCGCCGTTGCTCTCGAGGTAGGACCGGGCCTGGTCGATGACGTGGGAGGCCACCCGTTCGGCGGGTACGCCCCGCTCTCCGAAGCCGGTGAACAGCTCGGTGACATGCTGACAGACCACCTCGAGATGCACCGCGTTTCCAGGCCCGGACGGTTGGGCCACCTCGACCAGATCCAGCTCCTCCGGACTCAGGTCGAAGGCGCGGCCGATCACTTTGAGCTCCCTTTGTCCGATATGGCCGGGTAGCGCGGAGACCATCGCTTTGGCCCGGATCTGGCGAACGGCTCCCCGCTCCGTCAAGACCAGCGGTCTGCGTGAGCCCCGAGAAGGCTGGATGTGGACCTCGATCTCCCCTCCCCCGGCCGGGTAGAATCCGGGGCGTAAAAGGCTGGCGGTCGCCTGGAGCCCCATCCTGGCGAGCAGCGGGAGATAGGCCTTGTGGATGAACTCGAAGGGCGGCGCCGCCGGGTTGTGGGTGCCACCGCGCAGGACCAGCCTGGACTCGGCAGGCGCCAGAAGCAGCGCCAGCAGCACCGTCTGCAAGACCAGCGTGGTGCTGCCGGCCGTCCCCACGTCGAAGAGGTAGTCGCCCGCCGACACCGCCCCCGGCTCGAAGGTGATCTGCTGGGAACCCAGATCGGCCCCCGTGACCCGGGCTTTTGCGATGGTCTGCGCGGCTTTGATCGCCGTCAGGTGCTGCCGCCTCAGCCCGGGTTTCTTGCGGCCGGCCCGGATCCTCTGGATGCGAAACGGCTCCTGGGTGACCAGGGACAACGCCAGCGATGTGCGCAGGATCTGGCCCCCCCCTTCCCCCATGGAGCCGTCGATGGTCAACATGGCTGCCATCCCGGGTTCAACTCGACCCACCTGGGACAAGGGACAGAGCGGTAAACGCGCTCAGCCTCCCGCCATGCGTGGGATCGCCGTTTCGAGATGAGATGTCGGAAGCACAGGAACCGAGGCGGGGGGACCGGAAAAACCGCTGTGCCGGTCAGTAGGAGGCTTGCTTCACTCGCCATCCGCCAGACTCCCGGATCAGGGTGATGGGGACCTGCTCCCCGTATGCCGCCCCACCCGCAGTCTTTCCCTGGTAGAACAGGATGGCCTTACTTTGCCCCAGCTCCCGGGCGAAGGCGAACTCGTAGCTGACCCCGTACAGATCCCGCATCCGTTGTGCCGAACGCCACCACATGTCGGGCTGCGAGTAGCTGTTGTACACCGAATCCTGCAGCTCCTGGCACAGGGTAGATACGAACAGCTTGTGGTTGCCCTCCTGGATCGCCCGGTAGTGGATGTCGGCGACCTCTTTGGGTTCCAGTCCTGTGGTCAACGTGCTCTGTGACACCGGATTCTCCTTGCCAGCGGGTTCAGATTGGCTGGATCCTGGATCCTGCCTGCCCACCCTACTCAATTCTCACAGGGGATGCAATGCGGGCGGAGGCCAGCGGCGCTGACCATTGCCGCGCAGCTCGCCATGGCGGCGGTGGACTCTGGGACCTTGGCCCAACTTGGTGTACAAACGGAATACCAAGGAGAAGAACGATGAAGTGGATACTCCAAAGCGAGCCGCTGGCCAATGCGGTGCGCTACCAGCCGGACCGCAAAGGTCATGTCGAGAGCTTCTTCTGGCGGGTCAACGACCCCGACCGGCCGCGGGCTCTGTGGCTCAAGGCCACCATCCTGGCGCCGCAGGACGGTCCCCCGGTGGCCGAATGCTGGTGCGTCTGGTTCGATGGCGAGAAGGGGCGAACCTTTGCCCACAAGGAGACCCTGCCCCTGACCGCCGATACCTTCGCTGGTGAGCCGTCGTCCCTCGATGTGACCATCGGCGCGAACCGCTTCCACGTCGGCTTCGTCGGACAGGCCGAAGGGAAGCTCGAAGGGCCGCGTGGCGCCGCCGAGTGGCAGCTCCGCTGGAGGAGCGAATCGACACCGGTGGCCACGCCACTGTCGATCTATCCCTGGCGGTTTTTGCGCCAGGGACCCTTCCCCAAGTCGAAGCTGCTCACTCCGTTTCCTTTTCTCCGCTTCTCGGGAACGCTCGATGTCTTCGACGAGACCATCACCCTCGACGGCTGGCCCGGGATGCAGGGGCACAACTGGGGGCAGAGCCACGCCCATGAGTATGTCTGGGGCCAGTGCCTGTTCCCTGGGGCCGATGGAGAGGCGGCCATGGTCGAGGGCTTCTCCGGACGGGTGAAGCTGGGCAGCCTGGTCACCCCGCGCATGTCGGCGCTGATCGTGCGGCGCGGGCCGGAGGTCTACCGTTTCGATCGGATCTTCGACCTCTGGCGGCAGAAAGCGAGCCTCGACGAGTGGCGCTGGACTCTCAAGCTTGGCGGGCGGGATGGACAGGTCTGGATGACCATGGACGCGCGCGGTATGCCGCTCGTCTGCCTCGGCTACTACAACCCGGATGGCCATCTCTCCTACTGCTTCAATACCAAGCTGGCCCACGTCCAGCTCGAGGTGCGACCCAGACGCGGTCGGCCGTTCACCCTCGAAAGCGACCATGGCGGCGCCCTGGAGTTCCTGCGTCCGACGCTCCATCCCGATTTCCCCGACGTCGTCTGATACCCTCCTGGGCCAGGGGCGCTCCCGCCTTGCGGCCTGACTCTTGTTCACGTCGGCGGCCAACCCGTCAACCACACTTACTGGTCTGGCTCAAATCCGCTTTGGCTCTGGGCGTCCATCCGGTATCGACACCACCAAGGGACATCCCCTCCAATCTCGCCCAGTGAACAGAGGCTCGAGCGCCCCGCCAGGGGCGCAACTGTTGTAGCCCCGGGCTTCAGCCCGGGGTGTATGGCATCTATGCAGACCAAGCCCCGTAAGGGGCGACACCCAAC